>NZ_CAJMZG010000003.1:0-584633 GCF_905220255.1 Paraburkholderia sp. J69-1 | reverse complement strand
CGGAAAAGCACGCGCAGATGCAGGCACCACGAAGCCCGCACAAAAAAGCCGTCCCACAGGGACGGCTTTTTGCATTCAGCAAACTCAAATCATCAACCTGCGGAATTCTGCTCCGCATCCGGTGCAACTTGCGGCGCCAATGCCACAGCATCGGCGAGCTGTTCTTGAGTCAGTTCTTCCAGCAACGCCATATCGCGCGCAATCACTTGCGGAAGATGCGCGCGCAGAAACTCCACCCACGTCTTCGTCTTTGCATCGACGAACTTGCGTGACGGATACAGCGCATACACATTGCTCTTCTGCAGAATGTGCTGCGGCAACACACGCACCAGCGTGCCGTTACGCAGTCCTTCGATCGCCGCATACACCGGCAACGTGCCGATACCCATCCCTTCGCGAATTGCCACCGCGAGCGATTCGGCGATATTCACCTGAACCGGCCCGTCGACGTGCATTTCGACGCTGCCGTCCGGGCCTTCGAGCGTCCATTCGTGCGCGTCCGAAGTCGGCGTCTTGAGAATCAGGCAGTCGTGATGGGCCAGGTCCGCCGGCGTGCGCGGCGCGCCGTGCGTATGCACATATCCCGGCGATGCACACAGAATGCTGTACGTCGACCCCAGCTGATGCGAGACCAGATCCGAATTCGGCAACGAAGCGGCCGTCACCACGGATACATCGCTGCTGCCCTCGAACAGATCGGGCAGGCGTTGCGAAAGCGTCAATTCCACCGTGACTTCGGGATGCAAGGCGCGATAGCGCGAGATCGCAGGCAGTACGTACTGCTGCCCAATACTCGCGAAGCTATGCATGCGCAGCGCGCCAGCCGGACGCTCATGCGCGCAACTCGCTTCCTCTTCCGCGCTATCCACATCCGCGAGAATCTGCCCGCAGCGCTTCAGGTAGCGCTCGCCTGCCGGTGTCAGCGCGAGCCGGCGCGTCGACCGGTTGAGCAGGCGCGTGCGCAGATGCGCCTCCAGTTCCGACACCGCGCGCGACATGGCGCCCGTCGTCGAATCGAGCGATTGGGCCGCGGCAGTGAAACTGCCGGCTTCGACGACGCGGACGAACACCCGCATGTTTTGTAGCGTATCCATCAGACCTTCTTTAAGAACTTCTTGTTTGGCACGAAAACGATATTGTCCGCCTCGCGGGCCCTGGCATTGTTGAGCGATCTGGAACGGACGTTCCTTGCCGGTCCCGTTAATTCGCTTTATTGGCGATCCTACAATCGGCGCTTTGCCGATCCAGGTTTGCGCTTGCGCATTGACATCGACAGACGACCTGCCATGGCAGCGTCGCGTTATCCGTAATCATCGTATCAATCCAAAAGTAGTGCGTTTCCCATGAACCGGCAGCCAACGATACATCGTGCGACCGACCCGCGTCGTCGCGTCGAAATTATCTGGCGTGCCGCGCGGCTTGCCCTGCGCGACTGGCAGGCCACGCACGGCGCGATCTGGCTGCATTTGCTGAAAACGGTGACGGCGGGATTGCTGGCGATGGGCATTGCGATGCTGCTCGACCTGCCGCAGCCGCGCATTGCGATGACCACGGTGTTCGTGCTGATGCAGCCGCTGTCCGGCATGGTGTTCGCGAAGAGCGTGTACCGCATCGTCGGGACGGCGGTGGGCATGGTGGCGGCGGTGGTGCTCGGGGCCGTATTCATCCAGCAGCCCGAACTCTATATCGCCGGGATGACGATGTGGGTGGCCGCCTGTACGGCCGCTGCCATGCGCAATCGACATTTTCGTTGGTACGCGTTCGTGCTGGCCGGTTACACCGCTGCGCTGATCGGCATTCCGCTCGTGTTGCAGCCCAATGGCCTGTTTCTGGCCGCTCTCGGGCGCGGTGCCGAGGTCGCCGTGGGGATTCTGTGTTCCGGGGTCGTCAGTGCGGTTATCGTGCCCCGGCAATCAGGCTCGGTGCTTGAGCGCACCTTGCGCACACGGTATCTCGATTTTACTGCGTTCGCTGCGCGAGTGCTGTCCGGCGGCCTCGAAAGGGACGCGTTCGAAGGGCGATTCGCGAAACTCGTCGATGAAATCGTCGGCTTCGAAGCCACGCGCGCTTTCTCATTTTTCGAAGATCCGACCATGCGCTCGCGCAGCCAGTTGCTCGCACGTCTGAACGGCGAGTTCATGGATGCGAGCGCGCGCCTGCATGCCCTGCGTCAGTTGAAGAAGCGCCTGCGCTGGAGCGACGATTCGATCGCACCGCTTGCCCCCTATTTCAGCGAACTTGCGGCGATACTCGCGCAACGTCCGAGCCTCAAGGAATCGGACCGCGCCTACGCGCTGCGCCTCGCGCAGGATCTCGAATCGTTCCAGCGCACGCTGCCGCGTCACGTTCGCGAGACGCGTCGGCCGCTCGAAACAGCGCCGCCCGAGACGCTCCAGGACTTCGATACATCCGCCGAACTGATCTACCGCTTCAGCGCCGAAATCGCCCGCTACAGCCGCACCTGGGCCTCGCTGACGCAAGCCGGCCTGCCGCCCGAGCCGCGCATCACGCGCTACGTGCCGCGCACCAGCTGGTACGTGGTGGCGTTCACCTTCATGCGCACGGCGGTGGTGGTGGCGGCCGTCGGCTGGTTCTGGATCGAGACCGACTGGCCGAGCGGCGGCCTCGCGATGATCGCCGCCGCCATCACCTGCGCGCTGACCTCATCGGCGCCGCGCGCGACGCGCATGGCGTTCCAGATGGCGGCGGGCGCGAGCTGCGCGACCGTCGTCGGCTATCTGCTGACGTGCTACGTCTACCCGAACGTCGATGGCTTCCCGCTGCTCTGCGCGGCGTTGGCGCCGGCGCTCGCGCTGGGCGCGTTCTTCGCCACCCGTGCGCGCATCGCTGGTTTCGGGGTCGGATTCTCGGTATTTCTGTGTCTGCTCGCGGGCCCGGACAACGTGATTGCCTACACGCCCGATCTGCTGATCAACAACGGTATCGCCGTGGTGGCATCGATGCTGGTGGCCGCGCTGGCCTTTTCGGTGGTGTTCCCGCCGCATATGAGCTGGCTGGTCGAGCGCATGTGCGCGGCCTTGCGCGGCCAGGTCGTGCTGGCCTGTCGCGACGACCTGCCCGGCATCGGCCAGCAGTTCCAGTCGGGCGCGCACGATCTCATGCACCAGTTGCGGCTGCTGCTCAACGGCCGCAAGCAGGCGCACCGGCGCGCGCTGCGCTGGATGCTCGTGACGCTCGAAGTGGGGCATGCGGTCATCGACTTGCGCCACGACGCGCAAACGGCCGCGTGGCTCGCGCAGAGCGATAGCCGATGGCGCGTGTCCCTCGACCACGTGCTCGCCGATATCGCGCGGCTATTCGAGCACCCCGATGCAGCCCAGCTTGATCGCGCGCTGCAGGCCGTGCGTACGGCCACGTGGATCGCGCAGGAGGCACTGCCGCGCGTGCACCACGACCGGGAGCGCCGCCACGACGTTCAGCGGCTCCTGAGCCATCTCCACTTCATCCGCAGCGCGCTGCTCGACCGCGATGCGCCGCTTGGCGCCCATGCGCGTCAGGCGCGCCGTCGCCGCGCGCTGCGTCTGCGTTTCTCCTGAGCCCGTCCGATGGGCGCCTGCGTGATCTTGTCGCAGTCTGGAAATATGCCTTCCACCCCAGCTCCTTAATCAATCCAGGCCCCGGTCATATAGTGGCGTCACTGCTTCGGCAGTACCCGTTAGCACTGGAGAGTGAAATGAAGTCCCTGAAGATCGCTGTTGTTGCCTGTTCGATGTTTGCCGCCGCCGCTGCTTATGCACAGAACGACGCAACGGCGGCGGGCGTCCCGCAGCAGGTCGCCCAAAGCGCAGGTCAGCCTGTCGCTCAAGCGCCCTCGCACCGTGAAATGACGCCGGCAAGTCAAGGCGAATGCGTCGGACCTGCCAGCTTCTGCAACATTTATTTCGGTAGCTGAGATCGAGTAACCGCCCGCCATGAGCAGGCGCAAGCTTGAAATTCTTGCCGCGGCGCCTTGATTCAGGGTCCCGCGGCGTTTGCGCATTCCGGCCGCAAAACAGTATTGCAAACGCCGTGATGCAAGGCCGCCATAGCGAGACCTGAAAATGGGCACTTGGCGATCAGAGAGTTTGTGGAGACTTTGATGTACGAAGACCGTATTCGTTGTGCCGCACTGCGCGGCAAGATCACCTCGGCTGCCGAAGCAGCTCAACTCGTGCGCAATGGCATGCGCGTCGGCGCGAGCGGCTTCACGCGCGCGGGCGACACCAAGGCCGTGCCGCTCGAACTCGCACGCCGCGCGCGCGAAGAGAAGGAACCGCTGCGTATCACGCTGATGACGGGCGCCTCGCTCGGCCACGACGTCGATCGCATGCTGACCGAAGCGGGCGTGCTCGAACGCCGCCTGCCGTTCCAGGTGGACACCACGCTGCGCCGTGCGATCAATCGCGGCGAAGTGATGTTCGTGGACCAGCATCTCTCCGAGACCGTCGAGATGTTGCGCGCGAACCTGCTTGGCAAGCTCGACCTCGCCATCATCGAGGCCGCGGCGATTACGGAGACGGGCGCGATCGTTCCCACGACCTCCGTGGGCAATTCGGCGAGCTTCGCGATTCTCGCGGAGAAGGTGATCGTCGAAATCAATCTTGCGCAGCCGCTCGGTCTCGAAGGCCTGCACGACGTATGGATTCCGGGCCGCCGCCCGCATCGCGATCCGCTGCCCATCGTGCGCGTCAACGATCGCGTCGGCACCCAGGCGATCGAGATTCCGCCCGAGAAAATCGCCGCCATCGTCATCACCAACGAGCCGGACAGCCCCTCGACCGTGCTGCCCGCCGATGAAGAAACCGCGCGTATCGCGGGCCATCTGATCGACTTCCTCCAGCATGAAGTCAAGCACGGCCGCATGAGCGCGCAACTGCCGCCGCTGCAGGCCGGTATCGGCACGATTGCGAACGCGGTGCTGTCGGGTTTTGTCGATTCGCCGTTCGAAGCGCTCACGATGTATTCGGAAGTGCTGCAGGATTCGACGTTCGATCTGATCGACTCGGGCAAGATGGTGTTCGCTTCGGGCGCGTCCATGACGCTTTCCGCGCCGCGCCAGGAACAGGTGCTCGCCGAACTCGACCGCTATCGCGACAAGCTCGTGCTGCGTCCGCAGGAAGTCAGCAACCATCCGGAAGTGATTCGCCGCCTCGGCCTGATCGCGCTGAACACGGCGCTCGAATGCGACATCTACGGCAACGTGAATTCCACGCACGTGGGCGGCACGCACATGATGAACGGCATCGGCGGTTCAGGCGACTTCGCGCGCAACGCGTCGTGCGCGATCTTCGCGACCAAGGCGATCGCCAAGGACGGCAAGATCTCGAGTATCGTGCCGATGGTGCCGCACGTCGATCACAACGAGCATGACGTCGATGTGATCGTCACGGAGCAAGGTCTCGCCGATCTGCGCGGTCTCGCGCCGCGCGAACGCGCCGCGCTGATCATCGAGCGTTGCGTGCATCCGCTCTATCGCGACCTGCTGCGCGACTATTACAAGGACGCGCAGAAGATCGGTGGTCAGACGCCGCACAACCTCGCCACGGCGTACGAAATGCATCTGCGCTTCAACGAGACTGGCTCGATGCTGCCGGGCGCGGCGGATGCAGGCGAACTCGTCGCGAATGCATAAACGCGCTTGAGCATATCTTCTGACGCGCGAGCATAAAAAAACGGGAGCACCGGTGACGGTGCTCCCGTTTTGCCCTGGCGTCCGCGTATTAGCGCATTAGCAGGTTAGCGAAACACGCTACGCCCTGCGGAACAGCCTGATGATAAACAGCAGGATAACCGCGCCAACAATAGCGGTGATGATCGAGCTGATCATGCCGGTGCCGATATGAATGCCGAGCAGCCCGGCAAGCCAGCCGCCGATGAACGCCCCGACAATCCCGACGATGATATCGACGATCAATCCGAAGCCGCCGCCCTTGACGAGCACTCCAGCGAGCCAGCCAGCGATTGCGCCGATGATGAGCCAGGCGATGATGCCGTGTTCCATATAGAAGACTCCCCTCGTTGACGTGAACACTCTCACGATGAATTGGAGCTTAGTCGAAGGGCAGGATCGCGTCCACGAAACACAGTCAGAATTGACAGTTCTTGAAAGCCGCCGCGCGTTGTTTCGATTGATGCAACGCGATAGAAATGAAATCGTAAGGAATGCGAGGCGATTTCCATAAAGACGGGCGGCGCTTTCGTTTTAATTACTCGGGCGCAACTTCCGTTTCTGCCGCCGTCCAGCTCACGCTCGACACGCTTTTTTCCATGCTGAGGCGGCTCGCCATCAGTTCAAGCTTGGACTGATATTTCGGATGCAGCCGCACGGTGGCCGTCACGCGCAGCCGTTGCGGTTCGCCCGGCAGATCTTCGCTCGTCAGACTCTGGAACGAGAGCGGCGTGGAATACATCGAATTGGACAGCACGGTGCGAATATGGATTTCGTCCTCTTCGCGACACACCACGGTCAGCTCGTAGACGCGCACGAGATCGGCGTTCGATACGGGCGACTGATTGATGATGCGGCTGACCTCGCGCAGCACCGTATTGGTGAGCAGCACGACCGCCGTACCCGCGATGGCAGGCACGTAATGGCCCGCGCCGCACAGCACGCCCACGGCCGCCGAACACCACAAGGTCGCTGCCGTATTGATGCCCTGAATGGAGCCCTTGTCGCGCATGATCACGCCGCCGCCGAGGAAGCCCACGCCCGACACCACATAGGCCGCGATCTGCGTGATGCCGCTCGTGCCGTTGCCCGTCAATACGCCAAGCGTGACGAACAGACACGCGCCGCTGGCCACGAGCGTGATGGTGCGCAGGCCCGCCGTGCGCTGACGCATCTGGCGTTCCAGTCCGATGGCGACGCCGCAGGCGAACGCCGCGAGCAATCGCAAGGCGAATTCGTAATTCATCGTTCTGTCATGAAAGCGGCCGGCGGGAGCTTGAGAAACCCGCAAGGGCGATCCGCCATGCAGTGGGCGCGGTGGATCATACGCGGGACAAGGCGGCTCGCCAAGCTGACAAGCCTGCCATTTAGAAGTCAGCATCTGGCCACGGCCTCCAGGCGAGACTGGCGGTATTCGACTATTCACAATGAATCACGCCGGGAAGAGCAAGACGATGGAGAGGAGACGCTGATGGACACGCTGCGCAACATGCGTATTTTCGTAAGAGTGGTGGAGTCGGGCAGCTTCACGCGCGCCGCCGCGAACGAAGCGATGACGACAGCGCAGGTCTCGCGCGCAGTCACCGATCTGGAATCGCGTCTGCGTACGCGCCTGCTGAATCGCACCACGCGGCGCATGTCGCTGACCGAAGCGGGCGAGCGCTACCTGCAAAGCTGCAAGCGCATTCTTGCCGACATCGAGCAGGCCGAAGCCGAAGCCGCCGCCGCGCACGCGAATCCGGCCGGCAAGCTGCGCGTCTATGGTGGCACGAGTTTTGGGCAGCATTACGTCATGCCGTTGATTGCCCGTTATCAGCAGCATCTGCCCGATGTGGCCGTCGACTTGACGATCGCGCAGGAGATGCCCGACATCATCGAAGAAGGCTACGACGTGGCCGTGGTGGTGGCCGCGGAACTCGAAGATTCCGCGCTGATTTCCCAGCAGCTCGGCAGCACGGCGGCCATTCTGTGTGCGTCGCCGGACTATCTGCGCGCGCGCGGCGTGCCGCATTCATTCGACGACCTCGACGCGCACACCTGCCTGCATCTCACCGATGCAAGCCTGCCCGCCGGGCAGTGGGTTTCCGAAGGCCCGCAGGGCGAAACCTTCCGGCATACCGGCGTTACGCCGTTCCAGGTGAACAACCCGGAAGCGCTTGCTCTGGCGATTCGCGAAGGCATGGGCATCGGCCCGTTGCCGGTGCCTGTCGCGCTGCCGGGACTGGCGGATGGCACGCTCGTGCGCGTGTTGCCCACGCACCGTTTGCAAACGCTCAATATCTACGCGCTCTACGCATCGCGCCGTTATCTGGACGCGAAGATCCGCACCTTCGTGGAGTTTCTGCGCGAGAAAGTGCCGCTCGTGCTCACCGAGCAGGAAAGCGCGCTTGCCACCTGCGATGCGCCGGGTCGACGCGCGGCGGCCACACCGTTTCGCGAAGCGCGGCAACTGCATGCGAAAGCCGATAAACATGAGAAACATGAGGTGGAGCGTCTGCGCCTCGTGAACTAGAAGCGGCCAGCCAGGCCCACAAAAATCACAAAGCTCACCAAGCTCATTAAGCACGACTAGAAAAACGCACGCGCATGGTGTGACGGGAGACCTGCATCCAACGTTTGCGAACGAGCCGCAAAGGCACGCTGTAGCAGCCGCGTTTGAGCGATTGAACGTAGCTGTCAGTTTCGCCATATTCGCGCCAGCCAACCGCCAGTGCGATTGCCTATGATGCGGCACCGTTTGACCGACGCGCAGCGCGTATTTTCTTTCGCCAGCTATTTCGCTGAATTTGTCTGATTTACCCGAACCCGTCTCATGTGGATCGTTAATCTCGCGCTGAAGCGGCCATACACGTTCATCGTGATGGCCATCATGATCGTGCTGGCCACGCCGTTCGTGCTGATGTCGATGGCCACCGACGTGCTGCCGAACATCAATATTCCGGTCATCAGCATCATCTGGTCGTACACGGGCTTTTCCGCGCAGGACATGGCCCAGCGCATCACCTCGGTCAACGAGCGCAGCCTCACGACCACGGTGAGCAATATCGAGCACATCGAATCGCAGTCGCTGCCCGGCATCGCCATCATCAAGCTGTTTCTGCAACCGGGTGCGAGCCTGCAAACGGCGATCGCGCAGGCCGTGGCTTCCGAGCAGGCGCAGGTCAAACAGATGCCGCCCGGCGCGACGCCGCCGCTGGTGATCAGCTATTCGGCTTCGAGTATTCCGGTCATTCAGCTCGGGCTGTCGAGCAAGTCGATGAGCGAACAGGCGCTCGCCGATATCGCCATGAATTTTCTGCGCCCGCAACTCATTACGATTCCGGGCGCGCAGGTGCCTTATCCGTATGGCGGCAAAACGCGGGTGATTTCCGTCGATATCGACACGCGCTCGCTCATTTCCAAAGGCCTCACGCCAGCGGATATCGTCAACGCGGTGAGCGCGCAGAATCTGATTCTGCCGACCGGCACGGCCAAACTCGGCCAGACCGAATATCGCGTGGACACCAATGCGTCGCCCGACACGATCGCGGGCCTCAATCGCATTCCCGTGCAGACAGTGAATGGCGCGACGACTTATCTCGGCGACGTCGCGCATGTGCGCGACGGCTTTACGCCGCAAACCAATATCGTGCGTCAGGATGGCCAGCGCGGCGTGCTGATGTCGATCCTCAAGAGCGGCGATGCATCGACGCTGCAAGTCGTCGGCAAGCTCAAAAGCCTGCTGCCGCAAGTGCGCAACACCTTGCCCGCCGATCTGGTGATCCAGCCGCTGTTCGACCAGTCGATTTTCGTCTCGGCGGCCGTGCAGGGCGTGGTGCGCGAAGCGCTGATCGCGGCCGCGCTGACCGCCGCGATGATCCTGCTGTTCCTCGGCAACTGGCGCAGCACGCTCATTATTGCGGTATCGATTCCCCTGTCGATTCTGGCGTCGATCATCGCGCTGTTCGCATTGGGCGAAACCATCAACATCATGACGCTCGGCGGCCTCGCGCTCGCCGTGGGGATTCTTGTTGACGACGCAACGGTCACGATCGAAAACATCGAACGGCATCTTCATTTAGGCGCGAAACTGCACGAAGGCATTCTCGAAGGCGCTGGTGAAATCGCCGTGCCGGCACTGGTTTCCACGCTTTGCATCTGTATCGTCTTCGTGCCGATGTTCTTTCTCACGGGCGTGGCGCGCTTCCTGTTCGTGCCGCTCGCGGAAGCCGTGGTGTTCGCGATGATCGCCTCGTACATTCTTTCGCGCACGCTGGTGCCGACGCTTGCGATGCTGCTGTTCGAAGGCCACGATCCTTCTGCGCACGCGCAGAAGGGCGCACGCGCGTCGATGTTCGCGCGCGTGCACGAGCGTTTCAATCATGGTTTCGAGCGTGTGCGTGCGAATTACATCGCGCTACTGAGCGTTCTGCTCGCACGGCGGCGCTTCTTTGGCGTGTCGTTTCTGTCGTTCTGTCTGCTTTCGCTGGGCCTCGTGTTTTTCCTCGGCCGCGACTTTTTCCCAACCGTCGATGCGGGCAATATCCGCCTGCATATGCGCGCGCCGACGGGTTATCGCATCGAAGAAACCGCACGTCTCGCCGATGAAGTCGAACGCACCATCCGCACGGTCGTGCCCGCCGATCAACTTGCCACCATCGTCGATAATCTGGGCCTGCCGTATAGCGGTATCAATCTTTCGTACAGCAACGCGGGCACGATGGGCACGCTCGACGGCGAAATCCAGATCGCGCTCAAGCCCGAGCACGATCCTTCGCACGTCTATATCGACAAACTGCGCACCTTGCTGCCGCAGCGTTTTCCTGGCGTCGAATTCTTCTTCCAGCCCGCCGACATCATCACGCAGATTCTGAACTTCGGTCAGCCTGCGGCGATCGACGTGCAGGTGGTGGGATCGGATCTCCACAAGAATATGGCGATCGCAAGCGCGCTGCTCAAGCAGGTGCGCCAGTTGCCGGGCGCGGTCGACGCGCATATCGAACAGCGTAACGACGAACCGGGATTGATGCTCGCGATGGACCGCTCGCGCATGCAGCAACTCAATTTGAGCCCGCAAAACGTGGCTCAGGATGTGCTGATCGCGCTTTCGGGCAGTTCGCAGACCTCGCCGGCGTTCTGGGTGAGCCCGCAGAATGGCGTGGAATATCCGCTTGCCGTGCAGACGCCGCAATACCGCGAAACGTCGATCAACGAAGTGATGGGCACGCCGGTTTCAGCGCATGTGGGCAACGCCGCCGCGCCGTTGCAACTCGTGAGCAATCTCGTGCAACTCAAACCGCACGACGGCCCGGCGATCGTCACGCACTACAACATTCGGCCTGTGATCGACGTGCTCATCAGCGTGGAGGGCAGCGATCTTGGCGCGGTGGGGGCGCATATCGACGACCTTATCAAGAACATGCAGGCGCACGCGCCGCGCGGCACCATGATTACGATGCGCGGCCAGATCGACACCATGCGTTCCTCGTTTATCGGTCTGGGCGCGGGGATTGCGATGGCGATCGTGCTGGTCTATCTGCTGATCGTGGTGAATTTCCAGTCGTGGGCCGATCCGCTCATTATCATCAGTGCCTTGCCGGCTGCACTTGCGGGCATCGCGTGGATGCTGTTCATCACCGGCACGCATCTGAGCGTGCCCGCATTGACGGGCGCGATTATGACCGTGGGCGTGGCGACCGCCAACAGTATTCTGGTGGTCTCGTTCGCGCGCCAGCGTCTTTCGGCGGGCGCAACGCCGCTGGCAGCCGCGCTCGAAGCGGGCGCGACGCGTATCCGGCCCGTGTTGATGACCGCGTTCGCCATGATGATCGGCATGGTGCCGATGGCGCTGGGTCTGGGCGAAGGCGCGGAACAGAATGCACCGCTCGGACGCGCGGTGATCGGCGGTCTGCTGTTTGCAACTGTCTCCACGCTTTTATTCGTACCCCTGATGTTTGCAGCGGTGCACTCGCGCCTTGCCCACCGCGCCGAAACGAAACGCGCGCGCGCCGCGCAGCGTCGTGCCGATTAATCTTTCCGATGCCGAAGACATGAACGAACCTCACCACCATTCTTCTCTCGACATCTCCGTGAGCGGCGAGCAGGGCCTGGATCTGCCCGCGCGCGCTCAGGCGGGACGGCGTGCACGCCTCGCGGTAATCGTCGTCGCTTTGCTGCTGGCGGCGGGCGCGGCGCGCACGATCGTGTCGAACGTGCTCAATGCCCACCATCTCGCCGATGTCACCAGCCAGAACGCGAAGCAGTACGTGAGCGTCGTGCAGCCCACGCCCGCAGGCGCGGACGGCCGCATCGTGCTGCCCGGCACGCTGCGCGGCTACGTGGAAGCGCCGATCTATTCGCGCGCGACGGGCTACGTGCTCAAGTGGTACGCGGATATTGGCGCGCATGTGCAGCAAGGCCAGTTGCTCGCCGATATCGACACGCCCGAAATCGATCAGGAACTCGCGCAGGCTCAGGCGCAACGCGATCAGTCGGCATCGACGCTCGCGCTCGCCAAGACTTCGTTCGACCGCGCGCAGCAATTGCGGCAACGCGACGCCGTTTCGCAGCAGGAACTCGACGACCGGCAGGGCGCGTACAACCAGGACGTGGCGAATCTCGCTGCCGCCGACGCCAACGTGCGCCGCCTGCAGCAGACCCGATCGTTCCAGCATATCGTCGCGCCGATCACGGGCGTGATTACGCAGCGTAACGTCGATATCGGCGATCTCGTGAATGCGGGCAATGGCGGCGCGGGGCGTGCGCTGTTTGCGATTGCCCAGTCCGATCCGCTGCGGCTCTATCTGGACGTGCCGCAGACCTACGCACCGCAAGTAGCGGTGGGCCAGCACGTGAGCGTGAGCGAGCAGGAATTGCCCGGCGTGACGTTCGACGGCACGGTCACGCGCACCGCGCAGGCGATCAATGTGGCCACGCGCACGCTGCAGGTGGAAATTGCGCTGCCCAATCACGACGGCAAGCTGTTGCCCGGAGCCTATGTGCAGGCCGCGCTGCAAACCGATTCGCACGGACTCCTGACGGTTCCCGGCAACACGCTGCTGTTCCGCTCGGAAGGACCGCGTCTGGCCGTGGTGGATGCGCAAGGCAAGATCAAGCTCAAACCCGTGGAGATCGCGCAGGATCAGGGCCAGACGCTGGAAATCAGCCGCGGGCTCGATGCGGGCGATCGCGTCGTGCTCAATCCCAGCGATTCGATCGCCGATGGCGATTCCGTCGTCGTGGTCGCGCCGCAAAAGGGCGCGGCTTCTACGCCGCGAGGAACGACGTGATGACCGTGCGTTTTTCGTTGCCAGCCGCGCGCGCAACGCTGTTTGCAGGCGCATTGGCGAGTCTCGCCGCCTGCACGGTCGGCCCCGATTATCGCGCGCCGCAAACGGCCAGCCCGGCCGCATGGCAGGTCGATCCCGCCGATGCCTACTGGCACGCGGCGCAGCCTTCGCATGCGCCGCTCGATCCGCAATGGTGGACCGTGTTCGGCAATCAGGAGCTTGACGGGCTGGAAAACGCGGCGCTGGCGGAAAACCAGACGCTGCGTGTGGCCGTCGCGCACTACGCGCAGGCGCGCTCGACGCTCGCCTCGGTGTCCTCGCAACAGTCGCCGCAGGTATCGCTCGACGGCAGCCTCGCGCGCGAGCGCATCTCCGCGAATCGCCCGCAGACGAGCTATGTGACGCCGAATATGTCGACGGTGCAGAACGACATCAAGGTCGGGCCGACCATCAGCTACGAACTCGATCTGTTCGGGCGCATCCGGCGCATGGTGGAATCGGCGCAGGCGTCCGCGCAGGAAGCGGGCGACGATCTCGCCAACGCGCGCCTCGTGCTCACGGCGGAACTGGCCACCGATTATTTCGCGCTGCGCGAACTCGACGATGAAATCGACGTGGTGAACCGCTCGATCGCGCTGCAACAGAAGGCGCTCGACTTCGTCAACGCGCAGCACGATCTGGGCGCGGTGTCGGGCCTCACGCTCCTGCAGCAGAAGGCGCAACTGGACGCCACGAAAACGCAGGTGCATCTGCTGGAAAACCAGCGTCAGCAGGACGAACACGCCATCGCCGTGCTGGTCGGCAAGCCCGCGCCGGCATTCGCGCTCGCGCCCAGGGTCACGCCCTTGCCCACGCCCGCCTTGCCGACCGGCTTGCCGAGCGAGTTGCTGCAGCGCCGCCCGGATGTGGCGTCGGCCGAGCGCGCGATGGCGGCGGCCAACGCACAGATCGGCGTAGCGCGCTCCGCGTACTTTCCCGACATCACGCTCTCGCCGACGCTGGGCTGGGAAGCGACCAGCTTCGGCAGCCTGTTTACCGCGTCGAGCCTGCTATGGTCGCTTGGCGCGAGTGCGGGCGAGGTGTTGTTCGATGGCGGCAAGCGCGCGGCCGGCGTGGATTACGCGCAGGCGGGTTACGAATCGGCGCAGGCGTCGTATCGGCAGACCGTGCTCACGGCCTTCCAGGAGGTGCAGAATGCGGTGACGGGGCTTTCCGTGCTCGAACGCGCGTCGACGGACGGTCAGGCGGCGGTGGACGACGCGCGCCAATCGTTCGATCTCGCCAACGACCGCTATCAGGGCGGTCTGGTCGCCTTCATCGACGTGCTCAACGCCGAGCAGCAATTGCTTGCCAGCGAGCGCCAGGAGGTGCAGATTCACGGACAGCAGGCCGCCACGGTGGTATATCTGGCAAAGGCGCTGGGCGGCGGCTGGAGCGCGGACGAACGCGCGCTCGCCTGTAGCATGGGCACCTGCCGCGAAGTGCCGGCAGGCGGCGCGCAAAATCCGCAGAACGCCGCGCCCGGACGAGGCTGACGGCAACACAAATACGATTCGACGCGGCCCACGAGGCCGCGCGCGAAGTGGAGGGCAAGCATGAAAGTACTGGTTATCGAAGATGAACGCAAAGTCGTGGACTATCTGCGCAGCGGCTTGAGCGAGCAGGGCTGGATCGTCGATGTGGCGATGGACGGTGAAGAAGGCGCGTGGATGGCCACCGAATACGATTTCGATGTGATCGTGCTCGACGTGATGTTGCCGAAGCTCGACGGCTTCGGCGTGCTGCGCGCGGTGCGCGCGAAAAAGGAAACGCCGGTCATCATGCTGACCGCGCGCGATCGCGTGGACGATCGTGTCCATGGTCTGCGCGATGGCGCCGACGACTATCTGACCAAACCGTTTTCGTTTCTCGAACTGGTCGAGCGTTTGCGTGCGCTGACGCGTCGCGCACGCGCACAGGAATCGACGCTGATTTCCGTGGGCGATCTGCAGGTGGATCTGATCAGCCGCCGCGCCACGCGCGATGGCGTGCGCCTCGATCTCACGGCCAAGGAGTTCCAGTTGCTTTCGGTGCTGGCGCGGCGGCGCGGCGAGATTCTGTCGAAGACGCTCATCACCGAACTGGTCTGGGATGTGAACTTCGAAAGCAACGCCAACGTGGTCGAAACCGCCATCAAACGCCTGCGCGCGAAACTCGACGGTCCGCATGCGGCCAAGCTGCTGCACACGATTCGCGGCATGGGCTACGTGCTCGAAGTGCGCGAAGACGGGGGCGCGCTGTCATGAAACGCTCGATTTCGCTGCGGCTTTCGGCGATGTTCGCAGCGGTGTCGCTGGTCGTCTTCACGCTGACCGGCACGGGCCTTTTTCTGCTGATGCAAGGGCAGCTTTTCAACGAGCTGCGCGAGACGCTCGACACGCGCGCGCGTATCGCCAGCCTGATCGTTTCGCACGCGCCCGACGTGAAGAAGTGGGCCTTCGTGCAGGAAAAACTGCGCGATCTTTCGCCTGCCGATAGCCGCATGCACTACTACGTCGAAGGCCCCGATCCGCGCTTTCGCTTTGGCGCGCCGGTGGCGGGCACGGTCACGGGCGATGTCGGCCCGAACCATCAACTCGTGCGCCCGCCTGGCTGCAATTACGACGTGATCGTCACGAGCATCATCGTGCCCGCGAGCGGCGATCGCCCCGAAGTGAAGCTGGTGGTGTCGAGCGATTGCGTGCGCACCGAAAGCATGTTGCGGCGCTTTGGCATCGCGCTGGGTGTGCTGATTGCGTTGTCCACGATTGCGGTTGCGTTGCTGAGCCGCGCAGTCACGCGCTTCGGTCTTGCGCCGCTTACGCGGCTGTCGCGCGAGGCGACGCAACTGAGTCCGTCGAACCGGCGTCAGCGTTTGCATTCGGGCGAATTGCCCGAGGAATTGCATGAACTCGCAACGTCGTTTAACGGCGCATTGGAGCGGCTCGATAAAGCCTATGAACGCCTCGAATCGTTCAATGCCGATGTCGCGCACGAATTGCGCACGCCGGTGAGCATTCTGATCGGCCAGACGCAGGTGGCGCTCACGCGCGATCGCTCGGTCGAACAGTTGCAACAGACGCTGCAATCGAATCTTGAGGAATTCGAACGATTGCGCGTGATCGTCAACGACATGCTGTTCCTCTCGCGCAGCGATCGCGGCGAGCGCGCAACGGAACTGGCGGAAGTGTCATTGCGCGGCGAAGTCGAGCGCATGCTGGAGTTTCTGGAGATGCCGCTCGAAGAAGCGCAATTGAATGTGGACGTGCAAGGCGATGCGCGCGCGTGGGTCAATACTTCGCTGATTGGCCGTGCGGTGAGCAATCTGTTTGTGAATGCGATCCAGCATTCGTCGCCGGGTACGGTTTTGCAGGCCACGATTGCGCCGCAGGACGGCCACGTGGAAATCGCCGTATCGAATCCTGGCGAGCCGCTCGATCCCGATGTGCGCGAGCATATCTTCGACCGCTTTTATCGCATTCAGGAAGCGCGTTCGAACAGCCACGAAAATCACGGGCTGGGGCTTTCCATCGTCAAGGCCGTGGCCGAAATGCATGGCGGCACGGTGTTCGTGCGCAGTGCCAACGGCATCAATACGTTTGGCTTTTCCGTGGCGGCGCAGGGCGGTTCGGCTGCGAGCGCGAACGAGCCGGTCGTGCCCGATCTGCCGCGTCAAGGGCGCGCTGGTTTGCCGATGCACGTTTCGTCGTAGAAGGCCGCGTTACACGGGGTCGTCGTCGGGATCGGGCGCGGCCGCGCCGTCGCTGTGCTGGTGTTGATCGCGCCGCAGCAGATCCCAGCAACTGATAAACAGCGCGGCAATCAGCGGCCCGATCACAAAGCCGTTGATGCCGATAAGCGAAATGCCGCCGAGGGTGGAAATCAGCACGACCCAGTCGGGCAGGCGCGTGTCCTTGCCCACCAGCACGGGCCGCAGCACGTTATCGACGGTGCCGATCACCAGCGTTCCAAACAGCGCCAGGCCGATGCCTTTCACGAGCGCGCCCGTCGACAGGAAATAGATCGCCACGGGCAGCCACACGAGCGCCGCGCCAACGGCGGGCAGCAGCGATAGCAGCATCATCACGAAACCCCACAGCAACGCGCCCTGAATGCCGAGCACCCAGAGCGCAATGCCGCCGAGCGTGCCCTGCACGACGGCCACGACCACATTGCCTTTTACCGTCGCGCGAATCACCGTGGTGAATTTGCGGATCAAATGCTGCTTGTGGGTTTCGTCGAGCGGAATCGCATCGCGAATCAGACGCGAGATTTCGCGGCCGTCGCGCACGAGAAAGAAGAACAGATACAGCATCACGCAGAAGCTCACCACAAACTGCACGGTGTTCTGGCCAAGACTGAGCGCGCGCGTCGCGACGAACTGGCTGATTTGCGCCGCGCCCGCCGAAAGACGCTGCTGCAGGCCGGGCAGATCCATCAGGTCGTAACGCGCGAGTACGTTCTGGATCGATTGCGGCAGCGCATGCACGATCTGGCTGAAAAACGCGCCGAAGTCGAGCGTTCCTGAGCGCACTTGCGCGTAGGCGTAACCCACTTGCTGGACCAACGTACCCGCGACCAGCGTAAGCGGGAAGATCACGATCACCAGACAGATCGTGAGCGTGATGAATGCGGCCAGCGTATGCCGCCGCCCGAGTCGCGCGACGATGCGGCGCTGCACGGGTTGAAAGATCAGCGCGAGTATTGCGCCCCACAGCACCGTGCTGAAAAACGGTGCGAGCACGAAACACAATGCGATGGAGACAACGAAGAGCAGCAGATAAAACGCGGTTTGATGGAGATGCTTGTTGCCGTCCATTAGCGATGGATTCCTGTGGTTCCGGGCAGGGACTGATCAGATCATCATAGCGGCTTTGCGGGCACGTCCATGCAAGGGCGTGTATTCGATGCGCGCAACCCGTTGAGGAACGGCGTTCAATGCGCGCCCACCAGCCGCACGCGCGTGATTTCCGATGGCGCGCCAAGGCGCTTCGGCGGTCCCCAATAGCCCGTGCCACGACTCGTATAGACCCACAGGCTGCCCAGCTTTTCCAGGCCCGCCGTGAACGGCTGTTGCAGCCGCACCATGAAATTCCACGGGAAAATCTGGCCGCCGTGCGTGTGGCCGGAGAGTTGCAGCGTGTAACCCGCATCGACGGCAGCGTGCGCGGTGCGCGGCTGATGCGCGAGCAGCACGCGCGTATTCACATCGTCGGGTGCGCCGCGCAACGCGCCTTGCGGATCGCTGCGGTGCGAAGGATCGAAATGGCCGGCGGTGTAATCGGTCACGCCCGCAAGCACGAGCCGCGCGCCGTCATGCTCGATCACCACATGCTGATTCATCAGAACCGTCAGGCCGATGCGGCGGAATTCGGCCACCCAGGCATCGGCGCCCGAATAATATTCGTGATTGCCGGTGACGAGAAAGACGCCATGCTGCGCGGCCAGTTGCCCGAGCGGCGCGGTGTGATTCGACAGATGCTGCACGCTGCCGTCCACCACATCGCCGGTAATGGCGACGACATCGGCATCGAGCTGGTTCACCGCGCGCACGATCGCCTCGACGTAATCGTGCTTGATCGTCGGTCCCACGTGGATGTCGCTGAGCTGCACGATCGTGAAGCCGTCGAGCGCGGCGGGCAGATTGCGGATCGGCACTTCGACGTTGCGCACCGGAGCGCGCCGCCGCGCATTGAAAAAGCCGATACCGCTCGAACAGAATGCGAGCGCAACGACCGTCGCGGCGCTGGCGATGCGCCAGTGCGCGAGACTCACGATGCCCGGCCAGAGCGACTCGACGGTCATCAGCGAGGCCAGCATCAGATCGCGCACGATGGTGAGCATCAGCAGCGACGAAAAAAAGCCCATCGCCAGCATGCCGATCCATGCGAGCCGGTCGCCCAGCGGTTGGCGCTCGAAGCGGCGTGCAAGCAGGCCCGGCGGAATCACCAGCACCGAGAGCACGAGCCAGAGCGCCGCGAGCCATTTGCCGGCGGCGGGCACGGGCAGATCGGGAATCAGCCGGAAACCGACATAGACATGCAGCAGCACGCCGATGGAAACAAAGCGGACCAGAAACGAAAGTCGGGGCATGGCGGGCGCGAAGGCAGTGGAGGGCGCGACGTGCGCGGCGCCACCGGGCGGCGGGCACGCACGAAACACGATGCATTCTAGCCAGAGAGCAGACTTCGTGCCGCGTGCGGGCAAGGCGGGGCAACGCAGTCAGACGAGGTTGCGCTTTGCGCAGCGCGCAATCGATCGTCGATAAAGCTTGCTGCGGCCTTGCTCGCAGCTTGCTGCGCGCTATACAGCCGGTCTGTGGCACTGCGGCATAACCCTGGATTGCCAAAATATGGGACGCGCCGCATGATTTTCCCGTGGGCATGAGCGCTATTAAACGTTTATTGAACCCGCGCAATCTGTGAACTATGCTCGAATCGAGGCCCGTGCGGTTTCGGGCGCTCTGGGGGAGACGGGTCATGAAAATTACCAAGCCGGTCGTGCAAGGGCATCATGGTCGTCACGTTGGGCACGAGGGTAGCCACGTCATGCTGCCGCTTGTCGTGCTCTCGATCATGGCCATCGTGTTGTATTACGCGGTCAGGCAGTTCGATATTCTCGAAATCGGCCGTAGCGCGCTATTCGATGTCGTGATGGTGTTCGTCGCGCTCGGTATCGCGGGGATGTTCGGCGTGGCGGGCGGCTGGCTGCGCTCACGCACCACCGACGACGCACCCGAAGGCTTCTGCTTCATCGGCGCGCTGATCGGCGCGGTGGTGTTCTACATCGCGCTTTTGACCTGACGCTCAGTCAAAGTCAGTTAAAGGCAAGCGGCCACGACGCCGGCACGCGTGCCGCGTCGTGCGACACTGCGCTTTTCGCCTCGGGTTTCACGCCCGCGTTTCCGATGTTCGATCTTTTCGACGATACCCCGCAACCCGATGTCGACTGGCATCCGTCGTGGCTCAAGCCCGCCGACGCGGCCGCCTACCTCGCGCGCATCGTCGCCGAAACCGACTGGCGCCAGGAGCGCATCCGCACGCCGGGCGGCTGGGTGGACCAGCCGCGGCTGACGGCGTGGCAGGGCGATCCCGGCGCGATTTACATCTATTCGGGCATCCGCAACGAGCCGCAGCCGTGGACGCCCGCAGTGGCCGAGCTGCGCGACGCCATCGCCGCGCTCTGCAAGGTGCGCTTCAACAGCGTGCTGCTCAACCGTTACCGTGGTGGCACCGACAGCATGGGCTGGCATGCCGATCACGAACCCGAACTCGGCCCGGAACCGGTCATCGCTTCGCTGAGTCTGGGCGCGACGCGGCGCTTCGATCTGCGCCACACCGCCAGCGGCGTAACGCGCTCGTTCGCGCTTGCGGGCGGCAGCCTGCTGGTCATGCGCGGACAGACGCAGGCGCAGTGGCGGCATCGGGTGCCCAAGGAGCCTTCGGTGAGCGGCGAGCGCCTGAATCTCACATTCCGCGTGGTGATGCCAGAATTGCGAAAGAAGTAAGTAGATGGCGTGTTTTTGGCCGTGGATGAGCGAATTTTGGGTTATTCACCGTTTGCTGACACGCCAGAAATCCAATACGACTTTATGCGCATAAAATTCTTATTCGAAATTTAGCGCGAAAGATCGAGTCAATCTTCGCCGAGCCGACGTCGCACCGTCGCAACGAGCCGGTCGAGCGGCAACGTGGAAGCGCTCAGCCCTGCGATATCCGGGTAATGCTCGCGGGCGATGTCGGTGAGCACCTGGCCCGGCGGCGCTTCCACCATCACAGTCGTGCCGGATTCCACCATGACCGTGAGCGCGTCGAACCAGCGTATCGTGTGGCGCATATTGGTGGCGAGATCGGCGCGAATGGCATCGCCACGATAGAGCGGCCGGCCGCCGCGATTGTCGATATACGCACCCATGGGCGTGCGAAAGGGAATGTCGCGCGACCAGGCAACCAGCTGATCGGCGGCATCGGCCAATAGTTCGCAATGCGAAGGAACGGAAACCGCCAGGCGCTGCGCCTTGCGCGCGCCTGCGGCGAGGGCGCGTTCCGCGAAAGCATCGAGCGCTTTATCGGCGCCTGCCACGACGATCTGGCGCGGCGCGTTAACGTTAGCCACGTAGACGCGTTCGCTCTGCATATCGGCGGCCAGCGTTTCGACCTGCGTTTCGCTCATGCCGGAGACCGCGGTGAGCCCATACCCCGAAGGCCACGCGGATTCCATCAATTCGGCCCGTTTGCGCACCATGCGCAGTGCGTCGCCGAAAGCGAGCGCGCCGCAACACACCGCAGCAGGATACGCACCAACCGACAGCCCCGCGCTGAATTGCGGCGTCAAGCCTTCATGCGCCAGTGCGCGCGCATGCGCAACGCCCGCCACCACGAGGCCGATCTGCACGGCAACGGTCGATTGCAAGGCATCGGCGCTATCGAGTGAGAGCACGTCGATGTCGAGCACCATCGATGCTTCGTCGAGCGTCGCGCGCACGACTTCATGCTCGGGCAGCCGATGCAGAAAGCCGGGGCTTTGCGCGCCCTGACCGGGAAAAATGCAGGCGAGTGTCATGACGGTTGCCAGGGATCGGCGACAAGGCGCGCGCCGTCGTTTGCGCGTGCCAGCACGCGCGGTTTGCCGGTTGCGAGTTCGGCGAGCGCGACGCCGCCAGAAGGCGTTTCGAGCTGCGCATCGATGCGCGTGCCAGCCCGCTGAGCGACTTCCGCGAGCAGATCGGACAATGCCGCGATGGTTGCCCAATCGCAGCGATCCGGCATGCGGATCAGGATATCCAGATCGCTGCTCGTGCTGATGGTGGGAACGCGCGTGGCGAGTTCGAAGCCTGCGCCGCCCGTCGGTCCCCAGACGAATGTGTCCAGGCCGCTGCCAGCGAAAGCGCGCGGTAACGCCGCAAGCGCGACGAACGCTGGCCACGCCGCGCGTTCCGCCCAAGGCTCGACATCAGACAATGATTCGGGCGAAACACATGATTCGATATCCTGATCATTGATCCACGTCCCGAAGCGCTGCGAACGCGTTACACCGCGCACGCCTGCCGCCACGAATCCTGCTGCCGCTTCGGCGCGCCGCACGACGGCGAAAGGCGCGCGCGCAAACGCCTCGCGCACCCACGACGGCTCGTCCTCCGCTATTGCAAGGCGCTTGAGCCGCAGCAGATCGTGCGCGCGCCAGCGCGTTTGCTTCACGCGTGGCGCGTCAACGGCAAACGGCGGGGCGGCGCACACGCGCATCAGGCCGCGTCCCACTGTTGCGCAAGGCGCTTGCGTACCTCGATCGAAGCCGCGCGCGTGCGTTGCGCCGCTTCACCTTGCAGACGATGCGCGAGACCGCTTGTATCGTCGCGTGCCTCGCGCACTTTCTGCGCGAGCACATCGCGGACTTTGGCGATCTGCGCATCGGTGGGCGCATCGGCGTCAATATCGTGGATCAGTTCGTCGAGCAAGCCGAGCTTCGCGAACGAGGCCATCGTATACGACATCGGCACGATCTTTTCGCCGAGCGCATCGAGATCCTCGACGCTGCGCCGCGTCACGCGCGCCGCCGCTTCCTTGCCCATCGCGTGCACCATCGTGCCCGGCGCATCGATCGCGACGATGCGGTTGGCCTGATAACCATGCGCGAGAAACGCGCCCGACATCGCAGGCCCGACAATCAGCGCGATCACCGGATGCCCGGCAAGACGCGCGCTCGCATACGCATCGACGCCCGCTGCGCAGGCCAGATGAATGCCCAGCATTTCCTCGCGAAAGCCATATGCCTGGCTCTTCACATCGACCACGGCGACGATCGGGCGGCGCGTGCCGCTGGCGGCATCGTCGGCAATCGCGGCACGCACGGCTTCGGCCAGACGCCAGCCTTGTTCCAGACCGACCACGTTGTCGCGCGCACGCGGAAAGCGGTTGTCAGCGTCGGGCACGACCGCGATAAAGCGTGCCGTTTCGCCATCGCTACCATCGAGCGGCGCATCCGCATATTGCACACACGCGCCTTGCACCTTGTCGCCCGCAAGCGCGCGCAGCCAGCGCGCGCCCCGGCTCATCGTCGTTTCGTTCATGCCTGTTCTCCGGGGACGGTCAGCGGCGATGCAGCGAACACCGCGCGCATCGTTTCGGGCGAAATGCTCGCAGGATCGATCTGCGCGAGCTTCGCGAGCGTGGCGTCGACGCGTTCCGTGCGATGCGCAGCGGGCACGCCTTTCGCGAACGCGGCCTGCACGGCGGCGCGCACATCGTCGACGGCGTCTTCCACCAGCGCATCGGCAAAACCGGTGCTGGCGCGCTGCTCGCCGCCAATCAGTTGCCACACGCGGCGGCGATCGCTTGCATCGAGTTCCTCGATGCCCGCTTCCTGTTCGATCACCTCGGGGCCGTTCATGCCCAGGCGACCTTGTTTGGTCATCACCAGATACGAGCACAGCGCCGCGGCCAGCGACATGCCGCCGAAGCAGCCCACCATGCCCGCCACCGCGCCGACCACCGGCACATGACGGCGCAAGGCGACGATGGTCGACTGGATCTCCGAGATCACCGCAAGGCCCAGATTCGCTTCCTGCAGGCGCACGCCGCCGGTTTCGAACAGCACGACAGGGCGCACGATCTTGCCGCGCTCGCAGTCGGCCAGCGCGAGTTCGAGCGCCGCGGCAATCTTGCTGCCCGACACTTCGCCAATACTGCCGCCCTGAAATGCCGATTCGATTGCGCACACAACGGCCGGTTCGCCGTCGATGGTGCCGCGTGCGATCACGGCGCCGTCATCGGCCTGGCAAACGATGCCTTGCAGCGGCAGCCACGGCGATTCGATGCGGTCGAACGGCCCGAGCAATTCGCGGAAGCTGCCTTTATCGAGCAGCGCGGCCGCGCGCTCGCGTGCGCTCAATTCGATAAAACTCTCGCGCAGCAAGGTGGAAGGGGCGTTCGGCAAGGCGCTCATTGCTGGCCTCCCTGCGCGCGTGCATCGTTCTGTGCATCGTCCTGCGTGGCTTCCACGGCTTCGGCGAGCCGCAGCGCCACCACGCCCGGCGTCGCGCCGAAGTCGTTGATCTCGATGAGCGCCGCGCCGTCGTAACGCGTGAAAAAGCGATCCAGCACGCTCTTCCAGATGTGACTGTAGCCATCGACGCTCGTGTGCACGACCACGCGCGCCTGCATGTCGGCGGCGGGTTGCAGCAGCACTTCGAGATCGCCCGAACCCACCACGCCCACGTGGGCGCGCGTCGTCACGGCGCGCTGCGCCGGATAATCGAATGTCAGTTGTTCCATGAAACCGTCCTTCCGCCGATGCGGTGCTGAAGCAGTCTGTCGATGAAGAGCGTCGCGGCGAGCAGATCGGCCGCGCCACCTGGCGATGCGTTGAGGGCGAGCAGCGCGCGTTCGAGCGCGTCGAATGCCGCGCGGCCCGCGCGCGTGGCGATGCCGCCTGCGTCGCGCACGCGCTGCGCGCCCGCTTGCGCCGCTTCGCGTCCCGCTAGACCCGCACGATGCAGCACGCAGGTGTCGTCGAGCGAGGCCATGATCGCGAGCAGCGCATCGACGCGCGCACTCGCTTCGTCATGACCCTGCGCGCGCGCCGCGTGCAGCGCGGGCAGGCCGACGCGGATCACGTGCGGAAAGCCGTCCTGGGCTTCCTGCCGCGCGCCGCCGACGTTGTAGCGCTGGCGCACGCGCTCGCCGTTGCTCGGCTTAACGGACATAGAAGCGGACAAAGAAGCGAACGAAGAAGCAGGCGACGCAATCGGCGCGGCCAGCCGGTCGTCGAAGCGCGCGATCTGCGCAGCCGTATCGGCGATGGCATGGGCATGTGCGAGTGCGCTGTCGCCCGCCGTGTGCACGATGGTTGCGCCCGCAACCAGCAAGCCAACGATCCAGATCGCGCCGCGATGCGCGTTGCTGCCGCCGGTGGCGCGCATCATCGCCGCTTCGCCCGCGCGGCCGATGCGCGCGAGATCGGTGCGCAGCACGCTGCCTGGCGTGGCGCCGCGCGACGCGCGCGCCAGCGCCTCGAATGTGGGTTCGAGCGCGTTGGCGGAGCGCAGCATCGTCGCGAGATCGAGATCGACGTGCGCGCCGCTGCCGCGTGCATCCACAAGCGCGGGCTTGGGCGTGAGGCGCGCTTCTTCGATCAGCGCATCGCGGGCGAAGCGCGCAAGCAGCGCGTCGGGACTGGGCGCGGCGGCGCGCGCGTAATGCGGCGCCGCGCTGTCCGCGAGCGTATCCAGCATGAGCGTCTGCATCGCGCTTACCAGCTACGGAAACGCGCGGGCGGCGTGTACAGACCGCCCGACCACGTCACGAGATCGTCGATACTGCGCGCCGCGAGCAGCGAGCGCTTGGCCTCGCCGCGACGAATGCCCAGATCTTCCGGGAATTGCACGATGCCGCGACGGCGCAGTTCAGCCGTTTTTTCGGCTTTCGCACGCAGGCCGATCGGCGTCACGCCCGCCACCGCCGCAAGCGTCGCGCGCCGCTCTTCGATACCTTCTGCACGATGCAGATGCGCGATGCCTTCTTCGGTCACGACATGGCTCACGTCGTCGCCGTAAATCATCACGGGCGCGACCGGCATGCCGCTCTTCTCGCCCACGGCGATCGCGTCGAGTTCATCGACGAAAGTCGGTTCGCCGCCTTTCTTCCACGTTTCCACGAGTTGCACGACGAGCTTCTGTCCGCGCGCGATCGGCGATTGCGGATCGCTCTTGCGCAGCAGCTTGAGCCACGCCTCGCTCGCATGTCGTCGGCCGCGCGGATCATGGCCCATGTTCGGCGCGCCGCCGAAACCCGCGAGACGTCCGCGCGTGACGGTGGACGAATTCGCATCGGCGTCGATCTGCAGCGTCGAGCCGATAAATAGATCGACGCCATATTGCCCCGCAAGCTGGCACAGCACGCGGTTGGAGCGCAGGCTGCCGTCGTTGCCGGTGAAGAACACGTCGGGGCGCGCGGCGATATATGACTCCATGCCCACTTCGCTGCCGAAGCAATGCACGCTTTCCACCCAGCCCGATTCGATCGCCGGAATCAGCGTGGGATGCGGATTGAGCGTCCAGTTGCGGCAGATCTTGCCGCGCAGGCCCAGCGATTCGCCGTACGTGGGCAGCAGCAATTCGATCGCGGCCGTGTCGAAACCAATGCCGTGATTGAGCGACGTGATGTTGTACGGCGCGTAAATGCCCTTGATGGCCATCATCGCCGTGAGCACCTGCAGATCGCCGATATGACGCGGATCGCGCGTAAACAGCGGCTCGACTGCAAACGGACGATCGGCCTGGACGACCACATCGACCCACGAGCCGGGAATATCCACGCGCGGCAGTTCATCGACAATTTCGTTGACCTGAACGATCACGATGCCCTGGCTGAACGCCGCGGCTTCGGCAATCGTGGGCGTGTCCTCGGTGTTCGGGCCGGTGTAGAGATTGCCGTGACGATCGGCTTTCTCCGCGCACAGCAGCGCGACCTGCGGAATCAGATCGACGAACATGCGCGCATACAACTCCACGTACGTGTGGATCGCGCCCACTTCGAGCTGGCCGTCTTCGAGCAGTTGCGCCACGCGCAGGCTTTGCGGACCCGCGAACGAAAAGTCCACGCGATGCGCGATGCCGCGCTCGAACAGCGTCAGATGCTCGGGGCGGTTGATCGTCGAAATCAGCAGATGAATATTGTTGACGCGTGCCGGATCGGCCTTGGCCAGCGAGCGCGAGAGAAAGTCGGCCTGCTTCTGGTTGTCGCCTTCGAGGGCGACGCGGTCACCCGGGCGGATCAGCAGTTCGAGCGCTTCGGTGGCGCGCGCGGTGGGCAGGACGCCGTCTTCGAGCCAGCCGGCAATCGAGGCGAGGCGGCGGGTCTTTTCGTCGCGGCGCGTGGTCCACGAACGCGGTGCGGTCTGGGCGAGGTCGGGCGTTTCAGCTTGAGGCTTCATCGGGAGTTCGGCTCCGTGAGCGGGATGGTGCGGGAGAGGCGGGCGCTGCGCTGGCCGTGCGTGCGCGGCGCTTTTTCGCGGCGGGTTGCGCCGCTGCGCGCTCGGTCAGAAAACGATAGATGAGTTCGCCGGTGCCCAGCAGGTGGGCCGCGACGAGCGCCTGGGCGGCGGGAATATCGCGTCGCTTTACGGCGGCGAGGATTTCGGCGTGTTCGTCGTCGGACTCGCCTTTGTAGGCCGGAAAGCCAAATTTGAGCCGCAGATAACGCTCGCCACGCCGATGCAGCGTGGCCAGCATCTCCATCAGTTGCGGCCGCCCGGCGGGCGCGTAGAGGCTCATATGGAAGGCCTCGTTGCGCGCGACGTAAAGCGACGGATCGGTTTCGCTCGACGCGGATTTGACCAGCGCGCTGACTTCGCGCAGCGACGCGTCGGTGTGATTCGGAATCGCAAGTCCAAGCGCCAGGCTTTCCAGCGCCGAGCGGATTTCGTAAATCTCGCGCGCTTCGTCGCGTGACAGCGGCGCGACGCTCGCGCCCTTGTTCAGTTCGATGCGCGCCCAGCCTTCGCTGGCGAGCTGGCGCAGCGCTTCGCGCACGGGAATTGCACTGACCGAAAAATGCCGCGCGATGGCGTCTTGGCGCAGCGGCGCGCCGGGCGCCAGCGTACCCTCGACGATGGCGGTGCGCAGGGCGTCCGCGATCACGTGCGAGGTGCTGGTGGGCGGCGCGAGCGGGGCCGCCACGCCCGTCAGCAAGGTCTGCGACGTGGGCGCGGAGCCGCCATCCAGGGGAAAACCATCCGTTGCGTTGCTCATAACATCAAATATTATATATAAAACGGTGACACTGAAAGTCTCGCAAACCCGCAACACAGCATAGACGGGGTAGACAACCGGGGATCTCGCAATGGCCTTACAGCGAGCTTCCACAGCGCGCTGGCCTCGAGCCGGCACGCATTCCACGCTGCGCGGCGCCAGCAGGATCGGGCGCGAAGCGAGCGGCCACGCAACCACGTTGCACGGGATCGGCCAGGGTGCTCAAGGCACAGCGCCGCCCCACAGGAGGAGACAAGCATCATGAATTCGATTACCGGTTCCGCGCGGCGAGCGCAGAAGACGCCGCTCAACCGTTCGCAGATCGCAGGTTTCTGGGGCGCGTGGGCGGGCTGGACGCTCGACGGGATGGACTCGTTCATCTACGCGCTCGTGCTGACGCCCGCGTTGACGGAATTGCTGCCGAAATCGGGCTATGCGGCGACGGCGTCGAATGTCGGCCTCGCGGGCTCGATCCTGTTCGCGCTGTTTCTGGTCGGCTGGGGGCTGTCGTTCATCTGGGGGCCGATGGCCGACCGCTTCGGCCGCACGCGCGTGCTGGCGGGCACCATCTTCATGTTCGCGATCTTCACGGGGCTTTCGGCCACCGCGCAAAGCGTGTGGGCGCTCGGCATTTATCGCTTCCTGGCGGGCGTGGGGATTGGCGGCGAATGGGCGCTGGCGGGCACCTATGTGGCGGAGTCGTGGCCCGAGGACCGGCGCAAGATGGGCGCGGGTTATCTGCAAACCGGCTATTACGCGGGCTTCTTTATCGCGGCGGCGCTCAACTACACGGTGGGTGTGCACTTCGGCTGGCGCGCGATGTTCCTCACGGGCGCGATTCCAGTCGTCGTGGCGATTCTCGTGCTCACCCGCGTCGAAGAACCCACCACGTGGAAGAAGTCGGAAGCGAGCCATGTACATCGCGGCAGCCCGCTTCGTGAGATCTTCGGCAGTGCTTATCGCAAGCGCACGGTGGTGGCCTGCGCATTGCTGACGATTGCGATCATCGGCTTGTGGGCGGGCGCGGTGTATGAACCGTCGGCGGTGATCCAGCTTGCCACGCGCGCCGGGGCGAGCAAGCCCGAAGCGATCCGCACGGCATCGATCGCCACCGGCATTCTGTCGATCGGCACGATCTTCGGTTGCCTGGCATTGCCGCCGATGGCCGAACGCATCGGCCGGCGCTGGACGCTCGCGGTGTATTTTTCGGGGATGGCGGTGACGATTGCGGCGAGCTTCGGCTGGGCCTATTACCTGCAAAACGGGCTGGTGCCGTTTATCGCGTTGTTGTTCGTGCTGGGCTTCTTCGGCGGTAACTTCGCGCTGTTCAGCCTGTGGTTGCCGGAGCAGTTCGAGACGCGCGTGCGGGCGACGGCGTTCGCGTTCTGTACGTCGTTCGGCCGTTTCGTGGGCGCGGGCGTGAACTTCCTGCTGGGCGCGGCCGTGCTGCATATGCACACGTTGGGCGTGCCGGTGGCGCTGACCGCGATTGCATTTGTGATCGGCCTGCTGATTATTCCGTTCGCGCCGGAGACAAAGGGCGAACAGTTGCCGGCTTGATGGCCGAAGTCAAAGCGAAACTCAAAGCGAAACTAAATGGCGCGTGTTTTGCACGCGCCTTTTTCAATGCCGTTTTTATCGCCGTTTGAGGGCAAGCCGTGGCGGCAACAACCGCCAGCCAAGATTCACGCCGAGGCTCGCCGCCACGATCAGCACCATGCCTGCGCATTGCGGCACGCTCAGCGCGCGGCCATAAACCAGCGCGTCGACGGCAATCGCCGTGAGCGGATAGACGAACAGCAACACGGCGATCACCGGCGTCGTGAGCCGCGGCAGCGCGCCATAAATCAGCACATACGACAGCCCCGTGTGCAGCACGCCCATGCCGATCAACCAGCCCCATTGCACCGGCGAAATATGCGCGAGTTCGAGCGGCGCGACGAAGGGCGCAATCAGCGGCAGACACACTGCGCCCACTGCGCATTGCGTGAGCGTCAGCAGATGCGGGCGAAAATCGCGCAGGCTCTTGGCGATCAGCGTGACGCTCGCGTAGAGCACCGATCCGCCAAGCGCTTCGGCGAGGCCAATCAGATAGCGCGAATGATCGGCCACATGACTTTCCGCGAGCACGCCCGAAGCCAGCACGAGACCGACAAAAGCAATCGCGATCCAGCCCAGACGGTCCGCGCCCAGACGCTCGTGAAAGAGCGCCGCGCCCATCAGCACGACCCAGAACGGCTGCACATGAAACACGACCGTCGCGACTGCGATGCTGGTGCGATGGATCGAATCGAAAAAGCCCACCCATTGCGTCACCATCAGCAGACCGGAAATAAAGGCCAGCGTGAACGTGCGGCGCGTGAACTGCTGCGCGAGCTGGCGCGGTGCGAGCCAGCCGCGCCACGCGCAATACGCCGCGAGCGCGAGCATGCCGAAGAAACAGCGGAAAAACACCAGCGTGAGCGCGCCCAGATGCGCCTCTTCGACGAACACGCCGATCGTGCCCATCAAAAGGCCGCCGCCCGCGAGCATGGCGACGCCGTTCCGGCGATTGGTGTGTAGATCGGACTGCATGGCGATGGACTGAAAGCACGTTGAAAACGGTCCCAGTATTCGTCAGTTGCAGGGTGTCGGCAAACGAATTAAATTGAAGAATTCCATCAACGCAGCTGATAAATCATGAATCCCGAGTTCGATCTCGATCTGTTGCGCACCTTCACGGCCGTCGCGGACGCGGGCAGTTTTACCAAAGCCGCCGTCACCGTGCATCGCTCGCAGGCGGCCGTGAGCATGCAGATCAAGCGGCTGGAGCAGATGCTGGGCACGACCTTGTTCGCACGCGATACGCGCAATCTCGCGCTGACGCGGCCCGGCAATACCTTGCTGGAATACGCGCGGCGCGCGCTCGATTTGCAGGAGGAGGCGTGGTCGGCGCTGGTGCGTCCCGAGGTGACCGGGCGCGTCGTGCTGGGCGCGCCGGACGACTATATGGCCGCGCTGCTTTCGCCGGTGCTGCGGCGCTTTTCGACGCTTTATCCGCATGTGGAGATCGAGATCGTCTGCGCGCAGAGCGTGGCGCTCGGGCCGATGCTGGCGGACAACAAGATCGATGTGGCGTTTGTCACGCGCGACCGCAAGCTGCGCGGCGAGTATGTGCGCAGCGAAGATATGGTGTGGGTGGGTTCGCCGGACGACCCCGCGCCGCTCTCGATGTCGCCGCTGCCGGTCGGGCTGTACGAGCACGGCAGCGTGGCGCGCGCGCATACGGTGGCAGCGCTCGATGCAGCGCGTATCCGCTATCGCGCGGCCTATAGCAGCGCGAGCCTGATGGGACTGATGGCGACGGTGGAAGCGGGCATCGCCGTGGTGGCGCTCACGCGTTGCAGCGTGCCGCCGCGCTTCGAAGTGCTGGGCGAGGCGCACGGCTTGCCGAAGATCGAGCCGCTCGAAATCGTCGTTGCACGCAGCGTGAAGTCGAATCGGCCTACCTGCGATTACTTCGTAGAACAGATGATGCAGGATCTCGCCGTCAAACGTCAGCGGGGATAAACGTTGACCTCATCGCCGACGGCGATGCGCACACGCTCGCCGGGGCGCGGTGTGCGATAGCCCGGCACGCGTGCGCGCAGGGTAGTGGCGGTCGTGGCGGTGGTGGCGAGTTCGAGCGTGAGCGCGGCATCCTGGCCCTGGAACGTGACTTCGCGCACGAGCGCTTCGAGCGCTGGCCTCGCGGTATCCTGAGGCAGCACGTCGATCTGCTCGGGCCGCAGCATCACATCGACATCGCCGTCTTCAGGCCGCGTGCCTTCGGCAAGCGGCAGATCGCCGAGCGCGCAATGCGCACGTCCTGCGCTGACGCGTCCGGGCAGCAACACCGCTTCGCCGACGAAAGCGGCCAGTTCGCGCGTCACCGGGCGGCGATAAAGCGTCTGCGGCGCCGCCGTCTGCACCAGACGCCCGCGCCACAGCACCGCGACTTCATGGCCCATCGAAAGCGCTTCGGCCTGATCGTGCGTCACCAGCACGGCGGTTGCGCCCGCAGCCGCGAGCGCCCGCGCAACCGCCTCGCGTGTTTCCACGCGCAGCGCAGCGTCGAGCGAGGAAAACGGCTCGTCGAGCATCACGAGTCCCGGCGAGGGCGCGAGCGCACGCGCCAGCGCCACGCGCTGCTGCTGGCCGCCCGATAACTGTTGCGGCGCACGCGTGGCATACGACTGCGGCAACCCGACGAGTTCGAGCAGTTCCGCCACGCGATGATTGGCGCGCCGCTGCGAGCGCGGCAGTCCGAAGACGATGTTCTGCGCCACCGTGAGGTGCGGAAACAGCGCGCCTTCCTGCGGCACGTAGCCAATCTGGCGTTGCTCGGACGGCAGATGCAGACCGTCGCCGGCCACGCGCCGCCCGCCGATTTCGATCGTGCCGGCATCGGCGCGTTCGAAGCCGCAAAGCAGCCGCAGCAGCGTGGTCTTGCCGCTGCCCGACGGGCCGAGCAAGGCGACCAGCGTGCCCGATTTCACCGTGAGGTGAACGTCGTGCAGCACGGGATGGTCGTCGAAGGACTTGGAGACGCCGGAAATGCGAAGTGTGCTCATGGATACGGATAAAACGTCGATCAAGGCTGCCCGCTACTGGTCGCCGGCAGGCGCCGAAGCCTGTCCCGCGAGCGCCGATTTCCCGGCGAACGCGAACAGCAGCCCCGAAGCCGCGAGCGAAAGCGCCGTGAGCAGCGCCGCATAGGGCGCGGCCGCGGCGAACGCGAGCGTCGAGGTATCGGACCAGACCTGGGTGGCGAGCGTGTGCGTGCCGATGGGCGCGAGCAGCAGCGTGGCGTTGAGTTCGGTGACGACGGAGATGAACACCATCGACGCCGCCGCGCCCAGGCCCGGCCCCGCAAGCGGCAGCACGACGCGCCGCAAGGTGGCGAACCAGCCAAGGCCAAGCGCGCGCGAAGTCTCTTCGAGACGCTGCTGCGCCTGCAATAGCGCCGCACGCACGCTGACGAGCGCGAGCGGCAGGAACAGGATCGCGTAGGCCGCGATCAGCAGCGTGTTGCCCTGATAAAGCGGCTCCAGCATGCGTACCGCGAGCGACACGATGGCCAGCGCGATTACAAGACCCGGCACGCCTTGCGCGATAAACGTGGTGCGTTCGAGAAACGTTGCCGCGCGCCCAGGAAAACGCGCGAGCAGATAGCCGAGCGGCAGCGCCAGCAGCGTCGTCACCACGGCGGCGGTGAGGCCCAGGCGCAGCGATGCGAAGGTGGTGGACAGCAGCAGTTCGGGCGAGACATCGGCGGGCGTGATGGCGGCGGCGCCCGGCTGCGTGAGCCAGTAGCCGATCATGCCGAGCGGCACACCCAGCGTGCCGATGTTGAGCGCGGCGAATCCCAGCGCCACCGGCCAGCGCCAGCGGCCCAACGCGTGCCGCACGCTCGCGCGGCGCGTGCCGCGATCGACGCGCTCGTAACGCGCGCGTCCGCGGATGCGAAATTCGAATACGAGGCACACGAGACACAGCAGAATCAGCACGCAGGCGAGCAGCGATGCGCCGCCGCCATCGAAACTCGTGCGGTATTCGGCGTAAATCTCGGTGGTGAAGGTGCGAAAACGCAGCAGCGTAAATGCGCCGAATTCGGACAGCACGCCCAGCGCCACCAGCAGCATCGAGCCGAGCAGGGCAGGGCGCAATTGCGGCAGCACCACGCGCACGAAGGTGGTCCAGCGATCGCAGCCGAGCGCACGCGCGCATTCTTCCAGCGCGGGATCAAGCCCGCGCAATGCAGCGGCCACCGGCAGATAGACGAGCGGGAAATACGCGGTCGTGATGACGATCAATGCGCCCAGAAAGTCCTGCAAATCGAGGCTTAGCGAGACCCACGCGTAACTCGTCACGAATGCGGGCATCGCCAGCGGCGCGGCGGCGAGCAGCGCCCAGGCGCGCCTTCCCGGCACATCGGTGCGCTCGACGAACCAGGCGCAGGCGGTGCCGAGTACGGCCGAAGCCAGCGTCGCGCTCACCGTGATTTCGAGCGTGTTGACGAGCAGTTCGCCCACCAGCGGCCGGAAGATCAGGTCGGCGGCATCGGCGAAACCGGTTTCCTGCGCAAACGACAGCGCGCGCCAGAACGTCAGCGCGAGCGGCAGCAGCACCAGCAATGGGCCGAGCGCCGCGGCTAGAAACAGCGCGCGCGGCGCCCGCCGGCGCGAGGTCGTGACCGTCGCGCCGTCCGGTGCATCCAATGTGTCCGGCACGGGAGGTGCCGGAGAAACAGCGTCACTCACAATTTAATCAGGCATCCTTGTGAATTGATCAAGCGTCAGAGTAAACCGGCCTGACGCAGCAGACGGGCGGCCTGGCTGTCGTCGCCGAGCTGCTGGATCGTCAGCGCGGGCGGCTTGAGCTGGTCGAACGGCTTGTTGATCGGATCGCCGGCCACGCCCGGGCGCAGCGGATATTCGAAGCTGATATGACCTTGCGCCATGAGTTTTTGCGCGCGCTCGCTCACGAGGTAAGCGAGAAACTTCTGCGCGCCGTCCTGGTTATGCGCGGCCTTCAGCACTGCTGCGCCCGAGACGTTCACCAGTGCGCCCACGTCGCCGTCGGCGAAATGCGCTACGGCGCTGCGCGTCTGCTTGTCGCCGATCTCGGCGTGCAGGCGGTCCCAGTAGTAGTTGTTGATGATGCCCGTGGCGACCGCGCCGCGGTTCACGGCGGCGACCACGCCTTCATCGTCGTCGAAGATCTGCGCGTTGGTTTTCAGGCCCTTGAGCCAGGCGACCGTAGCGGCTTCGCCCTTGGCGGCCAGCACGGCGTCCACCACCGGCAGGAAGTCGGCGTCGCTCGGCGCGATGCCAACCTTGCCTTTCCATTCCGGCTTCGCCAGATCGAACAGCGATTGCGGCAGTTGCGCGGCCGGCACCTTTGCCGTGTTGTAGGCCAGCACGTTCTCACGCGCGGTCACGGCCACCCACTGGCCGGCGGGCGAGTTGTAGCGCGCGGGCACTTCGCCCAGCGTGCTTTTCTGCACGGGCGCGAGCAGGCCTTTTTCTTCGAGCAGCATCAGCTCGGGCGAGTTCTCGGTGAAGTAGACATCGGCGGGCGTCTTCTCGCCTTCGGCCACGAGTTGCGCGGCCAGCGCCGGGCCTTCGCCGCTGCGGATCTTCACGTCGATGCCGGTCTGCTGCTCGAAGTCCTTCGCGAGCTGGTTCACGACCTGCTCGTGCTGGGCGTTGTAGAGCGTGATCGACGCGGCGTGCGCGGCGAACGGCACCATGCCCGCAAAGGCGAGCGCGAGGGCGGCAGCGCGCAGGCGTGCGCTAGGGAATGTTGTTTTCATGATCGGTCGTTATCCGTTCTTGTCGATTGCGTGTGTCGAATGCGTATGCAAAAAAGCGCTTATTTCAGGCCTCGAAGAGTTCGGCGCCGATGAACGAGCCCGGCTTCGCACCCGGCGGACACGCAAAAATCGCGCTGCCCACGTGAGTAGTGAACTGGTTCATCATGTCGAACTTCGCGAGCTTCTCGTTGATCGGAATGAAGCCCGTGCGCGGGTCCGCCTGGTGGGCGATAAAGATGAGGCCCGCGTCATATTCGGTTTCCTGACGCCATGGCGGCCAGCGCTCGATATAGAAGTTCGTGCTGTCGTTGTACGAGTACGAACGGCGCAGAATCTGCGCGCCGTTATTCGAGGCGCGATTGGACAGGCGCACGTGCGAGTTGTCGGGAATCAGCGCATTGCCGTCCTTATCCTGCGCGCCGAGATCGACCGGATCGAATTCCTTCTCCTTGCCGATGGGCGCGCCGCTGTACTTGCGGCGCCCGAACACCTGCTCCTGGAAGCCCAGTTCCATCTGGTCCCAGTGTTCGAGCGTGATGCGGATACGGCGCACGACCGTGTACGTGCCGCCCTGCATCCACGGCGTATCGGCGGACGTGGCCCAGACGAATTCCTTCATCGCGGCGGGGTCGGCGGTCGGCGGATTGTTGGTGCCGTCCTTGAAGCCCATCAGATTGCGCGGCGTCTGGCCGCGCGGACCCGACAGAAAACCCGCCTGGCCCCAGCGCATGCGCAGCATGCCGTAGCCCTGGCGCGCGAGCTGGCGTACCGCGTGGAAGGCCACTTGCGCGTCGTTCGCGCAGGCCTGCACGTAGAGATCGCCGCCGGTTTTCTCGGCGATCAACTGGTCGCCGTTAAAGCGCGGCAGATCGACGAGCGCAGCGGGCCGCCTGCTCGCGAGACCATAGCGATCCTTGCCTTCGGACATGAAAAGGCCGGGACCGAAGCCGAACGTGAGCGTGAGACCCGCCGGGCCAAGACCCAGCACGTCGCCAGAATCTGGCGCGGGTTGGTCGTCGCTCAGACCGTCGAGCGCGGCGGCGCTGTGGCCTTGCGTCATGCGCGCGGCGGAGTCGGTCCACTGGCGCAGCAGCTTGATGACATCGTCGCGCGAGGTGGTCGTGAGGTCGAACGCGGCCACATAGGTATGCGCCTGTTGAGCCGTGACGATGCCGCCTTGATGCGGCGCGTAAAACGGCTCGACGGCGGCGAGCGGGTCCGCTGCCGCCATGCGGTGCTTCGCTTCGGCGGCCTGCGCCTGCTGCGACAGCGTCGCGCCGAGCGTAGCGCCCGCCGCGACGGCCGCGCCGCCTGCCTTCAGGAAACCGCGCCGCGAACTTTGCCGCGGGCGGTCGTGGGGATCATCGGAGGACATGATTTATTTGGCCAGCACAAGAGTATTGACGTCGTCTTCCACGTAGTAGAAGCCGTCGCCCGCCGGAGTCAGCGCGATGCCGAACAGGTCGCCGTTGCCGGGCGGCGTCTGCGCCTTGTCGGTATCGATCCAGCGTGCGTAGAGTTGCTTCGCCGCGACCGGGTCGATTTCCACGACCTGGCCGTTGAGCGCGTTCGTCACCAGCAGATGGCCCTGCGGCGTCGCGATCATCGCAAGCGGGCGGTGCAGCAGACCGTCGGCGGTCAACTGGCGGCCCACGCCTGCGCTCGTATCGCGCGTGAGTGGATCTTCGATCACGTTGATGCGGTTGCCGATCGCGTCGGACACGTAGAGCAGCTTGTTGTCGGCGGAGAGTGCCAGACCGGTCGGGCCGACCAGGAACACGCCGCGATCCGCCTGCGCGCCGAAGCCGCTCGCCACCACCGTTTCGCTCTTCACGACCGGCGCCTGGCCGCTCGGGACGTCGAGTTCCATGCGCAGCACCGTGGCCTGCTTGAACACCGGCGGCGGATTGCCTTGCGCGCCGCCCACGCCAAAGCCCGCATTGCTCACGAACAGCGTGGCATGGTCGCCGTTATCGACCACGGCCATATTGCCCCACGGATCGTTGATGTTCGGACTGCTGATGACCTTCGCAATCTTGCCGCCGCTATCGAGCACGATCATGCAGCCCGCGCCCTTGGTGCTGGTCGTGCCATCGTTGCTCGGCGTGCTGCCGACGATCACCCAGCCCGACTTCAGCATCGTCATCGCGGTCGACAGACCCACGCCGCCGGGGCATTCCTTGAGGTCGCGCGGGATCGTCGCGAACAGCGTCATCTGCTTCGTGTCGGGGTGATAGTCGACGATCGTGCTGCCGGTGCCCTGCATATTGGCGGCGTTGTTGAAGTTGTCGATCAGCACATCGCCCTGTTTCACCGTGCCGGCGCTCACCGGCGCGACAACCAGCGCGTACGGATTCTGGTCGCCGTTATCGGGCACCGTGTTGATGAGCGTGGTCTGGTGATGAACGATTTCGAGCAGACCTTGCGGGTCGGCATGAGCGGCGAGCGGCGCGCCGAGCACGGCGACAGCGGAGAGCGCGAGCGCCGCGCGGGTGGCGTGAGCCGAGCACAGCAGCAGCTTGCGCATGGCGTGATTCATGGTATTTCTCCGTGCCCCGCGCAGGCACGCACGCGCCTTCATGGGCGTAGCGGAAAAGCGCGAGGACTTGGGGTTAGACATAAACGGATCGAGCGGATCAGAACGTGATGTTGGTGCGCACGCCCAACACAAAGGTGTTGCGCAGCGCCGCGGTCGCATCGTTCGGATTCTGGCCGGCGCCGGCATTGAAGGTGTATTGCGCGTCGGCCTGCAATTGCCACCAGGGCGTGACCTGATACTGGTAGGTCGCTTCCAGCGTGGTTTCCTGGGTACGCACGCCATAGGGCGTACCGTAGTAGTTGCGGTAGTCCAGATCGAGGTCGTGCACGGCATTGCTGACCTTGATATACGTGAGCGCCAGACCCACGCTGTCGTTGTCGCGACCCTTGAACGGCGCCTTCATGACCACGCCCGCATTCGCCGAAAAGCTCACGAGATTGCGGTCGCCCGGCGCGCCCATCACGCGTGCGAATACGCCGATGCTGCGCGGTTCGTCGGGATCGGGACGCCAGATCATCTGGTCGGCCACGGCGTAGATGCTGTAGTCGCCGTGATGTTGCGCGGCAATCCCGGTGCTGGCCGGATTGTTCAGCGACTGCCCCGTGGTGTCGTAGTGCAGGTCGTCGAACGAATTGCTGTTGTACCAGAAGCCCAGTTTGTAGGTGCCCGGCAGACCGTGATTGTCCGCGCTCACGAGTTCGCCTTCGGACGGCTGGTTAATCGCATACTGCAACTCGCCGATCACGAGTGCGCCGTGGTGCAGATTAAAGTTCGTACCGCTAAGGTTATTCGGATTGTTGCCGAGCGGATCGCCATCGAACACGCCGATCAAACCCGTCAGCGAAGGCGTAATCTGGCCGCGCACGCGCACGCCCAGATCCGCAAGCGGATACGCCGGGCCGCCCGAAGGCATGTCGTACGAAGGCAGCGCCGGCCAGCCGAACATCGTGTTGACGAACAGCGCCGAATACTGACTCGCCATGAATTCCTGGTCGATACTCTGCTGACCGACCTTGATATCGAGCTTCTTGTCGAGGAAGGACTGCTGATACCACATCTCCCACAGACGCGTGGTGTCCTGCGCCTCGATGCCGCTCGCGGTATTCAGCGTGCCGAGATTATTCGCGCTCAGATTCGAGCCGTGAATCTGCAGCGCGCTGATATTGAACAGGCCACCCTGAATGCCGAGCGCCTTGCTCGTATCCACCTGCACCGTCGCGGTTGTGAGGCCGTCATAGGCGCCGCCGCGATTCAGACCGCCGCGCAGATTCGCCAGATATTCGCTCGTCTCGGTCAGTTCGAACGTCACGCCGTATTTGCCGAGCCACGGACGCAGACCGCCCATATCGCCGAGCAGGTTCTGACGCGTCCAGATGCCGGTCCAGAAGTTCGACGGTTGCGCCTTGATCGACAGATCGGCCTCGGGGGCTTCGGGCGCGGCATCGGGGTTGCTCGACTGGGCGTGTGCAGCGCATGCAAAAGTCGCACAGGCAGCCCACATCGCGAGTCCGCGCAGGGCAGGCGCACGCCGTTCGAACGAACGGGATGACCGGATTGGTTTCATCGTATTCCTTACTTATTTAATTCTTTATAGCAGTATCGAATCTCCATGCCCGCTTAATTAGCGAGCGTGAATCGTTTGTCTCCGAGACGGCGCAATCGTACGATTCGCTAATAAGGTCGTCAACACAAATGAGAATGATTCTCACATTAATTACGAGTCGTAAGCACGGTGTTTACAAGGCGCTTTCATCGGTGATCCTGATCATTACAAGCAGTTAGATAAGCCGCTGTACGGTATGAGGAAATCACGCGAAAATGCCTCGTCTGTCAGCCCGATTTTTTGATGCTGTTATTTCATTTATTTGCACGCAGGTGAGACCGATGTCCGCATTCGAACTAAATCTGAACGATTATTTCTCCCGTATCGGCTATGCAGGCCCGCGTGAAGCAACGATCGATGTTTTGCGCGCGCTGCATGACCTGCATCCGCGCGCGATTGCTTTCGAAAACCTGAATCCGTTCGCGGCGCGGCCGGTGTCGGTGGCGTTGCCCGATATCGTCGCGAAGCTGGTGGACTCGCGACGCGGTGGTTACTGCTTCGAGCACAACACGCTGTTCGCGCACGTGCTCATGCAACTGGGTTTCGAAGTCGAGCCGATGGCGGCGCGCGTGCTGTTCGGTCTGCCGGACGGCCTGATCATGCCGCGCACGCATATGTTGTTGCGCGTGAGGATCGACGGCCAGGCGTGGCTCGCCGATGTCGGCTTTGGCGGCGCATCGCTGAGCGCGCCGCTCGCGTTCGCGCAACGCGGCACGCAACAGACGCGGCTCGAACCCGCGCGCCTTGCGCCGATCGACGCGACCGAATGGAAGCTCGAATCGTTCGACGGCAATGCGTGGGTGGATGTTTATCGCTTCGACGATAAACCGGCGCAGTGGGTCGATTACGAAATGTCGAACTGGTACACGTCGACCTTGCCGGAATCGTTTTTCAGGGGCAACCTGATCGCGTGCATCGCGCACGAAGGACGCCGCGCGGTGCTGTTCAACAATCGCTATAGCGAACGCGACGGTAACGGCCAGTTGCTGGTCGAACGCTTTATCGGCAGCGCTGGCGAACTCGCGCAATGCCTGAACGAAGGCTTCAATCTGGATACGACGGGCTTCGATGTGCCTGAGATGTTCGCGCGCGTGGAAGGACGCGAGCAGAGTCTCGCACGCTGAAGCTTCGTTGCGTCGGCTTCGAACGCGGCGCAGGGAGGGGACGATGAACACGCCACTGGTCTTGCGGCTCGTTACGCAGACCGCCATCTGGCTGGTGTTTCAGGGCGCGCTGTTGTTCGTCGGCGCGGGCACGCTGGCCTGGCCGGCGGCGTGGCTCTGGCTGCTCGAATGGGCGGCGTGCAGCGCGTGGATCGGCTTGTGGCTCGCCCGTACCGATCCGGGTCTGCTGGCCGAGCGTCTTGCACCGTTTGCGCAACGCGAACAGGCGCGCTGGGATCGCGTGTTCATGATCGCCGTGGCGCTGGTCTGGTGCGGATGGCTGGTTTTTATCGGCGTGGATGCCATGCGTTTTCACTGGTCGCATGTGCCGGTGTGGCTCAGCGTGTGCGGCGCGGTGGCGATCTTCGTCGATCTGTATGCCACGCGTGGTGTGTTCGCGGCGAATCGCTACGCGGCGCCTGTCGTCAAGATCCAGCGCGAGCGTGGGCATGCGGTGACGGATAGCGGGCCGTATGCGTATGTGCGCCATCCCATGTACGCATTCGCGATCCTTCTGCTCGCGGGCACGCCGCTGATGCTGGGATCGTGGTGGGGGCTGGCGTGGGTGCCGCCGATGATCGTGGGCGTCGGCTGGCGCGCCGTGCGTGAGGAGCGCGCGTTAGCCGCGGAATTGCCGGGCTATCGCACGTATATGGAGCGGGTGAGGTATCGGTTCGTGCCTGGCGTGTGGTGACGCCAAACGCGCCGCTTCATTGCGCAGAAGAACCCGCAGCCGTCCCCAGCGCATTTGCATAGCGCCGATACAGCCAGGCCAGCGCCGAACTCGTCACCAGCGCGAAGGCGAGATTGGCCACGCTCTGCATGATCGCGAGCGCTGTAAACCATCCCGGCGTCTGCACGACGGCCGGCGAGATCCCCGCGTGGCCCATGCCGATCAGCACGAGCGCAGCGCACACGATCAGCGGCAACGCCGCCACGCACGAGACACCCAGCAGATTCCAGAAGTGCCCCTGGCTATCGCGCCACGCGGCGCCCAGCGAGAAACGCTCGCCGATCGCCAGTGCCGGATAGAGCAGACAGACGCGCACGCCCACGATCATCCAGATGGCCGCGACGACCAGCGCGAGGAACAACTCGCTGGCCGCGGTGCGCGGGCTCAACATCAGCCAGAGTCCCGCGCCGGTGCCGATAAAGAACAGCATCATCAGCACGCCCAGACCGAGCATGCGCAGCATCGGCCGCGCGCCGTTGGGCATGAGCGGCGCGGTGCGCTCGCCCAGCAGCACGAAGCGGTAGACCTTCAGCGTGAACCAGAGATAGACGAGGGCGTTGAAGAGCGACGCGATATTGCCCGCGAGAATGAGGGCGGTGGAGGGCATGTCGCCCTCGCCCGGGATGGGGCGGCCGGCCAGCGCGAGCCAGCCCAGCACGGCATAGATGGCAAACGCGCGCAGCACCACGGCGGGCATGTGCGTGACGGTTTGCCAGGCGCTGGCCCACGCGCGCTTGACGCATTCCATGAAGGTCATCTGTTGCATGGTGCTTAGGGTCGAAGTTGACAGATGGCCTACAGTCTAACGCGGCGTGGGACCCGAGTGCGCCCGGTTTGCGCTATTTCACGGCGAATAGCGTCAGGTTCATGAACACCCTGAACACTTCGCCGAGCGAAACCGCTCCGGCCACGCCGCCGCACCAGAGCAGCACGAACCAGAGCCAGCCGGGCAGGGCGCCCTTCCTAGTGATAGTGGTGAGCGTCGCCATGATTGAGCTTGCCTCTGAAAACCCAGTAACCGAGCGCCGTATAGGCGAGGATGATCGGCAGGATGACCGATGCGCCGATCAGCGTGAAGGTCTGGCTTTCGCGCGGTGCGGCGGCTTCCCAGAGCGTCAGATGCTGCGGGATCGCGTACGGCCACAGGCTCACCAGCAGGCCGATATAGCCCAGCAGCACGAGCGCGAGCGCGGCCACGAACGGCGTCTTGTGATGGCGCGACTGCACGGCCCAGCGCATCCACACGGCGCAGGCGATCACCAGCAGCGGCACCGGCGCAAGACGCCAGAACAGACCCGAGTAGAACCAGCGATTCGCAATCGACGGGTCTTGCAGCGGCGTCCACAGGCTCACGAGCGCAATGAAGCCGAGCAGCATGACCGTCAGCGGCCAGACCAGTTTGTGCAGACGGCGCTGCAGATCGCCTTCGGTCTTCGCGACCAGCCAGCAGCTGCCGAGCAGTGCATACGTGGCCACCAGACCGAAGCCCGAAAGCAGGGTGAACGGCGTGAGCCAGCCGAATGCGTCGCCCGCGAAATGGCCGTCCTGCATCGGAATGCCTTGCAGGAAGGAGCCCAGCGCGATGCCCTGGAAGAACGCCGCGCCCGTCGATCCGCCGATAAAGGCGAGATCCCACAGATGGCGCGTGCGGTTGGCCTTGGCGCGAATCTCGAACGACACGCCGCGGAAAATCAGGCAGGCGAGCATGAAAATCAGCGGCAGATAGAGCGCCGAGAGCACCGTCGAATACACGATCGGGAACACGGCGAACAGGCCCGCGCCACCCAGCACGAGCCAGGTTTCGTTGCCGTCCCAGACGGGCGCGACGGTGTTCATCATCAGGTTGCGCTCTTCCTCGTCGGGGAAGAACGGGAAGACGATGCCGATACCCAGATCGAAACCGTCCAGCACGACGTAGAGTAAAAGACCGAGCGCGATGATCGCGGCCCAGATGACGGTGACATCCATGTTGCGTTGCCTCGTTTCTGTGTGCGTGTGTGTTGGGGCTTTGAAGCTTCGCGTCAGGCGTCGATCAGTTGATCGGCGGCGGCCATCGGGCGGCGCGCGGTCTGGTTCGCGGCGAGCGCGGAGTGGGCTTCCACGACGCGTTCGCCGTGGCCGCCGTTATTGCCGTGACCGTCATGCGACGGCGCGCCAGGCAGCGCCGGACCCTTGCGCATCAGCTTGAGCAGGTAATAGATGCCCGTGCCGAACACGAGGAAGTACACGAACACGAAGGCCATCAGCGAAATGCCGACCTGCTGCGCCGTGAGCGGCGAAACGGCCTGCGAAGTGCGCATCACGCCGTAGACCACCCACGGCTGGCGGCCGGCTTCGGTCGTGATCCAGCCCGCGAGCAGCGTGATGAAACCGGTCGGGCCCATCAGCAGCGTGAAGCGCTGGAACAGACGCGATTCATACAGCGTGCCGCGCTTGCGCAGCCACCATCCGGTCACGCCCAGCACAATCATCAGGATGCCTAAGCCAACCATCACGCGGAAGGTCCAGAAGATCAGCGTCGAGTTCGGACGATCTTCGGGCGGGAAGGTCTTGAGGCCGCGAATTTCGCCGTCCCAGCTATGCGTGAGGATCAGGCTGCCGAGGTGCGGAACCTGCACGGCGTAGCGCGTGGTTTCGGCTTTCATGTCGGGAATGCCGAACAGGTTCAGCGCGGTGCCGCCGTGTTCCGTATCCCAGATGCCTTCGATCGCCGCGATCTTGGCGGGCTGATATTCACGCGTGTTCAGACCGTGCGCATCGCCCACGAACGCCTGGATCGGCGCGAGCACGAGCAGCAGACCCAGCGCCATCGAGAACATCTTCTTCACGGCCGGATCGCGGCGGCCCTTGAGCAGGTGCCATGCGCCCGTTGCGGCCACCACCAGCGCAGCCACGATAAAGGCGGCAATCGCCATGTGCGCGAGACGATACGGGAACGACGGGTTGAAAATGATCTTGAGCCAGTCGGTCGGGACGACGTGACCATCGACGATCTTGAAGCCTTGCGGCGTCTGCATCCAGCTATTCGAAGCCAGAATCCAGAACGTCGAAATCAGCGTGCCGATGGCGACCATCAGCGTCGCGCCAAAGTGCGCACGTTCGCTCACGCGATTCCAGCCGAACAGCATGATGCCGAGGAAGCCCGCTTCCAGGAAGAATGCGGTCATGACTTCGTACATCAGCAGCGGCCCGGTGACGGGGCCTGCGAACGACGAGAAGCCGGCCCAGTTGGTGCCGAATTCGTAGCTCATCACGACGCCCGACACCACGCCCATGCCGAAAGCCACGGCGAAGATCTTCGACCAGAAGTGGCAGAGCTCTTTGTAGAACGGTTTGCGGGTCTTGAGCCAGCACGCTTCGAGCACCGCGATAAAACTCGCGAGGCCGATGGAAAGCGCCGGGAAGACGATATGGAAGGACACCGTGAAGGCGAACTGGAGCCGGGCCAGGTCAAAGGCCGAGAGCGCCGGTATAGCGGGGAGGGACGGGTGCATGTGCGTGCCTGATGCTCTTTTTATACGTCGGAAAACTCCACATGACGCGCGAGGCGTCGTGCGATTTGACGTAAGCGTAGGGGAACATGGCCTGCTTTGCTGCGCTGCGATCTGCGCCAGCATGTCGCATGCACACCCGCTTCAAGCGCTCATCGACTGCGCTAAAGCATTGATAGCGATAAATTTCGGCGGAAGTTTTGCGATTGCTTGATTTATCGCAAGACGTGCGCGCTGCGGCAATATGCGTCAATTTTCGCGATGGTCGCGCGCGGTGCGTCAATTGGCCCAGGTGCGCGAAGAAACGGTGTTCGAACCGGCAATTTTTCTACGCTTTTTCTACGCTGACGAGGCGTAAAAAAAGCGCCACGGAGATCGTGGCGCTTCGAATGAAAATACTCAGGATGCCAATCTAATCGACTGCGAGACGATTAGCGCGGATCGCTCCAGAGCTTGCCCGCTGTCGCCCAGTTTTCGGGTTTGACGTCGTGGAAAATGATGTCGACGGATTGAGCGTCGCAGCCGAGCACCGCGCAGGTGGTTTCGGTCAGCGCGGCGGCGAGTTCGCGCTTTTTCTCGACGCTGCGGCCTTCGAAGAGTTCGATATGAAACGTGGGCATGGTGATCTCCGTGTTGGATGTTGCTGAAGCGATGAGGAATTCAATCCCGGTACGAGCGATCGATGCGGTCGAGCTTGCGCAGCAGCGCAGGCCATTCGAGCGCGCCTTCGATGGCGCCGCCGTCGAATAGCTGTTCGGCCGTGCGCGCGCAGATGTCGGGTGGCGGCGTCACGAGCGGCACGCCGCCCGCCTGCGCCTGCAACTGGATCTCGCAGGCCTTGATCAGCGTGGCCATCAGGACGAAGGCTTCGGCGACCGTGCGGCCGGTGGTGAGCGTGCCGTGATTGCGCAGCAGCATGGCCGGTTTGTCGCCGAGGTTCGCGGTCAGGCGCGTGCCTTCAGCGGGCGAAAAGGCGAGACCTTCGTAGTCGTGCCAGGCCAGTTGGCCGTAGAAACGCAGCGCGTGTTGCGAAGCGGGCAGCAGGCCGTCGCGCTGGATCGACACGGCAATGCCCGCCGTGTTGTGCAGATGCATCACGCAGACGGCGTCCGGCCGCGCGAGATGCACGGCGGCGTGCAGCGCGAAGCCAGTCGCGTTGACCGGGTGCTCGCTGTTGCCGACGATGCGGCCTTCGGTATCGATCTTGACGAGGTTCGAGGCGCGCACTTCGTCGAAGGCGAGGCCGAACGGGTTGATCAGGAAGCGGCCCGGCTCGCCCGGAATGGCGGCCGAAACATGCGTGTAGATGAGGTCGTCCCAGCCATGGAGCGCGATCAGGCGGTAGGCGGCGGCGAGATCGACGCGCAGTTGCAGCTCCGCTTCGGAGGGCGGCGTGGCGTCGGCGAAGCCAGCCGGGCGATGCGCGAATGACATGAGGTCTCCTTCTACGTCAGTGAGGTGGCGCGCGCGGCTTGGCTCAGCTTGCGCGGCGCCGATGCCGCGGCAGGCGCGCGGCAAGATGCACGGCCCAGCCCGCGAGCGCGAACGGCGCGGTCATCGCGGGCAGGCCCAGGCGCGTGGCGGCCAGATGGAGCGCCGCGGCAAGCATCGTCGCACAGATCGCGGCGCGCGGGCCGAGTGCGCTGGCGGCCAGCGCCGCAAGCGCGCCGTTGAAGCCGCACAAGCCGGCGGCGAAGCTGGCTGGCGGCGCGCCCAGCGCGTATTCGAGCGCGCTGGCGAGCGCCGCGCCGCCGAGCGCATAGGCCGCCGCACGTCGCGACGACCACGCGAGGCCCGCAAGCAGCACGAGACCGGGCAGCGCGCCGGTGGCGAAGACCGTTTGGGCGACGCCGCTGAGCACGCCTGCCAACGCGTCAGACGCGTCAGATGCGCCTCTGATGGCCATGGCGGACGATCCGGCTGCCACGCGTTCGCCGCCTGCGCCCAGCGTCATCCAGAGCCACGTCGCGGCCAGGCAGGGGGCCGAATACACGGCCAGGCGCGCGCGGCCCAGTGCGCGCACGAGCGGTGTGCCCAGCCAGGCGCTGAACGCCGCCGCGAGCAGCGCGAGCGCGAAGGCCGTGGCGGTATCGGCGGCGAAGGTGAAGGCGGCGAGGCCCGCGAGCGCACCGTTGAAACCGGCCAGGCCGTCGCGGATCGCATCGAATGGGGCGCGGCCGAGCAGCGCGCAGACATTGGCGGCCGTCGCGCCGATCAGCGCCGCGCAGGCCAGCCGCAGGTCGCAGAGCGCGAGCGCCGCGAGCACGCAGGCGCCGGTGCCCGCATGCTTTTGCAGCACGATCTGGCCGAGGCTGCGCAGCAGCGTGCGTACGGGCTCGGCGAGGCTGGCGGCGGAGTCGGGCGAAGCGGCGCGGGCGGGCGCGTGGGTGGACATGGTTGGCAAGGACGGAAGCGGAGCAGATCGACGATGCAGCGCCGTGCGCGCCGCATCGCGCAGGATAGGCGAAGCGGGCCCGCTTGCGCATGCGCGGGCGTTGATAGTCGCTATTTGCGGGCCTGAGCTACGATAGCCGCCATTGCCGTGCAGCAGAGTTGGGATCGATCAGTGTCTACTTAACAGTCACTAGGCAGCGGAGACGAACCATGCGTGAAGTGCGTTGGGCTTCGGAGGAAGGCGAGGGCATCGAGCATCTGGCGTTCGATGCGAGCGGCGGGGTGATCCGCGCGGAAAGCGTGGTGGTCGGGCAGCGTTACGGCAAGGCTTACGGCCTGTGCTACACCGTGCACTGCGATATGCGCTGGTGCGTGACCTACGCGGCGTTTCGCGTGATGGGCGGTGCGAGCTTCGCGATGCACGGCGACGGCCGCGGCCATTGGCGCGACGCGCAAGGACGCGCGCTGGACGAGATCGAAGGCTGCATCGATATCGATATTGCCGCCACGCCGTACACCAATACGCTGCCGATGCGCCGGCTCGGCCTCACGCGCGGCGAGCGCCGGCCGATCGACGTGGCGTATATCGCCGCGCCGGAACTCGTGCCCACGCGCGTCGCTCAGGCGTATGTCTGCATCGAGCCGGATCGGGAATATCGCTACGAAGGCATTTTTCGCGACTTCACGGCGAACCTGAAGATCGACGCAGACGGGCTTGTGCTCGACTATCCCACGCTGTTTCGCCGTTTGTCTGCGCTGGCGTGATTACGGCGTCTGTTGCGTGGCGGCGGCGTCGGGCGCATCGGCGGCGCGTTGATCGCTCTGCACGATATGCAGTTCGCGCGTGCGCAGCGGCAGCGCGAACTGTGCGTCGTTGAGCGTCTGGCGCACCTTGCGCGACAGTTCCCAGCGCATTTCCCAAAAGGTGTCGATATTCGACCAGACGCGAATGTTCAGCACTGCGATGCTATCGTCGAAGCGCGTCACCATCACTTGCGGCGCGGGCGCGGCCAGCACGCGCGGATCGGCCAGCGCGAGCGTGCGCAAGGCCTCGATGGCGCGGTTCACGTCGTCGCGCACGGAGATTTCCACTTCCAGATCGAGACGGCGCGTGGGATTGCGGCTGAAATTGCGGATCGAATTGCTCCACAGCGCGCTGTTCGGCACGTATTCGCAGATGCCGTCGGGCTTGGTGAGGCGCGTGGTGAAGAGATTGACTTCCTCGACGGTGCCCGCGACATTCCCGCCGCCGCCATCGATATAGTCGCCCACCTTGAAGGGGCGCAGCAGCAGCAACATGATGCCGGCCGCGATATTCTGCAGCGTGCCTTGCAGCGCGAGGCCGATCGCCAGACCGGCGGCGCCCAGCACGGCCACGATGCTCGCGGTCTGGATGCCGATCTGCGACAACGCGCCGATGATCGCCACGAGGCGCACGCCCCACACAGCGCTGTCACGCGCGATCGGGCGCAGCGTGGCGTCGATGCTGCTCTGGCGCGAGAGCCAGTGGGCCACGCGCCGGGAGATCCACCAGCCGATCCAGATGATCGCCACGGCCGCGCACAGGCGCAGCGCGAAGGCGGTGAGCGCGTCCCAGAGGAAGCTCCAGTTGGTCGGATGAACGTGCACGAGTAGCGATTGCATGAGCCGAAGGTCCTCGAAGTATGCGGCCGGGCCGGCGCGCAGCCGGCTCGTGGAGAGGACCTATTTTACGGGCGCACGTACAGATTAGCGCTTCGTCGCGACGATAAAGAGGCGCGGGAACGGTAGCAGGACCGTGCCATCGGCCAGAGCAGGATAGGCCTGTGCAATTGCCTCGCGATAGCGCGCCGTGAAGGCGGCGCGTTCGTCGTCACTCGCGAGGGCAGCGAGAAACGGCCGCAAGGCGCTGCCCTTGAACCACTCGACGACGGCATCCGGGCCGCCCGCGAGCGGATGGTGATAGGTCGTGCGCCACACCTCCACGCGTGTGCAAAGCGGCGCGAGCAGCGCGTAATAGTGCCGGGCGTCGAAGCGGGCGGTGCGCTCCACGCCTTTGAGTCGTTGCGCCCAGGGCCCGGACGCCGCGATGTCCCGCAACAGGCGATGCGCCGGTTCGTCGAGATTGTCGGGCATCTGTACCGCCAGATGTCCACCCGATGCGAGTCGCTGAACCAGTTGCGCGAACAACGTGTTGTGATCGGGCAGCCATTGCAAAACGGCATTCGCGAGGATCAGATCGTAGCCGGGCGTATCGCGCTGCGCGCCCGCGCTCCATTGTGCGATATCGGCGAGTGTGAAGCGGGTTTGCGGCAGGCGCTGGCGTGCCGCATCGAGCATATCCGCCGATGCGTCGAGCCCGCTCACTTGCGCTTGAGGCACATGAGCGATCAGCAGTTCGGTGGAATTGCCCGGCCCGCAACCGATGTCGATGGCGCGCCGGACCGCCGTTTCGGGAACGGCAGCCAGCAGGTCGCGCACGGGCCGCGTGCGCTCGCTTTCGAACTGCACGTATTGCTGCGCGTAGCCGTTGCGGCCGGTATCGGTTGCGCCCGTCATGGTGTTCTCCTGATGGCTGCTGCGTCGTGGGATGCGCGTATTCTGGCCGTCGGCGGGAAATCAGTAAAATGAAATAAGTTGACCGATTGATTCAAAATTCTGATGAAAATTGACACGCTCGGCGTGCAGGCATTCGTGGCGATTGCGGAAGGCGGCAGCTTCCGGCAGGCCGCGCAAACGCTCAATGTCACGCAAACCGCCATTACGCAGCGGCTGCTCAAGCTCGAATCGTATCTGGGTGTCGTGCTGATCGAGCGCACCACGCGCCATTGTGCGCTCACGGAAATCGGCGCGCGTTTTTTGCCGCAGGCGCGTCGGCTGCTGGGCGAGCTTTCCGATGCGCTCACCGAAATCCGCGAGACCGGCATGAGCCAGCGCGGCGATGTGTCGATCGCCTGCGTGCCGACCGTCGGCGTGCAGTATCTGCCGCGAGTGTTGCGGCGCTTTTCGGCGAGCCGTCCGCACGATCGCGTGCGCATACTCGATCATGCGTCGGCGCATGTGCGTGCCGCGGTGCTGCGACGCGAAGCGGAATTCGGCATCGGCGTGGCGGGCGAGCAGCATCCCGAACTGGCAAGCGTGCCGCTCACCAGCGATCCTTATGTGCTGGTTTGCCGCGACGATCATCCGCTTGCGAAGCGCAGACGTGTGAAATGGTCGGCATTGGGCGCGCACGCCCTGATTTTTGCGGGCGAGGTGAGCGCGAATCGCGGGCTGCTCGATGTGGCGCTCGAAACGAATGGCGTGAATCTGCGGGCGTTTTACGAGGTGCAGCGCAGTTCGACTGCGCTGGGTCTGGTCGCGGAAGGTTTAGGCGCCGCGGTCGTGCCGCGCCTCGCGGTACAGAAAGACGTTTTTCCGATGGTGCGCGTGATCGAACTGATCGAGCCGGCCGTGTCGCGCACACTGGTGCTGCTCACACGCAAGGCGGCGCATCTCTCGCCCGCGGCGCAGGCGCTCTACGACATGCTGCTGGACCAGTGAGCGTCGCGCAAAAAGTGCACGCGGCACGGTGATTGCGCAAGTCTTGTTCGTGCAGGCGCTGTTTGCCTGCGTCGTTCTGCCTTTCCAGTCAAGGAGGCATTCAAGGAGGAATCGATCATGAACAAGGCAAGCAGCACGTTAATCGCGGCGCTCGCCGCATTGGCCATGTCGGGCGGCGCTTTTGCGCAGACGAGCGCGGGCTCGAACGGCAGTACCGGCAGCACGGCCAGCCCCGCGACGAATCAGATGAACGGGACATCGAGCGGCTACGGCATGCCCGGCGCAGCACGGTCGGACAGCGGCATGGGCAACAACGCGCCCGGCTGGAACCAGCAGAACAACATGACGAATCAATCGACGACGCCCACGCCTCCGCCCAAGACCAACAACACGCTGGCGACGCCTAGCGTGGTCTCGCCGGTGGGCCATCAGTAAATGCCATCAGTAAATCAGTAAGCCGCAGACGCTGGGGTTTTCCCCGCCGTTCTCCTTTATCGGTCGCATGAAAGCGCCGCTGCGCCGCAAACGCAGCGGCTTGCTGTGTTATCGAATCGGAACCTTATTTTTCTGAAATTGAGTGACATATGATATTAAAGTGCGGCGAGGCAGAAGCCGCTAAAATTCGGGTGTAGCCGTTCGCATGCCATTCACTCTCTCGCAGCCGGGAAAGAACCATGAATCTAGCGGACTTTATCGAAGCGGATCTCGACGGAATCATCGACGACTGGACCGACTACGCGCGCGCCATCAGCCCGGCGGACAGTCATCTCCAGGACGTGCAGTTACGCAATTCCGCGCGCGAACTGCTGCTGGGAATCGCCGCCGATATGCGTGTCTCGCAGAGCGCCGCGCAACAGGAAGCAAAATCGCACGGCGAGCGTCCCGATCCAGACTCGACATTCAATCAGATTGGTCGTGGCCACGCCGATGACCGGCAGGCGCACGGCTTCGGCATCAACGCGCTGGTGGCCGAGTATCGCGCGCTGCGTGCGAGTGTCCTGCGCCGCTGGCAACGTACCGGCTCGCTCGACATCACCGCGTTTCAGGACATGATCCGCTTTAACGAGGCGATCGATCAGATGGTGGCGGAGTCGGTCCGGCAATTCGCGCAGCGCACCGAACGCATTCGCGATCTGTTCGCCGGCGTGCTGGCGCACGATATGCGCTCGCCCGTGGGGGCGATCCTGAATTCGGCGCAAGTGGTGTTGCGCGATGAAAATCTCGCGCCGCTGAGCTTGCGGGCGACAACGAATCTGCAACGCAGCGCGGAACGTCTGAAACTGCTGATCGACGATCTGTTTGTTTTTACGCGCGTGCGTCTGGGCGATACGTTGCCGGTTGAATTCACGCAGCAGGATTTTGGCCGACTGTGTCGCGGGGTGGTCGATGAAGTGCTGGCGGCAAGGCCGGATGCGCAAATCGAAACGCAATCGGCGGGCGAACTGACGGGCGTGTGGGATGCTGCCCGCATGAATCAACTGATTGCCAATCTGGTCACGAATGCGGTTCAGTACGGCAGTGGGATGGTGCGCGTGAAAGCGGCCGGCGACAGTCAGCAAATCGTGCTGACGGTTTCGAACGAAGGCGCGCCTATTCCGGCGAGGGCGTTGCCCACTCTTTTCGATCCCTTGACGCGCGCCGATCCACTCAATGATTCAGCACGCGCATCATCGGGCGTTGGCCTTGGGCTCTATATTTGCCGCTGCATCGCGCAGGCCCATCACGGCACGATAGGCGTCGAATCGGATGAACACGCCACGGCATTCACCGTGAAGATTCCGCGCTTCCCTGCTAAAGCGTAATAACGGCATTCGACGTTTGATTCGTGATCCGGATTAATTGTCGGGCGAGCTGGCTGAGCCGTCGCCCAGCGTGCGCTGCATGAGCGCCGTATCGCGCCACGCGCCATGCTTGAATCCCACCGCCCGCAACGTCCCCACGGGCTCGAAACCCAAACTCGCATGCAGCGCCAGCGAACCGCCTTGCGGGTCCGCCACCACGGCGATCATCTGCCGCCACGGCCCGGCCTCGCAACGCTCGATCAGCGCCGCGAGCAACATGCGGCCCAGTCCGCGGCCGCGAAAGGCTTCGTCGATATAGATGGAATCTTCGACGGTATAGCGATACGCCGGTCTCGGCCGATACGGCGTGGCGTAGCAATAGCCAGCCACGCGAGCGTCGATTTCGGCGACGATCCACGGCAGGCCGTGTTCGCGCACGGCGGCGTGACGGCGCAGCATTTCGTCGAGCGAAGGCGGCGTTTCCTCGAATGAAGCGGCGCCGTATTGCACGTGATGCGCGTAGATGGCCGCGATGGCGGGGAAGTCGGCGGGCGTGGCGTCGCGCAGCAGCGGCGCGGCAGTGTGCGGTTCGTTCATGATCGGCATGCGGATTGGCTGCGCCGCGCGGTGAGCGCGGCGCTCGCGTCCACTATGCCCTGCGCGCGTGTCGAAATGAAGCGCGTCAAAATTCGCGCATCGGCGAGATCAACCCGCGCGCGCCGGGGCGACCGTGGCGCGTCCGAAACGCCGCGCGCCCGCCACGCAGGCGATCACGATAGCCGTCACCGCGATCATCGCGGGCGGCACGGCTTCGTGGAGCAGCAACGCGGCCAGCACGAAGCCGAAGAACGGCTGCAGCAACTGCAACTGGCCGACACCCGCGATGCCGCCCAGCGCCAGGCCGCGATACCAGAACACGAAGCCGATCAACATGCTGAACAGCGACACATAGCCGAGTCCCCACCACGACGCCGCGCTCACGGACGCAAACGAGGCGGGCATGAGCCACCACGCGAGCGGCGCCATCACCGGCAGCGAAATCACCAGCGCCCAGCAGATCACCTGCCAGCCGCCGAGCCGGCGCGACAGCCGCGCGCCTTCCGCATAGCCCAGCCCGCAGACGACGATGGCCGCGAGCATCAGCGCATCGCCGATGGGCGAAGCGTTGGCGCCGTGGCGCAGCGCGAAGGCGACCACAGCGGCGCTGCCGAGCGCGGAAAACAGCCAGAACGCCGCTTGCGGACGCTCGCCGCCGCGCAGCACGCCGAACAGCGCCGTGGAAAGCGGCAACAAGCCGACGAAGACGATCGCATGCGCCGAGCTGACATGCTTGAGCGCCAGCGCCGTGAGCAGCGGAAAACCCACCACCACGCCCAGCGCTACGATCACGAGCGGCCAGACTTCGCGGCGTTCGGGCCGCGCCGCGCGAAACAGCACGAGCAGCAAGGCGCCGAGCACGCCCGCGAGTGTCGCGCGCGCGCCGGTCAGAAAGAGCGGATCGAGGCCGAGCACGGCCAGCCGCGTGGCCGGCAGCGAGCCGCTGAAGATGAGTACGCCGGCGAGGCCGCAGAGCCAGCCATCGGTGGAGGCATCGAGGGGTTTGCGCATGAAGTCAGTATGAAGGATGGCCTGGGCCGATCGGCCGATCATGCGCGCGCGCGGGCAAACCGGTAAGCTAAGCATCAGTACAATTTCGACAAACTGTATTGAATACGGAGCAGTACAGATGGAAGACACGCACCCGGCTATGTACCAGACAGCGCATGCGGCGCTCACCCGCGTCGAGCAGGTGATGCAGGCCGTGCGCGAGCGCATCGCCACGCGCGCGCTCGCGGCTGGGGCGCGCGTGCCGTCGATCCGCATGATGAGCGAGCAGATGGGCGTGTCGAAGTCGACCGTGGTGGAGGCTTACGAGCGTCTGGTGGCGGAAGGCGCGCTGGCGGCGCGGCGCGGTTCCGGGTTCTTCGTGGCGGGGCACGCCGCTGCGCTGGTGCGGGCAACCGGTAGCGCGCCCGGCCCGAACATGGACCGTGAAATCGATCCGCTCTGGCTCACGCGCCAGTCGCTCGAAACCGATGCGCGTGCGCTGCGTCCCGGCTGCGGCTGGCTGCCCGCTTCGTGGCTGCCGCAGGACGCGGTGCGTCGCGCCTTGCGCGCCATCGCCCGCGACCCGCGCGCGCAACTGACCGATTACGCCACGCCGCTCGGCTCGCCCGCGCTGCGTCAGCATCTGGCATGGCGGCTCGGCCAGCACAGCATCGACGCCGCGCCCGAACAGATCGTGCTGACCGACGGCGGCAGCCAGGCGCTCGATATCGTCTGCCGCTTTCTGCTCGAACCGGGCGATACGGTGGTGGTCGACGATCCGTGCTACTTCAATTTTCAGGCGCTGTTGCGCGTGCATCGCGTGCAGATTGTGAGCGTGCCGTACACGCCCACCGGCCCCGATCTGGCGGCGTTCGAGCGCGTGCTCGCGGCGCACCGGCCGCGTCTTTACGTGACGAATTCGGCGATCCACAACCCGACCGGCGCGACGCTCGCGCCCACGGTCGCGCACCGGCTGCTCAAGCTCGCGGAAGAACACAATCTGCTGATCGTCGAGGACGATATTTTCGCCGACTTCGAGACCGATCCCGCGCCGCGCCTCGCAGCCTTCGACGGCCTCGCGCGCGTGGTGGCGATCGGCAGTTTCTCGAAGACCATGACGGCGGCCGCGCGCTGCGGCTATATCGCGACGCGTGCGGACTGGGTCGAACCGCTCGTCGATCTCAAGCTGGCGGTGTCGTTCGGCAATGGGGAACTGGCCGCCGATCTCGTGCAGCGTCTGCTGGTGGACGGCACGTATCGGCGCTATCTGGATGGACTCCGCGCGCAACTGGCGGATGCCATGGGCGACACGCTGCGGCGACTGGCATCGGCGGGCTTGACGGCGTGGACGCGCCCGCAGGCCGGCATGTTGTTGTGGGCGCAACTACCGGATGGACTCGATGCCGCGCAGGTCGCGCGCGAGGCGCTGGCGGACGGCGTGGTGCTCGCGCCGGGCAATGTCTTCAGCGTGTCGCGCAATGCCGGCCGCTTTCTGCGTTTCAACGCTTCGCAGTGCAACCGGCCCAAGGTCTACGAGACCTTGCTACGCGCGATGGAGCGCGCTGCTACGCCCGCTTGAGCGAAATCGCCAGCGGGCGGCGCAACACAATCGCGCCTCGAAACATCAAGGCTCGTGACGCAGATAGCCTTCCTTGCTCGGATCGCGCATGCGCCACGAGACGATCAGCGAGATCGCGCACAACGCGCTCACGTACCAGTAGAACGTGGTTTCGCTGCCGATCGACTTGAACCACAGCGCGACGTATTCTGCCGTGCCGCCGAACAGCGCGTTCGCAACCGCATACGAAAGGCCCACGCCCATCGCGCGCACGGCGGGCGGGAACATTTCGGCCTTGATGAGCCCGCTGATCGACGTATAGAAGCTGACGATGGCGAGCGCAAGCGTGATGAGCCCGAATGCGGCGAATGGGCTCGACACGTCCTTGAGCGCGTGCATCAACGGCACCGTGCCGATGGTTGCGCACACACCGAAAAGTATCATCGACTGACGGCGGCCGATGCGATCCGACAGCGCGCCGAACAGCGGCTGCATCAGCATGTAGACGAACAGCGCGCCGGTCATCACGTTGCTGGCGGTTTTCGCGTGCATGCCCGCCGTGTTGACGAGGTACTTCTGCATGTAGGTCGTGAACGTGTAGAAGATCAGCGAGCCGCCGGCGGTGAAACCCACCACCGTGAGGAACGCGCCCTTGTGCTGCCACACGCCGCGAATCGTGCCGGCGTCCTTGCTGTGGCGCGATTCGCTGGTCGAGGTTTCGTCGAGCGATTTACGCAGATAGAGCGAGATCAGCGCGGCTGCTGCGCCCACGACAAAGGGAATGCGCCAGCCCCACGCCTTGAGTTCTTCGGTCGAGAGCGTCTGTTGCAGGATCACGAGCACCAGCAGCGCGCAAAGCTGGCCGCCGATCAGCGTGACGTACTGGAACGACGCGAAGAAGCCGCGGCGGCCTTTCAGCGCCACTTCACTCATGTAGGTTGCGCTGGTGCCGTATTCGCCGCCGACCGAAAGGCCCTGGAACAGGCGCGCGATCAGCAGCAGCAGCGGCGCGAACGCGCCAATCTGCGCGTAGGTCGGCAAAACGGCGATGACGAGCGAACCGCCGCACATCATCAGCACGGAAATCATCATCGCGGTGCGGCGGCCGTGGCGGTCGGCGATACGGCCGAACAGCCAGCCGCCGATCGGGCGCATCAGGAAGCCTGCCGCGAACACGCCGGCGGTGTTCAGCAGCTGCGTCGTGGTGTTGCCGCTCGGGAAGAAGGCGGGCGCGAAATAGAGCGCGCAGAACGAGTAAATGTAAAAGTCGAACCACTCGACCAGATTGCCCGATGAGGCGCCGACGATGGCGAATACGCGGCGGCGGGTGTCGTGCGCGTCCGGGACGACGGGGGGAGTCTTGACGTCCATGAGGGGTCTCCTTTTGTCTGTCTGTCATAGCGCCGGCCGCTGCGATATTGCGGATATTGCGGCCGGGCAATGGCGGATTGTAATTTATGGCATGGAAAATGAAAGAAAAAGCCCGGCACGCAGGCCGGGCAGGGGATAAAGGGGACGATCGGGCGGCTATCGAAAGCGCCGCCGATGTGCGCTTATTGATGCGTACGCAGCGGCGCGTTGCGCATGAACCACGAGAGCGCGAAAGCCAGCACGACCACGCACGCCGCCGCGAGATAAACGGTATGCAGCGCGCCCGCGAAGGCGTCGAGATACTGCGCGTGCAGCGCGGGCGGCAGATGGCGGATCACTTCGGGCGTGAGCGGCTGGGGCAGTTCGACATCGGCGCTGATGAGGGCGGCGAGGCGCGTATGCAGCCCGTGCGAGAACACCGCGCCGAACGCGGCCACGCCCACCGAGCCGCCAATCGAGCGGAACAGCGTCGCGCCCGAGGTCGCCACGCCCATGTGGCGAAACTCCACCGTGTTCTGCACGGCCAGAATCAGCACCTGCATCACCATGCCGAGCCCGCAGCCGAGCAGCCCCATGTACAGATACATATGCGAGAGCGGCGTGGCGATTTCGAGCCGCGCGAGCAGCATCATCGCCACGGCCACGCAGGCGGTGCCGGCGATCGGAAACGCGCGGTACTTGCCGATCTTGCTGATGATGCGGCCTGCCACCATCGACATGATCAGCACGCCGCCCATCATCGGCAGCATCTGCACGCCGGCCTGCGAAGGCGTCGAACCTTTGACGACCTGCAGATACAGCGGCAGGAACGTGACCGAGCCGAACAGCGACACGCCCACAATGAAGCCGATCAGGCTCGACAGCACGAAGGTGCGCTCGCGAAACAGCGCCAGCGGCATGATGGGTTCGACCGCGTGTTTCTCCTCGTGGATGAAGCCCGCGACAGCGACCACGCCCATCAGCAAGGTGAGCCAGAGTTGCGGCGAATTCCACGGCAGCAGCGAGCCGCCTTCGCTGGTAAAGAGGATCAGGCAGGTGAGCGCGGCGGCCAGCCAGCCCGCGCCCATATAGTCGATCACGTGTTTGACCTGCGCGACGCGCGGCTTGAACACGGCGCCGATCACCACCAGCGCAAGCGCGCCCAGCGGCAGGTTGATATAGAAAATCCAGCGCCAGGACAGATGCTCGACGAGAAAACCGCCCAGCAGCGGCCCGACCACGGTGGCGAGACCGAACACGCCGCCGAACATGCCTTGATACTTGCCGCGCTGCGCGGGTGGGATGACGTCGCCGACGGCCGCCATCGTCACGACCATCAGACCGCCGCCGCCGATGCCTTGCAGCGCGCGCAGCGCGATCAGTTGCGGCATGTTCTGCGCGACGCCGCACAGCGCCGAGCCGATCAGAAAGATGACGATGGCCGTCTGCAGCACGATCTTGCGGCCGAACAGGTCGCCAAATTTGCCGTACAGCGGCACGACGATGGTGGACGTGAGCAGGTAAGCGGTCACGACCCACGAAAGCCGGTCGAGCCCGCCCAGTTCGCCGACGATGGTGGGCAGCGCCGTCGACACGATGGTCTGGTCGAGCGCGGCCAGCAGCATGACGAGCAGCAGCGCGGGGAACAGCAGGCGCAGCGGCGGGTGAGACTGCGCGGCGCTCTCGGCTAACGCAGGTTCGTTCGCGGTGGGCTGAGTGGTGGTTTGCATCGGGGAATCTCCAGCCTTGTGAAGCTTTGAAGGCATCGGGAATCTTGAAATTAATTAACGCGACGATTAATATTAGGATAATTCCGGTTGCCGGTCAAAGCCATTAGAAGTAACGAGATGAAAGAGTCGAACGAAACGAAGGTGAAGAAGCCGGCTGTTCACGCCGATGAGGCTGCGGAACACGTTCAGGCACCCAAAACTGCGGTGCGCCGCCCAGGGCGCCCGAGCGGCAGCGCGGGCGGCGGGGCCGAGCAGCGCGAGCGCCTGCTGGACGCCGCGCTGGCGCTGTTCGCGCGCCAGGGCATTCTCGATACGACGCTGGCCGCCATCGCGCGCGAGGCGGGCGTGACGTCGGCGATGGTCCACTATTACTTCAAGACGCGCGACCAGTTGATCGACGTGTTGATCGACGAGCGTTTCATTCCGCAGCGCGCCGCGTTTGGCGGCTGCTTCGAGGCGCATCCCGACGATCCCGTGGCGGCGCTCACGGCGCTCACGCGCCGCTTTGTCGAAGTGGGGCAGGCCAATCCGTGGTTCGCGCCGCTGTGGGTGCGCGAGGTCATCAGCGAAGGCGGGTTGTTGCGCCAGCGTATGCACGAACGTTTCGGCCAGGCGCAGCAGCATCGCGTGCACGAGGCCATCGTGCGCTGGCAGCGCGAGGGCAAGCTCAACCCGGCGCTGGAGCCGTCGCTGCTGTTCCAGTCGCTGCTCGGCCTCACGCTGCTGCCGCTCGCCACCGCGCCGGTCTGGCGCAACGACGTCGTGCCGCGCAACGTTGGCGCCGAGGAAATCGCCCGTCACGCCGTCGCGCTCATCACCCAGGGCATACGGCCTGCTTGAGGCGTAGACCCGCCGTAGACCCCGCGTAGTCCCGGGCTGGCGCCGTACGTGGCGCGTGGTACGCTGCGCCTCGCAAGCCGGGGCGCGCAGCGCACGGCATTCCCTTCGTCGAGGTCCGTCTGTCTCCGAAAAAATCCGCTTCCGCTTCCGCTCCCGTGATCGTCTGGTTTCGCGACGATCTGCGTCTGGCCGACCAACCCGCGCTCGCGCACGCCGCTGCGACCGGGCAACCGCTGATCTGCCTCTATATCCATGATCCGCAGGCCGCTGGCGAGCGCGCGCCCGGCGGCGCGATGCGCTGGTGGCTGCACGGCACGCTGGCGGCGCTCGATGCCGCGCTGCACGAGCAGGGCGGACGCCTCCTGATCATGGAGGGCGCGCAGGGCGAGGTGATCGACGCCTGTATCGCGGCGACCGGCGCGACCGGCGTGTTCTGGAACCGCCGTTATGGCGGCAAGGAGCGTGAAGCCGATGCGGCGCTCAAGGCGCGTCTGCGCGACAACGGCCTGACGGTCGAAAGCTTCAACGGCGCGCTGATGTACGAACCGTGGACGGTGCTCAACCAGTCCGGCGAGCCGTTCCAGGTCTACACGGCGTTCTGGCGCGCCTGCCGCCGCGTGGGCGACCCGCCGCCGCCCGAATCTGCGCCGGAACGGATGATTTTTCAATCGCTACCGGCAGGACTTACCCGCAACGCATCGAAGCTCGCCGATCTCGGCTTCCTGCCCCAGAAGCCCGACTGGGCTGGCGGCATGCGCGAAGCCTGGCAGGCGGGCGAAGAAGCGGCGCTGGAGCGACTGCGCACCTTTCTCGCCGACGATCTCGAAGCCTACGCCGACGAGCGCGACGAACCGAGCGTCGCGGCAACCAGCCGGCTTTCGCCGTATCTGGCCGTTGGCGCGATCTCGCCGCGCCAGGCGTTCGCGGCGCTCAAGCATGCGCAGCACGGCCGCCATGGCGGCTCGCCCACGCGCCGCGAAACCAGTGCCGAAAAATTCCTCAGCGAATTGGGCTGGCGGGAGTTCTGTTACTACCAGCGCTTCCACTGGCCCGATCTCGCCGAACGCAACCTGCGCGCGGCCTTCGACGCCATGCCCTGGCGACGCGACGCCAAGGGGCTGCGCGCCTGGCAGCGCGGGCTGACGGGGTATCCGCTCGTCGATGCCGGCATGCGCGAGCTGTGGCACACGGGCTGGATGCATAACCGCGTGCGCATGGTGGTGGCGTCTTTCGTCGCCAAGCATCTGCTGATCGACTGGCGCGAAGGCGAGGCGTGGTTCTGGGACACCCTGGTGGACGCCGATGGCGCGAGCAATCCCGCCAACTGGCAATGGGTCGCGGGCTGCGGCATGGACGCGGCGCCGTACTTCCGCATCTTCAATCCGGTCCTGCAGGGCCAGAAGTTCGATCCGCGCGGGCTGTACGTGCGCCAATGGGTGCCCGAACTCGCGGGCCTGCCCGACAAGATGATCCATCAGCCCTGGAAGGCCAGCGAAGCGCAGCTGGCCGAGGCTGGCGTGCGCCTGGGCAAGGACTATCCGCTGCCGGTCGTCGAGCACGATATGGCGCGCCAGCGGGCGCTCGAAGCGTTCGCGAAAACCGGCAAAGGCAAACATCTCGCCGCCGATGACGACGAAGAAAAGCCCAGGCGCAAAGGAAAGTCACAGAAATAACAGGCTGCGCGGCTGTCATCGGCGTGACGCTGGCGGCAGTTATCGTGCGCGCGGCTGAACGCACGGCATCAATATTGCTCTAATGGAGCGCCCGGTCACGCAGAAGCAGGTGTCCGGGACGGGTTGCCATGCGAGCCGCGCCGCCTGCCCGGCCGCGTGGCAAGCCAAACAGACAGAACGGCATTCAAGCAAACACAATGAACGCAGTACACAAGCTCGACCAGACGACCATCGTGCTGGTCGAAGACGACCCGCAGAGCCGGGACTCCCTCACTTCGCTGCTGGAAGCGGAAGGTGCCCGGGTCGTAGCGGTGGAGGACGCCGAAACCGGCGTCGAAGCAGCACTCAGCCTGCTCCCCGATGCCGTGGTGTGCGATCTCGATCTGCCCGCGATGGACGGTTTTTACCTGATCCAGCGCCTGCGCGACCACGAGATTCGCGGCGATCACGCACCGGCGGTCGCCGTGGCGCTGACCGGCCACACCGACGAAAGCTGGCGCTTGCGCAGCATCGGCGAGGGCTTCCAGCACTTCATGACCAAGCCGGCCAAGCCGGAGGCGCTGGTCGCGTTGCTCAGCGACGCGATCGACGCACGCCAGTCGTCCTGATGGTTTGACGGAGCGCGGCGGCGCGTGAGGCGGCTTCGGCCTTGGCCTTGCATCGCTGCCTGCGCGTTGCGCCATTCGCGCGCGGTTTGAATGCCGCGCGGGAAATGCGCGGCCTGGACGCTGCGATTCAGCCCTTAAATTTCAGCCGCTAGATACGGAAGGAGTTGAGGCGATCAGGAGTGTGCGGCGGCGCTTGCGCCTTGCGCGCCGGCCTGCTCGTTCGCCTGGCATTGCGCGCAGACGCCTTTCAATTCGATCCCGTCGCCCGAGAGCCGATAACCCGCCGCTTCGATCTGCGCGACCAGCGCCTGGCGCAGTTTCGGCTCGTGCAGTTCGGTGACGTTGCCGCATTGCTGGCAGACCACCAGAATGCCGTGCTGGCATTGCGTGAGATCGTGGCAGACGGCGAATGCGTTGATCGATTCGATACGGTGGATCAACCCGGCCGAGAGCAGAAAGTCGAGTGCGCGATAGACCGTCGGCGGCGCCGATCCAGGATGGATCTGGCGCATTTCGTCGAGCAGGGAATAGGCCTTGGTCGCGCGGCCCGACGTCATCAACAGTTCAAGCACCTTGCGGCGGATCGGCGTGAGCTTCTCGCCGCGTTCGCGGCAATAGGCTTCGGCCAGCGCGAGTGCGCTTTCGAGCGATGCCGCACTCGACGCACCCTGTTCATTCGTGCCGCCCGCTGCGTGACTGTGGCCGTGCGCATGCGCGTGATCGTGCGCCGCGTGGGCGTGATCATGATCGTGTGCGTGGTCGTGCGCCGCGCTGTGCGCATGCAGGGCCGAGGTGTCCGGGGACGGTTTTGCTGTCTTCATGCTGCGATTATACGGGGCACGCCGCGCGCGCGCCCGGCGTGCCGGGCGCGGCTTCGTTGCGCCGCTCAGGTGAGCGGCAGGTCGATGTACTTGCGGAAACCCTGGCGCTGCGCCAGCCGCTGATACCAGCGATCGAGATTCGGCAAGGTGGGGCGCTCGACGCCTTCAAGGCCGTACCAGCGCCGCGCGAACGAACCCAGCACGATATCGGCGAGCGTGAAGCGCTCGTTTTCCAGGAAGAAGCGGCCTTGCAGATGCTGGTCGAGCAGCGTCCACAGCGCGGCCGTACTGGCGAGGTCGGCTTCGATCTTCGCGGCGTCGCGCTGTTCGGGCGGCGTGCGCACGAGTGCGAGAAACAGCGGCCGCTCGGCTGGCGCGAGCGTGCCGATCGACCAGTCGAGCCAGCGCTCGATGCCGGCGCGCGCTTTCGGCTCGGCCGGATAGAGCATGCTCGACGGGCCGTATTCCATCGCCAGATAGCGCAGGATCGCGTTCGATTCCCAGAGCACGAAGTTGCCGTCTTTCAGCGTCGGCACCTTGGCGTTCGGATTCATGGCGAGATAGTCGGGCTCGTCGAGATGGCCGAACTTGCCGCCCGCATCGATGCGCTCGAACGGCAGCACCAGTTCGTCGCAACACCACAGCACTTTCTGGACGTTCACCGAGTTGGCGCGTCCCCAGATTTTGATCATCCGGTGCACTCTCCTTTGCAGCAAAAATCAGGGTAAAAGGCGCTCGTCAACAGCGCGCAATACGCTTCTATGGGGATACGTTCTAACCAGCATAGGCGCTGGGCGTCACGGCGCAACGAACGCGAACGTCCTAACCCCAGGCCGACGCGCCGATCATCGTGCCCACGCGCGCCTGCGCGTTCCACCAGATCACGCGCAGCAGCGGCGCCTGTTGCGCGATATAGATGGCCTGGACCGGGTCGCTTTCGATGAAGTGCGTCACGCCGCAGCGCACGGCCGCAGCGGCCTTGTGCGCGGCGGCGCCCGACGGCGTGTCGTCGTGTTCGCCCGGCGTGCGCATCATCAGTTCCAGGTGGCCGAAACCATGGCGATCGAGCCACGCCTGGGTGCGTTCGCGGTCGACCTCCGGGCGGCCCGTGATGATCGCGCGGGCGCGTTTGATGTCGATATCGGGAATGCGGTCGAGCGGCAACAGCGCGTCGCGTTCGGCCAGGGCGGCTTCGAGATCCTCGTCGTAGCGCATCAGCGGAATATCGGGCAGCAGGATGCCGTCGAGATCGATTGCGTAGACGGTGTACTCGTGGTCGTCGGCCATCGAGGCGCCTTCGCGCGCGCCCTCGCGCACCCAGTCGGCGCGATAGCGGTCGGTGTAGGCCTGGCGCTCCCACGGGAACAGCGCGAAATAGCCGCTCGCGTCGATCGAATAATCCGGGCGCAGACGGCTCAGATCGTCGTAGGCGCCGGTGAGCGTGCGTACCACGATGCCGTGTTCGCGCAGGAACGCGATGCAGTCGACCAGCGTGTGGCCGCGCCCAGCGATGTCCTCGCAGAGCAGCACCTTGGCGCCCGGTTCGGGCATCGGCAAGGTGGAGTCCCAGCGCACTTCGCGCGTTTCGCGGGTGTAGCGCAGGAACGCGACGCTTGCGCCGGTGGCGTGCGACACCATCAGCGCGAGCGGCGCACCGCCGCGCAGGATGCCCACGACAACATCGAATTTCTCCTCGATCAGCAACGGTTGCAGCGATTCGACCCAATGGTCGAGCTGTTCGTAAGTGAGCGGAACGACGGGTTTATTCATTTGATGGCAAATGCAGCACGATGACGGTCAGATGCACGACGCTCGCGAATGTGTGAGCGAAGAACACGTCTATTGTCGGATCAATGTTTGACGATATTATGCCTATGCTTGCCGTCTCATGCAGACCGGCGAGGCTCGCGCGCCCAGACTGGCCAAGCCGGCCATGATGGGGCGCGATCGCGAAAGCCGATGACCACACGACCATCACGCGCCAGGGGGCGAGCAGATGCAGGATCGCATTGTCCTGGAGAACAGGCAGGAAACGAATCGCGACGAAAGCCGGCACACAGACCGGCCCGCAAGTGTCGAACGCAGGCGCTTCACTCTCGCGCTGGCGGGCCTGCTGAGCGCGGCTGCCTTGCCGTTGCCGCGCCCGGCGCGGGCGGCGGCGGGCGGCGCGCTCGCGCTCGACGTCGACGGCCAGGTGCGCGTGACCAATAACGCTGCGCACACGGCCTATCATTTCAGCGAAGCCGATCTGCTCAAGCTGCCCGTGCATGCGATCTCGACCGCCACGACCTGGACGCCGCGCTCGACCTTCACGGGCCCGCTGCTCACCGACGTGCTGAAAACCGTCGGCGCTTACGGCAGCCAGATCGAAATCCACACCATCGACGATTACACCTGTCTCGTGCCGATGTCCGATGCCGCGCGCTTCGGCGCCGTGCTGGCCTACGCGATGAACGGCCAGCGCCTGAAGGTGAGCGACTTCGGCCCGCTGTTCCTGATCTATCCACGCGACCAGTTCCCGCTCGAACTCGACGGCGCGGCCGGCGATTCCAAGTTCGCCTGGCAGATCGTTTCGATGACCATCAAGGCCTGAGTTTTACATCGATGAGTTCGACGATGATGCATCGTCCGCTGCGGCGCTTTCTTCATGTGCTGATCTGGATCGTCGCGCTCGCGCCGCCGGTGATGGCGGTCGGCTATCTGCTCTACGCCAATCTGCTCAATCCCAAGGTCGTGCAGCGTCTCACCGGCAACTACGACGGCCTTTACTGGGACGCCGCGCAGATGCAGATCGCCTACGCGCGCTTCGAAAGCCAGTTGCTGATTTACGCCGATGGCATCGATCGCGATCTCGACAAGGTGCGGCTGCGCTACGAACTGCTGCAATCGAAGCTCAACGTGATGAAGGGCTCGACGCGCACGCTCGCGGGCATGCCCGACCTGATGCAGCGCCAGCAAGCCGATCTCGCCGTGATCGACGCGACCATCGCGCCGTTCGACGCGCAGATCGCCACGCTCGCCGAAAACCCCGAGCGCGCCGTGCCGATGCTCACCGCGCTCGACACGCACTGGACCGACGTCACCGACCTCGCGCTCAATCGTCGTTTCGCCGATGTCACGGAGCGCGAGGCGATCCGCCGCGACTTCATCGCCAAGCGCCGCGAACTGTTTGCGGCGGGGCTGGTGTTGCTGATGCTGTCGGCGGCGGCGGCCGTGCTGCTGGTGATGAACGGCTACCGGCGCACGCGTCTGATTCGCCAGCAGCACGCGGCGCTGGAGGCCGAACACCAGGCGAGCCGCGCCGCGCGCGAGGCGAGCATGGCGAAGGACGCGTTCCTCGGCATGATCAGCCACGAGTTGCGCACGCCGCTGCATGCGATCGTTTCGTCGATCGAACTGCTGGGCTTCAACTCGCATTCGGAAGCGGACCGCAAGGTGATCCAGCGACTCGAAACGGCCGCGCGCCAGCTCGAAGCGCAGATGAAGGATCTGACCGATTACGCGCGTCTTGGCGCGGGCAAGCTGGAACTGCGCCAGGAGGAGTTTTGTCCGCGCGAACTGCTGCAGTCGATCGTCGATGAAAACGAGCAGGCGGCGCGTGCGCGCGGGCTGGCGTTCGACCATGCGTGGCGCGGTTTGCAGCGCTGCGTGGTGGCCGATCCGCACCGCATCCGCCAGATCGCCAACAACCTCGTGACCAACGCGATCCGCTATACGGAGCGCGGTACGGTGCGTATCGAATTCGCCGCGAGCGACGAAGGTGCGAACGGCGCGCAGGCGCTCGCGATCAGCGTGAGCGATACCGGGCCGGGGGTGTCGGCGGCGCAGATTCCGCTGATCTTCAAGGAGTTCACGCAGCTCGATTCGTCGCGTGCGCGGCGCTACGAGGGCGCGGGGATGGGGCTGGCGATCGTGCGCGGGCTGGTCGATCTGTTCGGCGGCACGATCGAAACCGATAGCCGCGTGGGCGAGGGCACGACCTTCACGGTGACGATTCCGGTCACGGCGGTGCCGCCGCCCGTGGCCGAAACGCTCGCGCCGCCGGTGCGCGAGGAAAGCGTGCAGCCGCAGGTGCTGGTCGTCGACGACAACCCGCTGGTGCGCGAGTCGCTGTGCGAGATGGTGGCGCATATGGGCTACGCGGCGCTGGCCGCAAGCGACGCGGATGGCGCGCTCGCCAGCCTCGACGCCACGCCTTGCGATGTCGTGCTGCTCGACCTGCATATGCCGGGCCGCGATGGCTATGCGTTCGTGGCGGGGCTGGATGCGCGCGCGGGTGCGCAGGCGCGCAAACGTCCGCGCGTGATTGCCGTGAGCGCCGATGTCACGGCGCTTTCACCATCGGCTCAAAGGGAGAATGGGGCAGAGAATCCGTTCTTCGACGCGCTGCCGAAGCCCGTGCACTACGAAGTGCTGCGCGCGGCCTTGCAGCGCGCGTTCAATGCGCCGCAGGACGAGCGCGCGCTCTAGCCGCGGTTTTCAGGCGCGACGTGTTTAGCTGCGATTCAGTCGCTTGGAGAGATCGGCGACCAGAATCGCCATACGCGCGGGCTTCTCATAGCAGGCCACGTTGTAGTGGCGCACCACCTGGCTGATTTCCGATTCGCTGGCCTTGCCGGTCAGCAGTTCGCCGGTCAGCACGAAGATCGGCGCTTCCGGGTTCTCGGACGCGCGCACCTGGCGGATCGCCTCGGCGGCGGTCTGGCTGCCGAACAGCCAGTCGATCACCACGCCGTCGAACACGTTGTTTTCGAGCGCCTGCGTGAATGCCGCGAGGCCGTAGAGCGCATGCGCCGCGTAGCCGCTGTGCTCCAGATAATCGCGCAGATTGTCGGCGGACGTCTGATCGTCGTCGACCACGGCGATCAGCGGCTTGTCGGCCTCCGCGCGGCGCGGGTAGATCTCGATCTTGTGGACTTCGCGCGTGTTCTGATAAAGCGCGCCGTCCGGGCGCACCACGCGCCATTGGCCCTGCTTCTCGTACGCGACGAAGTCGGGGCGCGTGCCCGCTTCCACCGGCGCGCCAATCCACGCCGTACAGGCAAGCTCCACCGCGCTCACGCACAGCAGCGCATCCTGCGCGGTCGCGCCCACCATGCCGGGATCGAGCAGTTGCGCGCCGAACAACTGGCCCGCCGGCTCGCCGAATGCTTCAGCTACCCTGGTGATCTGCGCGAGCGTCCACGGGCTGTTGCCGCGCAGCTTGCGGTGCCCTTGCGAAAAGCTCAGCTCGAGAATCCGGCATAGCTCGGTCGTCTGCTGACGCTTGCCGATTCCATGACGGCTCATCAGCTCGCGTACGCGCTCCGCGACCGCGGCCGAGTCGGTTGTGTGTGCAACGTTCGACATACTGCTAATGGGGTGATGGAGTCGGAATTGGGCTAATTATCGCGTGCCGCAGTGCCGCCGCCGGGACGAATAATCCTGACAGAGGAAGGGCGCACAATATTCTAAACGCATCATTTGACAATCGCTCAAGCTTTTGTATGACAACATTAAGGGTCAAATCACACCGATGCAAACACCCGCTCGCAGCCTGGTAAAAGCCCGTAGACACGCATCCCGCGAACGTCACGCGTGTCTGCGACAATGAACTTTGTACGCGCATTTCACGAGCCGGGGCTCGGGTTTGTCCTTTCAGGCCGATTACGGTCGCATAACGACATTGGGATGGGAAAGCTTGAACGAAATCAATATGCAGGCATCGCGCGAACACGTAGCCGGGCAGCGCCGCTCCGGCGCTCATGAGCGGGAAATCCGCCATTTTGGCGTACCGTATTACAGCCAGTGGGGCAGCCCGGAGTGGGTGGCGCGCATCGTCGAGGACGCGATCGATCCTTGCGACGATCCGGCCTGGCGTGCGAGCGGTTTCGCGACTGCCGACCAATACCGCTTCTGGGCAAAGCGCCTGTGCGGTTTGACCTGCTTCGAATCCGCGCTCGATTACTGGGGCATCGATCACGCGCCGCGCGCGGTCATGCTCGAAGAAGCCTTGCGTCACGACGTCTACCGCATGCGCGACGATGGCGGCGTGGACGGCATGATCTATCACCCGTTCGCCGCGTGGGCGGAATCGGCCTACGGCGTGCGCGTCGAAGTGATCACCGATGAAGACATCAAGGCGAGCGCCGCGCGATTGAGCGCCGATACGCTGGCGATCGTTTCGGTGAGCCCGGAGATCCGCTATCCCGAACGCGCCAACGACAGCCAGGGCGGCCATCTGATCCTGCTGCACGGCCGCAGCGATGGCGGCGTGTGGTTCCACAATCCGTCGGGCGTGGCGCCGTACCAGGCCGATGCCTGGTTGCCCTACGAAACCGTGGCGCGTTTCCACGCGCGGCGCGGCATGGCGCTCACGCGCATCGTCGAAGACAATCTGGCCGAATAAGCGGATACGGCGCGGCGGTTTGCACGCAACCGCCGCGCCGCTTTCCTTTGCTCGATATCAAGCCGGCTGCAATCCCCCCAGCAACTGCCTCACGCGCGACAGATCGCGATTGAGCGCGCCCGCGTCTTCGAACAGCTCCGCAAGCCAGTCGATAAACACGCGCACGCGCGGCGCAAGCTGACGCGACTTCACGAACGCGACCGACACCGGCGTCGGCAGCGGCTTCCACTGCGGCAAGACCTCGACCAGCGCGCCGCTGTCCAGATACTGCTGTGCGGCCAGCAGCGGCGGCTGCACGAGCCCGTAACCCTGCAAGCCGCAGGTGAGGTAGGCGAATTCGTCGGACACGTGCACGAAGCCGTCCACTTTCACCTTGGTCGGACTGCCGTCCACCTCGAAGTCGAACTCGTACGGACGCCCCGTGAGCGGCGACAGAAAATTCACCACGGGATGCTGCGCGAGTTCGTCGAGCGAGGCGGGCGCGCCATGACGCGCGAGATACGCGGGACTCGCGCAGGTCACGTGTTCGAGCAGGCCGAGCCGGCGCGCGGCAAAACCCGAATCCGGCAATTCGCCGAGCTGGATGCTGCAATCCACGCCTTCGCCGACCAGGTCGACGTTACGCAGACTCACGCCGATCACCAGACCGATCTGCGGATAACGCGCGTGGAATTCATCGAGCGCGGGCAGCACGATCGCATTGGCGATCAGCCCCGGCATTTCCACGCGCAAACGCCCGCCGATGGCATCGGGCGACTGACGCACGCTGGCTTCGGCGTCGTCGATATCGGCGAGGATTTGCGCGGCGCGTTCATAGTAAGCGGCGCCTTCCGGCGTGAGCGAAAGGCGGCGCGTGGTGCGCACGAGCAACTGCGTGCCCAGCAGCGCTTCGAGACTCTGCATGAGCGTGGTGGCGCTGGCGCGCGGCATGTCCAGCGACTGCGCGGCTTTGGTGAAGCTATTGGTGTCGACGATGCGCACGAACGTACGCATCGCCTGGATGCGGTCGATCACGGGCGAGCTCCTTCAATGACGGGCTTGAAAACTGAGCTAAAACGGCTGGAACGATTTCCGCGAAATTTCAACGCCATGCCGTGGAATGCCTCTGGGCATTCGCGCAAAACGGCGGAAAAGCGCTGAGCCGCGCTGCGTCGGGAAACGCTTCGCGACGCCGGCGTCTCGCGGAAAGCGACGCGCGGCAGCGGTGACCGTGGATGAACGGTTGGTGCTTCGTTGGAGGGCGGCGCACGCGGACGCCGGCTCGACTACAAGCGGTACTGCGCAGGGACTGCGGGAGGCCGCGAAGATCGGCCTCGAAGCGGGGGCTGGCGGGCCGTCCGGAATGGACGGCCCGGCGGGGCAAGGCGTTACGTCTTCGGTTGCGCGCTTACTTGCGCATCGAGTCGATATCGATCACGAAGCGGTACTTCACGTCGCTCTTGAGCATGCGCTCGTAGGCGTCGTTGATGTCCTGCATCTTGATCATTTCGATATCGGACGTGAGGCCATGCTTGCCGCAGAAGTCCAGCATTTCCTGGGTTTCCGCGATGCCACCGATCAGCGAACCCGCCAGACGGCGGCGCTTCATGATCAGGTTGAACACTTGCGGCGACGGGTGATCGTGCTCCGGCGCGCCGACCAGCGTGAGCGTGCCGTCGCGCTTGAGCAGTTCGATGAACGGGTTCAGATCGTGCTGCGCGGCCACCGTGTTGACGATCAGGTCGAAGCTGTTGGCGTGCTTCGCCATCTGCTCCGGGTCCTTCGAAATCACGACTTCGTCGGCGCCCAGGCGCAGACCGTCTTCGATCTTCGAAGGCGAGGTGGTGAACAGCACGACATGCGCGCCCATCGCGTGAGCGATCTTCACGCCCATGTGGCCAAGACCGCCGAGACCGACGATGCCGACCTTCTTGCCCGGGCCCGCGCCCCACGTGCGCAGCGGCGAATACGTGGTGATGCCGGCGCACAGCAGCGGCGCGGCCGCGGCGGCGTCGAGGTTGTCCGGCACGCGCAGCACGAAGGCTTCGTCGACCACGAGTTGCGTCGAATAACCGCCGAAGGTGACATCGCCGCTCACGCGGTCGTTGCCGTTATAGGTGCCGACGAAACCGTTTTCGCAATATTGCTCGAGACCTTCTTCGCAGCTCGAACAGGTGCGGCACGAATCGACGAGACAGCCCACGCCGACGAGGTCGCCCACCTTGTAGCGCGTCACGCCCTTGCCCACTTCCGCGACGCGGCCGACGATCTCGTGGCCCGGCACGACCGGGAACAGCGTGTTGCGCCATTCGTTGCGCGCCTGGTGCAGGTCGGAGTGACACACGCCGCAGAACTGCACGTCGATACGCACATCGAGTTCGCGCAGATCGCGGCGCTGGAATTCGAAGGGAGCGAGCGGCGAGGCAGCATCGCGAGCGGCATATCCGTAGGTCGGGTACATATCGTGTGACTCCTGAATCTGGGTTGCCTGAAAAACAGCGCGGAAAATTCACTACAAACGCAGCGCAAATACCGCAGCGCAACGCGTGGCGGCGCTGGACGGTTCGGGTGTTGCGGCAGGGTTCCCATCGTAAGGATCGGAGCCCACCCAGGGAATACCTGAATCTATCGAAGACTTGCCTGTTCCTCCTGGCGAACAGCGCAGTCGTGCATTCGGTGATAGATTGGCAAGCCTGTTTCTCCGCCTTTGCCGATGAATTTAGGGGCGCTTCTGTCATGAAAAACGCACACACCACCGACGCGCCGCTTGCGGCCAGCCCGGTCTCCACAGCAGTTTCCCTGCCCAGTCATCAACGCGATCCGGTCGCCGTCCAGAACGAAGACGCGATGCAGCGCCGTGTCGTCGATCTGCTGATGCAGCTCACGCAACGCGACGGCGCGCATCAAAGCGCCATCGAAGGCGTGCGCCTGTTTCGCGGCAGCCAGGCGCACCCGCGCCAGCCGGTGATGTACGAGCCGAGCATTTTTATCGTCTGTCAGGGCCGCAAGCGCGGCTTTCTCGGCGATCAGACCTTTATCTACGACGCGCAGCAATATCTGGTGCTGTCCGTGCCGCTGCCGTTCGAGTGCGAAACCGAGGCGACGCCGGAAAAGCCGCTGCTCGCGATTTCGGTGCGCGTCGATCTGACCATGGTCGCCGAATTGCTGATGGCGCTCGACGACACACGCGGCAGCGCCGTGGCGGAACCCGTGGGCATTTACGCCACGCCGCTCGACGCGCCGCTCTCGAACGCCGTGCTGCGCCTGCTCGAAGCGCTCGCGCAGCCGAGCGACGCGCGTATTCTCGGCCCGGCGATCGTGCGCGAGATCTGCTACCGCGTGCTGACGGGCGAGCAGGGCGACGCGATCCGCGCGGCGCTCACGCATCAGCATCACTTCGGCCGTATCGCCAAGGCGCTGCGCCGCATTCACGCCGATTACCGCGGCGTTCTGGATGTGGTGACGCTGGCCGCCGAAGCGGGCATGAGCCTCGCCGTGTTTCACGCGCACTTCAAGGCCGTCACGCAGACTTCGCCGATGCAGTACGTGAAGACCACGCGCCTGCACCACGCGCGCATTCTGATCGCGCACGACGGCATGAACGTGAGCGCGGCGGCCACGCGCGTGGGCTACGAAAGCGCCTCGCAGTTCAGCCGCGAATTCAAGCGCCTGTTCGGCTGCAGTCCCGCCGACGAAATGCGCCGCGCGCGCACCGCGGCCGAAGCCGCCGCGCCGCGCGTGGAAGTGGTGGCGCGTTACGCCACCGCCGCCTGAGCGTTCGCCGAATGCGCGCCAATAATTCGCATGACTGAGGATTGATGCCGATATGAACGCCAGCGTGCCCGCCGAAAAAATCCGCCTGCTTGTGCTGATTCCGCTCACCGAAGCCGACCTTGCCGCGCTGGCGCAGCATTTCGACGTGCACTACGCGCCCGACGCGACGCAGCGCGAAGCGGCGGTGGCGCAGTTGGGCGGCACGGTGCGTGCGGTCCTCACGAACGGCACCACGGGCCTGAGCGCCGCCGAAATCGACGCAATGCCCGCGCTCGAACTGGTGGCGGCGCTGGGCGCGGGTTACGAAAACATCGCGCTCGATCACGCGCGTTCGCGCGGCATTGCGCTGTGCAACGGCGCGGGTGTGAACGCCGATTGCGTCGCCGATCACGCCATGGCGCTGCTGCTCGCCGCCGTGCGTGCGGTGCCGCAATACGACGCCGCGTGCCGCGCGGGCGTCTGGCGCGACGCCTTGCCGATGCGGCCTACGCTCACGGGGCGGCGTCTGGGGATCGTCGGTTATGGGCATATCGGCGCGAAAATTGCGCGGCGCGCAGCGGGCTTCGATATGACGATCGGTTATCACAACCGCCGTCCGCGCGAAGATGCCAATGCGCGTTATTTCGATTCAATTCTCGCGCTCGCGCAGTGGAGCGATTGCCTCGTCATCGCGACGCCTGGCGGCGCGCTCACGCAGCATCTGGTCGATCGCGCGGTGCTCGATGCGCTCGGGCCAGAAGGTTTCCTCGTCAACGTTTCGCGTGGCAGCGTGGTGGATACGGCGGCGCTCGCTGCGGCGCTGACAGAAGGCGCGCTGGGCGGTGCGGGACTCGACGTCTACGAAGGCGAGCCGGAACCGCCGCAGGCGCTGATCGCGCTGCAAAACATCGTACTTACGCCGCACGTGGCGGGCACGTCGCCCGATGTGCGCGCGGCCACGGTGCGCAATTTCATCGACAACGCCACGCGCTGCTTTGCAGGCGAGGCCTTGCTCACGCCGCTTTAAGATCGCTTTAAAGCGCTTCCCGCCGCAACCGGCGCGCCGTTTTTTACCGCCATCGCCTGGCGTTTTCCCGCCCTGGACGGCGCTATGTACGGTGGGGCACGGCCGTGCGCGCGGCCATGCCGTATCATGGCGACCTGAGCGACCTGTACTCGATAGCCGCTTCGCCCGTTGCCTCGCGCGCCGCGCATGGACGGCCGACTTCCCCGCCCGGGAGCCGCGTTAATGCACACTTTGATCGAGGCTTTGCAAGGCACAGCAGATCTCGTAGTCAACCGTTTCTACGAGGAGCTGGCTCGCCTGCCCAAATCCCGGCGCATTCTGGAAATGCTGTCGGAGCACGAGCTCGCCCAGCTTAAATCGAAGCAGATCCAGAATCTCCTCGCCATTGCGCAGCCTGGATTGACCGCGAAGGCGCATGCCGACATGGCGATGCGCATCGGCCGCATTCACGCCATCGTCGGGCTCGACAAGGAAGAGCTGGTGCGCAGCCGCGGCATCCTGCAGGAACTGATTTTCAAACTGATCGGACGCAACGTGAGTAGCCAGGCGCTGGCTCTGTACGCGCGCCGCCTCACCTCCGATACTGCCTGGCAATTGAAAGCGTACCAATCCGTCGAAGACTCGCAGCAGGACGTACTTCAGCGCATCACGCGCATCGTCTGGGAAGCGGGCAGTTATACCCATTTCATCGATCAGGTCGTGGCGACGCTTGCCGCGCACGACGAAGTGACCGCCTGTGCGATCGGCCGCCCCGATGAAGCCGGCATGTTCCATTTCGAGGCCGGCACTGGCGGAACCGGCGGCAAGCACGGCGACGGCCTGCTCGACGTGCTGATGGCGCAGGGCCACGAGATCAGCGTGCGCGCCGATCATCCGCAGGGTCAGGGCGCCGTGGGGCGCGCATGGCGCAGCGGCAATCCCGAGCGCGTGGTCAATTATCAGACCGATCCGCTGGTGGCGCGCTGGCGCGATATCGCCGAACGCGAAGGACTGCGCTCGGCCGTGGCGCTGCCGCTGGCCGCGCCGGGACAGACGCCGATTGCGATCCTGATGCTTTACAGCGCGTATCCGGGCGGCTTCGTCGGGCCGGATCAGGTTGCCTTTGTCGAGCTGTTGCAGACGCTGCTGGGCTGCGCGGTGACGCGCCTGCAGACGCACGATGGCCTGCACGTGGCGGCAGTGCCGATGAGCGTGCGCCAGCATTGGGCCGCGCTCGTGCGCACCGGCGCGCTGGAAATGCACTATCAGCCGCTATTGAGTCTCGCGAGCGGCGAGTGCGGGAAGGTGGAAGCGCTCGCGCGGCTGCACGACGGCGAACGCCTGCTTACGCCCGATGAATTCCTCTTTGCGCTGGCCTCCGACGATCTGCTCGAACTGTTCGCGCGTGGCCTGCAGCAGGCGCTTGCCGATCGCGCGCGCTGGCTCGCAGCGGGCCACGATCTGGAGATGTCGATCAATCTGCCGCCGGCTGCGCTCAACGACATCCGCTATTTCGACGCGACGCGCGACATGCTGGCGGAGTATGCGTGCCCGAGCGGGCGCCTCACGCTGGAAGTTCTGGAGAACGAAGCGTTATCGCTCAATCAGGGACAGCGGGCGATCCTCGCGAAGTTTCGCGCCTTGGGCGTGCTGCTCGCGCAGGACGATCTCGGTTCGGGACATAGCGGGCTGACGCGGCTGCGCGAACTGCCGTTCGACTGGATCAAGATCGATCGCGAGATCGCGCATCTGGGCGGCGCGCGACTGGGCGGCGATGCCGCGCTCGACGCGCTGCGGGTGGTGTATCAGGTGACGCGGCTCGGGCATTCGCTCGGCAAACTGGTGCTGGCCGAAGGCGTCGATGCTGCGGATCTGCTCGAAGCGCTCGCGGTTCTGGGCGTGGATGGCGCGCAGGGTTATGTGATCGCGCGGCCGATGCCTGCGGGCGAACTGGCGGCGTGGATCGGCGGCAAGCCGCGCACGACCGATGCGGCGGCGGCGGCGAGCGTGCTGGCGCGGCTGGCGCGCTTCGTGGTGTGGGAGGAGCGCGTGCGCATGATCGCTACGACGCTGGGCGCGGCGCGCGATCTGCTGGCCGATTCCGCTGCGACGGCTGCACGCGATCCGCTGGTCGAAGCGCTGGTGGGTCTCGGCGATATTTTGCCTGCCGGTGCCACGCGCGATGCGATCCAGCGCGATCTGCTGCGCGCGTTGCCGGACGGACGCACGAGCGCCGCGTGGCAGCGCGCGCTCGCGCGCCTCATGCTGGCGATCGAGGCGGCGGCGCAGGAGGCGGGGGTGGCGGCGCATGTGCATTGAGCACCTCGCTCACCCACACGTCCCAATCTCCCCACATGCCGTACAAAAATCGCATCCGTCCTTGCGGATCACCGCATTCGCGCTGCACGAACCGCATTTACGCCCGAACATCGCATGAGGCGTGGCGAGCGTGGCATCGGCGGGCAGCGCATTCGGGCCGTCCAGCACCTGATCGCCGGCACGTGCCGACTCTTCGACTGTTTCCGCCAAACGCGTGGAAGAAACCGCCTCACGCTTTTGCGCCAGCAAGCGCGAAGGCACTTGCTTTCCCTCCGCATCGAGAAACCCGCGCCGATGCAGAATCTGCTGGATCGCATACGCAATCGCCGCGACTTCCGAGTCGTGCCACAAGGGCGTGCGCTTGCCGTCGAGCCGCTGCGTTTCGCCATAGCGCACCTGCCCGCGATCCCACGACACCTTGCGCAGATCCTGCAGGTTGCGCGCGACAAAACCGCCGCGCGCGGCCAGCGACAGCGAACGCATGGTCGCGGTGATCCACTGCTGCGATTCGTCGCGCTGGCCCACGGGGATGAAGAATTCGATCGGCCGCTCGATCGTCACGGTTTCGCCGCCCACCTGGCCGGTCACTTCGAGAAACGATACCGCCACGTAAAGCGACACCTTGCCCGTCTGCGTCAGATATTCGATTTTCTCGATCACGGCGGGTAACTCGCCCTTGGGCCGATGATCGATCGCCACGCGCAGCGGATCGAGCAGCGCGTCGCTTTGCGCATCGGCGGGCGTGTTCTCGTTCGTGGGCAACACTTGCAGCACCGCGCCCAGCGTCTCGTTCGGCCGATACGTCGCGAGCCCCTTGAGCCCGCGCCGCCACGCGTCCAGATAGAGATTCTCGAAGGCCTCGAACGGATAGTCGGCGGGCACGTTCACCGTTTTCGAAATCGAGGTATCGACGAAAGGCTGCACCGCTGCCATCATCGCCACGTGTTCCTGAGCGCTCATCTGCAGCGCGTTGACGAAATAGTCGGGCAGGGCGTTCACGTCGCCGCCCATCGTGCGATAGAGGCGCCACGCATGATCTTCCACGGCGAAGGTTTCGCGGCTGCCGTCGGCCATGCGGCGCGTGCGCTGGTAAGTCCACGAGAAGGCCGGCTCGATGCCGTTCGAGACGTTGTCGGCGAAAGCGAGGCTCACCGTGCCCGTCGGCGCGATCGAGAGCAGATGGCTGTTGCGGATGCCGTGCTGGCGAATCGCCGCCTGCAGATCCTCGGGCAAGCGCGAGGCGAAGGTGCCGGGCGCGAGATAGGTATTCGCGTCGAAGAGCGTAAACGCGCCGCGCTCGCGCGCGAGTTCGACCGACGCGCGATAGGCCGCGTCGCGCATCGTGCGGCCCACGCGCGCGCCGAATGCACAGCCTTCTTCCGAGTTATATCGGATACCTAACATAACCAGCGTATCGCCCAGGCCCGTAAATCCGACGCCGATGCGCCGCTTGGCTATCGCTTCCGCATGCTGTTCGGGCAAAGGCCAGAGCGTGACGTCGAGCACATCGTCGAGAAAGCGCACCTGTGTGGTTGTGCGTGCAACCAGTCCTTCCCAGTCGAACGAAGCGGCGACATTTTTCCCGCCGCGCAATGAAGCGAACGGTTCGCGCACGAAACGCGTGAGATCGAGCGGCCCGAGATTGCAGCAGCCGTAAGCTGGCAAGGGCTGCTCGCCGCACGGATTGGTCGCGCGGATACGCTCGACGGCGCGCAGATTGTTGTCCTCGTTCATGCGCGAGATGAACACCACGCCCGGCTCGGCGATATCGTAAGTCGAGCGCATGATCGTGTCCCAGATCGCGCGCGCGCGTTTCTCCGCGTAGATCCAGAAGCCGTCTTCGCGTTGGCGCAGATCGCCTGCCGCGCGCAGCGCGGGCGAGGGTTCGGCGCGATGGACCAGTTGCCAGATGTCGTCGTTTTCGACGGCGCGCATGAAGGCGTCGGTCACCGCCACGGAGACGTTGAAGTTGTTCCAGCGTCCCTTCGAGTGCTTGGCTTCGATGAATTCGGGCAGGTCCGGGTGATCGCAATCGAGCACGGCCATCTGCGCGCCGCGCCGCGCGCCCGCGCTTTCGACGGTGCGGCACGAGGCGTCGAACACGTCGATGTAGCTGCACGGCCCGGATGCGCTCGATCCCGTCGAATGCACCAGCGCGCCGTGCGGCCGGATCGCCGAGAAGTTGTAGCCCACGCCGCCGCCGCGCCGCATGGTTTCGGCGGCCTGCAGCAGCGCCACGTAGATGCCGGGGCGGCCTTCGTCGTCCACGTCCTGGATGCTGTCGCCCACGGGCTGCACGAAGCAGTTGATCAGCGTGGCTTCGATGCCGGTGCCCGCCGCGCTCATGATGCGTCCCGCGCCCAGGGCGCCGTGCCGCAGGTTATCGACGAAGCGCGCCTCGATTTCCGCACGCAGCGCGGGCGGCTCGGCCTGCGCGATGCCGTGGGCGACGCGCCGATAGATGTCGTCGGCGCTGCGTTCGTCGCCCTTCGCGTACTTTTCCAGCATCACATCGAGCGAGAAAGGCTGCGCGTCGGGGCGCGGGATCGTTGAGTCGGACTGCGGACGCGAATGTTCTGCCATGGCCGGTTCCTTGCGATCGGGTCGTGCTGCGTTAGCTCAGAGTAGCGCAGAGGCAGCGCGCGTGCCCGCACATTTGCCGAAGCCCGCATCGGCGCAATGGGTAAACTGGCCGCGCCGCTTGGCATGAGCGCTTTGCACGAATTCCGGGTCAGGAGGAGGGGACATGAACGACCACGCGCCCAGCGTCGTCTACCGCGACCGCGTGCGCGCCGAATGGGTCGATTACAACGGCCATCTGCGCGACGCTTTTTATATGCTGATCTACAGCCTGGCGACCGATGCGCTGCTCGACGCGATCGGGCTCGACGCCGCGCAGCGCGAGGCGCGCGGCCGGTCGATGTACACGGTGGAAGCGCACGTGAACTATTTGCGCGAGGTTCGGGAGGGCACGCCGCTGCGGGTGGAGGTGCGGGTGCTGGAGCACGACGCGAAGCGCGTGCGGGTCTATCTGGAGATGTTTGCCGACGATCGCGAAGCAGGCGATGAAGCGGCGCCGGTCTGCGCGAGCGAGCAGCTTTTGCTGCATGTGGACCCGAAGATCCCGCGCGCCGTGCCGTTCGATCCCGACGTGCTCGCGCGCGTGGCTGCGCTGGGCGAAGCGTCCGCAGGCATGACGGCGCGCTATGCCGGGCGCTCGATTTCGCTCGACGCGGTGCGGCAGGCGCTGGGCTGGCAGGTCACCGGCTGAAGCCGCCTGGGCTGTGGCGGTGGCCTTCGAGCGGCTGAAGCGCAGGGAGTCGTCCGTGGTCGCCTTGAGGCGCTTGCGATCGTCTGGATCGCGATTATTACGGGAATCTCACCTAATCGCTCAGTCGCTATCTGGCCAGAATGTGCCGGAATGTTGCCGTGCTGGTGCCGTCTTGAGACGGTATGGAGCGCTCTTGAACGCGTCAGGCTGCTTCGCTGTACGGCACGTTGGCGACCAGATCGCAGAACACTTCGGCTGCGATCATCACCGACGCGTTCAGCGGCGCAGGGCGCTCGGCCGGTTTGAACACAGCGTCGCCGCGGCGGATCTTGCGGCGCGACACGGCGCAGGTGCCCGACGTATGCGCCGAGCGGCGGCGCCAGCGCTGCTCGCCATAATGACAGCGGCCGGGTTCCACCCAGCGGATCACGAGCGCGGAATCCGTTTGTTCGAGGATTTCGATGCGTTCACCGTTGGCTCCGTCAAGCGCGAGGCACGCTTTTTTCTTCATTGTCGGCTCCGTAAGTGGGGTTGCCGCGAATGTATTCCTCTAAAGCGTCAAGTGCCATTGTGTCGCCGTTGAAACACCATTCCAAAAACGGCAACAATCGATCTGGCACATATACGGGTTAACGAAGGAATGCGGGTTTGCGGGCGATCGAAGGCCGACCCTGCGAATTTGTGCAACGCAGTGTTGTGCGAGGCGCGACATGAAAATCGGCCTGTAAGGCGGGATGGGAGCGGGGTTGGAACGCTGAAAGGCGATGCGAATCAGATGGAAAGCTGCCGTAAGGCCTGGTACTTGCTTCGCGTTTCCGGTCTGTCGCCCTTATGCTGGCGGCTTGGATGGCAGCGGTTTTGCTGCGCCGCACTGGCTGTCTTGTCGAATTTTCACGAGGTTACATGATTCATCGTCCGCCTGCTCCGAACTCCGCAAACGAGCAAAAACTTCAGCGCGCCGCGTCGGCTGCGCTGTACGCCGTGCTCGTCCTGATCGCGCTGTGGGTCGTGCGCGAATTCCTGCCCGCCGTCGCGTGGGCGAGCGTGCTCGCCATCGTGCTCTGGCCGGCCTATCAGGCCATCGAGCGGCACAGCCTGTTCCGCGGCCGTACGACGTGGCTGGCGACCGTTCTGACGGTCGCTGTCGCCTTGCTGGTCGTGTTGCCGATCGCGCTTTCGGCGATCCAGGCCGGCGGCGAGGCGCACGATCTCTACCAGTGGGTGCGCACGGCGCAGGAGAACGGCGTGCCGGTGCCCGATTTCGTCGCGCATCTGCCGTTCGGCAGCCGCCAGGTCAACGACTGGTGGCAGGCCAATCTGACGCAACCGCTCAAGGCTTCGCCGGCGATGAAAAACCTGCACGGCGACGCCATCGTCACGTTCGGGCGGCATTTCGGCGCGCGCGCGGTCCATGCGTCGATGACCTTCGGCTTCATGCTGGTGACGCTGTTCGTGATCCTGCAGGCGGGGCCGAAGCTCTCCGGCACGGTGATGCGCGGCGCGCGCCGCGCGTTCGGCGCCGATGGCGCGCAATTGCTCCAGCGCATGGCCGCCGCCGTGCGCGCGACAGTGACGGGGCTCGTGGTGGTCGGGCTGGGCGAGGGCGTGCTGCTCGGCATCGCGTACCTGTTCGCGGGCGTGCCGCACGCGGCGTTGCTCGGCACCGTCACGGCCATCGCGGCGATGCTGCCGTTCTGCGCGCCGCTGGTGTTCTGCGGCGCGGCGCTGTGGCTGGCGGCGCAGGGCGCGGTGGTGGGCGCCGTGGCCGTGGCGGTGACGGGCCTCGTGGTGGTGTTCGTCGCCGAGCATTTCGTGCGGCCCGTGCTGATCGGCAACTCGACGCGTCTGCCCTTCCTGCTCGTGCTGTTCGGCATCCTGGGCGGCGCGACCACGTTTGGCCTGATCGGCATCTTTATCGGCCCCGCGCTGATGACGGTGCTGATGGTGCTGTGGGCGAACTGGGCGGAATAAGGCTCGATGCGCCGCAAGGCGCGTTCAGCGCACGCAGGCGAGCGTGTACTTGAGCGCGGCGGGCAGCAGTTCGCGCCAGACCGGCCAGACATGCCCGCCATCGACGATGCGCAGGGCCGCCGGATTGCCCGCCTCGCGCAGACGCGTGTAGAGCAGCGACGATTCGGCCTGGATCACGAGGTCGTCGTCGCCCGAGGCGATGAAGAAGGGCACGCGCCACGGACGGCCGAAATAGCCGCTCCACTGCGCCGGATAGTTGAGCGTGCGCCAGATGTGCGAGTCGAACTGATGCTCGCCGAACACGCCCACGCGGCGCGCCGACGAAGCCGGCGGCGGATCGCCCGAGTAGATCGCGGGCGAGAGCAGCATCGTCCCGCAGAACATATCGGGATGCTCCAGCGTATAGCGCAGCGCGCCGAAGCCGCCCATCGACACGCCGCCGATCGCGCGGCCGTCGCGCGTATCGTCGACGGCGAAGTGCGACTCGATCTCGGGCATCAGGTCCGAGAAAAACGCCGTCTCCATCTTTTCCTTGCGATCGACGTACCAGTCGGTGCCGCCTTGCGGCATCACGATCACGACGGGCGGAATCTCGTGATGGGCGATCAGCGCGTCGGCGGCGTTCTGCAGCGCGCCTTGCGTGACCCAGTCCATCGGCTCGCCGTTGTTGCCGTGCAGGAGGTAGAGCACGGGATAGCGCGGGCCGTCGGCGCGATAGCCGGTGGGCAGATAGATCACGTAGGGCCAGTCGCGCTCGAGCGCGTTGGCGTGGAAGGTGCGCGAGGCGATCGTGCTGGCGGCGGCGGGGTGTGCGGCGCTCGCCAGGGCTACCAGGGCGGCCAAGGCTGCAAAAGCGGGGCGCAGGACGTTAAGCGAGGCGTTCAGCAGGACACTCGGCAGGGCGGCGAGCGGCGCGGTGCGTGGAAGTCTGCGCATGGCAGGTAAGCCAGTTCGGAAGCGGGATTCTGGAGGCGCGCCAGCCTGGCGCGCCGGTGGCGTGGGCCGTCATCCTAGCAGCGACGCGTGACGCCAGGAAGTGGGGCCACTGCGGGGGCCACTGCGGGGGCCACTGCTGTGGCCACTGCCGTGTGGCCGCGATCGCCGTTGCCAGCGCCGCCGTGCGGCGCGGCGGCGTTCAGGCCGATGCCTTGGCGCGCGACGGCAGCAGACGCTTGAGCGGATCGGACGCGCGCGCGACGACAAACAGCGCGGTCAGCGCGATGGCGTCGGCGGCCAGACCGGCGGGGATGTCGAGATAGCCGTCCGTGTACCAGTAGAGCACCGAATCGACGGTCAGCGAGATCACGGCGCCCGCCACGAACGAGAGCATGCCCTTGCGGCCGACGAGGCCGATCCACGGCAGCGCAACCGCCAGTTTCTTCGCCCAGCCCAGCCGGATCGCGTGCGCGGTGAGCCATGCGATGCCGAAGAAGTTGAGCGCGCGGAACCACGCGAGATTGCGCTTGAAGTCGGCGTCGAGTGCCGTGTTGCCCAGATGCAGGCGATAGATCGCGGCCGCGGCGACCACGGCGAGCGCGAGCATCGTCACGATCGCACCGAACTTCGGCCGCGCCGTGACGCTCTGGAACACCGGCTGCGCCTGCGCGATCACGCCGCCCACGAACAGCAGTTGCCAGGCGAAGGGATTGAAGTCCCAGTTGACGTCGTCGACGTGCGGGAGATACGGCGCGAGATGCGGCGCCACGCCCCACAGCGCGAGGCTGAACGCGGCCAGCAGCCACGGACGCGAGCGCGCGAGCGGCAAGGCAAGCGGCGCGGCCAGCGCGAAGCACGCGTACATCGGCAGCACGCCGGCCAGATACGGCTGGCGGCGCAGCAGCACGATGTCGCGCAGCGCGGATGCGGGCGCGAGCGTGAGGTCGTCGAGATCGGTGGTGGCGAGATTCGGCGCATCCACGTTGCAGGCGACGAGGATCGCCGTGACCAGCAGCATGAGCAGCGCGGTGATGACGAAGGCGCGATAGATCTCGAACGCGCGCTTGATGAAGCGCTGGCGCGCGGCGGCTTCGGTGCGGCGCGCGCAGAGCGCGGCCCAGGCCGTGGCCGTGGCGAAGCCGCCGAGGAACACGAACACTTCGGCGGCGTCGCACAGCGCGTAGGCGTGCAGCGTAGCGCGCGACAGAATGCTGCCGCCGATGTGGTCGACAACGATGATTAGCAGGACGAGCCCGCGAAAGAAGTCGAGCTCGAGAAGACGATTGGATGACTGTGACATGGGTTCGGCGCTGCCCGGCTGGCACGCCGTCTGGCGCGCACGGCCGGGTTGGCGCATGCAAAAAACTGCTGCGAGGGCCCGCTGCCGGAGCGAAGGCTCGACGGCGGCGGCTGCGCCAGGCAGCGTGAAAAAGTCGGTGAAGACGGAATGTAGCCCGCGTAGGACGAAGCCTGCAGGTTGCCCAGGAAATGACCCGATTGACTCGTTGAGGTTCCCGTGGGGCGGATTCTACCGGGAATGTTCGCAATACTACCTTAATTTCAAAGGGCTTTCAGTGCGCCGGGCCGTATGGCGGCTATCTGCCGATCGTGCACTGATCGGGCGTTGATCGAGCGCTGCCCGTTCGGATAAGGCGTTCAAGTTCTCGCTCAGCCTGCCGATATGCAGAAGAGATAAGAGGGCAGGATCTGGTGCGATTTCAGGGCAAGGCAGGCACGCATGCAGCCGTAAAGATTCGGGCGCGCAAGAGTTGTATCCAAGTGTTGTCGCCCGCCTGCTGCTCATGAAATGCGCATTACAATGCCGCAGCGCTTTTGAGATAAGAATGCCGCTATCGTGCGTGGATATTGCGCGAAGTGCGGCGATTCTGGTCGATAAAGCCCGTAATTTGCATGAAATCGAAAGCAGTGGTGCGCATGCGTAGCGGATTGAAAAAGCAGGGCGGGAGCGCGTTTGAACGCAGCAGACCGCGATTTGCCGACCGCAACGAGTGTGCCGCCGCTGGTAACAAGGAGTTTCGAATATGAACGAGGATCGTTCGGCGCACGGCGCTTCCGGTCTGACACGTTGGTGGGCTGGCCTCGCAGGCCTTGGCCTTTCATTGATGCTGGGCGCTTGCGCTAACGTTAGCGACCCCCAGGCACCGCAGCCGCAAGCCGATCCTTCGGCGGCCACGAGCCCGGCCGGCGACGCTGCAGCGGCCGCCGCGCAGGCAGCCAGTGCGCCGGTCAAACGTACCGTCACCAAAACCACCTGGGTGCGCGTGCGCCGCGGCGATTCGCTGCAGCGTATTGCCTCGGCGCATAACGTTTCGGTCAAGGATCTGTGCGCCTGGAACCGCATGAAGCCGAACGGCCGGTTGCGCGCCGGCCAGTCGCTCAAACTCGTTTCGACGCAGACGATCATCGTGCAGCAGGCCGCGCCCGCGCAGGCTGGCGGCGCAGCGACGGCGAACGCGGCGCAAAGCCGCGCAGTGGCCGCCGAAGTCGCACGTCATGCGGATAGCGTGGCGCTGATGTGGCCGGCACAAGGTCGCGTGGTGGAACCGTTCGAGCCCGGCACGACGCGCGGCATCGAGATCGCGGGCAAGGCCGGCGATCCTGTGCTGGCCGCCGCCGACGGCAAGGTCATGTATGCGGGGACGGGGCTGAACGAATACGGCAGCCTGATCATCGTCCAGCACAACAAGGATTTTCTGACGGCCTATTCGCACAACCGTCGCCTGCTGGTGAAGACCGGCGACACCGTGCATCGCGGCCAGCAGATCGCCGAAATGGGCAACGAGAACAACGACCGCGTGGCCGTGCTGTTCGAAGTGCGCCGCGACGGCAAACCGGTCGATCCGATGCCGTATCTGCCGACGCCGCAGAGTTGAGCGTGCGATTTCCGAAAATGCCCTGACACAGCGATGTGTCAGGGCATTTTCTATTCAGCCGGCACGTCTGGCTTCTTAAAACGCATCTCCCGGCACCCGCACCCAGCCTTCCATCAGCACGCGTGCACTGCGGCTCATGATGGCCTTGGTTACGGTCCACTCGCCGTTTTCCTGACGCGCTTCTGCGCCCACGCGCAGCGTGCCCGACGGATGGCCGAAGCGCACGGCGTTGCGTTCGCCGCCGCCTGCCGCCAGATTCACCAGCGTGCCGGGAATGGCGGCGGCTGTGCCGATGGCCACGGCCGCCGTGCCCATCATCGCGTGATGCAGTTTGCCCATCGACATCGCGCGCACCAGCAGATCGACATCGTCGGAATCCACGCGCTTGCCGCTGGATGACGTATAGGCCGCGGGCTTCGCGACGAAGGCGATCTTCGGCGTGTGCTGGCGCGTGGCGATCTCATCCAGATTCTTGATCAGCCCCATGCGCAACGCGCCGTGCGCGCGCAGCGTCTCGAACTTTTCCAGCGCCTGCGCATCGCCGTTGATGGCGTCCTGCAATTCCGTGCCGGTGTAGCCGATGGCATCGGCGTTCACGAAGATCGTCGGGATACCGGCATTGATCATGGTCGCCTTGAGGGTGCCGAAGCCGGGCACTTCCAGGTCGTCGACGAGATTGCCGGTGGGGAACATCGCGCCGCCTGCGCCGTCTTCATCGGCGGCGGGGTCGAGGAATTCGAGTTGCACTTCGGCGGCGGGGAAGGTCACGCCGTCGAGTTCGAAGTCGCCGGTTTCCTGCACCTGGCCGTTCGTGATGGGCACGTGCGCGACGATGGTCTTGCCGATGTTCGCTTGCCAGATGCGCACGGTTGCGACGCCGTTATCGGGCACGCGACCGGAGTCGATCAGGCCGCTGCTGATCGCGAACGGACCGACGGCCGCCGAGAGGTTGCCGCAGTTGCCGCTCCAGTCGACGAAAGCTTTGTCGATGGCGACCTGGCCGAACAGATAGTCGACGTCATGATCGGGGCGGGTGCTTTTCGCGACGATCACCGTCTTGCTGGTGCTCGAAGTTGCGCCGCCCATGCCGTCGATCTGCTTGCCGTAAGGGTCGGGGCTGCCGATCACGCGCATGAGGAGCTGGTCGCGCGCGGTGCCGGGTTGCTGTGCCGCTTCGGGCAGATCCTGGAGACGGAAGAACACGCCTTTGCTGGTGCCGCCGCGCATATAGGTGGCGGCAATCTTGATCTGTGCTTGATGGCTCATGAAAATCCCAAGTGTTTTGTCTCCCCGCTCCCAGAGGGAAAGGGGTTGGGGGAGAGGGGGCGAGTGGCCTGGCTAACCGTAGCCGAAATCACCTCAAGCACCCCATCGACGTTCTGCAATATCTCGTTGTTCCAGAAGCGCAAGACGGTGAAGCCGCGGTGTTGGAACCAGGCGTCGCGTGCTGCGTCGCTCGCGCGGGCGTTGTGGTGTCCGCCGTCCGCTTCGATGACTACGCGCGCGCCGCAATGCATGAAATCGACGATGTAAGGGCCGATGGGGTGCTGTCGGCGAAACTTCTCGCCGCGGAGGCGGTGAGCGCGGAGGTGACGCCAGAGCAGGCGCTCGGCTTCGGTCATGTTTTTGCGGAGGTGGCGTGCTTGCGCTAGTTGGTTCATTGGGTCACGCCCCCTCTCCCCAACCCCTCTCCCCTGGGAGAGGGGCTTTCTCGTGGTGGTTATGCTGACTGTGACGATTCGAGGAAGTCTTGTGCGAAGCGCTGCAGTACGCCGCCTGCTTCGTAGATCGATACTTCTTCCGCCGTGTCCAGTCTGCACGTTACCGGCACTTCAACGCGTTCGCCGTTTTTGCGCTCGATTACCAGCGTCAGGTCCGCTCGGGGTTTGCGCTCGCCAATCACGTTGAACGTCTCCGTGCCGTCGATGCCCAGCGTCGTGCGGTTCGTGCCCGCCTTGAACTCCAGCGGCAACACGCCCATGCCGATCAGGTTCGTGCGGTGAATCCGCTCGAAGCCCTCCGCCACGATCGCTTCCACGCCCGCCAGTCGCACGCCCTTCGCCGCCCAGTCACGCGACGATCCCTGGCCGTAGTCCGCACCCGCAACAATAATCAGCGGTTGCTTGCGGTCCATGTACGTTTCGATCGCTTCCCACATGCGCACAACTTTGCCTTCCGGCTCCACGCGTGCGAGCGAGCCCTTCTTTTGCACGCCGTCAACGATGGCCATCTCGTTGATCAGCGTCGGGTTTGCGAAGGTCGCGCGCTGCGCCGTCAGGTGGTCGCCGCGGTGCGTTGCGTACGAGTTGAAGTCCTCTTCCGGTAGACCCATTTTCGCGAGGTATTCGCCCGCCGCGCTGTCCAGCAGGATCGCATTCGACGGCGAAAGATGGTCGGTCGTGATGTTGTCGCCCAGCACCGCCAGCGGTCGCAATCCGCGCAACGTGCGTTCGCCCGCCAACGCGCCTTCCCAGTACGGCGGCCGGCGGATGTAGGTGCTTTGCGCGCGCCAGTCGTACAGCGGGTCCGTGGTTTCGCCGCTGGCGGCCGTCACCGCGAACATCGGTTCGTACACCTTGCGGAACTGCTCGGGCTTCACGCTTTGAGCCACGATTGCGTCGATTTCCTCGTCGCTCGGCCAGAGGTCTTTCAGATAAACCGGCTGGCCGTTCTGATCCTTGCCAAGCGAGTCTTTCTCGATGTCGAAGCGGATCGTGCCCGCAATCGCATACGCCACCACCAGCGGCGGCGAGGCCAGAAACGCCTGCTTCGCGTACGGATGAATCCGCCCGTCGAAGTTGCGGTTGCCCGAGAGCACCGCAGTCGCGTACAGGTCGCGATCGACAATCTCCTGGTGGATCTTCGGATCGAGCGCGCCCGACATGCCGTTACACGTCGTACACGCAAACGCGACGATGCCAAAGCCCAGCTTCTCCAGATCCGGCAGCAGCTTCGCTTCTTCCAGATACAGTTCGACCGCCTTCGATCCCGGCGCCAGCGAGCTCTTCACCCACGGCTTGCGCGTGAGGCCGCGCGCGTTCGCGTTGCGCGCCAGCAGCGCCGCCGCGATCACGTTGCGCGGGTTGCTGGTGTTCGTGCAACTCGTAATCGCGGCGATGATGACCGCGCCATCCGGCATCTGTCCCGGCGTGTCTTCCCACTTGCCCGCGATGCCGCGCTCGGCCAGCGCGGACACCGGCAGGCGCTTGTGCGGATTCGACGGGCCCGCCATATTGCGCACGACGCTCGACAGATCGAACGTGAGCGTGCGCTCGTATTGCGCGTTCGCGAGCGCATCGGCCCACAGGCCAACGGTCTTCGCGTAGGTTTCCACCAGCTTCACCTGCTCTTCCTCGCGGCCCGTCAGACGCAGATAGTCGAGCGTCTGGTTGTCGATGAAGAACATCGCCGCCGTGGCGCCATATTCGGGCGCCATGTTCGAGATCGTCGCGCGGTCACCCAGCGTGAGGCTCGACGCGCCTGCGCCGCGAAACTCCAGATACGCGCCCACCACCTTTTCCTTGCGCAGGAATTCGGTGAGCGCGAGCACGATGTCCGTGGCCGTGATGCCCGGCTGGCGCTTGCCCGTGAGCTCCACGCCGACGATATCCGGCAGGCGCATCCACGAGGCGCGGCCCAGCATGACGTTTTCCGCTTCCAGCCCGCCCACGCCGATGGCGATCACGCCCAGCGCATCCACGTGCGGCGTGTGGCTGTCGGTGCCTACGCAGGTGTCGGGATAGGCGACGCCGTCGCTCACGCCGATCACCGGCGACATCTTTTCCAGATTGATCTGGTGCATGATGCCGTTGCCCGGCGGGATCACGTCGACGTTCTTGAACGCTTTCTTCGTCCAGTTGATGAAGTCGAAGCGGTCTTCGTTACGCCGATCTTCGATCGCACGGTTCTTCTCGAACGCCTGCGGATCGAAGCCGCCGCATTCCACCGCGAGCGAGTGATCGACGATCAACTGAACCGGCACGACCGGATTGACCTTGGCAGGATCGCCGCCTTGATCGGCGATGGCGTCGCGCAGGCCCGCGAGGTCGACCAGCGCGGTTTGTCCGAGGATGTCGTGGCAGACCACGCGCGCGGGATACCACGGAAAATCGAGGTCGCGCTTGCGCTCGATGAGCTGTTCGAGCGAAGCGGCCAGGGTAGCGGGCTCGCAGCGGCGCACGAGGTTTTCGGCGAGCACGCGCGAGGTGTAGGGCAACGTGTCCCAGGCGCCGGGCTGGATGGCCTCGACGGCTTCGCGCGCGTCGAAGTAATCGAGCCGGGTGCCGGGCAGGGCTTTGCGATGGGCGGTATTCACGGCTGGGGACCAATAGTTTGAATAGGGTTGCGGCGGCACGAGGCCTGGGCGATGACTCCACTCTATGCGAGCGCGCCGCCGTCTTGCAGTCGTCCAGACGGCCTATGCCATCCGGACGACTGGCGAGCACGAAACGCGCGTATCAGCGCTTGCCGATCGGCACGAACTTCAGGTTTTCCGGCCCGGTGTAATTGGCGCTCGGGCGGATGATCTTGTTGTCGACGCGTTGTTCGATGATGTGCGCGCTCCAGCCTGCCGTACGCGCAATCACGAACAGCGGCGTGAACATCGCGGTCGGCACGTCCATCATGTGATACGAAACCGCGCTGAACCAGTCGAGGTTCGGGAACATCTTCTTGACGTCCCACATCGTCGATTCGAGACGCTCGGCGATATCGAACAGCTTCAGGTTCGACTGTTCTTTCGAGAGCTTCTTCGCGACTTCCTTGATGACCTTGTTGCGCGGGTCCGAGATCGTATAGACCGGATGGCCGAAGCCAATCACGACTTCCTTCTTCTCGACGCGCGCGCGGATGTCCGCTTCCGCCTGATCCGGGTCTTCGTAACGCGACTGGATTTCGAACGCCACTTCGTTCGCGCCGCCGTGCTTCGGGCCGCGCAGCGCGCCGATCGCGCCGGTGATGGCCGAGTAGATATCCGCGCCCGTGCCCGCGATCACGCGGCCGGTAAAGGTCGAGGCGTTGAACTCGTGTTCGGCGTATAGGTTCAGCGAAACGTGCATCGCGTCGACCCACGACTTCGACGGCTCCACGCCATGCAGCAGATGCAGGAAATGGCCGCCGATCGAGTCGTCGTCGGTTTCCACTTCGATGCGCTTGCCGTTGTGCGAGTAGTGATACCAGTACAGCAGCATCGAGCCGAGCGAAGCCATCAGGCGATCGGCGATATCGCGCGCGCCCGGCAGGTTGTGATCGTCCTTTTCCGGCAGCACGGTGCCGAGCACCGACACGCCCGTGCGCATCACATCCATCGGATGCGCCGAAGCCGGCACCCATTCGAGCGCCGCCTTCACGTTCGCGGGCAGGCCGCGCAGCGCCTTGAGCTTCGTCTTGTAGGCGGCCAGTTCGGCGGTGTTCGGCAGCTTGCCGTGTACCAGCAGATAGGCGACTTCCTCGAATTCGCAGGCCGTGGCCAGATCCAGGATGTCGTAGCCGCGATAGTGCAGGTCGTTGCCGGTGCGGCCCACGGTGCACAGCGCCGTGTTGCCCGCCGCCACGCCCGACAGCGCAACCGACTTCTTCGGCTTGAAACCGCCGGCGCTTTGCGTGGTGTTGTCCGTTTCGCTCATGGTGTCTTCCTCTCTCGATCTGATAGGCAAATAGTGGGGCGCGCTATGCGGCGTTACTTCTTCGATGCGAACAGCGCGTCGAGCTTGTCTTCGTATTCGTGGTAGCCGAGGTATCGGTACAGATCTTCACGCGATTGCATCGTCGATACGGCGGCCTTCTGCGTGCCGTCGCGCTTGACCGTCTCGTAGAAGTTCAGCGCGGCCGCGTTCATGGCGCGATAGGCGCCGCAACAGTACAGGGCGATGTCCACATTCGCGCTCTTGAGTTCGTCGGTCGTGAAGAACGGCGTCGAGCCGAATTCGGTCAGGTTCGCGAGAATCGGCACCTTCACGGCGGCGCGAAAACGGCGGTAGTCGTCGAGCGTTTTCATGGCTTCGGGGAAGATCATGTCCGCGCCCGCTTCCACGTAGGCGACGGCGCGCTCGATGGCGGCGTCGATGCCTTCCACGGCGGCCGCATCGGTGCGGGCCATGATGACGAAGCCGTCGTCGGTGCGCGCGTCCACGGCGGCCTTCACGCGGTCCACCATTTCGTCGGTCGGCACGACTTCCTTGTTCGGGCGATGGCCGCAGCGTTTCTGGCCCACCTGGTCTTCCATGTGCACGGCCGCGACGCCCGCCTTGATGAAGGACTTGACCGTGCGCGCGATGTTGAAGGCACCGCCCCAGCCGGTGTCGATATCGACCATCAGCGGAATGTCCACGGCGTCGGTGATACGGCGCGCGTCGATCAGCACATCGTCCATCGTGCTGATGCCCAGATCGGGTACGCCCAGCGAGTTGGCGGCCACGCCGCCGCCGGACAGATAAACGGCCTTGAAGCCGGTCTGTTCGGCCAGTTTGGCGGCGTAGGCGGTGATCGCGCCCACGACCTGCAGCGGTTGTTCGGCAGCCACGGCCGCGCGGAATTTCGCGCCGGCGCTTGCGGGGGTTTTGCTGTTCATGCGTGAAGTCTCCGAAGGAATCGACGCTCTTACTGCAGATACCGTGCCAGCGCGAAGGCGGTGGCCAGTGCGTTCTCTAAGGCGTTGATTTTGCGCCTGAACGCCGCCGATGGGGTTCTCGCCCCGATTTCTCCCGTGAAATCTGGATTTCAAATTTGAAATCGAAGCGCGATAATGAAATCCACGTGAAATCCTGCTGCCGTGCGCGCCGCCCGAGCCGTCCATGAATCCGATCAACCGTTTTCCCACCGCCTCCGAACCGTTCCGCCCGCGCGTCTGGGCGATGGGCATCAGCCGTCTGCGCGATCTGTTCCGCGACATCGCGGGCGAATACGACGAACTCGCCGATCTGCGCGTGGTGCCGCGCGGCTTCGAGGAAGCGATCGCCGAAATCGCCGCAGCCGGGCCGAATCAGCGCCCGGACGTGGTGGTGGCGGCCGGCTCGAACGGCACGTATCTGAAGTCGCGCATCGACGTGCCCGTGGTGCTCGTGCAGCCCACCGGCTTCGACGTGATGCAGGCGCTCGCCCGCGCGCGCCGCGAAGCCGATCTGGTCGCGCTCGTGACCTATGGCGAGACGCCGATGGAAGTGCGCCGCTTCGCGAGCGCCTACGGCATCGACGTGGTGTTCGCCTCCTATCGCACCGTGCAGGACGCGGAAGCCTGCGTGCTCGATCTGCGCGATCGCGGCGTGGGCGCGGTGGTGGGGCCGGGCCATGTGAACGATCTGGCGGCGCGTTTCGGGCTGGTGCCGTTCTTCGTCTATTCGCGCTCTTCGGTGCGCGCGGCCTTCGACAACGCGCTCGAAGTCGTGCAGGCGACGTGGCGCGAAACGCAGCGGCGTCAGCGGCTGGACAGCGTGCTGCAGCATCTGCGCGACGGCGTGGTGGCGCTCGATGCGCGCGGGCGCGTGGAGGCGATCAACCAGCGCCTCGCGAGCGTGCTCGGCATCGATCCCGCGACGGCGGCGGGCCAGTCGCTCGCCACGCTCGCGCCCGACATCGCCTTCACACTGCCCGACGCCGATGGCGAATCGCTCGAAACCCTGCGCGGCGTGAGCTATGTCGTGCATCGCGGCCCGCTGGTCGACAACGGCGTCACGACGGGCGCCGTGCTCACGTTTCAGGAATCGCGCGCGGTCGAGCGGCTCGACCGCACCTTGCGCTCGCGCCAGCGCACGCAGCAGTTCGTGGCGCGTTATCGGATCGGCGATCTGAGCGGCGCGACGCCGGGCATCGCGCGCGTGCGCCAGCTTGCGCAGCGCTACGCGAAATCCGATGCCACCGTGCTGATTCGCGGCGAAAGCGGTACCGGCAAGGAGATGGTCGCGCAGGGCATTCATCGCGAAAGTCCGCGGCGCGATTTTCCGTTCGTCGCGATCAATTGCGGCGCGTTTCCAGAGGCGCTGCTGGAGAGCGAACTGTTCGGCTACGAGGAAGGCGCGTTCACGGGCGCGCGGCGCGGCGGCAAGGTCGGGCTGATCGAGGCGGCGCATCGCGGCACGCTGTTTCTCGATGAAATCGGCGAAATGCCTTTGCCGCTGCAAAGCCGTTTGCTGCGCGTGCTGCAGGAGCGCGAAGTGGTGCGGCTGGGCGCGACGGAACCCACGCGCGTCGATGTGCGCGTGGTGGCCGCGACGCACCGCGCGCTCACCGAACAGATCGAGAGCGGGGCGTTTCGCGCCGACCTGTTTTATCGGCTGAATATTTTGAATCTGGCGATTCCGCCGCTGCGCGAACGCCTCGACGATATCGTGCCGCTGGCGGCGGAATTGCTGCTGCAATCGGCGCGGCGCGAAACGCGCGTGGCTTTACGCTTTCGCACGCAGGACGATGCGGCGCGCGCGCTGGGCGCGATTGGCGGCGCGCTGGCGCGTCACACGTGGCCGGGCAACGTGCGCGAATTGCAGAACGTGGTGGAGCGCATGGTGGTGGAACTCGCGGATTCCGAAGGCGATGTGCTCACGCCCGACGTCTTGCGCGCGATTGCGCCGGAGGTGTTCGAGGCGCCGCGGGCCATCGCGCCGCGGGCTATCGCGCAGCACGCCACGGAGCGCACGGCGCAAACGCTCACGCTGCGCGAACGCAGTCTGAACGTGGAAGCCGATGAAATCCGCGCGGTGCTCGACGCTTGCGGCGGCGATCGCGACCGCGCGTGCGCGATGCTCGGCATCAGCAAGACGACGTTGTGGCGGCGCTTGAATCCGGTGAAAAACGCGGCAAAAAGCGCGGCGAAAAATACGCTGAAGAAAGCCGCGCGCGAAATCGATCAATAGCGCGGCCTTCGGCGTTCAATCCAGCCTCAGTTCTTGATCCCGTTCAGCAACTGCGCGACGACGCCGTGCAGTTGCAACACAGTGGGACTTTTCTGCAGCAGCGCCTGATAGCGCTCGAAAAATTCCGCCGATTCCTGGCCGGCGAACAAGGCCGTCACGCCCTCGGCTGCGCCGACGCGGTCTTCCGGTTTGGCGTCCTTCGCATCGAGCGTTTCGTCCACATTGGCGATGACCGTCGAGAGCGGCATCAGCCAGCGAAATCCCGTGCCGTTGATCAGCACCTGCAGGAATGCGGCGGGCGTGGTCGGGCCGAATTCGCGCTCGTATTCGGCGCGTTCGTGATCGAGCATCGCCTTGTGCAGATTGAGCAGCGGCTTGCGGACTTCGGAAAGAAATTGAATCGCGCGGGCTTCGTCCATCGTGGCGGCTCCTGGTTGTGCTGCGTGTTGACGCGGCCTGGTACGTGAAGTTGCGTATATGCGTGCGAGATCACGCGGCTTCAAGGCCAGTTCAGGCCCCGCGCACGACCCGCTCAAGACCAGCAAGAGCGGGCAGGTCCGTCGAACCGGTCCAGCCGATCGAACGATGGTAGCGCAACGCCGCCGCGCACGTCGTTATGGCGCGGCCGTGCGCCGGGCAATGCACTTCCGACAGTGCACTTAACAGCGCGCGAATAAAGTCGGCGCTACACTCGGCCAGTCCTCGCAAGGCCGCAGTCGCGCGCCGTACGCGCAAATCTCCACGATTTGCGCGCGAAGTCGCAACAACGCGCATGCATGGCCTTCGATTGATCGAACGCAGTCAACAATCATCGACAGTCCCCACACCGGAGAGCCGCCTCATGCCCACGCTAAACATCAACGGCGAGACCCACACGATCGACGCGCCACCCGACATGCCGCTGCTCTGGGTGCTGCGCGACATCGTCGGGCTGACCGGCACCAAGTTCGGTTGCGGCATTGCGCAATGCGGCGCCTGCACGGTGCATCTGGACGGCGAGCCCACGCGCTCCTGCGTGCTGCCGGTCGCGGCGCTCGAAGGCCGCAAGATCACGACGATCGAGGCCGTGGGCGCGACGCCCGCCGGGCAGAAAGTGCAGAAGGCGTGGCGCGAGATCGACGTGGTGCAGTGCGGTTACTGCCAGTCGGGGCAGGTGATGTCGGCCGCGGCGCTGATCGCCGCCAACCCGAACCCCACCGATGCCGATATCGACGCCGCCATGGCCGGCAATATCTGCCGCTGCGGCACCTATAGCCGCATCCGCGCGGCCATCAAGCAAGCCGCGAAGGAGGCCTGAGCGATGTCACAAGGTCTCCTCGATGCGCAGAACGGCGCTGCGCGTGCATCCGCTATCGCGACGATTTCCCGGCGCAGCTTCCTCAAGCTCGGCGCGGCGGCCAGCGGCGGTCTGCTGCTCGGTTTCAGTGTCGGCGCGGGCGCGCAGGGCGATAGCGCCGCGCGTAAATCGGTGGTCGGCGGCGACGGCAACGAGACGCAGCAGGACGGCGTATTCGAGCCGAATGCCTTCGTGCAGATCGACCGCAGCGGCAAGGTCACGCTGATCATCCCGAAGGTGGAGATGGGACAGGGCGTCTACACGTCGATTCCGATGCTGATCGCCGAAGAACTCGAAGTGCCGCTCGACAGCGTGACGATCGATCACGCGCCTCCCGACGCGAAGCTGTTCACCGATCCGCTGCTGGGCGGCCAACTGACGGGTGGCTCGACCTCGATCCGCTACGCGTGGGAGCCGATGCGCCGCGCGGGCGCGACGGCGCGCACGGTGCTGATCGCGGCGGCCGCGCAGCAATGGCAGGTCGACCCCGCCGCCTGCCACGCGAAAAATGGCGAAGTGCTGCACGACGCGAGCGGGCAGCGTGCGTCTTACGGCCAGCTTGTGGATGCGGCGGCGAAGCTGCCCGCGCCGCAGAACGTCGCGCTCAAAAATCCCAAGGATTTCACCATCGTCGGCAAGCCCACGAAGCGGCTCGATTCGCCGGAAAAAGTCGATGGTTCGGCGCTGTTCGGGCTCGACGTGCGCCTGCCCAATATGGTCTACGCGGCCATCGTCAATTGTCCGGTGTTCGGCGGCACGCTCGTGCGCGTGGACGACACGCACGCGAAGCAGATTCCCGGTGTCACGCAGATCGTCAAGATCGATAACGGCGTGGCCGTAATCGGCGCACATACGTGGGCCGCGAAGCGCGGCGCGGCGGCGCTCGTGATCGAGTGGAACGAGGGCACGGCGGCGAATCTGTCGATGAAACAGATCGTCGGCGATCTGGCCAATGCCGCGCAGCAGCAACCCGGCGCCGTCGCGCGCAAGGACGGCGACGTGCAGCAGGCCTTTGGCGGCGCCAAAACGCGTGTCGATGCGGTCTATCAGCAGCCGTTTCTCGCGCACGCGACCATGGAGCCGATCAACTGCACCGTGCACGTGCGCGCCGACGCCTGCGAAATCTGGGTCGGCACCCAGGTGCCCACGCGCGCCGTGGACGCGGGCGTGGCCGTGACGGGCCTCAAGCCCGAGCAAATCGTGCTGCATAACCATCTGCTCGGCGGCGGTTTCGGGCGGCGGCTCGAAGTCGATGCGATCACCCAGGCGCTCAAGGTCGGCAAGCAGGTGAGCACGCCCGTGAAGGTGTTCTGGACGCGCGAGGAAGATATCCAGCACGACATGTACCGGCCGTTCTACTACGACCGCATTTCGGCCGGACTCGACGCCAACGGCAAGCCGGTGGCGTGGCAGCATCGCATCGTCGGTTCGTCGATCATGGCGCGGTTTGCGCCGCCCGCGTTCAAGAACGGCATCGACCCGGACGCCGTCGAAGTGGCCGCCGATCTGCCCTACGATCTGCCCAATCAACTGATCGAATACGTGCGCCAGGAACCGCATACGGTGCCCACGGCGTTCTGGCGCGGCGTCGGGCCGACGCGCGGCACCTTCGTGGTGGAGAGCTTTATCGACGAATGCGCGGCGGCCGCGAAGACCGATCCCGTGCAGTACCGGCGCAATCTGCTGGGCAAGTCGCCGCGCGCGCTGGGCGTGCTCGACGTGGCCACGCGCGCGGCCAACTGGGGACCGCCGATGCCGAAGGGACAAGGGCGCGGTGTTTCCGTGATGCACGCGTTCGGCAGCTTTTTCGCGATGGTCGCCGACGTGACCGTGAGCAACGGCGAAGTGCGCGTGAACCGCGTGGTGGCGGCTGTCGATTGCGGCATGGTGGTGAACCCGACGACCATCGAAGCGCAGGTGCAGGGCGGCATCGTGTTCGGCATTTCGGCGGCGCTGTTCAGCGAGATCACGATCGAGCGCGGGCGCGTCACGCAGCGCAATTTCACCGATTACCGCATCCTGCGCATCGACGAATCGCCGGTGATCGAAGTGCATATCGTGCCGAGCGCCGAAGCGCCGGGCGGAATCGGCGAGCCGGGCACGGCGGCGCTTGCGCCTGCGGTGACCAACGCGATCTACGCGGCCACCGGGCAGCGGCTGCGGCATCTGCCCGTGGGCCGTCAGCTCATGAACGCCCAAACCGCTTGAGGAGGACGACGATGAAGCCATTCAACGCATCCTCCCGCGCGCGAGGATTTGCTGCTCACTGCCTGGCCGTTTCGGCGACCGCGATCACCGTGGCGCTCGCGCCCGGCTATGCCCGCGCAGCCGATTCCAGCGCCGATGCCGCCACCATCCAGCGCGGCGCCTATCTCGCCCAGGCGGGCGATTGCGCGGCCTGCCACACGGCGCCCCACGGCAAACCGTTCGCCGGCGGCCTGCCGATGAACACGCCGCTCGGGCGCATCTACACGACCAACATCACGCCCGACCCGGACACGGGCATCGGCGGCTATACGCAGGACGATTTCGCGCGCGCCTTGCGCGAAGGCGTGGCGAAGGACGGCCACAACCTCTATCCGGCGATGCCTTATCCGTCCTACGCCAAAGTCCGCGACGACGACGTGGCCGCGCTCTACGCCTACTTCATGCATGGCGTGCAACCGGTCAAGGCGGCCAATCGCGACAGCGACATCAAATGGCCGATGAACATGCGCTGGCCGCTCAAGCTCTGGAACATCGTGTTCCTCAAGAAGGGCGCTTATCAGGACAAACCGGACAAAGACGCCGCCTGGAATCGCGGCGCGTATCTGGTGCAAGGGCTCGGTCACTGCGGCTCGTGCCATACGCCGCGCGGCATCGGCTTCAACGAACAGGCGCTCGACGATAGCGGCAGCGAGTTCCTGAGCGGCGCGCTGCTCGACGGCTGGTTCGCCTCGAATCTCACGGGCGAGCACAACACCGGGCTTGGCCGCTGGACCCAGGCCGATCTCGCGCAATTCCTCAAGACGGGCGCGAACCAGCACGCGTCGGCGTTTGGCGCGATGACGAGCGTGATCAACAACAGCACCCAGGCGCTCAATGACGCCGATGTCAGCGCGATCGCCGGTTATCTGAAGTCGCTGCCGGCGGCGGGCGGCAGTGGCGCACCGGCCTATGCCTACGATCCGCAGGCGACCAAAGTGTCGCTCTCGCGGCCCGCGAACGATGCGGGCGCGCGCGTCTACACGGCGTACTGCATGCACTGCCACGGCGCCGACGGACGCGGATTCGCACCGATGTTCGCGCCGCTGGCGGGCAATCCGAACGTGCTGGAAAAGGAGGCCGCGTCGCTCATCAACGTCACGCTCAACGGCACCGACGACCTCGTGATCCAGGGCATTCCGGCGCCGTATCCGATGCCCTCGTATCGCGACCAGTTGAACGACCAGCAGATCGCCGATGTGCTGAGCTTTATCCGCGCGGGCTGGAACAATCGCGCGGGCGCGGTGAGCGCGGGCGATGTCGCGAAACTGCGTAGCGCGACGCAACCCGAAGCGCAGACGGCGCAGGCACAAGGAGCGGCGCAGTGAAGCGCGCGGCGGCCGGCGTTGCGCTGTCCGCCGCGTCTTTGGATGTGCCGTCACCGTTGCCGATCGTGCCTTTGCGGCGCAAGGATTTGCCGATTGAGACCGCCACGCTCGCGCGCTACATGGTCGGCAAGATGCTGGTTCACGATCTGCCAGAGGGGCGCCTCGCGGGGCGGATTGTCGAAGTCGAAGGCTATCCGCCCGGCGACTCCACGGGCCATGCCTTCATCGGGCGGCGCGGGTGGAACGCGTCGCTTTTTCTGGCGCGCGGGCACGCTTATGTGCGGCTGACTTACGGCCTGTCCTGGATGCTCAACATGGCGAGCGAAGCGCAGGACGTGGGCGCGGGCGTGCTGTTTCGCGCCGTCGAACCGCTCGAAGGTCTGGAGCTGATGGCGGCGCGCAGGCCGGGCGTGCCGCAGCGCGATCTCACGCGCGGGCCGGGACGGCTGACGCAGGCGTTCGGGATCGGCGCGAGTTTCGATGGCGTCGATTTATGCAGCGGCGAAGGATTGTGGATAGGACGCCTTGACGTGCCGGCGCGGGCAGTGGGCGTGACCACGCGCATCGGTTTATCGCGTGAACAGGATAGACCGCTGCGTTTCTACGAGATCGGCAGTCCTTACGTCAGTGGACCGCGCAAGCTGCTGACGTCGACCTGAAAATACGATGCGATCCGATTTTTACGCCGATTTTTGCATCCGGCGGATTGTTGCTTTCTACGGAACTGTATTTTGGAGAAATAAGTATTTCCCCTGGTCGCTTCGCTTCATAGACTGTTAAGCACTGGCCCGATGGAGCGCTGCTCCAACGAGGCCCGGCACAACAAGCGATGGAGGTAAATACCATGAAGACCCGTACCCTTATTCAGGCCGCGATCGTCGCGGCGTTCGTGGCCGCACCGGCTTTGTCGTTCGCGCAGTCGGTGGACCAGAACAATGCTCCGAAGACCCGCGCCGAAGTGCGCGCCGAGTTGATCCAGATCGAGCAGGCCGGCTACAACCCGGCCACCGCTAACGACTCCAACTATCCGCATGACATCCAGGCTGCCGAAGCGCGCGTTTCGCAGCAGGAAGGCGTCGCGCAGACCCAGCCGACGGCCGATACCGGCTACGGCGGTGCATCGATGGGATCGTCGCAATCGGGTAGCCAGCCCGCCACGCTTGCGCCGCAGCAGCGCACGTATTTTGGTAATTGAGCGGTAACTGAGCCGTAACTGACTTCGATCCGACATACCGGCGTGACAAAACAAGCGGCCTGCTTTGCGCAGGCCGCGTATGACCGTAACGGTCGCATTCCAACTCACACTTTCGCGTGATTTTTCATGCGTGGAACCTCCGCCGCCGTAAGGTGGCTTCGCCCAACCCGCCCCCGGATTGGGCTTTTTTCGCTGAAATGTGTGCGTTGGAGCGCGAAAAGCGCAGCGGATGCGCGCTCAGGTGCCAGGACCGCCGGTGATGTAATGCTCGAGTTGCGAAATCGTGAACTGCTGCTCGGCGATGATTTCCTTCACCAGGTCGCCGATCGACACCATGCCGATGAGCTTGCCGTTTTCCATGACCGGCAGGTGGCGCATGCGCCGTTCGGTCATCAGCGCCATACAGTCGTAGGTGGTTTGCTCGAGCTGCACGAAGCGCACGTGCGGGGTCATGATGTCGCGCACGGCGGTCGTTTTCGACGAGCGGTCCATCAGCACGATCTTGCGCGCGTAATCGCGCTCGGTCACGATGCCGACGATCGCCTCGCCATCGACGACGACCAGCGCGCCGATGTGCTTTTCGGCCATCAGGCGGATCGCGTCGAAGACCGAATCGTTGACGCCGATGGTGTAGACCGCTTGTTCCGGCTTGGATTTAAGTACCTGTGCAACGCTCGTCATGGGGCGACTCCAGTTCGTCCTTCTTTTCGTTCGATCCGTTCGGTCATAGCCGGGAAGAAAGCCATCGAGGCCTATGCAGTATAGGCTGACGGCCGCGCGGGCGGCGTCGGGGTATGCGCGGGGTTGGCCGCTGCGCGGCGCTGTGCGGGGCCCGATCCCCCTGGCGGCGAAGGGCTGCCCGAGGTGCGCGGGGCGAGCCGGGTCAAATGGCGGTACACTCCGGTTCCGAACTTCAATCCGGCCCTGCGCCGGTTTCTGCCAGTCATTTGTTCCAGATCATGCCTACGCTTCAAGAGCCGTCCTGCGCTGACGGCGACAACGCCAACGAATGCGTCGTACTTGACGCGAGCGCCACGCTGCCGACCCGTTACGGCACCTTCGAGTCCTACGTCTATCGGGTCAAGGATGGCGGCGCCGAACACTGCGCGCTCGTGATGGGCGACGTGGGGAGCGGCGAGCCCGTGCTGGCGCGCCTGCATTCCGAATGTCTGACCGGCGATGTGTTCGGTTCCTACCGCTGCGACTGCGGCGAACAGCTCGATCTCGCACTGCGCTATATCGCGGCCGAAGGCCGTGGCGTGCTGCTTTATCTGCGTGGCCACGAAGGGCGCGGCATCGGCCTGTCGAACAAGATCCGCGCGTACCAGCTGCAGCAGCAGGGCCGCGACACCGTCGAGGCGAACCGCGATCTCGGCCTGCCCGACGACGCCCGCGAATATGATTCGGCGGCCGCCATCCTGCGCCTGCTCAAGGTCAATTCGGTGCGTCTGATGAGCAACAATCCGAAGAAGTTCGACACGCTGTCGAAGCACGGTATTCCGGTGGTCGAACGCGTCGCGCTGGCGATTCCGATGCGCGAGGAAAACGAGCATTACATCCGCACGAAGCAGGTCAAGTTTGGCCATTACTTCGAGGAAAACGAGTAATACGATTTGCTCGTCACGCACCATCCGGCCTACGCCGTTTGGCGTGGTATTCCGCGCATGCGGAACGGAATATGCTCACTCCCATGCACGAATGCAGACAAACAAGAGGGGAGAGCATGAGTCACCGTTCCACGCCGCCGCCGCGCCGTTTCGGCGCGCCGCTTGCGGCCGTTACTGCCGTTTTCCTTGCCGCCGGGCTTTCGCTCGGCTCCGCTGAGGCTTACGCGCAAAGCCAGGCCTATACCAGCGAACCTGTCGATCTCTACGCCGGGCCATCCGGCGACTACCCCGTCGTGACCGAACTCGGGCCGAATGTGCCCGTCACGGTGATGGGCTGCGTCAGCGACTATTCATGGTGCGACGTGGCCATGCCGGGCATGCGCGGCTGGGTTTATGCGGGCTATCTCACCTATCCGTATCAAGGCGGCTATGTGCCGCTGGAAGGGTATGGGGCGGCGATCGGCTTGCCTATCGTGACGTTTTCCATCGGCGCCTATTGGGGCAGTTTCTACCGCGACCGCTCGTGGTATGGCGACCGCGAGCGCTGGTCGCACGTGCCGCCGCCGGGTTATGGCGGCCATCCGCCGGGGCCGCCGCCCGGGCCGCGTGGCGGGCCTCAGGGAGGTCAAGGCCGGCCACCTGCGCCGCAAGTCGGTGGCGGGCGCGCGCCGGGTCAGCCGAATGGTGGACCGCCTCCGGGTGCGGGACGTCCGCCCGAAGGACCGCGTGAGGGCAACGGCGCGCCGCCGCAAGCAGGGCGGCCGCCCATGAATGGCGGCGAGCGCGTCGAGGCGCCACGGCCGCCTGCCGCGCCGGTCAATCAGCCGCACGCGCCGATGCCGCAGCCCAACAACGCACCGCATCCAGCGGCGCCCGCGCCGTCGTTCAACCATGCGCCACCCCAGATGCAGCAGATGCCGCAAGGCGGCGGACGCCCGCCTGGACCGGCGCCGGCCGAGCGCGGACACGAAGCGCCGCCACAAGGCGGCCAGGGCGGTGGTCATCAATCGGGTCAAGGCGGTGGAGGCCACGACGATCGGCGCCAGCCGAATTGATCTCGTAGCGTTTGCGCATGATCTGTCGGGCGTTCTGATCGAACGCCCGTTTTTATCTTGATCGAGATAAATGCAGTGAGCTTGATTGTGCTCACCTAAGTCGAAACGATTGAACGCGGTCAGACCACGCCAGGCTATGAACGAGCACACACAACGCGTTTAACCCGCACGTCGATTAATCAGGATTCCGTTGTATCTGCTTATCTTTCTCCCGCTCGCGCACGCCGTCAAACCGCTTATCGCTATTCGATGGCATCGATTTAACAATCCCTGACAGTAAATTCTCACGCAAGCAACGACAATAAGTCATCGCGGCTTCGGAAGTTTCTGAGCTCGCGTCATGCGGCGTGCATCCATTGCGCGCTGTGCAACGTATATCGGCTACGGGGGCTGGCGCGGTCGGGACACGGCGGCGCGCTGGTGGCGAGGCAGCCAGAGCGGGTTCGAACCCGCCGTATAACGCTGGCAAACAGCGACTGGCAGTAGGAGTGGCGATGGCGTCGGGGACGCCATGTTTATCGGTTGCAGTCCGCGTGCGGGCATCGGGCGGTGATGCCCGCACGCATGCGACGCGCCGGCAAGGCGGCGCCTGCGCCGGTGGCCCGAGGCCGGGAGGATCGGGTCGCGGAGATCGCGCAGCCCGCGGCTGTCGCCACTCGTTTTTCATCCACTATCCGTGTCCCCGTGCCCGCGCGGCTGGCTTCGCCAATGAAGCCGACAGTGCCGCGACGATATAGCCGGGTAAGTCAGTTACACGAGAGGTGTCATGTTTTTCCGTTCCGGCAGCATGCGATTTCCGCCCGGCTCGCGCGTGAATGGCTCGGGCCGCGGCCGCGATCTCGAACGTATCGAACTGGATCTGGCCCGTGACCGCCACGCGCGTGCGGCCATGGAAGCCTATGCGGATTCCTGCGAAGCCGAATTGCCGTGGTTGAGCGAAGTCCTGCGCGACTCGCGCTTCGGCCGTTCGGATAAGTTGACGCAATGCGGGTCGACGGTGCTGCGCGCGTTCGTGCTCGCGCAGGCGCGCGCGGCCGTGCAGCCCGACTACGCGCACGCCGCGTGGGAGCATGTGCGCGTGCAACTGGCCGCCGCGCTGGCGGGCTTGCCGCCAGCCGGTACGCGCGACTTGCCGGGCGCGAACGCAAATGCGATCGCCAGCGATCCCGAACACGGCGAGCGCGACCGCTAGCCGCGCGCCGCTAGCCGCGCGTCGTGAGCGGCAAGTCGCCGGCCTCGCGCATACAGGGTTTAGCGCGCTACGCAGATCGGCACGGGGGCGTTTTCGACTACCATGAGCGAAATCCAGTTCCCGATCTCGACTGGCGACTGGCGCTCCCATTCATTTCAAGACGCAGCGAGAGTAGCGGCTTGGGCGCGCGGCAGGGGCTGCGCGTCATGAGTCTGGGAATGGAGTCCGGGCGGCATCGAGCCGGCCTGGCCCGAGAAGATGAATAACGAACTGGGTGCAGGGCACTATGAGAATCGCAGTACTCGATGACGATCCGGCGCAAACCGAATTCGTCAGTCAAACGCTGGTGGCCGCGGGCCATGTCTGTCATGCGTTCGCCAAGGGCGGCGATCTCGTCAAGCAGTTGCGGCGGCAGACGTTCGACCTGCTCGTGCTCGACTGGAACGTCCCCGACATGGCCGGCGACGAAGTCCTGCACTGGGTCCGCCAGAGTCTGTCCACGCGCCTGCCGGTGCTGTTCATGACGAGCCGCAGCCGCGAAGTCGATATCGCGCTGATGCTCAATAGCGGCGCCGACGACTACGTGGTCAAGCCGGTATCCGCGCCGGTGCTGCTCGCGCGCGTCGGCTCGCTGCTGCGTCGCGCGTATCAGTTGCATGCGCCCGCGCAGAAAGAAGTGTTCGGCGACTACGAATTCGATCTGAAGTCGCGCCAGGCGTCGGTCGGCGGCAAGCCGGTCGCGCTCACGCAAAAGGAGTTCGAACTGGCGCTGCTGCTGTTCCAGCACCTGAGCCGGCCGCTTTCGCGCGCGCACATCCTCGACGTCATCTGGAAACAATCCGACGACATCCCTTCGCGCACGATGGACACGCACGTGTCGATGCTGCGCTCGAAGCTCGGGCTGCGCCCGGAAAACGGCTATCGCCTGACGCCGATCTACGGCTACGGCTACCGCCTCGAACGGATCGAAGGGGATGCGGCTTGAGCGCGGCGCAATGGGTTCGTCCGGCGCGCCCGCTGTTTGCCTGCCTGCTTGCGTTGGGTTTGCTGCCTGCCGCGCATGCGGCGGGGCCTCGCGCGCAAGCGCCTGAACATGCCACTACGCGCACCGCTGAAACCACGATCTACGTCACGCGCGCCGGCGATTCGCTTTACGACATCGCCCAGCGCTACCTGCGCGATCCCGCCGACTGGACCCAGCTCGCCCGTTTGAATCACGTGAGCGCACCCCGCCACCTGAAGCCGGGCACGCAACTGCGCGTGCCGGTCGCGCTGCTGCGCCAGGACGGCTTGAGCGCGCGCGTCATTGCCACGTCCGGGCCGGCGACGCATACCTTCGGCGATGGTGCGGCCTTGCCGCTGATCGTCGGCGGGAAGCTGGTCGAAGGCGAGCATGTGCAGACCGGCGAGAACGGTTTCGCCACGCTCGAATTGGCCGACGGCTCGCATCTGGTGATTCCGCCGCGCACCGCGCTCGATTTGGCCACGCTGCGCCAGACCGCGCTGACGGGCTCGACCGACCGCATCGTCAATCTCAAGCAGGGCGAGGTGAACACCGAAGTCACGCACGCCACGAAGAAGGACGACCGCTTTCAGATCCGCTCGCCTTCGGTGGTAGCGGGTGTGCGCGGCACCAGCTTTCGCGTGAATTACGACGGCGATAAACAATCGACGGCGGTGGAAGTGCTCGAAGGCGCGGTGGGCGTGGATGCCGCGTCGCACGGTCAGGCGGCGTCCGTCGCGCCCGCGCCGGGCACGCCTTTGGCCGCTTCGACGCAACTGGTCGCGGCGCGTCACGGCAGTTTGACGCTCGCGGGCGGCGCGGTCGGCGGCCCGGTCGCGCTGCTCGACGCGCCCGATCTGCGCAATCCCGGCAAGGTTCAGGACGATGCCGTGGTCGCGTTCGATCTCGCGCCGGTGTCCGGGGCGAGCCGCTATCGCGTGCAGGTTGGCCGCGACGCGGGCCTGTTCGACATGATCCGCGACCTGCGCAGCGACAGTGCGCATGCCGAAGTCGGCGCACTCGACGACGGCACGTATTTCGTGCGCCTTTCGGCGATCGATGCGAACGGTCTCGAAGGCATGCCGTCGACGTACGCGTTCCAGCGCCGCCACGTTTCGCTGGGCGCTTCGGCGGGCCGAGTCGATGGCACGCGCGACTACGCGTTCCGCTGGTTCGTCGATCGCAGCGCGGGCGACACGCACTTCCGCTTCGTGCTCGCGGCGTCGGCGGATCTGCGCACGCCACTGGTGGACCGCACCGACATCACGGACGGCGAGGCCGTCGTGCGCGATCTGCCCAAGGGCACCTACTACTGGACGGTGATCGCCGAACAGTTCGAAGCGGGCCGCTACTACCAGAAGGCCAGCCCGGTCCAGTCGTTCCGGCTCGACTGGTGAGGCCGGCGCGCATGAGCGTGGGCGTGCGCGCCAGTCTTCGTCGGGGCCGCCCAGCGGGGCGCCGCTTTCTGTTCGAGTGGCTGGGCGTCGCCTGCGCGGGCGTCGCCATCGTCCTCTTGAGCGTGCTCACGCACTGGACGCTGAGCGCCGATTCGCTCGTCTACGACCGCTTCCTCGCCGCGCGCGAGCGGCCGGTGTCGCCCGATATCGTCGTGGTCGAAATCGATAATGCGAGCGTTGCCGCGCTGGGGCGCTGGCCCTGGCCGCGCAGCGTCCACGCGCAACTCGTCGATCAACTGGCGAAGGCGGGCGCCGCGGCCATCGTCTACGACGTGCTGTTCACCGAACCCTCGCCCGACGACGCCCGTTTTGGCGCCGCGCTGCGCGAGCGTCCCGCGTTTTTGCCCGTGCTGCTTTCGCCCGCCGACGAAGCCGCCGACGGCCGCCGCCAGCTCGTCAAACCGGTCGCGCCGCTTGCCGCTGCTGCCGCGGGTCTCGGCCACATCAATCTCGAAGTCGATAACGACGGCATCGTGCGCAGCGTGGCGCTGTTCGAAGGCGACGCGCAGCAGCGCTGGCCGCAACTGATGGAGCCGCTCTGGCGCGCGGTGCGCGACGGCCGCATTGCGCTGGGCGGCACCGCCAATCCGCCGTCCGAAGCCATCCAGCGCGCCGACGCCCAGATCCTGCGCGCCGCCGGTTCCGGCAGCGAAGCGCGCTTTCTGCTGCCGTTCAGCCGCACCACGCAGTCGTATCGCAAGGTGTCGTTCGCGCAGGTGCTCGAAGGCCGCGTGCCGCCCGATCTGCTGCGCGCTCGCGTGGCGCTGGTGGGCGTGACGGCGTCGGGCCTTTACGACCGCTTCGCCACGCCGCTCTCGGGCACGCTCGGGCCCGTGCCGGGCGTCGATATCCACGCGCTGGTGCTCGACACGCTGCTCACCGGCTCGGCGATCGAACCGGCTTCGCGCCCGCTGGTCGTGCTGGCTTCGCTGGTGCCGCTTGCGCTGCTGCTGGCGGGCTTTCTGGTGCTGTCGCCGCTGCGCACGATGTTGCTGCTGCCGCTGCTCGTGCTCGTCACGCTCGCCGCCAGCGCCGCGCTGCTTTATGTCGCGCGCCTCTGGCTCGCGCCGGTGCCCGCGATTCTCGCGCTCGCGCTGGTGTATCCGCTGTGGGGCTGGCGGCGCCTTGAAATGACGATGGCGTATCTGCGTAAAGAGCTCAAACAACTCGCCGACGAACCCTATCTGTTGCCCGAAGCGGCCGAACCGGCGCGCGAATTCGGCGGCGACGCGCTCGCGCAGCAGATGGCGCTGATGGCGCAGGCCGCGCAGCGTCTGCAGGACATGCGCCGCTTCGTCTGGGACAGCCTCGACTCGGTGCCCGAACCGCTGCTGGTGGCCGACCTGCAGGGCGTCGTGCTGATCGCCAACCACGCGGCGCGCGCGTACCTCGCGGGCCTGAGCGAAGGCGATGCCGAAGGGCGGCTGGTGCAGGATGTGTTCGGCGATCTCGCGCTCGTCAAGCCGATCGACCCGAACCCGGAAATGCTCGCGTTCGCCCATGCGCACTGGCCCGCGCCGCTCGATCCCGCGCTGGGCGAGTACACCGGACTGATGGAGCGCGGCGTGGAAGTGCGCGCGCGCGACGGCAGCGACTATCTGCTGCGCTACGCCTGCTGCACCAATGCGCAGGGGCAGGGCGTCGGCTGGATCGCGGGTCTGGTCGACGTCACGGCGCTGCACGATGCCGAGCGCCAGCGCGAAGACGCGCTGCGCCTGCTTTCGCACGATATGCGCTCGCCGCAGGCGTCGATCGTCGCGCTGGTGGAGACCGAGCGTGAGCGCGGCACGCTCGAAGCCGCGCCGGTGCGCGAAGTGATGGACCGCATCGAGCGTTACGCGCGTCGTTCGCTCACGCTCGCCGACGACTTCGTGCAACTCGCGCGCGCCGAATCGCAGAACTACGCGCTCGAGCCCACCAGCCTCACGGAACTGGCCATCGACGCGAGCGACGAAGTCTGGCCGCAGGCCAGCGCAAAGCAGATTCAGATCGAAACCGCCTTCGATGGCGAAGAACTCGGCTGGATCAACGCCGACCGTTCGCTGATGACGCGCGCGCTCGTGAACCTGCTTAACAATGCGGTGAAATACAGCCCACCGAAAACAAGGATTGTCTGTAGTATCGCTGTCGTGGAGGGTTCGGGCCCGCGCGTGATCTGCTCGATCCGCGATCAGGGTTACGGCATCGCGCTCGAAGATCAGGCGAAATTGTTCGAGCCGTTCCGCCGTTTTCATGCCGGGCAGCGGCCCGAGGTGAGTGGCGCGGGGCTCGGCATGGCGTTCGTGAAAACGGTCGTGACGCGTCACGGCGGCGAGATTCACGTCGAGAGCCGGGTGGACCAGGGCACGACGGTGACGATGTCGCTGCCCGCGCTCGATGTCCCCGACGATGCAAGCGACGACGGGCGCAGCGCCTGATGGCCCCGCACGCACTCAGAACCTGCTGGCAAAGATTCCGATGGAGTACGCAGTGAAGTACCTGATGACGATCTGCGCCGTGTCGCTGGCGGGCGCACTCGCCGGTTGCGCTGGCGCGAGCGCCGACGTGCAGGCGAGCGGCGCTCTGCCCGCCGAAGGCGCGGCATCGACGTATCGATTCGCCCATACGCCAGCGCAGGCCGAAGCGGGCGAAAGCCTGCCCTACGAGGCGCTGTTACGCGCGGGCCTGGCGCAACGCGGCTTCCAGGAAGGCGCGCCCGACGCGGCGCGCTATCTGGTTTCCGCCGCGTGGGCTTCGCGTCCCGCCGATGTCACGATCGCCACCGGCGACTGCAAGGGCGGCTGCGCGCCTGCGCAAGGTCCGTCGCTGCCGTGGTTCGGCCATCGCTATGTGCATACGCTGACGCTGCGTTTCTTCGCGCTGCCCGATGGCCGCGAAGCGTACAAGGTCAGCGCCGAAAAGCGTGACCGCAACGCCGACGCGCAGCAGGCGCTGCCGTATCTGGTCGCGGGTGCGCTGGCGAAGATGCCTTACGCGGGCGCGCCGCAGTGGCGCGTGAAGATGAAGGATGCGCTGCCGGCCGGCGCGCAGGGCGGCGCAACGGCGGCCATGCCCGAAGTGACGTCGGTCAAACCGCTGACGCAGTAAAAACGCGGCGTCTCAATCCTGCGGCTGCGACTCTTCAGGCAGCTGCGGCCAGCGGTTTTCATACACGCATTCGCCCAGATCCTTGCGCTCGGCCCAATGCTCGATTTCGAGCATCGGCTTCGGATAGAACTCGGCCACATGGCCGACGCAGAGGATCGCCACGGGCTTCGCGCCTTCCGGCATGCCCAGCAGCGCATGCACTTCGTCGACATCGAAAATCGATACCCAGCCCATGCCGAGCCCTTCGGCGCGCGCGGCCAGCCACATGTTCTGGATCGCGCAGGCCACGGAAGCCAGATCCATTTCCGGCAGCGTGCGGCGGCCGAAAATATGCGCCTCGCGGCGATCCATCAACGCGACGACCAGCAGTTCGCCGCACTCGCGCATGCCTTCCACTTTGAGCTTCATGAACTCTTCGCGGCGCTTGCCGAGCGCGTCGGCGGTCGCGATGCGCTCGCGCTCGACGGCTTGCTGAAGCTGCTCGCGCACGGCGGCGTCGGTGATCCGCACGATGCGCCAGGGCTGCATGAAGCCGACGCTCGGCGCGTGATGCGCGGCGTCGAGCAGGCGCGAGAGCACTGCCGGATCGACTGGGCCGGGCGCGAAGTGACGCATGTCGCGCCGCTCGTAGATCGCGCGGTAAACCGCCGCGCGTTCGGCTTCGTCAAAGGGTTGTGCCATGGAATAGGGCGGCCGCGAAGGCCGGATTGGAAGGCCAGTAGGCGTGCATATAGGTCGCGGTGATCGCGCCGTGGCGATAGAGCGCTTCGCCGTCCGCGCCGGTCTGGGCGTGGCGGGCGCGCAGCACGGGCGCAAGCGGCGTGCTCACGCGCGAGTAGTGGAACGTGTGGCCGGTGAGCGTGCCGTGTGCGCCGTCCAGACGCTGCATGCCGAGCGCGGCGAAGCGCTTTTGCATCGCTGCTTCGCCCGGAAGCAGGCCGAGCATCGGCGTGCGCGTGCCGTCGACGGTGGTGAGCGCGTCGAGCAGATACAGCATGCCGCCGCATTCGGCGACCAGCGGTTTGCCCGCTTCGGCGTGTGCGCGCAGCGAAGCCGCGCTGCGCGTATTCGCCGCGAGCGTGGCCGCGTGCAGTTCGGGATAGCCGCCGGGCAGATAGACGGCGCTGGCGTCGGCGGGCGCGGTTTCATCGGCGAGCGGTGAAAAGAAGCTCAGGCGCGCGCCGAGCGCTTCGAGCAGCGCGAGGTTGGCCGGATAGAGAAACGAGAACGCGGCGTCGCGCGCAATGGCGATGTGCTTGCCTTCGAGCCAACGCGGCAGCGCGGCTTCGGCCGCGGGCGGCTCGAACGTGACGGCGGGCGGCAAGGCGGCCAGCGCCGTGTGTTCGAGCGCATCGGCGGCGCGTTCGATCCGCGCATCGAGATCGTCGATTTCGCTGGCCTGATGCAGCCCGAGGTGGCGATCGGGCAGCGAAAACTGCGCGTCGCTCGCCACGTGGCCGAGCCAGCGCAGCCCGTCGGGCATGCCTTCCTGCAGCATCTGGGCGTGCCGCGCCGAACCCACGCGGTTGGCCAGCACGCCATGAAACGGCACGTCGGCGCGATAGTGCGCAAGGCCGAAAGCGATCGCGCCAAAGGTCTGCGCCATCGAATTCGCGCCGATCACGGCAGCCACCGGCACGCCGAACTTCGCGGCCAGATCGGCGCTGCTGGGCGTGCCGTCGAACAGGCCCATCACGCCTTCGATCAGGATCAGATCGGCTTCGCGCGCGGCCTGCGCGAGCAGCGCGCGGCAGCCGGCTTCGCCCACCATCCAGAGATCGAGCGACATGACCGGCGCGCCGCTCGCGTGCGCGAGGATCATCGGATCGAGAAAATCCGGGCCGGTCTTGAAGACGCGCACGCGTTTCCCGTTGCGGCGATGCAGACGCGCGAGTCCCGCCGTGAGCGTGGTCTTGCCCTGGCCCGAAGCCGGCGCGCTGATGAAGAGCGCGGGGCAGGCGAGCGGTCCGGTCATCGCCTTCATGGCGTCAAAACTCCACGCCCTTTTGCGCTTTCACGCCTTGCTCGCGGTACGGATGCTTCACGAGGCGCATTTCGGTGACGAGGTCGGCGGCTTCGATCAGCGCATCGGGCGCGTGGCGGCCCGTGACGACGACGTGCTGCATCGGCCCGCGCGCGGTGAGCACTTCCAGTACTTCTTCGAGCGGCAGATAGTCGTACTTGAGCACGGTGTTCAGCTCGTCGAGGATCACCATGCCGTATTCGCCGCTTTCGATCATGCGCTTCGCTTCGTCCCAGCCTTTGCGCGCGGTGGCGACATCGGCGTCGCGGTTCTGGGTGTTCCAGGTGTAGCCGTCGCCCATCGTCACGAAGTCGCAGTGCGCGACGCTGGCGAGGAAGTCGCGCTCGGAGGTATGCAGCGCGCCCTTGATGAACTGCACGACGCCCAGCTTCATGCCGTGGCCGAGCACGCGCACGGCCATGCCGAATGCGGCCGTGCTCTTGCCCTTGCCGTTGCCGGTGTTGACGATCAACAGGCCTTTTTCGTGGGTCGCGGCGGCCTGCTTCTTCTCGTGGCCTTCGCGGCGGCGTTGGGTCATGCGCTGGTGCGATTCGGGATCGGTTTTCATCGTCGCGGATCAGTCCTGGGTTGCGATGTTGTGCTGAATGGGGCTTGTTTTTGCGTTAGCGGGTGCAGTCTCGGGCGTAGATTCGGGCACCGTTTCGCACGCAATACCGGCGCTATTGCCGAAAGCGGCGAGCGCCACCGTCACGCCGTCGAGCGCGAGTTTCGCGCGCACCAGCGGGCCGCCCTGAGCCGCCAGCCGCGCGCACGGTTCGCTCACGCCTGCCACGCCGAAGCGGGCCTGCGCTGCAACGCTGGGCGCCGATAGCAACGACGCGGCGTCGAGCGCGGTGACCTGCTCGCGCGTGAAGCTGTGCAGCGGCAGCGCGTGCGCGTCGCAAAAGGCGAGCAGCGCCGGTTCGGCGGCCTTGGCGTCGAGCGTGCCGACCGCCTTTACGCGCGCAAGCGGCCACGCGCCGAGCCGCGCCGCCACCGCCGCCTCGATCTGCGCGAGCGTCACGCCGCTACGGCAGCCGATGCCGAGCGCGAAGGCGTCGGCAAGAGCCGTGTCGAGCGCGTGATCGGCCGGTGCGGCGGCGTCGGGCAAGGGATCGGCAGGTTGGGAGCGATTCACGTAAAAGCGGCCAAAGCCGGTGACGCGGCACGCAAGGTCTGACGTGTCCCGCATGGAATGCGCGCTACGATAGCACACGCTTTCGCGCACGCAGCGCCGCTCCAGCGGCGCTGCAAGGCGACCGAAGGCCGCGCCGCCCGGTTGACGCAGGGGTGGCCCGCGCCTACACTCGCACGCACTCTGGTGCTCGCGTGCGCGATCGTTCTGCACGCGGTTAAACGGGAATCAGGGAGCTATCACGTCGGCCATCGACATGACAGCCGGCCTGAACTGCACCCGCAACGGTACAACGAGCGCATCGGCCGCAAGCCGATGCACGCCGCTTCAAGCAACGCCACTGCGCAGGCAGGACAGACGGGCCACATGGTCCTGATGGCCCCGCGTGGGAAGGCGAAGCGGCGTTCGTCAGTCCGGATACCGGCCAGATACGTGGGACGCGCGCTGCGGGGATGCGGCGCACCGTCCATGATTTCCATGCGTGCGCTGGCTTTGGCTTGCGACGCGTCTTCGCTTCATCGTCTGGTTGTCGTGCACGCCTGCTTCGCGGCAGGCGCGCTGCGCGTTGCAACCGGCGCTCGGGAAACGCGAAGGCGCGCGCGCCACGTCCGGCGCGGCGCAGTCCACCTGCGGCCAGAGCGCCGAAGGAGCACCCATGCAAATGCGCAAGATCCCGGTCACCATCGTCACGGGCTTTCTCGGTAGCGGCAAGACCACGCTGCTGCGTCACATTCTTCAGCACGCAGGCGGCCTGCGCGTCGCGGTCATCGTCAACGAATTCGGCGAGCTGGGTATCGACGGCGAAATCCTGCGCGGTTGCGGCATCGGCTGCGACGAAAACGGCAACGAAACCGAAGGCCAGCTCTACGAACTGGCGAACGGCTGCCTGTGCTGCACGGTGCAGGAAGAATTCTTCCCGGTGATGGAGCAGTTGCTGGAGCGTCGCGGCGATATCGATCACGTGCTGATCGAAACGTCCGGTCTCGCGCTGCCCAAGCCGCTCGTGCAGGCCTTCCACTGGCCGTCGATCCGCAACGCGTTCACCGTCGATGCCGTGGTGACCGTGGTCGACGGCCCGGCCGCCGCGAGCGGCCAGTTCGCGGCCAATCCGCAGGCCGTGGACGCGCAGCGCAAGGCCGATCCGAATCTCGATCACGAATCGCCGCTGCACGAACTGTTCGAAGACCAGCTTGGCGCCGCCGACCTGGTGATCCTCAACAAGACCGATCTGATCGACGAAGCAGGTCAGGAAGCGCTGATCGCCGAACTGCGCGAGGAGCTGCCGCCGCAGGTGAAGATCGTGCGCGCGCAGCACGGCCAGCTCGACCTGCATACGCTGCTCGGGCTCGAATCGGCGTCGGAAGAAAGCATCCATCTGCGCCACGATCACCACGGTTCCGCCGACGATGCCGACCATCATCACGACGAATTCGATTCGGTCGTGGTCGAAGGCCGCGTCACGTCGCGCGAAGTGGCCATCGAAGTGCTGCAAGGCCTCGTGGACAAGCACACGATCTATCGCGCGAAGGGCTTCGCCGCACTGCCGGGCGCGCCGATGCGCCTCGTGATCCAGGGTGTGGGCCGCCGTTTCGACAGCTATTTCGATCGCCGCTGGAACGCGCAGGAAAGCGCGGCGCAGCAGGCCGGCACGCTTGCGAGCCGCTTCGTGCTGATCGGCGAAGACCTCGATGCGGCCACGCTGCAAAGCGCCTTCGACGCCGCACTGGCGGCTGTCGCCGTCGCTCAATAAGCGCGCGTTTGCGTCTCACCTCTTCAAGTTTGCACTGACGGAACCGCCATGCATCTTTTGCGCACCACGCCAGGTGGTTTCGTCGACGACTCGCAGGGCGTCATTCGCATCGACCAGCAGCCCGCAGAAATCGTCGTGCTGAGTTCGGCCGATACGACGCTCGCGCTGCTGGCGAGCGTCGTGCCGCGCCTGCCCGCCGGTTTCCCGAGCGTGCGGCTCGCGAACGTGACGTATCTGCGCCAGCCCGCCTCGGTGGATTTTTACGTCGACGACGTGTTGCAGCACGCGAAGGTGGTCGTCGTCGATCATCTGGGCGGCGAAGCCTATTGGCCTTACGGCATCGAGCAGGTCACGACGCTCGCCGAACAACGCGGCCAGACGCTGGCGATGTTTTCCGGCGATCTGCAGGAAGATCCGAACCTGATCGCCAAAAGCCGCGCGGAACCCGAATTCTGCCGGCTGCTCTGGCGTTATCTGCGCGAAGGCGGCGCGGCCAATGCCGAGGGTTTTCTGCGCGCGCTGGCGTGGCGTGCGTTCGGTTTTGGCGTCGAACCCGCGCCGCCGGTGGCGCTGCCCGCCGCATCGCTTTATCACCCGTCGCGCGACGTGGCGACCGTCGAGGACTGGCGCGCGCGCTGGCAAGCCGGCGCGCCGGTCGTCGCGATCCTGTTTTACAAGGCGCATTTGCAGGCCGCCAACACGGCTGCCTTCGACGCGCTGATCGACGCGCTGAGCGAGCGCGGATTGAATCCGCTGCCGCTCGCGATCACCTCGCTCAAGGACGCGATCAGCCGCGACGTGCTCGATCGCCTCGCGGCCGAGCACGACATCGCGCTGGTGCTGAACACCACGGCGTTCGCGGCGTCGTCGCTCGACGACCCGGAACCGCTCGCCATTGCAGGCGACGCGCCCGTGCTCCAGGTGATCCTGAGCGGCGGCAATCGCGACGACTGGGTCAAGGACAATCACGGCCTCAATTCGCGCGATATCGCCATGCATATCGCGCTGCCCGAAGTCGATGGCCGCGTGATCACGCGCGCGATCAGCTTCAAGGGCCTCGCGTATCACTGCAAGGACACGCAGGTCGATGTGGTGCGCTATCAGCCCGATGTCGAACGCGTGGCCTTCGTGGCCGAACTCGCGCGGCGCTGGTGCCGTCTGCGCACGGTGCCGAATGCGCAGAAAAAGCTCGCGCTGGTACTCGCCAACTATCCGATGAGCGAAGGGCGTATCGGCAATGGGGTGGGACTGGATACGCCGGCGTCGGTGGTGAACATTCTGCGCATGCTGCGCGACGAAGGTTATCGCGTCGCCGATCTGCCCGAGGACGGCGAAGCGCTCATGCACACGCTCACGCAGGGCGTGACCAACGATCCCGATACGCGCGCGCTGCGGCCCGCGTGGCAAAGTCTTGCGCTCGACGATTACCGCGCGCGTTTCGCGCAACTGCCGGTAGACGCGCAGAACGCGCTGATCGCGCGCTGGGGCGCGCCCGAGCAGGACCCGACGGTGCGGCGCGGGCGCTTCATGATCGCGGGCTGGCGCTGCGGCCAGGTGTTTGTCGGCATCCAGCCGTCGCGTTCGCGCGGCGACGACAGCTACGCGAACTATCACGACGCCGATCTCGTACCGCCGCACGCCTATCTGGCGTTTTACTTCTGGCTGCGCGAGAGCTTCGGCATCGATGCGATCGCGCACGTGGGCAAGCACGGCAACCTCGAATGGCTGCCGGGCAAGAGCGTGGCGCTGGCCGATACCTGCTGGCCCGACATGGCGCTCGGGCCGCTGCCGCATCTGTATCCGTTCATCGTCAACGATCCGGGCGAGGGCAGTCAGGCCAAGCGCCGCGCCCAGGCCGTGATTATCGATCATCTGATGCCGCCGCTCACGCGCGCGGAAAACTACGGGCCGCTGCAAGACCTCGAACGTCAGGTCGACGAGTATTACGAAGCCTTGATGGTCGACCCGCGCCGCGCGAAGCTGCTGCGCAAGACCATTCTCGCGACCATCATCGAGCACAAGCTGCACGAGGAACTGAGCGTGGCCGCGCCGCAGAACGAGCAGGGCGAAGACGAACTGCTCAATCGCGCCGATGCCTACCTGTGCGAGTTGAAGGAAGCGCAGATTCGCGACGGGCTGCATACCTTCGGCGAATCGCCGCAAGGCACACAACGTCGCGATACGCTGCTCGCGCTCGGGCGTTATGCGAGCGGTGACGGGCAGGGCGCGAACGCGGGTCTGATCGACGCGCTGGCGCGCGATTTCGGCATCGACCATCTGCTCGATGCTGCGACCGTCGACTGGGCCGCGCCATGGACCGGCGCGCGTCCTGCGCTGCTGGCGCAGGCGATCGACGCGCCGTGGCGTCATGCGGGCGACACGCGCGAACGGCTCGAAGCGCTGGCGGCTGCGCTGCTCGCGCGGGCCTGTGACGAGGCGAACACGCCAGATGAAATCGCTTTGACGCTGCCGCACGCGGCGCGTGTGATCGCGCGTCTGCGCGACGACGTATTGCCGCGCCTCGATGCCTGCGGGCACGAGGAATTGCGTCAGCTGCGCCGCGGTTTCGAAGGCCGTTTCGTGCCGCCGGGGCCTAGCGGTTCGCCTTCGCGCGGGCGGCCAGACGTGCTGCCCACGGGCCGCAACTTCTATTCGGTCGATACGCGCGCGGTGCCCACGCAGGCCGCGTGGTCGCTCGGTTTGAAATCGGCGCAGCAACTGATCGAGCGGCATTTGCAGGAGCACGGCGATTTTCCGCGTGCGATCGGTTTGTCGGTGTGGGGCACGGCCACCATGCGCACGGGCGGCGACGATATCGCCCAGGCGCTCGCGTTGATCGGCGCGCGGCCGAAGTGGGCGGCGGGCAGCCAGCGCGTGATCGACTTCGAGATCATGCCGGTGGAGGCGCTGGATCGGCCGCGTATCGACGTGACGTTGCGCGTGTCGGGCTTTTTCCGCGACGCGTTCCCGAACGTCATGCATCTGTTCGACGCCGCCGTGCAGGCCGTGGCGGAACTCGACGAACCCGAGCATCTGAACCCGCTGCGCGCGCGTATCCAGCGCGAACGCGATGCCCTGATCGCCGAAGGCATGGAAGCGGGCGAAGCGCGCCGCCGCGCCGGCTGGCGCGTGTTCAGCGCAAAGCCCGGCGCGTATGGCGCGGGTCTGCAATCGATGATCGATCATCGGCAATGGCAGAGCGACGCCGATCTCGCGCTCGCCTATCAGGCGTGGGGCGGCTATGCCTACGCGCAGAAAAGCAGCGGCGACGACGCGCGCGACGCGTTCCGCAAGCGCCTCGCGTCCATCGACGTGATCCTGCAGAACCAGGACAATCGCGAGCACGATCTGCTCGACTCGAACGACTACTACCAGTTCCAGGGCGGCATGGCGGCGGCGGCGCGGCACTTCTCGCAGGCGCAGCCCACGCTCTATCACGCCGATCACAGCAACCCCGCCGCGCCGCGCATCCGGCCGCTGCACGAGGAGATCGCGCGCGTGATCCGCTCGCGCGTGGTCAATCCGAAGTGGATCGAAGGCGTGCAGCGTCACGGCTACAAGGGCGCGGCCGAAATGGCCGCGACCGTCGACTATCTGTTTGGCTACGACGCGACCGCGCGCGTGGTGGGCGACCATCAATACGCGCTGGTCGCCGATGCCTACGTGCACGATGACGCGACGCGCGCCTTCATGCAGCGCCACAATCCGCACGCCTTGCACGCGATCTGCGAACGGTTGATCGAAGCGATGCAGCGCGGCCTCTGGCAAGCGCCCGGCGAGCATCGCGAACGCATCGAACAGCGCCTGCTCGAAGTGGGCGAGCGTATGGAAGGTCGATAAGGATATCGAAGGAATGACCATGACTATCGCGGCGACGCGTCCGGCTTTTCCCTTCACCGCGCTGGTCGGCCAGGCGCCGTTGCAGCGCGCGCTGCTGCTGGCGGCCATCGATCCGGCGATCGGCGGCGTGCTGGTGAGCGGCCCGCGCGGCACCGCGAAATCGACGGCGGCGCGCGCGCTCGCCGCGCTGCTGCCCGATGGCGCGTTCGTCACGCTGCCGCTGGGCGCGAGCGAGGAAAAGCTGATCGGCACGCTCGATCTCGAAGCCGCGCTGCGCGAAAACGCCGTGCGTTTTGCGCCGGGCCTGCTCGCGCGCGCGCACGACGGCGTGCTGTATGTCGATGAAGTGAACCTGCTGCCCGATGCGCTCGTCGATGCCTTGCTCGATGCCGCCGCCAGCGGCGTGAACACGGTCGAGCGCGACGGCGTCTCGCACACGCACGAAGCGCGTTTCGTGCTGGTGGGCACGATGAACCCGGAAGAGGGTGAACTGCGCCCGCAACTGCTGGACCGCTTCGGCCTGATGATCGAACTCGACAATCGCTACGACACGGCGGAGCGGCAGCGCATCGTCAAGGCGCGGCTTGCGTTCGATGCGAATCCGCCGGCGTTTTGCGCGGCGCACGAGTCCGCGCAGCGCGAACTGGCGACGCGCATCGCGGCGGCGCGCGTGGCGCTCGATACGCTCGAATGGAGCGACGCCGTGCACGAACGCGCGGCGCAACGGTGCGTGGAAGCGGCGGTGGACGGCATGCGCGCCGATCTCGTGATGCTGCGCGCGGCGCGTGCGCTGGCGGCGTTCGAAGGCGCGGCGCGGATCACGCCCGAACACGTCGATCAGGTTGCCGATGCGGTGCTCGCGCATCGCCGGCGTGCCTTGCCGGATCAGCCGCAGGCGGGGCGTGAAGAAGCGCCGCCGCAATCGCGCGACTCGCATGACTCGCATGACTCGCGCGATTCCCGCGACGATAGACAAAGCACGCAGACGCAAAAGCCGCAGTCCGAAACAATCTCCGATTGGGGCGAAATGCCGCCCGAGCCGGTGGCCGCGAAAGCGGTGAAGGGCGTGATCCCGCTGCCGGCAAAAAAACGCTGACCCGTCGGGCAAGGGCCGCCGCCCAGGCACAGGGCGGCGCACGACGGCGAGAAGGCCCCGGACAGTCGCGAGCGCGTGTCTCAAGCGACGGCGCACGCATTGCCTGGCCGCCCACGCTGGCGGCCAAACGCGGTGCGGCGCTCGAGGCGCGACATCTGCGATACGCGCGGCGCAAGACCGGCAACGGCGCCTTGCATTGCTTCGTGCTGGATTGTTCGGCGTCGATGCTCGCGCACGATCAGCTTGCGCTTGCCAAAGGGCTGCTGATCGCGCTGTTCGACCGTGCGCGCAGCGAGCGCGTGGAAGTGGCCTTGATCTGCTTTGGCGGCGCACAGGCCGAATTGCGTTTCGGCCCTGCGGTGCCGCGCTGGTGGAACGAACGCTGGCTGGAGCCGATTGCGGGCGGCGGCGGCACGCCGCTCGAAGCGGGCATCGCGCGCGCCTCGCAACTGCTCGATGCGGCGGCGCGGCGCGACCCCGCGCGCGAACGCCACCTCTGGCTCTTTAGCGACGGGCGCACGACGCAGTGGCCGGCGCGCCCGCGCCACGCGGATCACATCACCGTGGTGGATTGCGAAGCGGCGGATGTGCGGCTGGGGCGCTGCCGGAGGCTGGCGCAGGCGTGGCAGGGCGAGTGCATCGAGGCGGCGGCGTTGCCCGCTTGAAACCGCGTCCTAGCGCGAACCGCCGGTCCAGTACAGCACGTCGTCCTGACGATCGAACACGTAGACCTTCATCGCCATTTGATCGGCGGGCGAGAGGCTGTCGAGTTCGAGCCCGAGCGTGTGCAGCGGCTCGGCGCCCTCTTCCTGATGCACATTGCGCACGACGGCGCTGGTTTCGACGGTGGTATCGAGTTCGCCCGATTGCAGCCGGAACGCCACGCGCAGCCGTTCGCCGACCTTGGCGAGCGCCCACGGCGCGGCAATCGACAGCCCGAGCGCGCTGATGCCGCGCGCGAGCGCAACGCCCTGAAACCCCTCCGACTCCTCGCCGATGCCGTAGCGCACGGGAAATTGCGCGCGCACGCGAATCGACTTGCGCTCGCGCAGCATGCGGATATTGGCGGGCTTCGAGAGCACGAGATAGCTGAGCGGCTGCTGATACAGCGCGTGGATGGTGCAGACGAAGCGGTAGACCGCATGACTGGCGATCGCGACGATTTCGACGTTTTCGCCGGGGGTGATGTCGATCGGGCGTCGGTCGACGTAGGGGAGCGTGACGAAGATCGCTTCGTTGGGCGCGACGCCGATCAGCTTGCACGGATGCATGGGCGCGCCGCTGGCGCCTTGCTGCGGACGCAGGCCCATGAGGGCGCCGATCGTCAGGTGCAGGTCGCGGACTGTGAGGGGCGCGTCTTCTGCGGCGGGCTTTTTGGGTTCGGAAGCGGGGGCTTCGGTGTCGCCGCGGTGCGGCTTGAAGTGGCGGAACAGGAAGTCGCGTTCTAGTGCGCCTACCAGGGTTGCGCCGCTGTCGAGCAGGAGTGTGCCGTCGGCGTCGACCAGGGGCCAGGGGAGGGGCTCGCCTGGGGTGATGTCGGCTGCCGCTAGGGGGGCGGTCGCTGATTCTGTGGCTGCTGCTGCGGTGGCTGTCTCGGTCATCTGCGCGGTTCCTGCGAGGATGGGTTCACTGTGTTTACGGCGCGATGGGGGGGATTTTTAGGGGGGATATGCGGGGTGGGTTTTTTTGTGGGTTTTATTAGGGGGTTGGCATTTCCTTGTGGTCGTGTCGGTCTATTAGCGTCGCCCCTGTGCGGGGCGGCACCTACTTTTCTTTGCAGCGGCAAAGAAAAGTAGGCAAAAGAAAGCCGCTACAAACGCCAGAATGACGCAGTCCACAAACAGCCGTTAAGGGGGAAAGGTATAGGAGCATCCGGTCCCCCGCGCCACCAAAGCTAGTGACAAGGCGCCCGCCCACCCGGGGGCGCTGCGCGCCCCGAGGGGCATAACCGCAAACCGAAGGTTTGCTGGTTTCACGGGCAAACCCAACCGTTGCGCGCGCAGCGAGCAACGGGATGTATGACGGCTTTGTCACTGGCTTTGAAGGCGCGAGATGCCGGATGCCCCTATACCATTCCCCGCGTAAGGCTGGTTGTGGACTGCGTCACATTGGCGGTGTGAGCGGCTTTCTTTGCCTACTTTCTTTGCCGCCGCAAAGAAAGTAGGTGCCGCCCCGCACAGGGGCAACGCTAATAGACCGACACGAAAACAAGGAAATGCCAACCCCCAAGAAACGCCACCAATCAAACATCAACCCCATACCACCGAGGCGTATAAACCCACTCCCCACCCCCATCACCACCACGCAAAAACCCACGCGTAGCCGAAGACCCCACAATCACCATAGTCCGCATATCGACATCATCGGATCGAAGCGCACCAAGCGTAGTAGCCCGAAGCGTCTCCCCGGGCCGCCCGACATCGCGTCCGAGCACGACACGCGTCTCAGGCGTTCGCACAGCCCGCACAACCTCCAGCGCCCGATCGAGCTGCCACGGCCGCGCCCGCGAAATCGGGTTATAGAAAGCCATAACCAGATCCGCGACCGCAGCATGATGCAAGCGCTTCTCGATCACCGCCCAAGGCTTGAGATTGTCCGACAGCGAGATCATGCAGAAGTCATGCCCCAGCGGCGCCCCAGCCTGCGCAGCCGTCGCCAGCGCCGCCGAAACACCCGGCACGATCCGCAGATCGACCTTGCGCCAGCGCTCATCCTCAGCGCCTTCGAGCGCCTCGAGCACCGCAGCGGCCATCGCAAACACTCCCGGATCGCCCGACGACACCACCGCCACACGCCGCCCCTCGCAGGCCAGCTCGAACGCATGCCGCGCGCGCTGCAACTCTTCGCGATTATCGGTCGGGTGCCGCACCTGCCCCGGCCGCAGCGGCCCGGCCATTTCCACATACGTGGCGTAACCGATGATATCGGTGGCTTCGTCGAGCGCGGCGCGCGCCATCGGCGTCATGAGATCGGCCCGGCCAGGCCCGAGACCCAGCACGGTCAGCCGTCCACGCGCCCGGCCAAGCGCGGCCACATCCAGCGGCTCATCGGCGATACCCAGCGCAATCCCATGCGCCGCCTCCACGCGCCGATGCGCCAGCGGCAACTTCAAACCATCGAGCAAGCCACCATCGACGAATCGCAACGGCACATTCAAAGCCGCCGCCGCCTGTTCGAACGCCACCTCGCCCATCCGCGCCGCCGGCGCCACCAGCGCAGCCAGCGCCTGCTCCGCCACGCCAGCTTCGCGCAGTGCCTCACGCACGTATTCGGCCAGCAGTTCGGGCGCTTCGGCCGCCGCCGCCACCACCGAACGCGGATGAATCACCAGATGCTCGGGATTGCCGTCCCACGCCTGCGGACTCACGCGTATCGCGTGGCGCGCCGCGGCGTCGCGCGGCAGATCGACGTTGTCGAGCCAGGGCGCGTCGCCGTCGATGCGCGTGGCCTCGCCCGCCAGCAGATCCGACACGAAACGCTTGCCCTGCGCGAGACTCGCCAGCGCATAACCTTCCGGCGGATTCAGCAGGCAGGTGCCAAAGCGCAATTCGCCGCTTGTCGTGATCGCGGGCGCCATCCCCAGCGCCGCGCCGATTTCGCGCGCCATCACGTTCACGCCCATCAGCCCGCCGAGCAGCGGCACCACGGCGCTGCCGTCTTCCGCGAGCGCGAGCACGGGCGGCTCGATGCCCTTGTTGGCCAGCAGCGGCGCCACGCAGCGAATCACGATACCCGCCGCGCACAGCGCGATGAGCGGCGTGCCACGCCGATACAGTTCGCGCAGATGTTCGCCCAGTTCGCTGAACGCGATATCGCCTTGCGCGCGGTCCTGCAGCGCGTGAATCTGCGCGCCCGCATACAGCGCCTTGACGCGCTGCGCCGTGGCCAGCGCGCCCGGTCCCAGCACGATCACGGCCGGCGGCTGCAGCGCGGGATTCACGGTTGCCATTTTTCCCCCGGCACGACGAGCAGCGAAAAATACGGCGAAGCCATCGGATCGACATCGTCGAGCGGCACGATTCGCTGGTTCGACATCGTTGCGCGCTCAACATACAGCGCGCGATCGGCGAGACCGAGTTCGGTCAGCACGCGGCGCACTTTCTCGAAGTTGCGGCCGAGTTTCATGATGACGGCCGCGTCCGCATCGGCGAGACGGCGGCGCAGTTCGTCTTCGGGCAGCACGCCGGACAGCACCGAAAGGCTCTGGTTGCGGTACACCAGCGGCACGCCCAGCACCGCCACGCCGCCGAGCATCGAGCACACGCCCGGCACGACTTCGGCTTCGTAACGCGCGGCCAGGCGGTCGTGCAGATACATGTACGAGCCGTAGAAGAACGGATCGCCTTCGCAGATCACGGCCACGTCGCGGCCCGCGTCCAGATGGCGGGCGAGCACGTCGGCCGCGCCGTCGTAGAAGTCGGCGATGATCGCTTCGTACGAGAGCGGCGGTTCGAGCGCTTCGGTCGTTACCGGATAAACCAGCGGCAGTTGTTCCTGCTCCGGTTCCAGATGATCTTCGATGATGCCGAACGCGTTGCCTTTCTTGCCTTTGGCGACGAAATACGCCACCACGGGTGCGGCCTTGATCAAGCGCAGCGCCTTGAGCGTCAGCAGTTCAGGGTCGCCGGGGCCGACACCAATGCCATGCAGTCGTCCTTTACTGGACATTTATTCGATCTCCGAAGCCAATGCGTTGACAGCGGCGGCGGCCATCGCGCTGCCGCCGCGCCGTCCGTGTACGACCACGTAAGGCACGTCGATGCCGGCGCTCGCGAGCAGCGCCTTCGATTCGGCGGCGCCCACGAAACCCACCGGCATGCCGAGGATCAGCGCGGGACGCGGCGCGCCCGCTTCGATCATGTCGATGAGGTGAAACAGCGCCGTAGGCGCATTGCCGATCGCGACCACGCTGCCTTCCAGATGCGGACGCCAGAGTTCGAGCGCGGCCGCCGAGCGCGTATTGCCGAGTTCGCGCGCGAGCGTGGGCACCGCGGGATCGTCGAGCGTGCAGACGACCGTGTTGTTGGCCGGCAGACGCGCGCGCGTGATGCCGAAGGCGACCATTTTCGCGTCGCAGAGAATGGGTGCGCCGCTGGCCAGCGCTGCGCGGCCGGCTGCGCCCGCGCCCGGCGAAAAGGCCAGGTCGGCGACGACATCGACCATGCCGCAGGCGTGAATCACGCGCACGGCGAGTTTTTCGAGGTCGGCGGGAATGTGCGCGAGATCGGCTTCGGCGCGGATCGTCGCGAAGGACTCGCGATAGATCGCCTGGCCGTCGCGGATGTAATCAGACATCAGGAATGCTCCGGGGCGCGCTGCGCATGCGGTTGCGTCGAAAGGTGTTCGAGCAGTTGCGCAGCGGCTTCGATCGTCAGGTGGCGCGCGACACGGCGGCCGAATGGGGCCGCGTCGCGCTCTTCAATGTTTTCGCTGCTGTTTTGGGCGACGCTTTCGTCGATGTCCTCGTCGATGTCTTCGTCGATGTCTTCGTCGACGTTTTCGTAAACGTCGTAAGCGCCGGGCGCGACCGCCAGCAGCGTGAACGGCGCGCGATGGGCGGCGGCGCAGGATCGCTCGCAACCGCTCAGATGCACGTGGACCTTCGGCGGCAAGTGTGCGGCCAGCAAAAGCGCATCGGCTTTGGTATCGGCGCGACTTTTGGCGCAGCCCGTCGAACCCGTGCAGGCGATCGTGCGGGCGAGCGGATGCGCGGCATCGGTTATCAGGCCGAGCGCGTGCAGCGATGCGATCACTGCCGGCATGGCGTCGTTCGCCACGTGCGGCAAGATCGCGCCTTGCCATGGCGTGATGCGCAATGTGCCGTCGCCATGCGTTTGCGCGAGCGCGGCGAGGCCGCGCAGCGTCGCGGCATCGAGGCGCGCGAGCGGCGGCTGGCAGCCCACGTAGCCGGTCCGATCGTTCAGCCTGTGCGCGCCAAGGCGCAAACCGGTATCGACTTTGCTGCGTTGCCAGCCGCTTGCCGTTTCGTTCGCGATGTCGATCGACGCATGATGCAGCGCCTGTTTCAGCACCGCTTGCAGGCCGTGCGCGGCGACCACTTCGCGCATGCGCAACTGGCCGGGCCCGGCGAGATCGAGGAATGCGTGCAGCAGCGCGCGGATCAACGGCGTCGCCTGCGCTGCGGCAATCGAGCCGAAAGCGCCATCGCCAGGACATCCGGCGAGGCCGAACATGAAACGCGCGCCGCCTTCATGCGCGGTCGCAGCCAGCCAGATATCGTGCGGATGATCGAGCGCGGCCAGCGCTTCGCCGCCATCGATCAGCAGCGCGAACTTCGGCGAAAGTGCCGCGAAACGCGGCTCGTTTTGCAGCATCGCGACGATGGGCGCGGCGAGCGTGGTCGTATCGAGCAGCGCGGCGGGGTCGAGTCCGGCGAGCGGCGCGAGCATCAGGTTGCGCAATTCGTCGGCGGTGCAGAGATCGGCGCTTGCCGATGCCGATGGGCCGAGGCCGCCTGCCACGAGCGCTTCGCTCAGCGCCGCTTCGCTGCCCGCCCGGATGCCGCGCACCTGCAGGTTGGCGCGATTCGTGAGTTCGAGCGTGCCGCTGGCGTGCGCGAGCGCGGCTTGCGCGATCGCTTCGGCCTGCGCGGCCGTGAGCACGCCGCCCGGCAGACGCACGCGGCAGAGCCCGCCGTCGTGCGTGGCGACGACGCGCACCAGCCCCGGGCACGCCGAACGGCGGGCCGCGGCCCATGCAGCAGGGGACGAAGCGGGCTTCGAGTCGTGATTCAAGGGGCACCGTGGATGAGTCGCGCGGTCGTTTGACCTTGCCGGCGTGGCGGCACGGCTTTGGCGCGCGCTGGCTGAATCGGCGGTGGGCCGGAAATTCGAGGGAAATTCGCGGATTTCAGGCCCGTGAGGCGCCAGCGGAAGCGGTATTATGCCCGTTTTCCAGCGCGATTCGCCAATCCGGGCGGGCCGCGCGCAACGCATGACGGAGCGTGAATGCAGGGCAGGCGAGCGTGGCTGACGGTGATCGGCATCGGCGAGGACGGATACGAGGGCCTCGGGCGCGAGGCGCGCCGCGCGCTGTTCGCGGCGACGGTCGTGACGGGCGGCGCGCGTCATCTGGCGATGCTGCCCGCCCGCGTGCGCGCGCGCCGCGAAGCGTGGCCGCAGCCGTTCAGCGTCGAGCCTTTGCTGAAGCTGCGAGATGCGCAGTCGTCCTCGCCGTTTTCCGTGTGCGTGCTGGCAAGCGGCGATCCGATGTTCTACGGCGTGGGCGCGACGCTCGCACGCCAGCTCCCGGCCGAGGAAATGTGCGTGCTGCCCGCGCCTTCGTCGCTGTCGCTGGCGGCCGCGCGGCTGGGCTGGGCCTTGCAGGAGACGGCGGTGGCCTCGCTGGTCGGCAGGCCGCTCGATGCGCTGCGGCGTCATCTGTTCGCGGGCGCTCGCGTGCTGGCCTTGAGCGCTGATGGGCGCACGCCCCGGGCCATCGCCGCGCTGCTTGCGCAGCAGGGTTATGGCGCGACGCGTGTGGTCGTGTTCGAGCATCTGGGCGGCGCACAGGAACGTCGTATCGATGGCCGCGCCGATGCGTGGGCAAACGGCGCAATCGTCGATGAAGTCGCGGCGCTCAATCTGGTGGCCTTCGAATGCGTTGCCGCCGAAGATAGGCCCGCGCAGCCCTGGACGCTCACGCCAGGCCTGCCCGACGAGGCCTATCAGCACGACGGCCAGATCACCAAACGCGACGTGCGCGCGCTCACGCTCGCGCGTCTCGCGCCGACGCCCGGCGCCTTGCTCTGGGACGTGGGCGGCGGCAGCGGTTCGATCGGCATCGAATGGATGCGCTCGCATCCCGCCTGCCGGGCGATTGCGATCGAATCGAACAGCGAGCGGCAACGCAATATCGAACACAATCGCCAGGCGCTGGGCGTGCCGGCGCTGCAACTCGTCGCGGGGCGCGCGCCGGATGCGCTGGCCGGTCTCGCCACGCCGGATGCCGTGTTCATCGGCGGCGGCGTGACGGTGCCGGGCGTGCTCGAAACCTGCTGGGAGCGCCTCGCGCCGGGCGGCCGCCTGGTGGCGAACGCGGTGACCGTGCAGACCGAAATCGCGCTGGTGAACTGGCGCGCGCAACATGGCGGCACGCTTACGCGCATCGGTATCGGCGAAGCGGAGCCTTTGGGGCGCTTCGACACCTGGCGTCAAGCGCTGCCCGTCACGCTCTACGAAGCGATCAAGCCATGAGCGCGCGCGTCTTGTTGCTCGGCGGCACGGGCGACGCGCTGCGCATTGCGCGCGCGCTCGACAGCGCGCATGTCTACAGCCTCGCGGGCCTCGGGCGCGTGCCCGCCGATCTGCATTGCACCGTGCGGGTGGGCGGCTTTGGCGGTGCGCCGGGCCTCGCGCGTTATCTCGCCGATGAGAAAATCGGCCTCGTGCTCGACGCCACGCATCCTTACGCGGCGCAGATCAGCGCGAATGCTGCGAACGCTTGCGAGCAGACGCAGGTGCCGTACTGGGCGCTGCGCCGCGCGCCGTGGCAGCCGCATCCCGGCGATGACTGGCGCATGGTGGACGGCTGGAGCGGCGTGACCGGCGCGATCGCTTCTTATCAGCGCGTGCTGTTCACGCTGGGGCGCGAGCCGCTCGCGCATCTGGACGAAGTGCCGACGCATCAGCATTGGACCGTGCGTTGCCTCGATCCGCATCCCGGCCATGCGCGCGCGCAGGTGATCGACGCGCGCGGGCCTTTCACGCACGAAGGCGAGCGCGCGCTGTTCGAATCAGGACGCTACGACGTGATCGTCAGCAAGAACAGTGGCGGCGCGGCCACGGAAGCGAAACTCGCCGTCGCGCGCGAAATGAAGTTGCCCGTGGTGATGGTGCGGCGGCCCGCGCTGCCGCCGGCGCTGCGCGAATTCGAGTCGGTGCAGGATGCACTGGATGCCTTGCACGCGCTCGCGAATCTCAAACATCGGAATATCGACGCATGACTGTTTTCTTCATTGGCGCAGGCCCCGGCGACCCGGAACTGATCACAGTAAAAGGCCAGCGCCTCGTGCGCACTTGCCCCGTCATTCTTTACGCGGGTTCGCTCGTGCCGACTGCGGTGCTCGAAGGCCATCGCGCGCATCAGGTCGTGGATACCGCGCCGTTGACGCTCGATGAAATCGTCGCGTTGCTGGAAAACGCGCATCGTGCCGGGCACGACGTTGCGCGCGTGCATTCCGGCGATCCTTCGCTTTACGGCGCAATTGGCGAGCAGATTCGTCGTCTGCGCGAGCTTGGGATTCCTTATGAAATCGTGCCGGGTGTGACGGCGACGGCAGCCTGCGCCGCGACACTCGGCAACGAACTCACGTTGCCCGGCATTTCGCAGACGCTGATCCTGACACGTTTTGCCACCAAAACCTCGATGCCCGAAGGCGAGGCATTGGGCGATCTCGCGCGTCATCGCGCGACCATGGCGATTCATCTGGGCGTGCGCCATATCGCGCGTATCGTCGAGGAACTGCGACCGCATTACGGCGACGATTGCCCCGTGGCGGTGGTGTATCGTGCAAGCTGGCCCGACGAAGAACGCGTCACGGGAACGCTCGCGGATATCGCCGCAAAAGTCCAGGCAACGGATATCGAACGCACGGCGCTGATCCTCGTGGGGCGCGTGCTGGGCGCGGAAGGTTTCGCGGATTCGACCTTGTATGGAGTGGGCAAGCGGTAGACTGGCGGCCTTTGAAATTCGAGGAGGCAAACCATGCGTGACGAAGACTCAAAGTTTGCTAATCAAATTCCGAATCTGAGCGACGTCACGCTCTGCGCCGTCGATACCGTCAATCCAGATCTCGCCGCGCGTGCGCTCGACATAACGCTGTCCCAGTGCCAGTTCGCCGATGCGATGTTGATTACGCACGCCACCGTGCCCACGCGCGCGCGCATCGTGCCGATCGAACCCATCGTATCGCTGGCCGCCTATTCCCATTTCATGCTCAAGCGCCTGGCCGATCACATCGCCACGCCCTGGGTTCTGGTGGTGCAATGGGATGGCTTTGTCACCGATGCGTCCCAGTGGCGCCGCGATTTCCGTCAATACGACTACATTGGCGCGCGCTGGCCGAATGCGGATACTGGCAAGGAAGTCGGCAATGGCGGCTTTTCGCTGCGCTCCGCGAAACTGCTCACGGCACTGGCCAGCGACCGGTTTGTCATCGAAAGCGATGTTGGCGAAGACGTGCTGATTGGCAGCACCTGGCGACCGGCGCTCGAAACCGACTTCGGCATTCGTTTTGCGCCCGCTGGAATCGCCGATCAATTCGCCTATGAATACGCGCTGCCACGCCAGCCGACTTTCGGCTTTCACGGCGTCTTCAATATGTGGCGGCATGTCGAAGATCGCGCGATGTTTGAAATCATCGATGCGCTGGATATTCAGACTTTGGCGTCGCCGCGCGGCGTTGCGCTGTTGAAAAATTATTGCGATCTGCGCAAGTTCAACTGCGTGCGCGCCATATACCGGCGCTACCGCGAATACCTGAGCGTGGCGGACGTCGCCCACGCGTTCGTGCACAACGGATTGAGCGACGAAGCCGCGCGCAATTACGTGACGCTATGCGAAGCGAGCCTGGCGAATTGATTTTCAGATGATGCGCCGCAACGCTTTGCGACATTTTGCCCAGCCGGCAGCCAGAATCGAATTCATTCGAACGTTTTGAGATATGCGTTTGACTATCATCGCTTTCCGTAACGAGTCTTGACTCAAGGCTGTACGGCGCGAATGCGATAGAAGCAGCGCAGCGCGATGGACCGCTTTGAGCCTTTCCGCTTGAACGGTCCGATCATGTCCACATCGCCCATCCATCTTTGCATCATCCAGCCGGACAGCAATGTCCAGTTTTTAGGCTTTCTCGACCAGGCGCGTTTCTTCCGATATCAATTCCGGCGTCTGGGCGCCGAGGTGACGATCGGCAAGAATCGTCTGCGGCATGACGCGATCAATGTCGTTTTTGGCGCTCATGCCGGTTTCGATGCCGATCTGAAGCGGCGATATCGCTGCGTATTCGTGAACCTCGAGCAACTGGGCGAGAACGGCGCAACGGTTTCGCCCGATTATTTGCGCCTGCTGTCCACTTCGGCCGTGATCGATTACGACGAACGCAACATTGCGGCCTATGGCGCGGGCGCTCCGGTGTCGATCGTTTCGTTTGCTCACGCGCCTTATCTTTGTTCCGAAGCCGCCATGCCGATCGAACAGCGGCCCGTCGACGTGCTGTTCTTCGGCAGCCTGAACGAGCGGCGGCTGGCGCTATTGCGAGAGATCGAAGCGGCGGGCTGCAAAGTCAGCGTATTGCCGTTTGGTATTTTCGGCCCGGAGCGCGACGAAGTCGTGCGTCAGGCAAAGGCCGTTTTCAACTGCCACTACTACGAGAGCGCGCGTTTCGAACAGGCGCGGGTCTTTCAATGTCTGTCGCTGGGCACGCCGGTTATCAGCGAGCGCACGCCGACAACCGAAGCGCCGTCGCAATTCGAAGACAGTGTTTTCTGGGTCGATGCGGCGAATGTCCGGTCGTTCTTCGCAAGCGATTTTCGTGCGGCGTCATTCGCGGATTCTGCTCGCGAGCGTTTGAATGCGTTTGCGGCACACGATGTACTCGATCAATACGCTGCCGCGCTGGACCATGCGCAACAGTACTTCGCGACTCAGGCGATTTCCACGGCGCGCTGGCAGCCGGAGCGTCTGCAGATCGGATCGGGCAGGGATTACATGCCGGGCTGGCTCAATCTGGACATTCTGGCGCGCGCCGAACCCGACGTTCTACTCGATCTTTCCGCACCGCTTGCCTTGCCGTTGCAACTCGAAAGCGGCCTCGCGGGCCCGGTCGAACTGAAAGCGGATTCGGTGGGATTTATCTACGCGAATAACGTGCTGGAACACGTCGGCGATCTCACGCAGATGATGAGCAACTGTTTGCGTCTGCTGAAAATGGACGGCCAGATGCTGGTGGAAGTGCCTTACGAAAAAGCGCCGTCCGCGTGGCAAGACCCCACACACGTGCGCGCGTTCAACGAGCATTCGTGGATCTATTACGCCGACTGGTTCTGGTATCTCGGCTGGTTCGAAACGCGCTTCGCGATCGTCGAACAGGTGTATCTGGACGGCCAGCACGCGAATACCACGCTGGAGCACGCGCATTTCATGCGTGTGCGTCTGCAGAAAGTGCCGACTACCGCGCTGGAGCGCAGCCAGGCACGCGCAAAGCGGGCCGATTTCGGCGGTATTCCCGCAGACCGGATCTAAAGCGAAAGGGGCCAACCCGGTTGGCCCCGCTTCGATTCAATGCGCGCCCGCGTGTTTGTGATCGGCATGTGTATGCGGTTGCGTCACCACGCTCACGGCCGCCAGCACGACGATATTCACGCCCAGTGCAAGAAAGCCGATATTGATGTCCTTGAGCGCATCCGGTGCAAAAGGAATCAGCTGCGCGACACTCACATGCAGCACGGTCGTGAGCACGACCACCAGCACGCCCGCCAGAATCCCGCAGAACGCGCCTTGTTTCGTCACGCGATTGCGCGGCGCCAGGCTGCAAACCAGCGCGGGAAACAACTGCGTCACGAAGTTATAGCCCATCAGCAGAAGCGCCACGATGGTCTCGCCGCCGTTGAGCGTGAAGCCCACCGCCACCAGCGCGATGACCGGTACGAAGAAGCGCGCGAGTGTCGCCACGCGGGCGTCGTCGGCCTGTTTCATCATTGCGCCGCGATAGACGTCGTTGGCGATTAGCGTCGATGCCGTGGTCAGGATCATCGATCCCGGCACGAGGGCCGTGAGCACACCGGCCGCGCCGATCACGCCCACGAACCACGGGTCGAAAGTCTGCAACGCCAGCTTGAAGAGCGAGAGATCGATCGCGCCGCCCTTGAGGCCCGGCACCTTGAGCACGGCCGCGAAGCCGCAAAAGAATACGAACAGCAGAATCAGCTGATAGAGCGGCAGAATCGCGGCATTGCGGCGGAAAATGCGTTCGTCCTTCGCCGTATACACCGAGCCGAACGTATGCGGCCACATGAAAAAGCCCAGCGCCGTCAGCAGCACGGTGGACTGGAACCACGTCACGCTCTGGCCTTTGGCGGGGAAGGTGAGGAAGCCGGGCTTGGCCGCGTCGATCGCGCGGAACATCTCGGCCATGCTGCCGTAATGATGGATCGGCAGATAAATGCCCAGAAAAATGGCGATGGCGAGAATCATCGTGTCTTTCACGACTGAATTCCACGCGCAGCCGCGCACGCCCGAGACGATCACATAAGCCGTCACCACGACCGCGCCGATCCAGATGGCCGCCGTCGACGATACCGCGCCATACGACGCCGTCGTTACGATGATGCCCAGGCCCTTGAACTGCAGCACCAGATACGGCACGAGCGCGAGCACGCCCACGCAGGCCACCAGCACGCCAAGCGCGGGACTGTTGTATTTGCGCGCGAAAAAGTGCGGTTGCGACATCAGCCGGTGCTGCTTGGCGAAACGCCAGATGGGCGGCAGCATCCAGTACGAGAGGATGTAGGCGAGCGTGGCGTAAGCGAGGATGTAGTAGACCGGCGCGCCCTTGCCGTAGGCAAAACCGCTGCCGCCGAGGAACGTGAAGGTGGTGTAGATCTCGCCCGCCATCAGCAGGAAAACGAAGGCCGTGCCGAAACTGCGTCCGCCCACCGACCACTGTTCGAGACTCATATCGTGCCCGCGCCGCGCACGCACGCCCAGAAATAGCGCGACCAGCGTGACCGCCGCGATGATGATCAGCGCGCTCATGGCCGCACCTCGGCTTGCGTTTCGCCTGCAGTGCGATTGACCGGATCGAGGCGATACACGATCGCCATGATCACGGAGGTGAGCACCACCCACATGACGATCCACGCCAGCACCAGCGGCATGCCGAGCACGAGCGGCTCGGTGTGATTGACGAACGGCACGCCGAGCAGAATGCCGATGAAGGGTAGCGCTGCGAGCAACCTCAGTGACATGGCAACTCCTTTGTGCAAAAGGGGAACGTCGCGACCGGGTTCAATCGGTCCACTCTATGCCCGTGAACGCACCCCGTAAAGCCGCCAAAAATCCCAGGTTAGCGATCCTTTTAACCGGCGTTTTCATGGTGCAGCGCGTCACCAGCAAGCAAATTTCGTGCGCGCGCCGTCGCGATAGCGCACCGGCAGGGCACGCCGCACGCCGATCCAGTTACACTTCACGCACCCCGGCGGCACGCGTTGATCTGTGCAGCGCAGAAGTCGCGCGCCGCTCCAGTGAAGACTTGCAGCACTCGCCCCGTTTTTCGGATCGCCTTCATGATCGAGAGCCTGATTTCAGACATTCTGTTCGGTTTCACCGGACTGATCAGCATCATCAACCCCATCGGCATCGCCTTTGTCTTTCTCGATCGCACGGCCACGCTCACCGACGAAGAGCGCCGCCTGCTCGCCAAACGCGTCGCCACCAATGCAGGTTTCGTGCTGCTCGCGGCGTTTTTTGTCGGCACGCCGATCCTGCATTTCTTCGGTATTTCGATGGAAGCGTTGCGTATCGGCGGCGGTCTTGCCGTGGCCGTGAGCGGCTGGCAGATGCTCAACGCGCCCGAGCCGGAACCGCCCGCCGCGAGCGACCCGGCGGTCAAGCCGGTCAGTTCGTGGTCGGCGAGCGGCAAGGCTTTCTTTCCGCTGACGGTGCCGCTCACCACCGGTCCCGGTTCGATCGCCACGGCCATCGCGCTGAACGCGAACCGTACGCACAAGCTTTCGGCGTGGCTGCTGTCGAGCATCGCTTCGGTGGTGATTTCGCTGCTCGTCGTGCTGGTGATTTACTACGTCTACAGCCGCGCCGCGCGTCTCGCGCATTACCTGGGCGTGGAAGGCACGCGCGTGGCCATGCGCGTGTCGTCGTTCCTGTTGCTGTGTATCGGTGTGCAGATCATCTTGACCGGCCTGACCGGCTTTCTTACGCCGATTGCCGGGCTCCACGCAGCGAACTGACCGGCGCGCGGACGCGGCCGGCCGTCAATCCCATCGATGGAGACAACGATGTGCCGCTGGCTTGCTTACACGGGTAATCCGATTTCGCTCGAAGCCGTGCTGTTTCGCGCGCGCCATTCGCTGATCGACCAGAGCCTGCATTCGACGCTCGGCGCGACTACCACGAACGGCGACGGTTTCGGCATCGGCTGGTATCAGAATCCGCACGATATTCCGTACCGTTATCGCAGCGTGCATCCGGCATGGAACGACCGCAATCTGCGCGAACTGGCGCGCGCCGTGCATGCGCCGATGTTCGTCGCGCACGTGCGCGCTGCCACCAACACGCCGGTGCAGGAGACCAATTGCCATCCGTTCCGGCATCGGCGCTGGATGTTTGCTCACAATGGTTTGATTCACAGTTTTCCGCTCGTGCGGCGCGAATTGCTGCTGGCGATCGATCCGGGCCGCTTCAATGCGCTCGAAGGATCGACCGATTCCGAAGTGATGTTCTATCTGGCGATGACCTTCGGGCTCGAACTCGATCCCGTGCTGGCGCTCGAACGCATGGCCGGTTTTGTCGAGGCGGTCGCGAAGAATCACGGTATCGAGCCGGCGCTCAACATGACGGTGTTCGCCAGCGACGGCGAGCAGATCGTGGCCGTGCGGTATTCGAGCGAGCGTAATTCCCGCTCGCTCTTTCACAGCACCTCGTTCAAGCATCTGCGCGAGTTGTATCCCGACGATCCGCGCATTGCGGCGGTGGGCGAGGATGCCTATCTGCTGGTGTCCGAGCCGATCGTCGATCTGCCGGAAGCGTGGGCCGAAGTGCCCGAATCCACCGCGATTCTGGTGCGCGGGCCGGAGATCGAGTATCGGGATTTCGTGCCGGTGATGCCGTAAGGCATGCGGTAAAGCACAGATTCAGCGCGGCAGCGTCACCCAGCCCACACGCGCCGCGCGCCGCGCGGCCGCGCGTGCGAGCACTTCGTCGAACAGCGTGACATCCACCGGCTTGACGAGGTGCATTTCGAAGCCCGCCGCGCGCGTGAGTTCGATATCGGCGGCCTGGCCGAAGCCCGTCATCGCCGCGAACAGCGTGTGTCCGAGCGCCTCCAGCGTGCGCAGGTCGCGCAGCGCGGCGTAACCGTCGATCTCGGGCATGGCGATGTCGATCAGCGCGGCGTCGGGCGTGAAGCGCTCGGCCCATTCGCGCGCCTGGATCGCGCTGTAGGCCACGCGCACGTCATGGCCTTTCAGTTCGAGCAGCATCGCGAGGCTATCGGCGGAATCGCGGTTGTCGTCCACCACCAGCACGCGCAGCGGCAGCGATTCGTCGTGCATGAGCACCGGCTGGCCCACCGTGCTGATCAGTCCTTCGGCGGGCAGATCGGCGTGTGTGGCGCTGGTGCGTTCGAGCGGCAGACGGATCGTGAAGGTGCTGCCCGCGTCGATGCCCGCGCTGGTCGCGGAAATCGTGCCGCCGTGCAGTTCGACCAGCGAGCGGCACAGCATCAGGCCGATACCCAGACCGTTTTCGACCGGACCGGGCATCGAGCGATCCTGGCTGAACAGGCCAAAAATCGTTTCGAAGGATTCCGGGCGCAGGCCGCGTCCTTCGTCGCGCACCTGGATCTGCACGCCGCGCCCGGCCGTCTGCACTTCGACAGTAATGCGGCTCTGCGGCGGCGAAAACTTCGAGGCGTTGTGCAGCAGGTTCTGCAAAACCTGCACGAGGCGCGTGTGATCGCCGGTCATCGGCAGCGGCGCGGCGGGCAGCAGCGCTTCCACGCGCTGGCCGCGCGCGGCGGTGAAGGGCTGCGCCGCTTCGAGCGCATCCTTGACCACTTCGCGCAGATCGATCGGCGCTTCGCGCAGTTCGATCTTGCCCGAGGTGATGCGGCCCACGTCGAGCAGATCGTCGACGAGGCGCGTGAGATGGACGATCTGGCGATCGATCAGGTCGCGTGCGCGCTCGATTTCGGGGCTTTGCGCCGTCATCAGACGCATCGTGGCGACGGCGTTGCGCACCGGCGCGAGCGGGTTGCGCAGTTCGTGCGCGAGCATGGCGAGGAACTGCTTCATCTGCTCGCTCGAATGCTCGAGTTCGTCGGTGCGGCGGCTTTCGGTCATGTCGCGCGTGACCTTGGCGAAGCCGGTCAGGCGGCCGTGCGCGTCGTGAACCGCCGTGAGCGTGACGTTGGCCCAGAACATCGAACCGTCCTTGCGCACGCGCCAGCCTTCGTTGACGCAGCGGCCCAGTTCGGCGGCGCGGCGTAATTCACGGCCGGGCGCGTCGGCGGCGATGTCATCGGCGGGATAAAACACCGAAAAATGCTGGCCGATGATTTCGGCGGGCCGGTAGCCCTTGAGGTTGGTCGCGCCGCTATTCCAGCTCACCACGCGGCCCTGGGCGTCGAGCATGAAGATCGCGTAATCGCTGACGCTTTCCACCAGCAGGCGAAAGCGTTCCTCCGAGAGACGCAGCGCTTCCACCTGACGGCGTTCCGCCGTGAGATCGCGCGTGATCTTGGCGAAACCGGCGAGCGAGCCGTCGTGCTCGCGCAGCGCCGTAATCACCACATTGGCCCAGAACATCGAGCCGTCCTTGCGCACGCGCCAGCCTTCGTCGTTGAAGCGGCCATGCAGGGCGGCCTGCTCCAGCTCGTGCTCGGGCCAGCGGCGGGCGTTGGCTTCGTCGGTATAGAAACGGGAAAAATGCTGGCCGATGATTTCGTGCGCTTCGAAGCCCTTGATGCGGGCCGCGCCCCGGTTCCAGCTCACCACATGGCCACGCGGGTCGAGCAGAAAGATCGCGTAATCCTCGATGGGCTGCACGAGCGCTTCGAAGCGGCGTCCGCTATGGCCTTCGGCGGACAGGCCGGCATCGGGTGGCAACGAGGAATCGGGCGTCGTCATGGTCCTTCGTAATCGGGAAAGAGCACAAGGAGCACAAGTGACGGCCGTGCGCCATCGCCTGTTACTGTCACTTACACTTTGGCGCCGCGCAGCTTACCACGCGCGTTGTCCGGCGCGGTCGTACTTTTCGGCCATGGCGGGTATGCCGGCGCGCACCAGACGCTCGGCGCGGCGCACTTGCCGCAAGAGCAGCACGACGTGTGCCGGGGCCACGCGGCGGCGGCGCCAGGTCCAGAATGCGCCGCGAAGCAGCGCGAAGCCGGCCGGCCCGAGCGAGCGCTGGCGCGCGAACACCACCAGCGCGCGGCCGGTGGCGGCGAGCGCATCGCGCATCGGCAGGCGCATCCACGCGACCCACGCGGCATTGCGCGCGTGCGTGCAGTGCTGCGCGCGCGTGAGCCAGCGGTAGAGCGGTTCGCGGTGCGCGAGCGCCGATTCGCAATAGACGATCGCATGGCCGGCGGCGAGCACGTCGAGCGCCGCGAGTTCTTCCGCGCCGCCGTGCGAGAGCCGTTCTTCGTAGCCGCCGAGCGCGCGGAACACCGCGGTGCGGAAGATGCAGGCGCCCGGCATATAGCTCGCGAGCGCCGGGCCGGGCAAATCGTCATCTCCGGGCGAGGTGGCGTTGAGCATCAGGCAGGCCGGGTGGATTTCGCGTTCGTCGTGGCCGACCACGCGCGCATTGAGCACGCCCACCTGCGGATGTTCGTCGAGCCAGAGCGTCGCGCAGGCGAGCGCGCCGGGCGCGAACCAGGTGCTGTCGTCGCAGCAGGCGACATATTCGGTGGGGGCGAGCGTGACGGCGCGATTGAAGCCCGCCATGCCGCGATCGCCCAGACACTGGACGATACGCACCTGCGGAAACAGCGAGGCCAGCAGGCCGACGGTGGAATCGGACGAGCCGTTATCCGCGACGATCACATGGGGACGTTCGGGCAAGGCGGTCAGGCGTGCGACCGTATCGACGGTCTGCCGCACGTGATTGCGCGTGAGCACGACGACCGTGATGCGCGGGCCGGCTGTGGAATCGTGTCTGGGGCCCGCCTGGGGTTGCGGGGCACTGGGGGCGCCGGGGGCGCCAGGAGCGGGAGCGGAGGCGTTCATCGCGGTTCCATCTTCCATCGCGTTGCGCACGGCCCAAGCCGGCGTACAGCATGCAGATCGCTCTGCGGAGGGGTTCAAGCGAGTACGTTCGAGCATACGCCGATGCGAGGCGGCTTGCACCACGCCAGCAGGCCGGAAAGCGCCGAAAAAGCGCCAAAAACCGCACATTGGCATGATCGATGCTGCGGTGCGGGAGCGGTGCGCGACTCAACTGGCATAGTGTGGGTCTCGCACGCGTCATGCCTGTGCGGTGCTGCAGTTGTTGCCGCGTTTCTCGCCGTGACGGTTCTAGCGTGACGGAACCGCTGCCTTCGGCACGCTCGACGCCCGCACAGCCGGCGTGCTTTCCGTATGCGGATACATCGTCAGCAGCGCGCGCAGCACGCCATTGGTCCAGCCGAAACCGTCCTGCAGCGGATATTCCCCGCCACCCGCCGACGATGCCTTCGCCGCCGCCGCGCTCACGTCGTACTTTTCGACCAGTTTGTGCGTGCGCTGGTAGTAGACGAGGTTGGTTGCGATCCAGCGCGTGGCGATGGTCTGCGCAAGCGCGTTTTCGCCGTAGCGGCGCAAGCCCGTCACGGCCAGGTATTGCAGCGGCGCCCAGCCGTTCGGCTCATCCCATTGCTGGCCGCTCGCCACCTGAGTGGTCGCGAGACCCCCGGGGCGCAGCAGCCCGGCGCGCACCGCGCCCGCCACCTGATGCGCCTGCGAGCGCGTGGCCACGCCCGTGTAAAGCGGATAAACCGTCGCCGCCGTGAGCCGGTGCGTGAGCGTGCGGTGCACGAAATCGTAGTCGCTGAAGGCGTGCAGTTGCGGGTCCCAGAGCACTCGACCGATCGCGGCCGCGCGTTGCTGCGCACGCTCGCTCATCTGCTGCGCTTGGGCCGCGTTGCCTTCCATGCCGTAGGCCCGGGCGAGCGCACGTTCGAGATCGACCAGCAGCGCATTCAGATCGACGGGCACGAGCGAGGTGATGTCGATGCTCGCGAGCGTGCGGTTATCGGCCAGCCAGCGCGAGCTGAAATCCCAGCCGGTTTCGCCGCCCGCGCGCAGATTGCGCCAGAGTTCGGGCGCGGCGCGTTGCGGCGCGCTTTGCGCGGTCAGCACGTCTTCGCGATACGACTCGTCGCGTGGCGTGTCGCGCGCGTCCCAGTAGCGGTTGAGCAGCGTGCCGTCGTCCAGACGTACGACGTGGCGCACGGCGTCGCCGGGCTTGAGCGTGTCTGCGCCCGCCATCCAGTAGTCGTATTCCTTGCGCAGTTCGGGCAGATAGCGCACATAGGTGGCGTCGCCGTCGCGGCGCGCGACCAGCGCCACCATCTGCGCGAAAAACGGCGGCTGCGAACGGCTCAGGTAATAGCTGCGGTTGCCGTTCGGAATATGGCCGTAGCGATCGATCAGGGTAGCGAAATTATCGAGTTCGTCGCGCGTCAGATCGTGCCGCCCGCTCGCTTCCAGACCGAGCATGATGAAGTACGAATCCCAGTAGTAAATCTCGTTGAAGCGCCCGCCCGGCACGACATACGGTCTGGGCAGCGGCAGCAGCGACGAATACGGTTGCTGGGTGGTGTCGGGGTTGCGGCGCAGCACGTCCCAGAGCGTATCGATGTGGCTCACGACGTCCTGATTCGGATCGGAAACATAGTGATCCTCGCTTGGTTTCCGATCGGAAAAATACTGCGCAACGAAGGCGCGCAGTGCGGTTTTGCGCGCGTCGGGATCGGTGATGCCGGCGTTGCGCGCGCTCCAGATTTCGTACTCTGAAACGATTTTCGCGGGCGCGGTATTTGGCTCCATGTCAGCGAACGTTTTGCTGTCCGGGAAGACCTGGGCGAGTTCGACATCGCGATAAAGCTGGCCGAAAAGCTCCGAGGGCGGCTTCGGTGCGGCTTGCGGGTTTTGCGGGTTTTGTGCGTTTTGTAATTCCTGCTGGGGCGCAGGCGCGGAGGCTGTCTGCGGCGCGGCGGATTGCGCGCTAGCGAGCGGTGCCGCGCAGGCGAGCGGCAGGGCGACGATCAGCGCTGCGGCGTGGTGGAAAAAATCCGGCATGGACAGGCGCTGGGCGCTCAGGCTTGAAAACGGCATCGGCGTGGCTCGCGGTGATTTTCGGTGGAAGGGCGCTTGCCGGCGCGCGACCGTGTCGCCGACAAACCGCTGTGGCGCAGCAATTTCCATTCCGCCCCGCTTTGAGATCGTTGCGCGCGAATCGAGTTTGCGAGGCTGTGCTTCGGCCCGGCACGCCGTCGAGCGATATCTCAAATCAGGATAGTGCCTATTCTCGATATCGCGTTGCACGATACCACCTGCCGCAGCCAAACTTGCGAAAAATCAACACGCAAACATGGAGACACCATCATGCGCACCCAGGTTGGCATTATCGGCGCGGGGCCTGCGGGCCTGCTTCTTTCCCATCTTCTGCATCTGCGCGGCATCGACTCGGTCGTGCTCGAAACGCGTAGCCGCGAGCAGATCGAATCGACGATCCGCGCGGGTGTGCTCGAACAGGGCACGATGGATGTGCTGACCGAAGCCGGCGTCGGCGCCCGCATGAAGGCCGAAGGCGCGCTGCATCATGGCTTCGAACTGGCTTTCGAAGGCAAGCGCCGCCGGATCGATCTGACCGAACTCACGGGCAAGGCCATCACGGTCTATGCGCAGCACGAAGTGCTCAAGGATCTCGTCGCGGCGCGCGTGGCGGCGGACGGCAAGCTCTTTTTCAGCGTCAAGAACACCTCGATTCACGGCATCGAAACCGATACGCCGTCGATCCGCTTCGAGCACGAAGGCGAACAGCACACGCTGCATTGCGATTACGTGATGGGTTGCGACGGCTCGCAGGGCGTCTCGCGCGCCGCGATTCCGGCCGCGCTGCGCCAGGATTACGAGCGTGTGTTCCCGTTCGGCTGGTTCGGCATTCTGGTGGAAGCGCCGCCTTCGTCGGACGAACTGATCTACGCGCGCCACGATCGCGGCTTCGCGCTGGTGAGCACGCGCTCGCCCAACGTGCAGCGCATGTATTTCCAGTGCGATCCCAAGGACAACGTCGATAACTGGTCCGACGACCGTATCTGGGCCGAAATGCACGCCCGTGTCGATTCGGAAGAAGGCCATCAGGTGGTCGAAGGCAAGATTTTCCAGAAGAACATTGTCGGCATGCGCAGCTTTGTTTCGACGACGATGCAGCACGGCCGCCTGTTCCTCGCGGGCGACGCGGCGCACATCGTGCCGCCGACCGGCGCGAAGGGCCTCAATCTGGCCGTCTCCGACGTGCGCGTGCTGACCGCTGCGCTCGACGCGTTCTACAAGGAAAACCGCACCGATCTGCTCGACGCCTACAGCGAAACCGCGCTGCGCCGCATCTGGCGCGCCGAGCACTTCTCGTACTGGATGACGCGCATGATGCACCGCCTCGACGACGCCACGCCGTTCGAGCAGCGTCTGCAGGTCGCGGAACTGGAACACGTGACGACCTCGCGCGCAGCCGCGATGTCGATGGCCGAAAACTACGTGGGCGCGGTGGCGGTGTAATCCGTTCGCACTCGTTGAGCGGCGGTAACGTCGCGATTACGCAAAAGGGGCGCAAAAATGCGCCCCTTTTTTCATGCCATGGCGGGTTCAAAGCGCCGTCAACCGCCTGATCGGCGAATGGCTCGCGCGCGGCATCCGGTCTCCCTGGCGAGTTCAGATCCAGCCGAGCCAGCGCCACCACGTCGCCGCGAACAGCAGCAGCAACAGATAGCCGATGATCGTCAGCACGAGGCCCACGCGCGCGAACTGCCGCGCGGTGAAGGTATCGGTGGCGAGGCAGACCATGTTCTGCGGCGCGTTGATCGGCAGGATAAAGCCGAAGCTCATCGTGAAGCCGAGCAGCATGGCGATGCCCAGGCGGTTGAAATCGCCCGACATCGACTGCAGGACCGCGATCAGGATCGGCAACATCGCGGAGGTGAGCGCCGTGGCGCTGGCAAAACCGAGGTGAATCACGATCAGAAACGCCGCGAGGATCGCGAACGTCATGAACGGCCCGGCGGTGTCGAGTCCCGTGTGATGCGCAACGAGGTCGCCGAGCCACTGGCCGGCCTTGGTCGTCAGCAGCGCGGTGCCCAGACTGATCCCCACGCCGAACACAATCACCGTGCCCCACGGAATGCGGCTTTGCACGGTCTTCCAGTCCATCACGCCAAAGCGCGGCAGAAGCAGCAGCACGAGGCCCGCATACGTGACCGAGGTGGTGTCGAACGCATGCAGCTTGCCTTCGGTGGCCCAGAAACAGAGCAGGCCGATGGAGACGCCCAGCAGGCGTTTTTGCGGCCCCGTCATGGGACCGAGTTCGCGCAGCGATGTCTCGACGGCTTCCTTGCCGCCCGCGATGGCATCGGCTTCGGGCGGCAGCATCTTGAGCACCAGAACCAGCAGGATCGCCGACATCGCCAGCGCCCACGGCGCGCCCGCGATCAGCCAGTCGAGCCAGGTCACGCGCGCGCCGAGCATCTTGTCCATGAAGCCGACGGTCAGCAGATTCTGCGCGGCGGCCGTTTGAATGCCGACGTTCCAGATGCTGGTCGCTTCGGCCACCACGATCATGATGCCGGCCGCGATATTCGAGCGCTTGTCCACGCCAAAGGCCGAAATCACGCCGACCATGATCGGCACCACGCAAGCGCTGCGCGCGGTAGCGCTGGGCACGACGAGCGAGAGCACGATCGTCACCGCAATTGAGCCGATCAGAATGCGCCTCGTAGTCGTGCCGATCAGCGCAAGCGTGACGAGCGCGATGCGCCGGTCTAGCCCGGTCACGGTCATAGCCGCGGAGATGAACAGCGCGCCCGCCACCAGCGCGAGCGCGGAATTGGAGAAGCCCGCCAGCGCCATGCTGATCGCTTTGGACGTGCCGTAAAGCTGCGAGGGATCGTCGATGGTGGGCGCGGTGCCTACGAGAAAGGCCATCAGCGAAGTGATGATGATGGCGCTGGCTTCATAGGAAACCGCTTCGGTGAGCCACACGACCACGGCGAACGCGAGGATCGCCAGCATGCGCTGACCGGCTACGGGCAGGCTCGCGGGCAGCGGCAGCAACATCACGACAACCAGCGCGATGGCGCCCGCAATCAGCCCAATCGGCGGACCGGTTTTCTTCTGCGCCTGGACGGCGGAAGCCTCGGGTTTCGCTGCGTTCATGGGTTGCGCTCCGTGTGGACCGGCACGTCGCGCATCGTCCCATAACGAATCTGGGCCTGCTTCGTAGGTGTGCTGTAACGGTCTGGCGGAAAAAAAGCGAATGAACGCTTGTAGGTGCTTGTGAACGCTTATGAGCGTTCCGGGCGGGGATGTAGCGGGGATTCGTGACAGACCGGCGATGCGCCGGTCCGCAATGCTCAAACAACGACAGCGGGAACGACGGCGAACTTACTGGCTGGCGCCCTGGGCGGCAGCGGCTTTCTTCTGCGCGTCCTGGAGGTTCTGCGGGTAGTTCGGGTCGTTGTTCGCGGGCTTGTAGCCAGCGTCTTCCAGCTTCTTGAGCTCGGCGTTGTTCTTCGCGCGAGCGGCTTTGCGGGCGGCCTTGCGCTGTGCGCGGGCCTGTTTCTTCGCGGCGGACTTCTGTTCCTTGGTCATCGGCGCCGATGCCGTGGCCGGTGCCATGGCGGCAGGCGCGCTGGCTTCCTGGGCGAACACGGGCGCGGCGGTGCCGAGCAGGAAAGCGGCGGTGGCCGCAACGAGAGTCAGCTTGCTGGTGGTGGAACGCATTGATACCCCTCTTGGTTGGTGTGTGCTGCTGGATTCAGGGTTTGTGATGCAGGCAAGGCGAGAAGCAGGCAAAAAGCCTCAAAGCAGCGCGACCCGAAACGAACACGTCGCGCCCGGGGCTCAATGTATACGATCCTTGCAATTGACGGTAGCAAGTGCCGACCCTGGCCGACCCTGACAAGAGAGCGGTGCGCGCCCGCGTTCTAGAGCTTTGCCGCCGCGCGTTCGACGATAAGCGTGCGTTGCGCGAGCGTCGCCGCGTTCTGCTGGCGCACGCGTTCCACGATCGCTGGCGGCGCGCTATGCGGACTGCCTGCATCGAAGGGCGGCGCGGGCGCGTATTCGAGCTCGAGCTGCAGCGCCTGCGCGGCATCGTCGCCGATCAGCTCGGCGGCCAGCGTGAGCGCGAAATCGATGCCGGCCGTAATGCCGCCGCCGGTGATCAGCGAGCCGTCGCGCACGACGCGTTCATGCACCGGGATGGCGCCGAACGGTTCGAGCAGCGCATGGAAGGCCCAGTGCGTGGTGGCGCGGCGTCCGCGTAGCAGACCTGCCGCGCCCAGCATGAGTGCGCCGGTACACACGGACGTGACGTAGCGCGCCTGGCGCGCCTGATGCTGGATGAAGGCGAGCGTGGCATCGTCTTCGAGCAGCGGGCCGACGCCGCTGCCGCCCGGCACGCAAAGCACGTCGAGCGGCGGACAATCGTCGAAGACGGTATCGGGCGTGAGCCGCATGCCGGTTGCCGAAACGACCGCCTCGCGATGCTTCCAGACGAGCCGAACCTGGGTATCCGGCATCGAGGCCAGCACGTCGTAGGGACCGCAAAGGTCGAGCGGTTGCACCTGTGGGAACAGCAGAAAGCCGATTTGTAGCGTCATGGCGAGGGCCCTGAAGTGACGATAAAAGAAGGGCGGCCCGCATTGCGTTGCGGACCGCTCATCGTCACTCTAGGTGCGAGCGGGCCCGCGCAAGCGCCAAAAAACGCGCAAAAGCTGCCAGCGCTTCACGCGTTTGTGCCAGCATCCTGCCAGACCTCATTACAGAATCCTGTTGCCACATGGATCTTCATGTCACCGTGTCCGGCCGTCGCGACCTCGCCGGGCAGATCTATCGCCAGTTGCGCGAGCGCATCGTCGAGGGGCGGCTGGCGGGCGGCACGCGCCTGCCGTCCACGCGCGATCTCGCCGATCAACTGGGCGTCTCGCGCAAGACCACGCTCGACGTGTTCGAGCGGCTGCTCGCCGAAGGCTATCTGATCGCGAAACGCGGCTCCGGCACCTTCGTCGCCGATACGCTGGAGCGTTTGCCCGCGCGTGCGCCCGGACATCCGAATGCGCAGATTCGCGCGGCGCTGGCGCAAAGCGGCACGTCGAATGCCGCGCGCAACGCACCGCGCGCTGCAGATGAAGACACGCCGCCGTGGTGGCAAACGCAAACCGAAGCACTCGCGCTGCCGCGTCCCGATCCGCGGCTTGCCTGCGATTTCGCGGGCGGCATCACCGACAAGACGCGTTTTCCCTTCGACGTCTGGCGCCGCTGCATCACCGATGCGCTGCGCGTGCAGGCGCGCGGTCAGGGCGCGTATCGCGATCCGGCCGGCGAAGAAAAGCTGCGGCTCGCGGTTTCGCGCTATCTCGCCTTCAATCGCGCGGTGGCGAGCAACTGGGACGACGTGATCGTCACGCAGGGCGCGCAGCAGGCGCTCGCGCTGCTGGCGCGCGTGACTTTGCGGCCCGGCGACACGATCGCCGTGGAAGATCCCGGCTATCCGCCTGCGCGCGAAGCGTTCGGGGCGCTCGGCGCGAAGGTCGTGCCGGTGCCCGTGGACGCCGACGGTCTGATCGTCGACCAGTTGCCGAAGGACGCGCGCGTGGTCTACGTGACGCCTTCGCATCAGTTTCCGCTTGGCATGCCGATGAGTCTCGCGCGGCGCGTGGCGCTGCTCGAATGGGCGCAGACGCACGGCGCGCTGGTGATCGAAGACGACTACGACTGCGAATTCCGTTTCGAAGGGCGTTCGCTCGAACCGCTCAAGAGCCTCGATAACGCCGGTCTCGTGGCCTACGTGGGCACGTTTTCGAAGACCATCTTTCCCGAGTTGCGCGTGGGCTACATGGTGCCGCCCGCCGCGCTCAAGGGCGCGCTGCTGCGCGCGCGCCAGACTGCGGATTGCCACGGCTGCGTGCTGACGCAGACCGCGCTCGCGGATTTCATGCTCAACGGCCACTTCGCGCGCCACCTGCGGCGCGTGCACCAGACCTATGCCGAACGTCGCGCGCGCCTGCTCGGCCATCTGCGCGGACCGCTTGCCGCATGGCTCGAACCGGTCATGCCGAACACGGCGGGGCTGCATCTTGCGGCGCGTCTCGTCGATGGCGCCGATGAAAACGCGCTGCTGGCGGCGGCGCGCGCGGCCTCGGTCGGCTTGCATGCGCTCGCGCCGTTTTATCTGCAAACGCCTGCACAGGCGGGTTTTCTGTTCGGCTATGGCGGCGTGGAAAGCGCGCAGATCGACGCGGCGCTCGACTCGCTCGCCACGCATCTTGCGGCGGCGTGAAGCATGCGCTGAACGTCACGCGCCGTGTAAAAGCTGTTACGAAAGACACTATTGCGACGTTTGCGATGCTGCCGAACGTGCTTCGCGAAGGTCGTCGGAACGCGAAAAACGCCATACGTGTGGCGTTTTCGCAGCATCGACGCCGCCTCGCAGTCGCCTGGACGCACCGGTCATGTGCCGCACCGGACCACGTTTACCCCTGTAAACAGGCGTCGAAATGTGTTCATAGGTGGGCTTCGAACAAAAAATTTGCATCGACGATGCAAAAGAATGACGCAAAACGCTTGCACGCTTGTAGAATCCGCCGATGAAGCATTTGCATCCCGCTGTGCTTCGTCGATTCACTGACCAACACTGGTAGGAGAAACATGCCGACTTCCGCAAAGAAAGTGGCCAAAAAGGCAGCTGCCCCGGCCAAGAAGGTTGTTGCTAAAAAGGCCGCAGCGCCCGCCAAGACGGCAGCCGCTAAGACGCCCGCAGCTAAGAAGGTCGCCGTGAAGGCGTCCGGCGCACTGTCGCCGATCAAGGACACCTTCACGAAGGCCTCGCTGGCTGCTCACGTCGCTGAGCGCGCTGGTGTCGAACCGAAGGCAACGAAGGCTGTGCTCGCCGCACTGGAAGACACGATCCTGGGTTCGGTCCACAAGAAGGGCGCTGGCGAATTCACGCTGTCGGGCCTTCTGAAGATCGTCGTTCAGGCTGTGCCGGCGAAGAAGAAGCGCTTCGGCAAGGACCCGTTCACGGGTGCAGAGCGCTGGTTCCCGGCCAAGCCGGCTAGCGTTCGCGTCAAGGCACGCGCGCTGAAGAAGCTGAAGGACGCAGCTGCAGGCTAAGCGCCTCGCGCCGTGGCCGTGAATCGGCTGCGGTATGCGTGAGTACCCAAGGAATCCCCGTTGGCTTTTCGCCCACGGGGATTTTTATTTGCCTGCGAAAAATGCAGGGAAATGAAATACGTAAGTTCTATGTTCAGATGTTATGGCGCAGATATCTGTAATATCGGGCAATATATAAGGCATAGTCAGTAAGCCTGATTTTCTATTGATGCTGCCTGGTTGAAGTTTTCTTAAAACTCATGCGCTCATGTTATGGCCGGTTCTGAATTCAGCATTCGGCAGGTCGAAGCCTTCCGCGCCTTGATGGCGTCGCGCACCGTCACGCGCGCCGCGCATGCGCTGGGTGTATCGCAGCCTGCGGTGAGCCGTTTGCTCGCCGATTTCGAAGCGAGCGTGGGCTTTGCGCTGTTCGAGCGCAAACATGGACGGTTGTGGCCAACGGGGCAGGCGCATGCGCTGCATGCGGAAGTCGAACGTGCGTTCAACGGATTCGATCGCGTCGTGCAGGCCGCTGCGCAGATTCGCGAGCAGCGTCGTGGCGCAATCTGTGTTGCGGCTGCGCCGGAATTCGCGGCGGATTTTCTGCCGCGTGTGGCGGCGGCGTTCGCGCACGAGCACGCAGGCGTCGATGTCAGCCTGCTCACGCTTGGTGCGGCGCAAGCGCTGGAGCGTGTGGCTGCGCAGCGCTGCGATCTGGCGATCGTCGGCGAAACGGTTTCCACGCGTGGCGTGCGGCTCGAACGTCTTGGGCAATGGCCGATGCGTGGCATCGTGCCGCGTGGTCATCCGCTCGCGCGCAAACGCGCGTTGAACGCGGCGCATTGCGAAGGCGAGGCTTTCGTTTCGTTTGCGGCAGGCACGCCCGAACGTGTGCGGATCGACCGGCTATTCGCGGAATGTGGCGTGACGCGCAGAACCGGCGTCGAAGCGGATTACGCGCAGGCGGTCGTGACGCTCGTGGAGGCGGGCATGGGCATCGCGCTGATCGACCCGGTCACGGCGGCGGTGGCGGGCGCACGGGTGGCCGTCAAGCGCTTCGAGCCGGCGCTGGAGGTCGCGGTGATGGTGGCGCGCAACGAGCGGCAGGAAACGGCGCCGCTGGCCGACGCGTTCGCCCGGCATGCCGCGGCGGCGCTCGCGCGGTTACGGTGAATCGCCGGCGTTGTCGCTGGCGTTAGACGCGCGATCGATCCTTCAGCACGAAACCGCGTGCCCAATAAAAAACCAGCCTCGGCTTGCGCCTGAGGCTGGTTGTGTACAGCATCGCATCGCACGGCCGGGCATGCGCCCGGCTCATGCTGACGATCAGAACTTGTGGCGGATGCCCAAGCTGACGATCTCTTGCGAGCTCGAAGCCGAGTTGTAGCCGTACGAACCGATCGATGCCGTTGCGTTCACGCCCGGTTGGCCCGGCTGCGTGCCGTTGGCGTGCTGGTAAGCCGCCACAGCGTAGAAGTCCGTGCGCTTCGACAGGTTGTAGTCCGCACCCAGCGAAACCTGGTGGTACGAGCTCGACGTGTCGCCTGCAGCGTGCGTGTAGATGTAGCCCAGACCCAGCAGCAGTGCCGGGTTCAGCTGGTAGCCCAGGAACGCGCCGCCGACGTTGTAACGCTCGGTCGACTGGAACGTCGAGTAGCCGTCCGGCTTGACTTGCACGTTGCTGTAACGCAGGCCGATCGTGAACGGACCGGCGACGTACTGGCCAGCAACCGAAGCGATGCCAACCGACTTCGCCGATGCGAATGCGTCGGTGATGACGCTGCCGTCCTGGAACACGTTGTCCGAGGTTGCCTGCGATGCCCAGCCGCCGTTCGTCGTCAGGCGGTTAGCCGGGTTCGACGAGTTGTCCATGCGGAAGTAGCCAGCAGCGATGTTCAGCGAGCCGATGCCGTACGTACCGGCTGCGCCCCAGCTTTGACCCGAACCCGTCGAACCAGCGACGCCGCCCAGTGCGTACATGCCTTCGAACTGGAAGCCGTCCAGAACCGGCGACGTGTACTTGATGGCGCTGTTGGTACGCGAGCTGTTGTCGTTATTGTCGATGTCGCCCGGCGTTGCGAACTGGCTACCGAAGTAGTTGTCGCCCGTCAGCGGCTGAACCAGGTCGACCAGCGGGTCGTACTGACGGCCCAGCGTGACCGTACCGAATTGCTCATGCGTCAGACCAACGTATGCCTGGCGGCCGAACAGGGCGGAGTTGCCGTTGTAGCTGCCCATCTTGCCGTTGTTGATGTTGAAGCCGTTTTCCAACTGGAAAATCGCCTTCAGACCGCCACCCAGATCTTCCGTGCCCTTGAGGCCGAAGCGGTTGCCCGACAGGTTGCCGCCAGCCAGTTGATACAGATTCTTGTTGGCGCCATCGACTGCGGTGTTGTGAACCCACTGGATCGATTCATCGATCACACCGTAGAGGGTGACGCTGCTTTGTGCATGTGCCACGCCGGTCGCGGCCAGCAGGGCCAGCGAGAGGGTCGAGAGTGCGACTCGTTTCATCCAGAATTCTCCACGCAGATGTTTGATTTAGTTGTTGCTGTTGCGCAAAGGAGAATAACGCAGGGGTGCAAAACCACCGAACTGAAAAAAAATCAGTGTCGCGAAAAGCTGACACCCGCCGGTAAGGCCTTGAAAAGCGGGCGATTACGCCATTCTTCTGGATCTCGAAATACTGGATTGTTGACTCTGCATTATTGTCGTTTCTGCTACAAGTCGCGAAAAGTGCAACCTCGTCGAAAGACGAATACGGGTAAACATGGAGCAACCAGGGGTGTGCCCTGGTTGCGCCGTTAAATAGGCTTACTCATGGGTATGCGTGGCGCGCACTCTAATAAGGAGTGCGGTGTGAAGGGATGCTGAAGAAGCCAGATCGACGCGATGCGAGCGGCGCTTGCCTAGTTCTTGTCGCGCTTGCTGGGATGACGTCGGCTGGCGGCGGCGGTCACCGCCAGTGTGGCGCTGGCGACCAGCAGGACCGAACTCCAGGGATGGCGTTTCAGATAGCGGTCGGCGGCCGCGACCGTGCGGCCGGCCTGCACCAGCGTGAGAGCGGCGGCATAGGTGGCGCTGTCTTCCAGGCGCACGACCGAGCGGCGAATCTGCAGCGCGCCCACGCCACGCCGCGCAAACGCCCCGCCCGTCGCGCGCGCCCGGCCGATGGCGCGCAGCGGTTCGTGCAGATCGTCGGCCGCGCCGGTGGCATCGGTTTCGGCGGTCAGAGCGGCGGCGTAGGGCGGCGGCGTGCCGGCGCTCACACCGTTTTCTGTTTCAGCGGCGGTTCCGATCGGCACGGCAGTCGCTTTGGGCGCGCCGATGGCCGCTTCGCGCAGCGGCGCGATCGTCGAGGCGGCCAGCACCGAGGCGAGCTTGGCGCGGCTGCCCGGCGGCGTTTCTTCGAGAAAACCCCAGGCGCCGCGCGGATCGTGCAGGCGGCCACGCGCGGCCGAAAATTCCGCGCCTAACAAGAGCACTGCAGCAGAAAAGTACAGCCACATCAGCAGCACCGCGAGCGAACCGGCGGCGCCGAACGCCGTCGCCATGCCCGCATGCGCGAGATAAAGCGCAAACAGCTTCTTGCCGACCGAAAACAGCACGGCGGCGACCACGCCGCCCACCATCGCATCGCGCCATTGCACGAGTGCATCGGGCAAAAAGCGCAGCAGCGCGCCGAAGGCCACCGCGAGCACCAGCAGCCCCACCACGAACTGCACGATGTTGCCGATAAACAGATAGGTCGACGCGCCCAGCAGCCACTGGCCGACGAAGGTGATGACGGCATCCAGCACCAGCGAAACAATCAGCAGAAAAGCGACGCCCAGCACGAGACCGAACGAGATCAGCCGCACCCGCACCAGCGCGATCACGGAGGAGGTGCGCGGCCCGTCCGGCGGCCACACCATATTGAGTGCGGAATTCAGCGACGAGAACGTTGCGGACGCCCCGACCACCAGCAGCACCAGCGAGATCACCGCGGCCAGCCCGCCCGCGCCGCCCGCGCGATGAGCGTTCTGCACGATGGTGGTGATGCCGGCGGCGGCGTCGTTGCCCAGCACGTTATGCACCTGCCGGAACAGTTCGCCGCGCGCGGCATCGGCGCCAAAAAACCAGCCCGCCACGGCGATCACCATGACCAGCGTGGGCGCGAGCGAAAACGCCGAATAGAAGGCGATGCTCGCGGCCAGCGACGGGCAGCGATTCGCGAAGAATTGCCGGCACGCGCCGACGACCCAGGAAGCTTCCTTGCGGGCGGCCGATTCGAGCCGCCGGGATGAAATGGTTGCCATAGTTATGCGTCCCGCGTTCGAGCATGTTCCGGCGCAACGGCCGGAAAAGTCCACCAAAAAAGCCGACGAAAAGGAACGAGGAGGCGGCCCTGCCGGCACTGCACCTTTCGTTTGACTATAGCAATCCCGATACCCGCCTGCGCGCTATGCGCCGCGGCGCAAGTCGTGCGATCCGGTTCTCAAAACGTCTTATACTGAATCTACCCACAACCAGAAAGCCGAGGACCGCACCATGCTGCAAATGTCCCGGCGTCAGTTCCTCAAGGTCACGGCTACGTCGCTGGCAGGTTCCAGCCTCGCGTTGATGGGCTTCGCGCCTGACAACGCATTAGCCGAAGTCCGGCAATACAAACTGGCGCGCACCACTGAAACCCGCAACACTTGTCCATATTGTTCGGTGGGCTGCGGGATACTCATGTACGGTCTCGGCGACGGCGCGAAAAACGCCACCGCGAGCATCATCCACATCGAGGGCGATCCCGATCACCCGGTCAATCGCGGCACGCTTTGTCCCAAAGGCGCCAGCCTGATCGATTTCATTCATAGTCCGAATCGCCTGAAGTATCCCGAATACCGCGCGGCCGGATCGAACGAGTGGAAACGCATTTCGTGGGACGAGGCGCTCGACCGCATCGCGAAACTGCTCAAGGAAGATCGCGACGCGAATTTCGTCGATAAAACCGCCGACGGCAAAACGGTCAACCGCTGGCTGACCACCGGCATGCTGGCCGCTTCGGCGGGCAGCAACGAAGTCGGTTATCTCACGCATAAAGTGGCCCGCTCGATGGGCCTGCTCGCATTCGATAACCAGGCGCGTGTCTGACACGGCCCGACGGTGGCAGGTCTTGCCCCGACGTTTGGCCGTGGTGCGATGACGAACCATTGGGTCGACATTCGCAACGCGGACGTGATTCTGGTGATGGGCGGCAATGCAGCCGAGGCGCACCCGTGCGGCTTCAAGTGGGTCACGGAGGCGAAGGCGCATCGCAAGGCGCGGCTCATCGTGGTGGACCCGCGCTTCACGCGCACGGCATCGGTCGCGGACTATTACGCGCCGATCCGCACCGGCACGGATATCGCGTTCCTGGGCGCGGTCATCAACTGGCTGCTCACGAACGACAAGATCCAGCACGAGTACGTGAAGAACTACACGGACTTCTCGTTTATCGTGCGCGACGATTACGCGTTCAACGACGGCATCTATTCGGGCTACAACGCTGAAAAGCACGCGTATCCGGATAAATCGTCGTGGAACTACGAAATCGGCGATGACGGCTTCGTGAAAACCGACCCTACACTGCAGAACCCGCGCTGCGTGTATCAATTGCTCAAGCAACATTACTCGCGCTATACGCCCGAGATGGTGGAAAAGGTCTGCGGCACGCCGAAGGATAAATTCCTCAAGGTGTGCGAAATGCTGGCGAGCACGGCGGTGCCGGGGCGCGCGGGCACGATACTCTATGCGCTGGGCTGGACCCATCACTCGATCGGCGCACAGATGATCCGCACGGGCGCGATGGTGCAATTGCTGCTGGGCAACATCGGCATCGCGGGCGGCGGCATGAATGCGCTGCGCGGCCACTCGAACATCCAGGGGCTGACGGACCTCGGCCTGATGTCGAATCTGCTGCCGGGCTATATGACGCTGCCGGTCGAAGCCGAGCAGGACTACGGCGAGTACATCAAGAAGCGTGCGCCACAACCGTTGCGGCCGAATCAGCTCAGTTACTGGCAGCACTACGGCGCGTTCTTCGTGAGCTTCATGAAGTCGTGGTGGGGCGATAACGCCACCCAGGAAAACAACTGGGGTTACGACTGGCTGCCCAAGCTCGACAAGTCCTACGACCTGCTGCAAACCATCGAGCTGATGAATCAAGGCAAGATGACCGGCTATATCTGCCAGGGCTTCAACGTGCTCGCGTCCTCGCCGGACAAGGCGAAAACGCTGTCCGCGCTCGGCAAGCTCAAGTGGCTCGTCATCATGGACCCGCTCGCCACGGAAACATCGGAGTTCTGGAAGAAGTACGGCGACTATAACGATGTCGATTCCACATCGATCCAGACCGAGGTGTTCCGCCTGCCGACGACCTGCTTCGCCGAAGAAAACGGCTCGCTCGTGAGTTCGAGCCGCGTGTTGCAATGGCACTGGCAGGGCGCGCAGCCGCCGTTCGAGGCAAAGAGCGATCTGGAGATCATGTCGGGGCTGTTCCTGCGGATTCGCGCCGCCTACCAGAAGGATGGCGGCAAGGTGCCCGACCCGATCCTCAAGCTCAGCTGGCCGTATTCGGACCCGGAAAGCCCGACGCCCGAGGAACTCGCCAAGGAGTACAACGGCCGTGCGCTCGCCGATCAAACCGATCCGAAAGATCCCACCAAGGTGCTCGTGAAGAAGGGCGAGCAACTGGCGGGCTTCGCGCAACTGAAGGACGACGGCACCACGGCCAGCGGCTGCTGGATCTTCTGCGGCGCGTGGACCCAGGCGGGCAACCAGATGGGCCGGCGCGACAACTCGGACCCGACCGGCATCGGCCAGACGCTGAACTGGGCCTGGGCGTGGCCGGTGAACCGGCGCGTGCTCTACAACCGTGCATCGTGCGATACCGCGGGCACGCCGTTCGATCCCACGCGCAAGCTGATCGGCTGGAACGGCGCGGCGTGGACGGGCGCCGATGTGCCCGATTGCAAGGTCGACGAATCGCCCGATCTCGGCACGGGACCGTTCATCATGAACCCGGAAGGCGTGGCGCGTTTCTTCGCCCGCGACGGCATGAACGAAGGTCCATTCCCCGAGCATTACGAACCGTTCGAAAACCCGCTGGGTTATAACCCGTTTCATCCGAACAATCCGCAGGCCACGTCCAACCCGGCCGCGCGCGTGTTCCCGGACGACCGCAAAACCTTCGGCACCGCGCAGAATTTCCCGCACGTTGCCACCACCTATCGCCTCACCGAGCACTTCCACTTCTGGACCAAGCATGCGCGCCTGAATTCGATCATCCAGCCGCAGCAGTTCGTCGAAATCGGCGAAGAGCTGGCGAAGGAAGTGGGCGTGGCCGATGGCGGGCGCGTGAAGGTGTCGAGCAATCGCGGTTATCTGATTGCCGTCGCCGTGGTCACCAAACGCATCAAGGCGCTCACGATCGAGGGCAAAAAGGTGCATACGGTGGGCGTGCCGCTGCATTGGGGCTTCACGGGACTGACGAAACCCGGCTATCTGACGAATACGCTGACGCCGCCTGTCGGCGACGGCAATTCGCAGACGCCGGAATTCAAGTCCTTCCTCGTGAAAGTGGAAAAGGCATAACGGGGGGAACATGGCATTCCAGTCGCTCGACATCAAACGCCTGTCCGCCACCACCACGCCGCCGCCAGGCGTGCGCGAGCCGGTGACGGGCACGGTCGCGAAGCTTATCGACGTCACCAAGTGCATCGGTTGCAAGGCGTGTCAGACCGCGTGCATGGAGTGGAACGACCTGCGCGACGAGGTGGGCATCAACACGGGTGTGTACGACAATCCGCGCGATCTCACCGAACACTCGTGGACCGTGATGCGTTACACGGAATACGAGAACCCGGACGGCAACCTCGAATGGCTGATCCGCAAGGACGGCTGCATGCATTGCGAGGACCCGGGTTGCCTCAAGGCGTGCCCGTCGCCAGGTGCGATCGTGCAATACACGAACGGCATCGTGGATTTTCACGAAGAGAATTGCATTGGCTGCGGCTATTGCATCACCGGTTGCCCGTTCAACATTCCCAGGCTTTCGAAGACGGAGCATCGCGTGTACAAGTGCACGCTGTGCTCCGACCGCGTGGCCGTGGGGCAGGAGCCTGCGTGCGTGAAAACCTGTCCGACTGGCGCCATTGTTTTCGGCACCAAGGAAGACATGAAAGTGCACGCGGCCGAGCGTATCGAAGACCTCAAGGAACGCGGCTTCGATAAGGCCGGGCTCTACGATCCGCCGGGCGTGGGCGGCACGCATGTGATGTACGTGCTGCATCATGCGGATACGCCGTCGCTGTATCACGGCTTGCCCGATAACCCGCGCATCAGCCCGTTCGTGCGTTTGTGGAAAGGCGTGGCGAAGCCGCTTGCGCTTGCGGGCATCGCGCTCGCGGCGGTGGCGGGCTTCTTCCACTACACGCGCATCGGCCCGAACGAAACGCATGCCGAGGACGAAGAAGCCGCGCTGAACGAAGCGCAGCGCATTCGTTCGCAACGTGGCGGTATCCCGCCCGAGGAGCGCAACGATGAGCGACCATGAACCGCGTCTGATCCAGCGTTATACGGCCAACGAACGCAGCAATCACTGGATCACGGCCATCACCTTCGTCCTGCTCGCGCTTTCCGGGCTGGCGATGTTTCATCCGGCCATGTTCTGGCTTTCCGCGCTGTTCGGCGGCGGGCAGTGGACGCGCATCCTGCATCCGTTTATCGGCATCGTGATGTTTGTTTCGTTCATGATTCTCGCGCTGCGTTTCTGGCATCACAACTATCTGGACAAAGCCGATGTGCAATGGCTCAAACAGATGGACGACGTGCTCAATAACCGCGAGGACAAACTGCCCGAGATCGGCAAATACAATGCGGGACAGAAGCTGTTATTCTTCACGCTGGTGGTTTGCCTCGTGCTGCTGCTGGTGAGCGGCATCGTGATCTGGCGGCGCTACTTCTCGTTCTATTTCCCGATCGGGATCATCCGCCTTGCCGCCGTCGTGCATGCAGCCGCGGCCTTCGTCCTGATCGTGAGCATCGTCGTGCATATCTATGCGGCGATCTGGGTGAAGGGTTCGATCGGCGCCATGACGCGCGGTTACGTCACCTGGGGCTGGGCGCGCAAGCATCATCCGCGCTGGTTCCGCGAGAGCATCAAGTAGCGTTGCCTGGTAATAGCGCTGCTGGCAAGCCGCCTCGTCCGAAAGGGCGCGGCGGCTTTTTGCTGGTTGGACGGAAAGTGGCTGGACGGAGACTAAGCCGTGACGCAACAACGCATTCTCGACCCCGAGCAGATCCAGACGCAGGACCCTTCCGCGATTCCGCGCATCCGCCTGCCCGAACGGCTGACGCTGTTCAGGGAGCGCGCCGCGCGTCTGCGCAAGCTCGCGGATCGCAATCCTATCGGCGGCTATATGCGCCTCATGGCGGCGCTCGTGGACGCGCAGCAGCAGGCGCTCGAACATCTCGACGCGCAGATGCCTTCCGCCGAGGCCATCGCCAACGCACAACGTCATTCGATGCCGATCTTGCCGGCGCTGGGCGCGGAGCGCGACCCGCAATGGCGCACGGTGCTGCGTCGTCTCGCCGATCGCGTGGAAGCGGCGGGCGCGGTGACGCCTGCGCTGGCCAAGGTGCTCGACGCATTGCGCGCGATGAGCGACACGCAACTCGACGCGCAAGCGGACGCACTGCTCGCGCAACGCTACGCCGAAGTCATGCCCGCCACCGCGCCGTTCGTGATGGCCGCGCTGCAAACGGTATGGACCGATCTGGCGAGCCGTCTCAACGCGCAGGATGTGCCTTACGTGGATGCGCCGGGCGTGTGTCCCGTATGCGGTCTGCCGCCTGTGGCGAGCATCGTGCGCGTGGGCGGCGCATTCCAGGGTTATCGCTATACGCAATGCAGCTTGTGCGGCACGGAAAACCATGTGGTACGCGTGAAATGCACGAATTGCGATTCGACCAAAGGCATCGCGTATCACGGCATCGAAGGCAGCGACGGCGCCTTGAAAGCCGAGTCGTGCGACGAATGCCATACGTATCGCAAGATCGGCTATCAGGACAAGGATCTCGAATGCGAACCGCTCGCCGATGATCTCGCGAGCCTCACGCTCGATCTGCTGATGAGTGACGCGGGCTACCGGCGCGCGAGTGCGAACCCGCTGCTGTATCCCGAAGCACCGGCCGATCAGTGAGGCGAGTCCCATGAGCGAAACCGTGGCGCACGGTGCGAAACCCGCGCTAAATGCCTTGCTCGCGCAGATGCCGGCGGTGGAACGCGTGATCGCCTCGGCCGCTGCACAGACCTTGATCGCGCAATACGGGCGCACGCAGGTGCTCGAAGCAATCCGCGCGACGCTCGACGGATGGCGCCGCGATGTGCAGTCCGGCGTGTATCTTCACGCTGACGATGTACAGCACCCGTTCTCCATCGAGCACGTGATCGCCGATGCCGATATCGCTTTGCAAAAGCGTTCGCAGGGAAAATTGCGGGCGGTTTTCAATCTCACGGGCACCGTGCTGCATACGAATCTGGGCCGCGCGCTGCTGCCTGACGAATCGGTGCGCGCGGTGGTGCAGGCGCTCACGCAACCTGCGAACCTCGAATTCGATCTGGCCACCGGCAAGCGCGGCGATCGCGACGATCTGATCGACGAACTCATTGGCGAACTCACGGGCGCGGAAGCGGCCACGGTCGTGAACAATAATGCGGCGGCGGTGTTGCTCACGCTTTCCGCGCTGGCCACGCGCAAGGAAGTGATTGTCTCGCGCGGCGAACTGGTGGAGATTGGCGGCGCGTTTCGTATCCCCGACATCATGAGTCGCGCAGGCGCACGTCTGCGCGAGATCGGCACGACCAATCGCACACATCTTAAGGATTACGAAGCGGCGATCAATGCACGCACAGCTTTGCTGATGAAAGTGCATTGCAGCAACTACGCAATCAGCGGTTTTACGAAAAGCGTCGAACTGGACGAACTCGCACCGCTGGCGCGACAACATGGATTGCCGGTCGCGGTCGATCTTGGCAGCGGCACGCTGACCGATCTCACGCAATGGGGCTTGCCTGCCGAGCCAACCGTGCGCGCAACCGTGCAAGCCGGCGCGGATGTCGTGACCTTTAGCGGCGACAAATTGCTGGGCGGGCCGCAAGCGGGCTTGATCGTCGGCAGGAAGGATCTGATCGCGAAGATCAAGAAGCATCCGCTCAAGCGCGCGCTGAGAGTGGGCAAGCTCACGCTCGCGGCGCTGGAGCCGGTGCTCAGGCTCTATCAGGCACCCGAGTTTCTGCGCGAACGGCTGACGACGCTGCGCCTGCTCACGCGTCCCGCCGCCGAAATGCACGAAGCCGCCACACGCGCCTTGCCTGCGTGGCAGCGCGCGCTGGGCGAAAGCTACGAAGCGAGTATCGCGCCGATGTTCAGCCAGATCGGCAGCGGCGCATTGCCGGTCGATGTGCTGCCGAGTAGCGGCCTCGTGCTGCGCCATCGCGGCAAGGGCGGCAGCGGCCGCGCGCTGCTCAGGCTCGAACGCGCGCTGCGGGCGTTGCCGCGCCCGGTGATCGGCCGTATCGCCGACGATGCCCTGCACCTCGACCTGCGCTGCCTCGAAAGCGCCGACGAAGCGGCCTTCATTGCCCAACTCGCGGAGCTGCGCCTGTGATCGTTGGCACAGCGGGGCATATCGATCACGGCAAGACCACGCTCGTGCGCGCGCTGACGGGCGTGGACACCGATCGCCTGAAGGAAGAGAAAGCGCGCGGCATTTCAATCGAACTCGGCTACGCGTATACGCCGCTTGCGAACGGCGACGTGCTGGGATTTATCGACGTTCCCGGCCATGAAAAGCTCGTGCACACGATGGCGGCGGGCGCATGCGGCATCGACTTCGCGCTGCTCGTGATCGCCGCCGACGACGGCGTGATGCCGCAAACGCGCGAACATCTCGCGATCCTGCAATGGCTGGGCGTGCAGCACGGTGCGATCGCGCTCACCAAAGTCGATCGCGTGGATGCCGGGCGTCTCGCGCAGGTACGCGCGGAAATCGCCGCGTGGCTCGCGCCGACTTCGTTACGCGACGCGCCGATCTTCGAAACCCACGCAAGCGAGCCCGATAACGCGGGCGTCGCGCAACTCGATGCGTATCTGCGCGAGCGGGCGATGCAATGGCAATCGCGCGGCGACGATGGTTTGTTCCGGCTCGCGGTGGACCGCGTATTCACGTTGACCGGGCAGGGCACGGTCGTGACCGGCACGGTCTTCGCGGGCCGCGTGCAGACCGGCGATACGCTGCTGCTCGCGCCTGCTGGCGAGCCCGTGCGCGTGCGTGGCATCCATGCGCAGAATCGTGCTGCGGAAATCGGCCATGCGGGACAACGTTGCGCGCTCAACCTTGCTGGCGTCGACAAGGATCACATCGCGCGCGGCGACTGGATCGTCGATGCGCGGCTTGCGCAACCGGCTACGCGGCTCGACGTCGAACTGCAATTGCTCGCCGATGCGGACATCACCCTGCAACACTGGTCGCCACTGCACGTGCATCTGGGCACGACGCATCGTGTGGTGAACGTTGCGCTGCTCGAAGGCGAAACACTTGCGGCGGGCGAGCGCGCGCGCGTGCAGTTGGTGTTCGATGCACCGCTGCATGCGCTGCCGGGCGACCGCTTTATCGTGCGTAACGCGCAGGCGAGTCGTACCGTGGGCGGCGGACGCGTGCTCGATCCCTTCGGCCCGTCGCGCAGACGGCGCACGCCGGAGCGGCGCGCGTGGCTCGATGCGCTGCGTGCGTGGCTGGATGAAGGGCGTGTCGATGCGCTGATCGCGCAGGCGCCGCGCGGGCTCGAACGCAGCGCATTGACGCAGTTGACGGGCTACGATGCGGCGACGCTCGCGTTACCGGACGACGTGATCGTCATCGCGCCGCAAGGCCGCGCCGAAGATTCGATTGTGCTGGCGCGTGAACATTGGACGCGGCTGGTTGCGCGCATCGTCGATGTGCTGGGCGATTTCCATGCGCGGATGCCCGACGAGCAAGGCCCGGATGCCGCGCGTCTGCGGCGTATGGCAGCGCCGCTTGTCACTGATACGGTATGGCGCGCGGCTGTCGATGCGCTGGTCGAGCAGGGGCGCATTGCGCGTAGCGGGCCGTGGCTGCATCTGCCTTCGCATGCGGTTTCGCTCGACGCGGAAGAGGAGGCGCTGGCTGCGCGGCTTATGCCGCTGATCGCGCTAGGCCGTTTCGATCCGCCGTGGGTGCGCGATCTCGCGCGCGATATGCAACAGCCGGAAGAGAAGGTACGCGCGTTGCTGCGTAAGCTTGCACGCCTTGGGCGCTTGTATCAGATCGTGCGCGATCTGTTTTATGACCGTGAGGTTGTGCACGATCTCGCGCGCCTGATTGCGGAGATGGCGCTCGGTGGTCGTGCGGGTGTCGGTGCGGCGGCGTTTCGCGATACGTCCGGTCTCGGGCGCAAGCGCGCGATCCAGATTCTGGAGTTCTTCGATCGCGTTGGATATACTCGGTTTCAGCGCGATCTGCATTTTCTAAGACCCGATAGCCGAATGCGTGAATGGCTTTGATTTTGTTTTGTGTCTCGATCGTTGTGCAAGGGAAGGCAATCGCATCCGGTGGTGCGGCTGGACTTCAAATCCAGTTGGGGACGTCAGCCGTTCCTGGGACAGTTCGACTCTGTCTGCTTTCCGCCCAAATTTTTCCATCCACTTCGTAATAATATAAATAAAGGAATACGAATTAACGGGTGGAGAAGTTTCGTGATCTCTACGCCGTGTCCGGCACAGGCGTCGCCAGCACACCAGGCGCAACAAGGATTGCTGCACGGGCGAGCGGGTCGCTGAGCGTTGCGGCGAAGATCGGCTGGCATGTGTCGTTGGCGCGCTGCGCCGCGACCGCGAGCGTCACCAGTGCGAGCGCCGTGCCGCTTGCGCCGTTGGCAAGGCCTAAATGACTGCTGCGCGCGGGCGCTTCGTCCTGCCAGGTACGTTCGGCGATCGTCACGATTTCGCTGCGCGTGGCGTTGCGCTGATCGGCGTCGCTGATCAGACCATAGGGCGCATTCCCGGGGTAAAGAGGGGCGAACTGCGCGCGCGCTTTTTCCAGTACATGATCGAGCGTGCTCTTCGTGGCGCCGTCTGGCACATGCTGAGCCGCCACGAGCCGATGCAGACGCGGTGCCTGCATGGCCAGCGGTGTGTCGGGACGCGCGAGCAACAGCGCGCATGCGCCTTCGCCTGGCACCTCGCCGTCGGGCCGGTCGTGTCCGTAAAGGCGTCCCTCGCGTGCGAGCACATTCACGGCCTGTTGCGTCGCGCATGAATCGAAAGCCAGTACGACGTGCGGCTCGCTCCCAGGCAGCAGGTGCAAGGCCTGAATGACCTCGTCGACAACCATGCAGCCCTGGACCGGATTCGCGATCACATGCAATTGCGCTTGCGCCAGTCCCGGCGGCACGCGTTCCTGCGCCGCGTGTGTTTCGAGCCATGCCGCTAGCGTGGCCGCTTCGTGCTGCCAGCGTATCGGCACCAGCAGATGCAGTTTTAGCGGCGGGGTGTCGGGCGTGGGATTCGAGAGCGCGGCGTGGCGTTCGAGCAGTTCGTCCAGCGCATCGGCCGCGAGCGCCAGCGCACGCCAGTGCTCGTCGCGCAGTGTTTCGTGTTGGGCCGATACAAGCAGTTCCGTGTCGAAGCGATCGAGCGAGAGCGCTTCGACGCTGCCTGCAAATACGCCGCTGCCATCGGGACGTTCGAGATCGGGGTGCAAGCCGAGCGCGCGATTCGCTTGCGCGGCAATCAGGACCTCCGCCGTGGTCGCACCTGCGGGCACTCGCACGCTGCTGTCGATCAGCGCTGCGGTGAGTCCCTGCGATGCGTCGGGCGGCGCGGTCGTCGTGGACGTGGATGCCGTAGCCGCAGCGCCATGTTGCTGTGCATCGGGCAGCGTCTTGCGCTGTTGGAGAAGCGCACGCGCCACCGCGATGCCGACGGTCAAAGCGATCGGCAGGGCAATGCCGCAGAGTATCAACTCCCGTTGGCTGGGCTGATGCCACGTGGATCGCCACCAGAAATAGAGCGCCGTCCACACGACAATAAAGGTCACGGCCACTGATGCCGTCCTGCGCAACGCCTTGATCATCCCTGTCGTCACCCCGTTTTCGATGCGATTCGAATCGCTTGTATGGCGCGTTTGCTTCGCGCGTTTCAGTCGCTGCCGGCCGACTGGCTCGCGATCAGCGTCGCGCCACAGGCCGTCTTGTGGCCGTCGCGTGCAACGGCTTCGCCTTGCACGCTCATTGTGTCGTCGCCTTCGGCGATATGGTTCGAGCCGTGAATCGGGCAACTGACCGTGTCGTTGCGGCGAGCGATTCCACGGTTCTTCACCGACGACACGGCCGAAGCGCTCGTGACGCTGCCGCCATGGCTGTGCTTGTCGCCCAGAACGATGAAGGGCTTCGACATGAATGGGTCTCCTTGCAGGGCGGGTGACGCGATGTGTGCAGCGATTGAACGGGAATGCGCCGCCGAAAACGGGCGAATTTACTGGCTACGCGCTTCTTTAAACCGGAATTGAATGGTCGGTCCGGTATTTATTGCCTGAAAATATAATAAAAGATTGTATCGATGGCTGATTGCCGGATTTGCTGCCTGCCATTATCGCGTTCAATGTCGATGCGTCAAGCTTTAAAGAAGGATGGTTTTTCAGTAGCCGAAAACGATATGCTGATCTAGAATCTCATCGATGTAATATTTGTAGGGTTTGGTTATTCATTGTGCATGAAAATAGCGCTAGGTGTCTGGTTTAATTTGATTTTTCCCTGAGATCGTTCGGGGGAAATTGCGCTATCCGGGGCGTTGTACGCGGGGCGGTGTGCGATAGCCTACGCTCGTGCCTTTACCTTCGGATTATTAAATTCAACTAGAAGAACGTCAGATCCTGAGAAGCGGAAATTGCATGAGCGTTATTACTGAATTGGCGTCGTTTTTTAACGCATTCAATCGGCTGTATTCGCTGGAAGGCGAAGGCGCGCTTGCGGCAATGCAAATCGAGCGCTGGTACGGTCATGAAGCGCTTTCCGCTAACTTCGAATGGGACGTTCATACGCTCGCCACAAACCCATCGCTGGATCTCGAAGCGATGCTCGGGCAGCGCGCATTGATTCGCACGACGCTGGCCGACGGCAGCAGTGCAGTGCGCAGCGGGCTGGTGGCGCAGGCCGAATGTCTGGGTTTTGACGCCGGGGTCGCGCGCTACCGGCTGCAACTCGTGCCGTGGCTGGCCGTGCTCGAACATGCGCGAGATCAGCGCACTTTCATGAAGCAGACCGTGGCGGATGTGCTCGACGCGGTGTTCGCGCCTTATGCCGATATCGCGAGCTGGCGTTTCACCGTCGATGCGGACCGGCGTATCGAAACGCTGGGCGCGAGTCCATTTCGCGTGCAGTACCGCACGCATACGCACTACGCGTTCGTGCGGCACTTGCTGGCCGAGGCGGGTCTCGGTTTCTGCTTTATCGAGGATGACGAAGCGCCGGCCGGCCACACGATGCTGATTTTCGACGACAGCACACTGCTCGCCGAGGACGAAACGTCGGCGCGGCTCGGCGGCGTGCCGCGCCAGTTGAGCGGTATGAATACGAGCGCGGACGACATGATCGTCGGCATCGGGCAATCGCTTTCGCTGACCGCCGATCGCGTCACGCTGATCAGCAGCGACTATCGCGCCAACCAGGCGAAGACCGCGAGCGCGAGCCTGCGCCGTCCCGATGGCGCGCGCGAGCTTTACGACGATGTCGGGCCAGAGGCCTTCGACAGTCTGCGCGAGGCGCAGGAAACCGCGCAGCGCCATGCGCAGGCGATGCTGTCGCAAGCGCAGATCTGGACCGGTATCGGCACGTTGCGCACGGCGCGCGCGGGCTGCGCGATGAAGATGGCGAGCGCGTCCTGGCTCACGTCGCAGAGCGACGCTCAGGCGCCCGAAGCGCTGCTGCTTACGCGTATCGATCACATCGGCATCAACAACCTGCCTGAGGCCGTGCTGTCGGCGCTGGAGCAACACGCTGCAGCGCTGCCTGCCACGGGACTGGACGCGCGTCTGCTCAAGCAGGCGAAGGCCGGCGGCTACGCGAACCGTTTCGATGCGGTGCCCCGCACACAAGTCTGGCGGCCCACGCTCGCCGACGGCACGGGCCAGCGCCTCAATCCTGCGGCGACGGCGCTGGGCGCGCAGACCGCCATCGTCGTCGGTCCGCAGGGCGAGGCGCAGGCTGGCGCGACCGGGCCTGTGCATACCGATGCACAGGGTCGTTTGCGCCTGCGTTTTCACTGGCAGGAGGTGGGCGATACCGGTACGTATCCGGTGCGTGCTGTACAGCGTCTCGCGAGCGAAGGGCACGGGCTGCAACAGACGCCGCGTATCGGCCACGAAGTACTCGTACAGTTTCATCACGGGCTGATTCATCGGCCGATCGTGCTCGGTGGTCTGTTCAACGGGCGCGGCGAAGGCGGCGTGATGCCGACGCCTGGCGGCACAGCCGCGCAAACGCTCGACGACAGCGTGTACACGCGCGCATCGGATCATGCGCCCAGCGCCCAGGCCAATCTCGCAGGCGGTTTGAGCCCCGCGTGGCATGGCGCGGGCGGCGGCGCGAGTCGCCAGGGCGGCGGGCACAATCATGCCGGGGCGTTATCCGGCTTCAAGAGCCAGGGCTTCGACGGGCAGGGCCACAATCAGCTGGTCGCGGACGACAGTGACGGCATGGGCCGCATGCAGATGTCGACGAGCCACGCGGCCACGCAACTCAACATCGGCCATCTGCGCCATCAGGCCGACAACTACCTCGGCAGTTTCCGCGGTCAGGGCGTGGAGTTGCGCTCCGATGCTTATGGCGCGGTGCGCGCGACGCGCGGCGTGCTGGTCTCCAGCTATGCGCCGGCGGGTGCGGCACAGCCGGCGGGCGATGTATCGGCATTGCAAGGGTTGCTCGCGCGGCAGATCGCGCTGGTCAAACGCTTCGACAGCACGGCGGCCGCGCATGGCACGCTGCCGTTCGCCGCGCAGCGTGGCGTGACGCAAAGCGGCCAATCGGCGCTGAACGCGAGCGCTGCGCCGCTCGACGCGCTGGCGCAGAGTTTCGCGACCACGGTGAGCGCGAACGGCTACCAGCAGGCCAGCGCCGATGCCTCGCAGCGCGCAACCGGCAAGACATTGCCCCATAGCGGCGATGCCGTGCTCGGCGTGGAGGCGCAAGGCGGTCACGGGATGATTGCCGGACAGGCCTTGCAGTGGAACGCGGGCGAGACGCTGACCGTCGGCAGCGGCGGCGATTTCAACCTTGCCGGCGCGCGCCAGTTGCGCGTGCATAGCGGCCAGGGCATCGGCTGGCTGGCGGGCGCGGGCAATGCGTCGGGTGTTGGTATGAGCGTGATCGCGGGCAAGGATGGCATGAGCTTGCAGGCGCAGCAGGACACGCTTGCGATGCGCGCGCGCGACGACGTGAGGCTCGCATCCGCGAGCGCGGACGTGCAGATCGCCGCGAAGAAGACCGTGCATCTCGCGGTCAGCGGCGGCGCGCACATCACTATTGAAGGCGGTAACGTCACGTTCGGCTGTCCGGGCAAGTTTGTCGTGTATGCCGCGCAGCATGCGTTCGTGGGCCCGGAACAGGCGGATACGCCGCTGCCGCAGTTCCCTGAAAAAGTCTGCGTCGAGTGTCTGATGCATGCGATGCAGTCGGGCAGTGCGCTCGCGGCCAAGGCGGTGTGAGCGTGAAGAACGTAGCGTTCGACTGGATCGATCCGTATCGCGACGATACGACGGCGCGCCTGCGCGAGCTGTTCGAACGCGGCGCGGGCGAGGGGGCGTGGCATCTGCTTCTCGATATGGCATTTGCGCCCGAATTGCATGAGGGGCTTGCTGCGCACATCGACGCCAATTCGCGTGTCGTGCTGTACGAAGGCATGTACGAGGGCGACGATTTGCTGGCGATCTCGCCGTGTCTCGTGCGTTTGCCCGACGATATCGACGCACGCATGGCGCTTTGCGAGGTGGTGCTGCGTGAATCGGCTGGGCGGCCGATGTTGAGCCTGCTGCATGGCGTGTGTGCGAGCGTGGCGCTGGCTGCGCATCTGCGCGGACAGATGGAGGCGCAGGCAAGCGAAGACGACGAGGCGTTTCTCGTACGTTTCGCTGATACGCGTTGTTTGCCGGTATGGCTCGATGTATTGACGGCGCAGCAGCGCGCTCGATTTATCGCGGGTATAGACGCGTGGTGGATGTTCGATCGTACGGGGGCGCTGGTCGCGCTGGATCGCGGTGAAACGGGTGAGACCGTGGATGAAAGCGGCAAGCCTTATGTACTCGACGCAAGGCAGATCGGCGCGCTGCGCGAGGCTGCCAGGATCGACACGTTGATTTATCACGTACGCCAGCGGCCCGAAAGTTTCGGCACGCTGGCGGGCACGCCTTCGCAGATTCACTCGTGTGTGAACGCGGCGTGGACGATGCATGAGGGAACGGTTGCGGGCGCGTCGCGTGTGGCGCTCGATGCGCTGGAGGCGGCGGGGTTGCTGGCGGCGAACGCATCAGATGCGTTGGCCGTGGGCGCCTGAAAAAAGGATTCGTTCATGATATTCGGGTTGATCAGGAAAACAGCGAGCTGCTTCGTCATGCTGACGTTTGCGCTGGACGTAGCGGGTTGTTCGCGCGCAGCTGAATCTTCTTCGCAGGCGAATGCACAAGTTGCGGCGCCACCAGGCGCAACGGGAGTCGACGATACGCTCGACCTTAAAATCAGCGCGCTGAACTACACCGATGTACCCATTGGCCGTTTCCAGGTGAATGACGTCGGCGATGGCGCAGTGCGCGCACGCCGTAACGGCGGTGCCAGCGGCATAAGTTGCTGCGTTTCGTTGCCGGCCAAATGGCATCCAGGCGTCACCGTGACCGTCGATTGGCGCGATGACGTCATGTTCGCGAAGAATCCGGTGGCAATGGCGAGACGGATTGTGCAGGTCGAGCCCTATGAATCGTTCTATGACGGCTTTCTGTGGGTACTGTTCATGCCGGGCGACAGGATCAAGGTCTATGCGTCCAGATGGGCGCCAGGATTCGCAGGCTTTCCCGAAGGTTTGCAGCGGCCCGACGAGGCTTGTCCGGGGCACTTCGCGCTGCTCAACAGCGATCCGCACTGCTTGACGCCTGAGAAGAGGAGTCAGCGATGAGCTTTCGCTTCGCCGCGCCCGAGCGTCCGGACGTGAACATTGTGACGAAGGCGGAGCAGGATGCCATCCTTCGGCGTCTGCATGACGACGACGGCATGAGTTGCTGCAAGACGCTTCACATCGGCGTCTTTTTCGATGGGACGCGCAATAACGAGGGGCGCGATCGTCCGGGAGGGAAAGACAGCAACGTCTCGCGTCTCTTCCATGCATTTATGGTCGACCGATGGCACCAGCCAATCTATGTGGCGGGCGTGGGGACGCCGTTCGTCAACGAAGTCGGTGATCAGGGTGTCGGCCTGCAGGCTGCTGCAGGTGCCGCGGCGGGATGGGCAGGCGAGGGGCGCATCAACTGGGCCCTCTTGCAGATTCACAACACCGTGCATCAATACGCTTGCGGTGTGACCTTGAGCGAAGCGCTGCAACAAAAAGACAAGGACATCACGCGATCCATCAGCGTCGACCTCAACTTCAAAGGCATCGATCTCGGCGGCACGCCACCCCAGCCTGGCAGCATCGGCGATATCAACGCGCGTGGCAGTTCGGGCGCAGGGGCGCTCAGACTGATAGCCGCGGAGCAAAACGGTATCGAATTGCGTTGGGATCGCGACACCATCTGGTCGCAACTCAAAGGCGAAGTCGATATTGCGAACTGGACGCGCACGATGCGCGAATGGGACGAGAAACGCCGCCGTGTGATGCGCGAGCGTTGTGCCGCGCTCAAGGCGCGCGTGGGCGATCGGCTCGTCAATGGCAAGCCGAAAGTACAGCGAATTCGCCTGTACGTGTTTGGCTTCTCGCGCGGTGCGGCCGAGGCGCGCACGTTCTCGAACTGGCTCGCCGATGCGCTCGATCCGGATTTCACGCTCTGTGGCGTGCCGGTCTCGTACGATTTTCTCGGCATCTTCGATACGGTGGCCTCTGTGGGTATTGCCCAGAGTACGGCCGCGACGGTGTTCGACGGACATGGCGGCTGGGGGCGCAAGGAACTGATGGCGGTGCCGTCCTATGTGCGTCGCTGCGTTCATATGGTTGCCGCCCATGAACCGCGCGGCTCGTTTCCGCTCGACCTGATCGACAGCGCGATGGATGGCCGGGAGGAAATCGTCTATCCCGGCGTGCATTCGGACGTCGGCGGAGGCTATGGCCCCGGCGAGCAGGGACGTGGCACCGGCGATGCGGACAAGCTTTCGCAGGTGCCCTTGCTCGACATGTATCGAGCGGCGCGCGTGGCGGGTGTTCCGCTTGACGCGATCAGCGCGGGTGCCGATGTCGCGGCGTCTTTCGGCATTTCGTCCGCCCTCAAGACCGCCTTCGCGAACTACGTCAACACGAGCAAAGGCTACTACGCCAATCAGGATCACGGCACCGCAGGGCTGATGCGCGCGCACTACGGTCTCTATCTGCGCTGGCGCAGGATGCGGCTCGACAATCTGCGCGAGCAGCCGGGCTTCAAGGCGGCCAAAGCCGCCTATCCGCAGGATGGCGCCGATCTCGACAGCGCGAACGAAGAGCTCAGGGCCGAATGGAAGGACCTGCTCGAGTGCGAGAAAAATGGCGGGCCGACGGTGGGTCACTACGTCATGAAGGCGATCGACAACCAGATGGCGAAAAACCCGAAGTCCGTCGCGCTGGTTGCGCCGCCGCTGTTGCCTGCGCTCGCGAGTCTGGCTGTGAATCCCTTCGTTGCCCCGGCGATCGGCGGCGGAAAGCTTGCCGTCGACTTCTTTCGTCAGCAGATCGAGGAAAAGTGGCGGCAATGGTGCGAAGTGCGCAGCGACTGGAACCTGGGGCCGCCCGAAGCGGCGATCAGCGCGCTTTACGACGGCTTCATGCATGACTCGCGTGCATGGTTCAAGCCGCTTGGCGACGACGATGATGTCTGGAACCACAAGCAGATTCAGGATCTCAAGAAGCAGCAGGCCCAGTTCGAGCGCGATCATGCGCAATGGAAGCAGCGTCAGGCAACCGGTATGCCGGGCACGGCGCAGATCATGCAGATGATCGGCGCAGGTTCGGTGGGCCTCGCGCCTTCGCCTGCGATGCTGGCCGACCCGGAACCGCGCTCGCCGCTCAGCGCACAGCAAAGCGCCATTCTGGCGCGTTACGACGCCGCACAGCGCGCGGCGCAACAGGCGCGTGCCGCGAGGCGCACCGATGCGTCGAGTGACAGCGCCGTACTGACCGACCCCAAAGTGACCGGCGGGCTCGCGCTGCAGGACTCGGGCCGCGAGTTCTATTTCGTATGGGGCTATCTACGCTGGCGCACGGTGTTCGTGAACGGCGTGCGCTGGGATGCGCCGCGCGTGCCGACGGCCGAAGAAGAATGGGAAGCGCAGCGTCAGATGGTGAAGTACAACATCGACATGGGCAAGATGTTCTGAACGTATCGACTATTACCGTATCTGGCTGGAACACGACATGGATCTTGTTGGCGCTTTAACGGGTGTGAGGCAGGCGACCCGTCATATTCAGATCGATACCGCGATGCCGGGCGCGTTCGTCGTCGAGCGCTTTCATGGTCGCGAAGGCGTGAACGAATCGTTTCGCTTCGAGATCGACGTGCTGTCGAACGCGGCGTTTCTCGACCTCGCGCCGCTGATGGGCAGCGCGGTGCGCCTGCGGCTGGCTACGGGCGCAGGCGAGCGCTGCTGGAACGGCTACGTCACGCACGCGGCCTATGCCGATAGCGACGGCGAAATCACGCGCTACCGCATCACCATGGAGTCGTGGCTGGCGCTGCTGCAATTGCGCCGCAACTGCCTGTATTTCGTCGATCTCGATACGGTGGGCGTTTGCGAGCGTGTGTTCAGCGATTACCCCGAAGCGCGGCGGCGCTACGAGCTGCACGAGCCGCTGCGCACGTACAGGCTGCGCGGCCAGTATCGCGAAACGGATCGGGATTTCGTGCTACGTCAGCTTGCCGAAGCAGGGCTGTCTTATCGCATCGAACATGCGCAGGATACGGGCGATGCGCCGTGCGGCAATCATAGCGTGGTGGTGTTCGATCGGCGTGCTGGCTTCGATACGGGCAGTACCATCGCGTATAACCGGCAGGATGTGGGCGATCCCGATGGCGTCATGACGCAATTCGCGGAGCGCCGGCAACTGGTGGCGGACAGCGTGGTCGCGACGAGCTGGAAGTCCAGCGAATTGCTCGCGCTCGCGGGACGTGCGAGACAGCTTTCCGAAGCGGACGTGCCGGTGTTGCCGGCGCGCGAGATCTACGAAGGACAGCGTGCCGGCCGTTTCGAAACCGGCGAGGAGGCGCAGCGTTACGCCGATCAGCGGCTGGACGCGCTGCAACTCGACCGGCGCATATACCACGGCGCGGGTTCGTCGCGCACGCTTGAAACCGGCAAGGTTCACACGCTCACGGGTTATCTGGACGGCACGGTGAAGTTCGTCCCGCTGTGGATCGAGCACGAGGCGGTGAACAACCTCGGCGCGCAGATCGCACAGGTGCTCGCGAGCGGCGAACTCGACCAGGGGTTGTATCGGAATCGCTTTACCGCTGTGCCGGAACACGTGGCGATCGTGCCGACGTTTCGCGATCGTCCCGTTGTGCATGGTGTGCAGACGGCCATCGTCGTGGGCGAGCCGGGCAACGTGGTGAGCAGCACGCGCGATCATCAGGTGCGCATCCAGTTTCCGTGGATGCGGGGCACCGCGCCGCTGGCGGGCGGATTGACCGATACGGCGAGCCGTTCCAATCCGGCAGGTCATGCGCCGGGCGATCATCGCAGCGGCGTGCTGGTGCGCGTGGCCGAGCAGGCGGCGGGGCCGAACTTCGGCCACGCGTTCACGCCGCGCGTCGGTGCCGAAGTGGCGGTGGGCTTCGAATCGGGCAACATCGATTTGCCGGTCGTACTGGGGCAAGTGTATGGCGGGCGCGTGCAGCCGCCGTTCGCGGCGGGCGAAGGGAGTGATGCCAATCATTCCGGCACGCTTACGGGCCTGCAGACGCAAACGCTCGACGGCCAGAGCGGCAGTCGTTGGGTGATGGACGATGCGCCCGGACAGTTGCGCCACGAGTTGACGAATGCGACCGCGAGCAGCACGCTCGCGCAAGGCTACCTGATCGAGCAACAAGGCGCGACGCGCGGCGCGTATCGCGGCGAAGGCTTCGAACTGGCGACGCAGGGCTGGGGCGTCGTGCGCGCGGGCGAAGGCGTGCTGATGTCGAGCACGGCGCGCCGTCAGGGTGTATCGACGCAGATGGATGCCGCAGAACGCATCGGACAACTGAAGAATGCCGTCGATGCATCCGCGGAACTCGACACGGCGGCGCTCGGCGCGCAGGCGTTGGGGCTCGGCGCGAATGCGGCACAAAGTGCGTTTCTCAAGTCGATCGATCCGGCGCAGGACGGCAAATACACGGGCAGCGTGAATGGCCAGAGCACGGCGCAGCCCAGCGGAAAGGCCGTCGAGCGCTTCGCGCAGCCAGCGGTGCTGATGGAGTCGCCGAACAACATCGCGATGACAACGCCCAATAGCGCAGTCGCCTACGCGGCGCAGCACGTGCACGTGAGCGCGCAAGGAGACGCCCACGTTGGCGCGGCGGCGACGGTGGCGGCCGCGTCAGGAGATGCGACAAGCTTCTACAGCGTCGCGGGCGGTGTGAAGGCGATTGCGGGAGAGGGGCCGGTGAGCGTGGAGGCGCATGCGTCTACGATGGAAATATCCGGCGATCAGACCGTGAGCGTGACGTCGACAGAAGAGCGCGTCGATGTGCTTGCGAAAGACGCCATCGTGCTGCAGCAAGGCCAGAACCGCATCACGATCAAGGGCGCCGATATCATCGTCGAGACGCCGGGGCAGTTTTCAGTGAAAGCGGCAGGACATCCGTTTCCGGGCGCTGCCTCGGACAGCGTGCAATTGCCTGGGTTGCCAGTGCTCGCGCCGTTTGCGGTGTATGACGAGCAGATTCGCTTTGTCAGCAAATCGGCGGACCCGTTGGCCAAGGTCGCGTATCAGCTCAAACTGGCCGATGGTTCGACCGTCTCCGGTGTGACCGACGACGACGGCCGGACCCAGCGCATCGTCACCGATCAGCCCGTGAAGATCGAGAGCGCAGCACTCACGCCCGCGCAGACGGTCGATTGCTGCTCGAGAACGGCGGCGGCAGCGCCCGAAGCCGTGAATGTGCCGATTGCCGATATTCAGACCAACGATGCGCAGGTGGGGAGTTCGGTCAAATCCGTCGAAGTCGGCAGCGAAGGCCGCGCGTTGACGCAAGGCGAGATCGAGATGGCGAAGCTGATCTTTCAGGATGGCATCGACTACAGCCGCGTGCGCGTTCATAAAGGCAGCTATTTCTGGTTTAACCTGCAGAGCAAAAGAACGGCTGTTACGCCGAATGGAGAGATGTATTTTCTTGAAGGAGATTATGAAGAGGATTTCTCATTGCCTCAGGGTGAGTTTATCCAGAAGAGGTCATGGTTCCTTCATGAAATGACACATGTCTGGCAATTCCAGATGGGTTATGCCGTGCGCTGGCATGGCATTCTCGTCAGACTTCGGTTCGGCAGCGCCTACGATTACACCATCGAGGCCGGACAGGTATTCGGGGATTTCAATATGGAACAGCAGGGCAATATCGTGGCCGACTATTACGCGATTGTTATCGCGAAGACGTTGAGGGCGGCTATTCATGATGCACCGTTCCCCGATCACCACAAATTAGAAAAAGTACTGGCGCCGTTATTCAAGGACCCAAAAGATGCAGCGAATCTTCCGAAATAGCGCCGCGTTGCTGGCGGTATGCACCTTTTTGACATCTGCTTGCGCGAGTCAACTCGTCGTAGTGAGTCTCGACGTCCGGCAAGTTGGCGACAAGCCAGCACTGTGCTTTGCTTCGGATGACGAATATATGCAGGACGCCGTGAAACTGGCCGACATTGGCGTCGTACGTGCGACGGGTATTGCGACGCCGGTCGAAACTTACTGGGAAGTCGAAATACCTGAAAGCGCGCCGCCGGTCATATTGCATCACGGCGATTGCATTGTCTATGGACAGGCCATCGACGGGGCCAAAGTCGTCACGCCGCCGAAGCCGCTCGACAGCGGAATGCTCTACACGTTCGGCATTTCGACGAGGGATAACAAAGGCGGTCCGATTTACGCGGGTGGTTTTTGCGCCTGGCGAAAGCCTGGTAATGGACTGCGTATCGAGCGTCAGCGCAAGAAGCAGTACTCATGCTCGAGCGATACAACCCGACCATGACTCCAGCAATCCAGCAGGCAATCGATATCGCGATGCGTACCGCAAGAGCACACCATGTCGAACACTACTGATCTGATCCGTGCTTTTCTCGGCGGCTGGTCCCAGCATGACCGCTTCCTCTGGCTGACGACACCGCTCGGCCAGAACACGCTCGTCGCCGAAAACCTGCAAGGTTGGGAGTCGCTCGACGGCGGCGGTTTCCGTTTCGAGCTGACCGCTCTGACCGAAACGCCCGACCTGCCGCTGGAAAAATTGATCGGCGCACCTGTGCTGATCGAATGGCAGGCGGCGCAAGGACTCGATGCACGACGCCCATTTCACGGCCACGTTTTCGCCGCCGAACTCGATGGCTATAACGGCGGGCTCGCGCGCGTGCGACTCGTTGTCCAGCCGTGGCTCGCGCTTCTTCAGCAGCGCGTGGACAGCTACAACTTCCAGGACGCGAGCGTCATTGAGATCACCGAGCAGATCTTCGGCCATTACGCGAGCGGTGTGGTTGCGCCCGCCTGGCGCTGGTCGCTCGACGACGCTTCGCGTTATGCGAAGCGCAGCCTCACCGCGCAAGCGGGTGAATCCGATTTTGCCTTTCTGGAGCGCCTTTGGGCCGAAGAGGGCCTGTTTTACTGGTTCGAGCACGCGGCCGATCACGCGTCGGGCAGTTTCGGCAAGCACACGCTCGTCCTCGCAGATTCGAATCTGCGCTTCACACCGGCCGAGCCGGAACCAATCGGCTTTCATCAAAGCAGCGACGGCGATCCGCAAGGTGCCATCCAGCACTTCGTCAACGCGCGCCGCTGGCGCATCGGCAGCGTGGCGCGGGCAAGCTGGGACCATCGCAGCCTGTCGACGCGCGCGACGCTCGCGCAGGCGACGGGTGCAGTAGTGCCCGGCGAGGACCGCGACGTGGCGGGGCCGTACGCGTATCAGACATCCGCGATCGGCGATCGTCAGGCACAGCGCCAGCTCGATGCGCAACGTGTCGCCGCCTGGCGTTGCGAAGGCGGCAGCACGCGGCGCGATTTGCGCGCGGGCCTGCACTTTGCGATCAGCGATCATCCGACACTGTCTGCGCAAAACCCGTTCGTGTGCCTGCGCGTCGATCACGAGGCGCACGCGAATGTGAGCGCGGATGTGTACGGCGCGATCGCGCAGCAGCTTGGCGCGGTCATGCAAACCGCCATGCAGGCGCAAACGCAGAACGACGCGCAGAACGACGCGCAGGGAGACGGCGTCTATCAGAATCGCTTCACGGCGTTGCCATTCGAACAGGCTTATCGTCCGCTAACGAATGACGGTCATGGCGGCCGTGCTCATCCGGTGGCGATCGTGCCGGGTGCGCAGACGGCCATCGTCGTCGGCGCGGGCGATCCCGTTCACACCGACCGCGATCATCGCATTCGTATCCAGCATCACGCGCAGCGCGGCCAGAATGCCGCCAGTCGCGAAGCGCACCCGCGCAAGGAGAACGCACCAGCCGATCACGGCGCGGGGACGTGGACACGTATGCTCACGCCCGTGGGCGGCGATAACTGGGGCGGCGTAAGCGTGCCGCGCGTCGGCCAGGAAGTGTGGACCGAATGGCTCGAAGGACAGCCGGATCGACCGGTCGCGGTGGCTGCGCTCTACAACGGCGCAGGCAACGCCCACGCCCAGCACAATGCGCAGGCGGGCGGTCCGGGCAGCAGCACGGGCAATGCGTCCGCATGGTTCGCGGGCAACGATCACGCAGAGGTGCTCAGCGGCTTCAAGACACAGGATATGAGCGTGAGCCAGAACGGCACCGGCGGTTATCGTCAATTCATGCTCGACGATACGGCGGCCCAGTCCAGCGCGCGCCTTTACACCACGGATCACGCGAGCGGCCTCACGCTCGGTCATATCAAGCAGGTCGAGGACAACCAGCGTCGCGCCGATCGCGGCTACGGCGTGGAGCTTTCGACCCAGGCTGCGGGCGCTCTGCGCGGCGGAGCGGGCTTGCTGATCAGCACGGCGGCCGGCGCAAACCAGATGGACGCCAGCGCTGCGAGCCAGGTGCTGGCACAGCATCAGCAGATGCTGCAGAGTCTCGCCGATGCCGCGCGCAAGCAGGGCGCGGAGCCCGGGGCCGCTGTGAGCGATGCCGCCGCAAGCGCGGCGAGCGCGTCGCTGCTCCCGGCGATCGAGAGTTTGCGTGACAGCCAGACATCGATCGGTGCAGACAAGGAGCGTAGCGATTCGAGCAATGCATCAGGAGGCGGCGCGGGACGCGCATGTGCGTGGCAAGAGCCGCATCTGGTCGCGCACGCAGCCGCTGGCATGGCAGCGATGAGCGCGCAAAGCCATATCTGGGCGTCCGGCACAGCGACCGTATTGAGCGCCGGACAGGACGTTCAACTGACGGCGCAGGGCAAGGCGAGCATCGTCGCGAAAGAGGGCATCGCGCTTCATACGCTCGGCGCATCGGGCGCGCAACGGCCGGTTGGCGCGCAGGGGATTGCATTGCATGCGGCCACGGGTGCGCTCACGCTGCAGGCGCAGAATGCCGGCACACTCGAAGCCAGCGCACGCAAGACGCTTACCGTGTCGAGCGCCCAGGCGAGCGTGGCCGTGCAGACGCCCAAACGCGTGCTGTTGAGCGCTGCCGGTGCCTATCTGAAGATGGAGGGCAAAGACATCGTGATCGGTGCGCCGGGCAAGGCGACTTTCCACGCCGCGCAGCACACGCTCACGGGGCCGCGTTCAGCGAACGTGCAGTTGCCCTCGCTGAACAAACCAGCATGCGTTGGCTGCATGCGCGATCTCGCACTGCGTCACGAAGCCATTGCTACGCGCGGGTGACGACGATGACTTCTTTGTTGCAGTCCTGGGAGCGCGCGGCGGCGCACGAGCATGCGAGTTTTGCGGGCACGTATCGTTATTTGCTGAGCGACGCTTCGCAATTGCCGATCAATGCCGCGCCGTGGCAGCGGCTCGTGCAGGGCGGCGGTGTCGTGAATCTGCTTGCCGGGCAGCCGGAATCGACCAACCCGGAAGTGTGCGCGCTGCTTTGCGAGTATCACGCGCCGCATGTCGGGGCATTGCTCGAGCGGCATCTGGAACGCCGGCCGTTTGCGTTTATCGCGCTGGTGAGCGCGTATCCGCTTGCAGATCTGGCTCCACGGCTGGGTGTGCGAACGCGTGTGGCCTTGCCGGACCATCGCGATGGCCTGCTGCGCTTTTACGACGCGGCGGTGTTTCAGACGCTGGCGAGCGCATTGTCTGCGGCGCGCTGGCAAGCCCTGCTTTCGCCATGCGTGTCGTGGACCTACGTGCGCCGCGATGGCGCGATTGGCGTCGAACAGCATCCGCGCCGGCGCGAGCGCATTTTTTATCCGCGGGTCGAGCGGTGCGAACTCGAAGCCTTGCAGCGTGGCAATCGTGTCGATGCGGTGCTCGGCGAATTGCGGCGTCATGGCCGCATCGCGGTCGATGCCGATCCGTTCGTGATTTATCGTGAGATGGTCGCGCTGTTTGCGCTGCTCGATGAGCAGATGCAGAGCGACCACGCAACGCACGAGCAACTGGCTTATCGGCTGGGCGCACTGATGTCGATGTATCCGGGCACGTCGCTGGAAGACCCTGCAATCGCCGGTTTCATCGTCGACGCGATCGGCTGTTATCGCAACGATTTCGACGCGCTATGCGAGCTTGTACACGATGGCATTGCCGGTCGCCACGCGCAGCCAGCCGTTCACGCTGCTGACGCGGAGATTCGGAGATGAACCCACGCGTGCTGTTTTCGTTCAATGGACGCTCGGGACGCCTGCAATGGTGGGGCGTGACAGTATCGCTGCTGATCGTTGCGACGATGATCGATGTGCTGATGGATCTGCCGGCCACCGAGGTTTTCGCGGCAATCGTCGGCATTCCGTTTATCGTCCTGATGTTCTGGCTGTTGACGGCGGTGTCGGTGCGGCGCTGGCATGACCTGGGCAAGTCGGGATGGTGGGTCTTCATTCATGCGGTTCCGGTTGTCGGGCCATTCATTGCGATCGGCGCGAATGGTTTTGTCGGCGGGGAGCCGGAACAGAATCGGTATGGGCCGCCATTGCAGAAAGCGCCAGGCGATGCGCAACAGGTTTGAGAGGGTATTGATGAAATTCAGTAAGTCGATGATTGTAGTGGCGCTGTTCGCCACGATCCCGCTGGCCGCATGTGGCAAGCACAGCGATGAATTGCTGTCGCACAAGCATACGGTGTGCGTGACGGGCTACAACGAGTACGAACGCAAATTGAACCGGTTCTGGCTGGACGAAGCGCATCAGTCCGGTTGTTTCGGCAATCCTTCGGGGCGCAGCGATGGGCAGGATTTTGGCGGCGGAGGCGGTTTTGCGTGCGGCTGCACCGTGACACCTGGGCAGACGGTCAAGCTGTACTGGAAGTTCGCGCAAAGCAAGGCCGAAAGGGATAACGGCGTGCCGCAGGAAAGCAGGACCATCGACGTCACGATCCCGCAGCCTCAGTCGGAAAATGCGCAGTATCTGCGTGTCTATTTTAGAAAGAATGGCACGGCCGATCTTCAATGGGTCGACGATATGGGCGCGCCGACTTTGCCACCTACGCCGGGTAAATAGACCTCATGGCCGAGATCAATCTGAAGAAAGACGCCGCCTCCGCCGAGATTTACCGCACGAAGGCCGAAGCCGAGCAGATCTGCCCGGCGTGCGAACACGTCTTGTGGGCCAGCTTCTTTTTTGACGGCTTTGGCTTCAGCGATCGATACGGACCTCGAACGAATATCAGCAAATTGTTCGACGCGCTGAATGACGATTCGGGCAAGAACATGCGCAAGTTCTACTATCCCGGTCTGGGAGCGGATTACGACCCGGAAGACAGTCCGCTGAAGGCGGTGCTGCTGGACAGGGCAACGGACACGCTGGAAGACAAGGCCAAGGAAAAGCGCGACGCGCTGACGACCGACAAGCTGAAAGATGCACTCAAGGAAGAGTGGAGCAAGAGCGGTAAGGTCAAGGATGCGTCGCTGGGCGGCCGTGTCAGTTCGACGATCGACGGCGTGTACGACCGGCTGAAGGGCGGCGCGAGCAAGGCCGCGAAAGAGATCGAGCGTACGACGACCAAGCCAGCTTCGCAGGGCCGGCGTGCAATGCGGTACGTGCGCAAGGAGTGGAAACAGTTTTACCGCGATGCGCTGCGATATCCCTATCGTTTGCCGAAGCAACTGGCCAAGGAACTCGGCAAGGAGACGGCTGGCGCATTTGCGGAATCGTTCCAGCTCTTGCGCGACACGAAGCTGGGCGCCGCGCTTTTCAACACCGGTGTCGACACGCGATTGAAATCCGCCGAGGCGCAATTCAAGGCCGCAGTCGCGGCGGCGAAAAAGACTTCGACACTCAACTCGATTCATGTTGCGCTGTTTGGCTACGACATGGGCGGCGGACTCGCATTGGCCTTTGCAAATCAATTGCTCGAAGAGGTCTGCAAGGGCGGGAAATACGACGGCGTATCGGTCAAGATCAAGTTCGTCGGCTTATTCGACTGCGTTACCAATCGTTTCGACGACAACCTGCTGACCGGCTATATACCGATGAGCAATGAGGTGTCGTCGGATCTGATTGTTTCGCCGGAGATCGAAAAGTGCGTGCATTACGCGGCGGCGCATGAACTGCGCTTTTACAAGCCACTTACCATGCTGGGTGTCGACCCCGCGGACATGCGCGGGCCGCGCCAGGAGCGCCTGTTTCCAGGGGCGCAAGTGGATGTGGGCGGCGGCGCGGTCGAAGGCGAGGAGGGCCTGTCCGACAAGCTGGCGCGTGTGCCGCTGGAGATGATGTACTACCGCGCCTATGGCGCGGGGATTCCCATGCCGAAACTGGAGGATCTCGCGGCTATCGATATCGACCTTCAGGAAGAAATTCTCGCGCCGCGCGAAATCGAGGATTTCCAGTTGACGTACCGCCAGACTGTGAAAAAACTCGTGGCGGTCACGCGCGAGATTCCCAATCTTTCGAGCCTGGGTCCTGACGGTCCAATGGGTTTGCCGTCCGCAGCGAAACCCGCTACGGGAGCGCTCGATTTCCTGAATCCGAAGACGCCCGCGCCCAATATGCTGGACGGCTGCCATCCATCCGATACTGCTGCGCCACCACGTCCTGTCGTGATCACCGATCTGCCCAAAAGCATCCAGGGCGAGCTCAAGGGGCATATGGTCGTGTATATCCAGTGGTTGCGCATGTGGTACGACCAGCCGCAGAACCGTGCGGCCGCCGAACAGCGTAATAGCGGCGTGTTTGGCGGCGTCACGAATCCGCTGGCCCACGGTCGCTACGAGAAACTCACGCGCGAAATTGCTTATCTCAAGCAGCATGGTACGAAGACGCTGCCGTCGTTCGATCAGGCGCAGGCCATGAAGCAGATCGACGGGAAGGTCCCTGCCTCGATGTTCAACACGGACCCGGAGGCGCAGGCATTATTCTGGCTCTGGAACACTCCTGGTGAGCGCCAGCCCGCAGTCGAAACGATGTATCCGATGTTCGCAAAGCACGTGCACGACAGTATGGCGGAAAGCGAAATCGAAGATGCATGGAGCCGATTTGTCGCTATCAAAAACTATATGAATACGCGGTGGATGCAGAAGATCGGCTCTGAACCGGATAAATCCTATCTGGAACGTGTCACCGACTTTTATAAATCGTTGCTCTTTCCGGAAAAGCCGGAGTCGCCAGCCAAATAGTATGCCGTTTCAATCCCTGCGTTCCGCACGTTTTTCACCACAATGCTGCGGTAAGAATCGGTAAAACGGCACATGAAGCACCGAATCGACGGTGCCGTAAAATCGGTCAGCTTCATTGACCTTTTTCCGAAGATGCTCCGTCTGATCGAATCGTATGCATGCCGCGGTGCGCGCGGGTTGACGCTTGCAATGGCATTGCTTGCGAGTTGTTGCGGCTCGACCTTGGCGCACGCCGATTGCCGTCCAACCGCCGAGCCGGCTGCCGTCGTCCTGCCGCTCGCGCCCGTGCAGATTACCGTGCCGCTCAACGCGCCGGTGGGAACGCGGGTTGGCTCGACGCATGCCGCGATCGTCAGCGACATTCCGTTCACGTGTAATGGCTCGAAGAACGTGCGCGAATTGCGTGTATCGGCACCCGCGGATGTGAGCGCAGGACTGGGCAAGGTCTATGCGACGAATCTCCCTGGACTCGGCTTTCGGATAACGACTCGCGGCGGCCACTTCGCAGGTATCGACGATGGGCCGCGTGATGCGGCATATTCCGTCCCGTTACCCGCGCATGCGAACCGGCTGACGGGTTTTGCGGTCGATATCGATTTCGTGACGACCGGCGCTGCACAGGGCGGCGTGCTTGCGCCGGGCAAACTGGCCAGCCTGGTTATCGGCGGGACGACGTTCGTCGATGTGATCGTGCCGGAGAGCGGCATTGTCTTCGTCGCGGCGCAATGCGCGCCGGTGGCGGTGAGCGGTCAGATGTCGATGGGGGTGGGGACGATGGGCTCGTTCACGCAGGAGGCCGCGGTGATCAGCACCGGTTGCGGCGCCGTTGGCGCGAGCCTGGTGGTGGGTGTGGAGCAGGGATACGTTTATGGCGCGCATCCCCCGGTGAACGTAGACGCCACGCACAGACAGCCGGCGCATAACGCCAGTGGGCTGGGAGCGTTCGATACGGCTCTTCGTTCGAGTGCCACAGGCACGAACCCGAGGCGCAATCGCAACAGCGCGAGCGATCTTCTGCTGGACGACAGCCAGTCGAGTTCCAGCGATGCGGTGGCCACGATGCAAGGCTCGTCGTTCAGCGGTAGCGGGTCAAGCGTCAGAATGGGTTCGGGCGGCGGGATGGGCGGGCACCGATAGTTCGGCTGCCGTAGCGGGAATGGCTGAAATAGCCCATTGCGCAAAAAGGGCATACATCGCATAGGCCCACCCGCGCCCGTGGACCATCACGAATGCGCAAACACCACCGAATCCAGATAAGCCAGCTGGCCGTCGTTTTCGGCCTGGATCAGTTCCTGATAGACCTGCGTGCGGGTTTTCTGCGCGACGGGCTGGCCATAAGGCGGCACCCACGTGTTGTCGGCGGTTTGGATCTGGGTTGCGGTTTGCGCTGCGATGCCAGCCTGATGCGAGGCTTGCGGTGCCGATTGCGCGTGAGCGAGAGCCGAAACGAGCAGCGTGGCGGCGATACCGAATTGAATAGCGATCTTCATGACGTTCCTTTAAATATCAGAGGAGGGCGAAGCGCCCACGGAACGCACGATAGCGGAGGCTTTGCTACAAAACCCCAGCATCAACATGAAGAGAAATTCATCCAGGCCGGTGCCCCGCGCCAGCGGGATGCGCGCGAAGATGAAAATAAATTCACAATCGGCAATATCGGATCAAATCTCGCGAACGCGTTTAAAGAAAGAGAGCGCAATAGAAAACGCCGTCGGCATAGAAGGTTGCCGGCGGCGTTGTATCCAGTTTTCTGCGAGGGTGTGTCGCCAGCCTCAAACCGCCTGCGCCTGCCCCGACCACGCAGCGGCCGCCACGCGGCTCGTGGATGCGCCGCCAAGCTTCTGGCTCAGCCAGAACCCATAAGCGATTTCCACGTTCTCCTGTAGCGCCACAAGATTGGTGAACTGATCCGTAAAGATCTGGCCGATCCGGCCAACCAGATTCATCTCCTGCTCCATCAGCTTCGTCATGGTATTCGCGCCGCGCAATTGTGCACGCTGATGGCCCCATTCGACCCAGTCTTCGAGCGTTGCGCCCTGTTGCTTGATAAAGCGTTCATAGGTTGCGCGCTGCATGTCGAGCAACTCGCCCGCGAATACGAACAGCATGCCCGAGGCCAACAGTTTGGTCGTATCCGCGCCATTGATGGCGGCGCGTTGCGCCCAGCCCTGCAACAGCACATGCGCGCGCGCGAAATCGCTGATCGTGGCCGCATGCGCGGCGGGAGCAGTCTGCGCGAGGTCGAGCGCTGCCGGTAAGAACGCGGCCGGTTCGGTGATCATCTGATTCATGGAAGGCTCACATCGAAAGAAGTGGAATGACCGGCGCCGCGCTCAACCGCCGAGCTGGGTCAGCATGCGATGGATCGCACGAATCTGGATCGCGTCGCGCGAGTAGTAATCGGGCGCTTGCGGATCAGGGCTCGTATAGCCCCACCAGTCCCAGCAACCGTCGGGGTTTTGCACCGTGCCATCCGAACCCGTGGCTTGCGGATAGAGCACGATGATGTCGTTGCTATCGGCGATTTCGTTGTAGCCCGTGGTGGTGATATAGCGATTGCCATAGCTCACCTGATTGAGCACGTCTTCGCGCCCGTTGACGAAATTCACGAAGCCATAACCCTGCTTGCAGCCATGCAGCACGATATGCACGCGCGCGGGTTTGCCTTCGAGTTCCACGGCACGCGGAATGTAGGCGTAACCGAAATCGCTCATGCTCGCACGCGCTTCGTTATCGAAGAACTCGCGCTGGTCGAAACGCACGATACGTCCGGTCGGGCGATCGGTCGGCGGAGCGAGATCGTCGTAGAGATAGTGCAGGATTTCATGTGAGAGCATGCCGTCGCCGCGATTGATATAAGGCGGCTGATTCAGCTTCAGCAGCGAGTCTTCGGGATTGTTGGTGACGATGCAATGACCGGCGGGCACGGTGCCGTCGAACGTGAGCGTCTTGACGCCCAGTTGCCGGTAAAACAACTCCGTGCATTTCACCACGGTCGAATGCACGACCGAATCTTCCGTACCCGAAAAGAGAAAGACGCGATCGTCCTGCAGATTGGCGATCGCATCGATTTTGCCGGCATCCGCGGTGCTGCGCGCGAGATTGGCGAGGCGGCTGGCATCCGGGCCCGTGGCGGCCGTGAGCGGGCTCATGCAGATGTATTCCGCGCTCTGCACGTAGGCGTCTTCGGCGAGCGGCGCTGCGCCGCGAAACGATTCGGCGCAACGGAAAGGACCGCCTGCAATCACGCCCACGCCGCTGAAACTTGCCGAATGCGCGAGATGCAGTTGCACCGTCATGAATGCACCGGACGATAATCCGGAAATGGAACTCTTGCCTTTTTGAACCGCATAACGGCCCAATTTTTCGACCTTGGGCGAAATACCGAGTTGCATGATGCTGACTCCCCCGTTTCAATGGCATTCCGGCATCGGTGGCCGGCTTGCCTGCTGGCTGCAATGAGGCATCGTGCGGTGCAATGAGGTCCATTCGACTGGCTGCGCGAGCCGTCGCCCCGCCGACGCCCTAGTGGTATAGGCGAGCTTGTGCAACGCAGCAAGGGGAAAATGCGAGAGCCGCGTGGCAGCGGCTTCCCGTCAATCAGCGTGCATAGTGAGTCTGTGAAATAGCGATGTCTTTTATGCGAAGCGAGATAAATGAAAATGGCAAAACCATTTCGCATCGCTATATAACTTGCTATTCACCGGCGAAGCGTTTGACCAGGAAATCAATAGCGGTGCGCAGCATCGCAGTCGGTCGCACATCGCGCGAATGCACGAGATGCATCGGCGTAGGCACATGACTCCATTCGGGCAGCACGGCAACGAGGCGGCCTTCAGCCAGATCGTTTTCCAGCAGCATTTCCGGTTGCAGCACGATGCCGGTGCCGCGCAGCGCCGCGGCGCGTAATGCACGGCCGTCGTTCGCGCTAAAACGACCATCGACAGGCACATGGCATATCTGCTGCTGCGGCCCCGCCAGGGTCCAGAAGAATTCCTTCTTTTTCCAGTACGACAGGCCAAGGCAGGCGTGCTCGCGCAATTGCTCCGGCGTTGGTGGATGACCATGCTGTTCGAGGTACGAGGGCGCCGCCGCCAGAACGCGCCGATAAGCGTGTAACGGATGCGCGACCAGATCCGCGCTATCGATTTCGCCGACATGAATGGCGAGGTGATATCCCTCGCGCATCAGGTCGACTGGCGCATTGTCGAGCGTCAGGTCGACGCTGACTTCGGGATGACGTTCGAGATAATCGGCCAGAACCGGCGCCAGTTTTTCGCTGCCGAAGCTGACCGGCGCGACGATTTTCAGTCTGCCGCGCGGGCTGCTGCGCAATTCGGCGGCACTGGCTTCAGCCTGTTCGAATTCATACAGTGCGCGTTTGCAGCGCTCGTAGTAAAGCGCGCCGATTTCAGTGAGTTGGTGCTGACGGGTAGTGCGATGAAGCAGTCGTGCGCCAAGCCTTGACGTGTCCGCCGGAGGTCGTCGAAATCGTGTTTACGGAGATCGCGAAAGACGCCTGGGCAACCGGCGGAAAACTGAAATCGGATAGCTGATGTAGCGCCCGGTGATAGACCCGGCGATCAAGGTATCGGCAAGCTGCTTCGTCAGGCGCGCTTGCTCATATCGCTTTTCGCCGGGCTAGCACCATGACGTTGCAATTCGATGAATCGCGCAGAAAAAATCGAATAAAGGAATTGGCGCAGGCGGTGAGTAGCGGACATGGGCGATCTCGAAGCGGATTCAGAACGATGGCATTGAACGCAACAGCCATGCCATCGACATTTGCGGCGTCGCGCCGTGAAAACACTAAAAATTACGCCCACAAATAGTGCCGCGCGGTTCATCTGCAGCGCATGAATCACCAACATAGGGCGTATGCGAACCGAAAGCGAGCAGGGCACATTGCCCGCAAAACCCTTTCGTCACAAGGCATAGCGAGTCTCGTTCGTTCACTGGCACAAATCTCGCTAAATGACCTGGCGAGAGGTGCGAAGTAATTTGCATCATCTTAGGATCGCTAGGGTTCCGGTCGCTGCGCAGGACGATGCTGGTTTCAGTCCTGTGCCCGATGCCTGGTCCGAGAGCAATCCGGTCTCGTCTCCCACCTTCGTTTCGAGGGCGGTGCCGAGGCTCCACGGAGGGATAAAAGCCCGGGAGGTCGCGATGTCGTCTGATCGCCCTCTCACGCTTATTCCCTTCGCCATCAGGAGCCTCCATGCCGTCCAGCCTCCACGCTGAAGTCGCGCCGACTCAATTACCCGCTCAGGAACCGCTCTGGGAAGCTGTGATTCCTGCGGGCACACATTGGTCCGGCATTCTGCGCCGCGGTCTCACGCTGCGTATCGTCGATATCGAAGGCGGTGCGAATCTCGCCGCTGTGTTTCATCGTCAGGAAGATCCGCTCGAACGCTACAACATGGCGGACACGCTCAAGGCACAGCACACCGCCCATCTCACGCGCGGCCACGCATTGCATACCGATATGGGTCGCGTCATTGCGTCCATCACGGGCGATACGCTGGGCTGGCACGATCCGCTCGGCGGCGTTGGCGATGCGGCGCTTTTCGCGCGCAAATACGGCGAAAAACGCTATCAGGATCATCGCAATGCCATGATTCGCAACGGCCGTGACAGCCTCATTCTCGAACTCGCGAAATATGGTTTGAGTGCGCGCGATCTCGTCGCCAATGTGAATTTCTTCAGCAAGGTCGCGGTGGGCGACGATGGCGCGCTCGAATACATTCCGCACCATTCGCATGCTGGCGCGGCCATCGATCTGCGTTTCGAAATGAATACGCTCGCGGCGTTTTCTACGGCGCCGCATCCGCTCGATCCGCAAGGCGACTATGCGCCGAAGCCGGTGAAACTCATTGCATGGCGCGCATATGACGCCGATGCCTGCGCGCCCGCCGACGATTTTTGCCGCACGTCCAGTGCCGAAAACGGCCGCGCATTCGTCAACACCGACCGCCTGTTCGCCTGAGGAGCCGCCATGCCGATTATCGAAAGCGCGCTCGACGAGCGCCATGCCCATCACGATGTCACGCTGCCTGCCGGCGAGCCGTGGCTGTATGACCTCAAGCGCGGCCAGACGCTGCGCATTATCGATCTCGAAGGCAATCAGGCTGTCGATACGCTGTTCTATCGCAGCGATGATCCGGCCGAACGCTATAGCGCGCAGGACACCATTCGCGCGCAGCGCAATCTTTATCTGAGCGCGGGCAGCGTGCTGATGTCGAATCTCGGTCGTCCCATGCTGACGATCATCGCGGATACCTGCGGGCGTCATGACACGCTCGGTGGCGCCTGTGCGGCCGAAAGCAACACGGTGCGCTATGCGCTCGACAAGCGTCATATGCATAGCTGCCGCGATAGTTATCTCAACGCACTCGCGCATTGCACCTGTGGCGCAGCCGCGCTGTTAGGCAAACGCGATCTCGTCAGCAATATCAACTTCTTTATGAACGTGCCGGTGACGCCGCTAGGGAAACTCACGTTCGAAGATGGTATTTCCGCGCCGGGGAAATATGTCGAAGTACGCGCGGAAGAAGATGTCACTGTACTAATCTCGAACTGTCCGCAATTGAACAATCCCTGCAACGGCTATAACCCCACGCCGGTGCACCTGCTTGTGTGGGAGGCGTAATGGCGTTCGACAAGATTCTTATTGCCAATCGCGGCGAAATCGCGTGCCGCGTGATCCGCACGCTCAAGCGTTTGGGTATTGCGTCGGTGGCGGTCTATTCGGAAGCCGATCGTCACGCAATGCACGTCATGCTCGCCGATGAAGCCGTCTGCATTGGCCCCGCGCCCGTTGCGCAAAGCTATTTGAATGCCGCGGCAATTCTCGATGCTGCGCGCCGCACTGGCGCACAAGCAGTGCATCCGGGCTACGGCTTTCTTTCCGAAAACGCCGCGTTTGCGCGTGCCTGCGAAGAGGCCGGTATTGTCTTTATCGGTCCGCGAGCAGATCAGATGACGGCATTCGGGCTCAAGCACACGGCGCGCGAAATTGCGCAGGCGAATGGTGTTGCGCTATTGCCGGGAACGGGCTTGCTGGCCGATGCGCAGGCAGCGCTCGAAGCGGCATCGTCGCTTGGTTATCCCGTGATGCTCAAGAGCACGGCGGGCGGCGGTGGTATCGGCATGTCGTTGTGCCGCGACGCTGCGCAACTTGAATCGGCTTTCGCGTCGGTTGCGCGGCTTGGGCAAAGCAATTTCGCTAACGCGGGTGTTTACCTCGAGAAGTTTGTCGAGCATGCACGCCATATCGAGGTGCAGATTTTCGGCGATGGCGCGGGCGATGTGATTGCGCTAGGCGAGCGCGATTGCTCGGTTCAACGGCGCAATCAAAAGGTGATCGAAGAAACGCCCGCGCCGGGCTTGAACGCAGCAGAGCGTCGATCGCTGCACGAAACCGCAATCCGTCTTGCGCGTGCGGTGAATTACGCAAATGCGGGCACGGTGGAATTCGTGTTCGATGCGCGCGCGCGTGCGTTCTATTTCCTTGAGGTCAACACGCGGCTTCAGGTCGAGCATGGCGTAACCGAACAGGTCTACGGCGTCGATCTCGTCGAGTGGATGATCCGGCAGGCGGAGGGCACGCTTGCGCCGCTCGATTCACTCGTGACCGAACCGCAAGGCGCGAGCATTCAGGTGCGCGTCTACGCTGAAGATCCTAACCGGCAGTTCCAGCCGAGTTCCGGTCTGCTCACGCATGTCGATTTCCCTGACGATGTGCGCGTGGATACCTGGGTCGATGCGGGCACCGAAGTGAGCGCTTTCTACGATCCGCTCGTCGCCAAGATCATCGCCACCGACAGCACGCGCGAAGCGGCGCTGGCGAAACTCGCGAGCGCGCTCGAACGCACGCAACTCTATGGCATCGAAACCAATCTCGACTATCTGCGCGCGGTGGTGGGATCGTCCACCTTCACGGCCGGCGAGCAGACGACGGGCTTTCTGGGCCGCTTCCTGTTCGCGCCGCACACCATCGACGTCATGGATGGCGGTGTGCAGACCACCGTGCAGCAAACGCTTGGGCGACTTGGCTATTGGGATGTGGGCGTGCCGCCTTCGGGGCCGATGGATGATCTTTCATTCAGTCTTGCTAATGAATTAATCGGCAATCCAGAAGACGCAGCCGGGATGGAATTCACGATGGTCGGCGCAACGCTGCGCTTTAACTGCGAGACACTATTCGTTTTGGGCGGTGCGCCGCTCGCCGCCACGCTCGATGGCCAGACCGTACCGTTCTGGCAGGTCACCCGCGCGACCGCGGGCAGTGTGTTGAAGCTCGGCGGCGTGACGGGTGCTGGCGTGCGCGCCTGTCTCGCGGTCAAAGGCGGCTTGCAGGTGCCGGACTATCTGGGCAGCAAGGCCACCTTTACGCTCGGGCAATTCGGCGGTCATGCGGGCCGTGCGCTGCGTAAGGGCGATGTGCTGCATCTCGCGCCAGGCGCGGCCAAGGGCGATGCGGGCGCGACACTGCCAGCGGCGCGTATTCCGGCGCTGACGCACGCATGGGAACTCGCGGTACTCGACGGCCCGCACGGCGCGCCTGATTTCCTCACGCGCGACGATATCGCCATGCTGTACGAAGCGCGCTGGACCGTCCACTACAACTCCAGCCGTACGGGAGTGCGGTTGATTGGCCCGAAGCCGCAATGGGCGCGCACGGACGGCGGCGAGGCGGGTTTGCATCCGTCGAATATTCACGACAATGCCTATGCAATCGGCGCGGTCGATTTCACGGGCGATATGCCGGTGATACTCGGCCCGGATGGCCCGAGTCTCGGTGGCTTCGTGTGCCCGGTCACGGTAGTGGGCGAGGAACTCTGGAAACTCGGTCAATTGCGTCCGGGCGATACCGTACGTTTCGTGCCCGCGCGCAACGATGTGCAAGCCGATTCCCACGAATGCGTGCTTTATCGCAGCGAGCCTGAAAATGAAGGCGTGGCCGTGGTCTATCGCCGCTCGGGCGATCGCAATCTGCTGATCGAATACGGTCCGCCGGTACTCGATCTGAAACTGCGTTTTCGCGTTCATGCGTTGATGAATTGGCTCGCAGATCATCGCGTACCGGGCATTGTCGATTTGACGCCTGGCATTCGTTCATTGCAGGTGCATTTCGATCCGGCATTGCTCTCGCCGGAAAAACTGATCGACCATCTGAAAGGCGCGGAAGCGCAATTGCCCGCCATCGATGCCATGCGTGTGCCGAATCGCATCGTGCATCTGCCGTTGTCCTGGGACGATCCTTCGACGCGTATCGCGATCGAACGCTATATGCAGAGCGTGCGGCCGGATGCGCCCTGGTGCCCGAGCAATATCGAGTTCATTCGCCGCATCAACGGTCTCGATAGTATCGACGACGTGAAGCGCATCGTATTCGACGCGCGTTATCTGGTGCTGGGTCTCGGCGATGTCTATCTGGGCGCGCCGGTGGCCACGCCGGTCGATCCGCGTCATCGGCTGGTGACGACGAAGTACAACCCGGCGCGCACCTGGACGCCTGAAAACGCCGTGGGCATTGGCGGCGCCTATATGTGCGTCTATGGCATGGAAGGCCCCGGCGGCTACCAGTTCGTGGGCCGCACGGTGCAGATGTGGAATCGCTATCGCTCGACGGCGGAGTTCGCGCCAGGACAGCCATGGCTGCTGCGCTTCTTCGACGAAATCCGCTTTTTTGAAGTGAGCGAAGCCGAACTCGCGGAATGGCGCAGTGAATTTATCGCGGGGCGGCGCGCATTGCGTATCGAGGAATCGGTCTTCGATCTTGGCGAATACCAGCGCTTTCTGCACGATGAATCCGCTTCGATTGCGGCGTTTAAATCGACGCAACAAGCCGCGTTCGATGCGGAGCGCGAACGCTGGCGCGTTGCGGGCCAGGCGGAATACGTAGGCGAAGCCGGTGCGCAGGATGCGAGCCATGCGGACGCAGACGACACGCTCGCAGAGGATTGCCGTGCAATTGGCGCCGATGTCTCGGGCAGCGTGTGGAAATTGCTGGTCGCGGCTGGCGATCGCGTGGAGGAAGGCGAGGACGTCGCCATTCTCGAATCGATGAAGATGGAAGTCACCGTGTCGGCACTGATCGGCGGCGTGGTCGAGTCGCTTGCTTGCGCCGAAGGCGATGCCGTTACCGCAGGCCAGCGTCTGATGGTGATTCGTGTCGACGCCGATGAAACCATCGCGTGCGTTTCCTCAATCGAAGATGTCGGCGGCGAGGAGGCCGCATGCCAATGAACGCGCTCACAACGATCTCCGATATGACGATTGCCGCCTTACGTGCGCGCTATCTCGACGGCAGCCTGACGCCTGCACAACTCGTCGCGCAGATTGCGCAACGCACTGCAGGTGACGATCCGCATCACATCTGGATTCGTGCGCTGACGCATGAAGAAATGATGCGTTATGCCGATGCGCTCGCGGGCCGCGATCCGGCCACGCTGCCGCTTTACGGCATTCCCTTTGCGATCAAGGACAACATCGATCTCGCAGGCGTGCCGACCACGGCGGCATGCCCCGAGTACGCATACACGCCGGAAACAAGCGCGCCGGTGGTGGCGCGTTTGATCGCGGCTGGCGCGATTCCCATCGGCAAGACCAATCTCGATCAGTTCGCCACGGGGCTATCCGGGCAACGGTCGCCCTATGGCGCGTGCAGAAACGCGCTCGACCCTGACTATGCTTCGGGTGGATCGAGTTCGGGCTCGTCGGTCTCTGTCGCGATGGGACTGGCCGCATTCGCGCTTGGCACCGATACAGCAGGCTCAGGACGCGTTCCCGCGGCTTTCCACGGCCTCATAGGACTCAAGCCGACCAAAGGCGTGCTGAGCACGCAAGGCGTCGTGCCTGCGTGCCGCTCGCTCGATTGCGTATCGATCTTCGCGCACACGGCGAACGACGCGCAGACGGTATTCGAATCTGCGCGTGGCGCGGCGCAAGGCGATCCCTACGCCCGCACGTGGGAAGGCGTGCCCGTGCAAGCCGTTTCACTGCGCGGCCTGCGCCTGGGCGTGCCGCGCGCGGCACAGCGCGAATTTTATGGCGACGCGTCTTACGCGCATGCTTTCGAGACCACGCTCGACAAGTTGCGGGCGCAAGGAGCGCAGATCGTCGAAGTGGATTTCGAACCCTTTCTGGACACCGCGCGCCTGCTCTACGAAGGGCCATTCGTGGCGGAGCGCCTGGCCGCAATCCGCCCGTTCTACGAATCGAATCCCGATGCCTTGCATCCGGTCACGCGCGCGATCATTGGCGGTGCGACACGCTGGAGCGCCGCCGATACCTTCGCGGCATTCGACCGCCTGGCCACCCTGAAGATGGCGTCCGAGCGTGTCTGGCCGCATATCGATGCGCTGCTCACGCCCACTTCGCCGACAACCTCGACCGTGGCGGAACTGGAGGCCGATCCTATCGGCGTGAATGCGAAGTTTGGCTATTACACGAACTTCGTGAACCTGCTCGATCTCTCGGCGCTTGCCGTGCCTGCGGGCCTGTGCGAGACCGGAAAGCACGAGGGAAAACCATTCGGGATCACGTTCGTTGCCCGCGCCAACGAGGATGCAAAACTGCTCGCCATTGCCCGCGCATGGCTGGGCGAAATTGCGCCGGATGTGTCGTGCGAAACGAGTGAAAACGTATGCGTTGCCGTCGTGGGCGCGCATTTGAGCGGCCAACCGCTCAACGGCCAACTGACATCGCGTGGCGCGCGCCTTGTCGAAACGACGCAAACGGCGCCGGCCTATCGGCTCTACGCGCTGCCCGAAAGCGCAAAGCCCGGTCTCGTGCGCGTGGCAGAGGGCGGCACGGCGATCGAAGTCGAAGTATGGGAGATGCCTGCAACGCAGTTCGGTTCGTTCGTCGCGCTGATTCCCGCGCCGCTCGGCATCGGCACTTTGCTGCTCGACGATGGCCGCGGCGTGCACGGCTTTCTCTGCGAAAGCGTTGCCTTGCAGGGCGCGACCGATATCAGCGTGTTCGGCGGTTGGCGCAGGTGGTTGCAGCGCGATTCAGCTACGAACGAGACGTTGAAAGAAAAGCAGGAATCCTGATGAAGCATTCCATAAGACCGGATTTAAAACCCACCGCTGCACGATTCAATACCTGGAGATCTGCCATGAAGACCACGCACTTCACGCTCGCTCAGGGCGCCACGCCCAAGCGCCGTTGGGCCGCTCGTATCGTCGCGGGCGCTGCGCTCGCCGCCGGTCTGTTCACGTCGCTGAGCCAGGCCGCGAACGCCGCGCCGCTGCGTATCGGCTATAGCGACTGGCCGGGCTGGGTGGCCTGGCAGGTCGCCATCGACAAGGGCTGGCTCAAGGAAGCAGGCCTCGACGTGAAGTTCGACTGGTTCGACTACGCGGCCTCGATGGACGCATTCTCCGCCAACAAGCTCGACGCCGTACTCGTGACGAACGGCGACGCGCTGACGATGGGCGCGAATGGCGCGAAGAACGTGATGGCGCTGATCACGGACTATTCGAACGGCAACGACATGGTGATTGCCAAGCCGCCCGCGCGCAAGATTCAGGACTTGAAGGGCAAGAAGATCGGCGTGGAATTCGGCGTGGTCGATCACCTGCTGCTGCTCGACGCGCTGCAGCGCGCGGGCATGAAAGAGGGTGACGTGACGCTCGTGAACGCCAAGACAACGGAAACGCCGCAAGTGCTGGCGTCTTCGGATGTGGCGGCGATCGCGGCGTGGCAGCCGAATGCGGGCGAAGCGCAGCGCGCGGTGCCGGGCGCGCGACCGGTGTTCACCTCGGCCGACGAACCGGGCCTGATTTACGACGTGCTCGCGGTCAACCCGGTGAGTCTCGCCGCGCATAAGGCCGATTACGAAAAGCTCGCGAAAGTCTGGTATCGCGTGGTGCATTACATCGAAGATCCGGCTACGCAGGGCGATGCGGTGAAGATCATGTCGGCGCGCGTGGGACTGACGCCCGCGCAATATCTGCCGCTGCTCAAAGGCACGAAGCTGCTCACGCTGCCGGAAGCGCAGCAGGCGTATGTGAAGGCCGATGGCTTTAAATCGCTTTACGGTTCAAGCCGTACCGCCGACGCCTTCAACGTGAAGTATCAGGTCTACAAGACGCCGCAGGATATCAGCGCCTATGTGGACCCGTCGCTCACGGGCGCCCTGAAATAAAGCGGACGAAGCGCAGTAAAAGAGAGCGCAGTAAAAGAGAGCGCAGTAAAAGAGGAGAGCACCATGGCCGAAATCAGCCAGACCGGTATGTTTGCAGTACGCCGCGAGCTTACGCCGCGCGGCAAATGGATGTTGGGACTCGGCTCGTTTCTGGTGCCGCTCCTCATATGGTGCGTGGTGAGTTATGTGCCCTTCGTCTGGCACTCGCAGATGTTGATCACGCAGCCCGGCAGTGTCGATTATTTTCAGCCGGGCATGCGGATCGACAAAGCCATTTTCGCCGATGAACTGGCGCATGCGCGCGAGACGAACGCTGCGCTGCCCGCAGGCGTGCCCGCGAACCCCGTGTATCTGCCCGCGCCGCATGAAGTGCTGCGCGCGTTCTATACGGCGTTCACGACGCCGCCTGCGTCGGCTGACGGCGTGTGGCTGCATCAAAGCCTCTGGCACAGCATCCAGATCATTTTCTGGGGCTTTCTGGTTTCGTCGTTATTTGGCGTGCCGCTGGGCATTGTGTGCGGTACCTATAGCGCGCTGGCGCGGCTGCAGGAGCCGTTTTTTGAGTTCTTCCGCTATTTGCCCGCACCTGCATTCGGCGCGCTGATGGTGGCGGTACTCGGCATTTACGATGCGCCGAAGATTGCGATTATCGTGATCGGCACGCTGTTCCAGCAGGTGTTGATTATCGCGAACACCACGCGCAAGCTGGAATTCGGCTTGCTGGAGGCGGCCATGACGCTGGGCACTACGCGCCTGAAACTGCTCACGCATGTGGTGGTGCCCGGCATTTTGCCCGATCTCTATCGCGATCAGCGCATTCTGCTCGGCTGGGCGTGGACCTATCTGATCGTTGCGGAACTGGTGGGCACGAGTTCGGGCATCACCTGGTACATCACGCAGCAGGCGCGTTATCAGCATTTCGATAACGTGTATGCCGCGATCATGATGATCGGCATCATTGGGCTGGGCACGGATATCGTGCTGGCATTTTTCGGGCGCAAGCTCTTTCCGTGGGATCGCACGTTGGCCGCTGGCCGTTGAAGGCGTGATTGCGCTTCACGCGTTTCGCCTGCATCACGCTTTTATTTTCAAGGACGCCATCATGTTCAATCCGCAGCCGGTCCCCGACTATCTTCTGCAGTCCGATGCCGTGCGCGAACGCTTCGCGCGGCTCAAGGCGCGTGCGCCCCTGCTCGAAGTGCGTAACCTCACGAAGCGTTTTTCCTCGCCGCAAGGCGAACATACGGCGCTCTCCAATGTCAGCTTCACCACGCATCGGCGTGAGTTTGTCTGCGTGATCGGTCCTTCCGGTTGCGGTAAATCCACCTTGATCCGTATTCTCGCGGGGCTGGAAACGCAAACATCGGGCGAAGTACGCGTGAATGGCAAGGCTGTGCGCGGGCCTGGCGTCGATCGCGGCATGGTGTTTCAGGGCTACACGCTGTTTCCGTGGCTGACCGTGAAAAAGAACGTGATGTTCGGACTCCGTATGAGTGGGCAAGGCGCTGCCGAAGCCGAACGCGAAGCGCTGCAATGGCTCGATCTGGTGGGGCTGGAGAAGTTTGCCAATGCGTATCCGCATCAGCTATCGGGTGGCATGAAGCAGCGCGTGGCGATTGCGCGCGCACTGGCGAACCGGCCCGGCATCCTGCTGATGGACGAACCGTTCGGCGCGCTCGATGCGCAGTCGCGCGCGAAGATGCAGCGTCATCTGCTCGATATCTGGCGTAATGTCGATATCACGATCTTCTTCATTACGCACGATCTCGACGAAGCGATCTTTCTGGCCGACCGTATTCTGGTGCTCAAGGCCAATCCCGGCGAGGTGCAGGAATTGATCGAAGTGCCGGTGCCGCGACCGCGCAGTTACGCGCAGTTCAATTCACCGGAATTTCTGGCCACGCGCGCGCGGCTGGACGCACTCATTCATCCGCCCACGCCAAATGATGCCGACGAAGAGTCGAGCGCGCAGCCGCATATGATCCGGCTAACCGATATTCACGACTCGGTCGAATAAACTCGCGCGCGCACCGTGGCGTGCTTCAGATAAACAGCGAAATCAGCCCGCCGATGGTGATGCCGGCGGCCAGCCATCGGCCCAGCGTGTAGGCATGGTTCGAATCGGGCGGCAGGTCGGGCCGTCCGAGTCCAAGTGCGCCATACACCACGGATTGCAGCGGTTTTGCATCGGCATCGCTGCTGCTTTCGGTCACGCCGGTGTCGTTCTGCGCGTCGCTTACCGTTGCGCTCGAAGGCGTGGTGGCGTCGTCGGTCGAGGCATCGTCGGAGCTATCCGCCGATGTGTCGTCCGATGCAGCCGTCGCTGTTGCCGCCTTTGCCGTAGCAGCCGGCGCCGTCTTCGATGCAGCGGCATAGCCCAGCGGCGAAATCTGCACCGCTTCGTCCTGCGAAGCCGGCGTAGCGCTATCGCCCGTATTCTTGCTGGTGGTTGCGTTATTGTCCGTGGCCGTGACGTCCGCCTGACTCTTGCGGGCGTACGCGGCGCCGTCGCCCGCCGTCGTCGCCAAACTGCCGATATCCATATTCCCCTCGTTAAACTTTATCGCGACGGTGGCATGTTCCCACGTCGGCGTGTCAATCCTCTTATCGAATAGCGCGGAGAAATGCGCGATATTCCGGGACCCGTTCGCGCGCGCGTAGCGGCAGAATGTCGGTATGAATGGTTACGCCGCTACGCCCAATGTCGAATAAGCCCTTACGCATCCGCAAGCCGGTGCAACAGAAAGAGAGCTGGGTGTGAAACGGCCTTCGCGCCGTAAGGTTTTCGAGGCGCTGTATCGCGCGGCGTATGTGCAGGGTCATGCACGTCTGCCCGAAGCGCTCGAGCGCGACCTCAATAACGAATACGCCCAAAGCGGCCCGCAGATTGCATGGGAAATCTGGCAGGCGGCGCACACGCACGCGCTGGAAATGGCCGCACAGATTTGCGAGCAGCGCCAGGCCGCGCATTTTAATCAGGAAAGCAAAGCAGCGTGCCGGCTTTGCGCCGGCGATATTCGCGCCATGCTCGAACAGGCCGAAAGCGACGACGCATAAGGCGTCGCTGCGCTTTCAGGCTGCGAAGGGTGCGGGGACAACGTTTGCGCCTGCGGCAAAACGCGACAGGGCATTATTTTCCTGGTTACGGCTTTCCAGTACGGCGCGCGTGACACCGGCGCGCGAGGGCGGCGCACAGACACAGCAGGTATAGGGTTTATTGGCGTCGCGAATCGGGCGCACGAAGCGGCCCGTGCAGGTGCCGCAACGCGTCAGCGTCAGCAGACCGCCTTCGAAAAAGCGCAGCAGCGTCCAGGCGCGCGTGAAGCTGAGCACGCGCTCGATTTCCGCGCAATCGCAATGTTCGATATAGAGCCGGTAAGCGCGTGTCAGCGCATCGAGCCGGCTGCACTTCGCTTCGTCCTTGAGATACAGAAAGACGTTGTAGAACAGCGAAGCGTGGATATTCGGCAGCCACGTGAAGTACCAGTCCGCGGAGAACGGCAGCATGCCCTTGGGGGGCGAGGCGTCCTTCAGTTCGCGATAAAGCCGGATCAGGCGGTTTCTCGAGAGATTCAGTTCTTTCTCCAGCACGGGCATACGTGCGCCGAGCTGGATCAGTTCGATTGCGCGCATGACCTCGCGCGCCTCTTCGGTGACACTGCCTTTGTACATGACGTTGCACTCCCATGAGCATCAGACAGCGTGGCGTCCATGCCTGAATTCACGGGCGATTATAGAAGCGGGAGATTGAGCGTCAAGAATAATATTTTGGAAGTAATTGGAAGTTTCGTTAATGAAATCAAGGGCTTTTCGCCGCGCCCCGCGCCGGCAAAGGCGCGATGAAAAATGGGGTTTCATACGATCTTTCCAGCTATGTTGAATTGGAAAGATAAGGAAAGATTTGTGGCGGAAAACGTCCGTGACGTGGCGTTTTCGGCGGGGCATGATGGCGTCGCCATCGCGTGTCATGCAATACCAGGTAATACAGATTATTACTGAGTCTTGCGACGTAACCCATTTCTGGCGATCTGCCGGTAAACTTCAACTTTCCATTTTTTACGCGCGCGGCATCAATTCGCCGCCGCGGGCTCGCCGGAACGCGAGCACCATTACTCGCTTTCTATCGATGATTCTTCCTTTCTCCGCCTGTTCTTCTTCGTTCAGGCAAGTGCGCAAGCGTTTGCCGGGTGCCGTATCCGGCGGTGTCGCCCATGCGGCGCGCGGCGCAAGCGGCGGGCTTGCCAGCCCGCCGCGGCGTGCGCTGCTAAAGGGCACGATGAGTGTGCTGGCACTCGGCGGTTGCGCGAGCACCTTGTTGAGCGCCTGTGGCGGGGAGTATTCGGACGGCACTGGCCCGCAGTTCGCGCCTTCGCCGGTAGTAAATTCGGTGACCAACTTCCGCGATGTCGGCGGCGCGGCGCCGGGTTATTCGACCAGTGACGGCGCCCACGTGCGACGTGCGCTGTTATACCGCAGCGACGCGCTCACGCCCAACACGGTGGATGCCGTCACGCTGGAGCGCATGGCCTTCGCGTGCGTCTACGACCTGCGTACGCCCGCCGAAAACGACATGACGCCCGATACGGTGCTGACGAGCGCCAACCGCGTATCGCTCAACGTGCTCGGCACGCCGGGACCGCGCTCGTTCGCGGGCTATACGGCAGGCGATCTGGATGCAGCGATGCAGGCGCAGTGGCGCGAATTCGTGACCGGCCGCATGCAGTGCATCGCCTATGGCGCGCTGCTCGAACATATCGCCGAGGCGCCGGGGCCGCAATTGATCGTGGGAAGTAGTGCGGTGGACGTGGCGGGCTGGGCTTCGGCGCTGCTGCTGCTGATCGCCAATGTGCCGCTCGAAATCGTCGTGCAGGATTTTTTGCTGACGAACGCGTGGCGCTCGACCACGATCGACGCGGACAATCTCACGCCACCCGTACAGGCCAGCTATCTGCAGGCCGCCTGCGACGCTTTGCAGCGCTCCTATGGCGATATCAACCGTTACCTGGAGAGTGGCCTGGGTCTGGCCTCGGTAACGGTCGATCGCCTGCGTGCGCGTCTCGTGGTGTAAATCGGCGCGCGTCAAATTGACGCGGCCATCGAGTCTTGGCTAATTGAGCCTTAGATCACGGGCAGCGCGATCTGGATGCGCAGCCCGCCTTCGGGATGGTTGGACAGGGTGCACTGACCACCCTGATTGCGCACGAGGCGCGTGACGATCGCCAGTCCCAGTCCGCAATGACCTTCGCCGCCGCGCGCTTCGTCGAGCCGCACGAAGGGCTTGATCGCCGCGGCTACGCGGTCGGCGGGAATGCCCTGGCCGTGATCGCGCACTTCGATCAGCCATTGCGTGCCTTCGCGGCGCGTGGCGATCTCCACAGGCGGCTCGCCATGTTCGAGCGCGTTGTCGACGATATTCGACATCAGCCGGTCCAGCAGCGTGCGCGGCAGCTTGAATGCCGGGCCAGCGCCCAGATCGAGCCTGAAAAGCGTGTCTTCTTCGCTGCCGGTGTCCGAGAAATATTGCTCGCGCAGCAGCGCATCCACTTCCACTTCCGGGCCGGATTCGGGCTTCTGGCGCGCGAACTCCAGAAACTGCTGGACGATGTCGTTGAGCGAATCGACTTCGCGATAAAGCTGCTGGCGCTCGCGGTCCGAGCCCAGCATCGAGGCGCGTAATTTGAGGCGCGTCAGCGGCGATTTCAGATCGTGCGCCACGCCCGCGAGCATGACGGCCTGATCGTCGTCGGCTTCGTTGAGCTGCTTCATCATGCGATTGAACGAGCCGATCAGGTCGCGCAGTTCGCGCGGGCCGCGTTCCTTCACGGGCGCGGGCCGATGGCCGCTGCCGAATGCACGGGCGGCCTGCGAGATGATGGAGAGCGGACGTTGCATCTGCCACATCGCCAGCAGCGCGACGAGCAGCGACATGGCGAGCAGGCCGGCGGCCTGCGGCAGCAGATTGGGCGGCGGCGGCAAATCGATGGGCGCGACGATCCACGTGGGATGGCCTGCGAAGCGCACCCAGAGCGCGGCGCGCCGCAGATGCTGATCGGCGAGAATTTCGGTGCCTGCGGGCAGATCGCGCAGCAACTGCTTGCGCAGATCGGCGAGCGGTTCGTGCGTGGGCACGGCCAGCTTCACATCGGCCGGCATGTTCCAGGTCGGCACCAGATGCACGCGCAGCGCGGGCGCCAGTTCGACTTCGTTGGGCATCGAGCCGTTGGCCGCGTGCAGCATCAGCAGCAGCCCGCGCTCGAAGCCCTCGACTTCATGGCGGCGCGGCTGCGGCGCGAAGATGACGAACCAGCACGCCTGCACCACGAAGAGCACGAGCGCCGACATCAAGGCCATGCGGCCAAACAGCGTGTTCAGCGGATTGTTCATGAACCGGCGTCGGCATCGGCGGCGGCAGTGCCATCGATTTCGTCTTCGCGCAGCGGCACGAAAACATAGCCCTTGCCTCGCACGGTCTGCACGAAACGCGGTTGGGCCGGGTCGTCTTCGATCACGCGGCGCAGACGCCAGATCGGCACGTCCAGGCTGCGGTCGTTGAACGGCTCGCCGTCTTCGCGCAGCAGATCATGAATCAATACGCGCGAAAGCACGCGGTAGGGGTGTCGCGCGAAGATCTTCAGGAGCGCGAATATGCTGTCGCGCAGCGGCACGCGCTCGCCTTCGCGCAGCAGCGAACGCGTGGCGAAGTCGAGCTCGAACGGTCCGAACTGGCAGCGCTCGCGCGCTTCGGGCGCGCTGGGCGGCACGGCGCCATGACGGCGCAACACAGTCTGGATACGCAGCAGCAGTTCCTGCGGGTCGAACGGCTTCGCGACATAATCGTCCGCGCCGAGCGTAAGCCCGGCGATGCGGTCGGTCACCGCGCCACGCGCGGATGCGAAGATGACCGGGATGTCGTCGCCCTGCGCACGCAATGCAGCCAGCGTGCGCAAGCCGTCGGTACCCGGCATCATGACGTCGAGCACGATGACCGAAGGTCGCTCGCGCTCGAGCCGACGCGCGAGGTGCGTGCCCTCGTGCAGTACGGATGTCTGGAAGCCGTGGGTCCGCAGGAAGCGGGAAAGAAGATCGCGCACGACCGGATCGTCGTCGACGATGAGAACGTGTGGACTCATCGTGAAATTTTATTTGATGTCGACGTTTCGATGAATAGCCCCGGTGTGACTAATTCTTACCTTTACTTACAAGCGGGGTTCAACCCGGCTTACTTGACGGCGACAGCCGCTTCCTGAACCGCCGTCTGCGCGGTCTTCGCATTCGTCTGATCAGAAGCCTTCGCTGCGGCTGGCTTGGCCGGCTGCTTCGCGGCCTTGGCGATCACGTCGTCGATCGAAGCGATGCTCGCGGCGTTTGCCACAGCCTTGCCCGAATCCGCGTTCGCTTCGGCCTTCGAAGCCGGTGCGGCAGCGGGGATGTGCTTGGCCATCGCATCGCCGAGGCGCTTGGAACGTGCATCGGCAACCACGCCGCTCGGCATCTTGCGCAGGCGCAGCGATTCGGCGCTGGCCTGTGCGTCGTCGTGCTTCGTGTCCGTGCTCTTGACCGGCGCCTGTTCGATACCCTTCATCTGCAGCACGGCGTCCTGAGCGGTCGGGGCCAGATGCTGGTCGACGACACCGTCCTTCACGCGTTGCGCGGTGGCCTGCTGGCCGTGACGGTAGTCGCCTTCGAGCTCGGCGATACGGCGGTTGTACCAGTCCGTCACGCAAGCCTTGTCTTTACAGTTGTGCTGGCGCCACTGCCACTGGTGCACGCGGTCGGCTTCGAGCGCGGTGGCGTCGGGCGTCGCGTCGACGGCGCTGCGATAGAGCGCGGCCAGCTTGTCGTCGAGCGCGGACAGCGCCGGGTCGGTGCAGACGATGCGTTCCGACGCCGAGGCGTTGTGCGGGCAATGGAAGCTCGCCGCCTGCGCTGTCGTCGAAACGGCGAGCGTAGCGAAGAGCGCGAGCGCGGCGGCGCCAAGGCCGCGATGCAGGGTGAAGTCAGCGCGGCGGGTTTTCGTTTCTCGGTTCATGTCAGGCACGATGATGTTGAATTGACAGGGACGACAGGCGGCTCGTCCGGCGTCGCCACGGCATATTTCGCCGCAAGGAAACGATAGCGCAGCGTCCTGTGCGCAAAGCCTCGCTCAACGGGGCGATTGCCAGGCCGCTTACAAAACATTTCAAATGGAGCGCGCGAGGTAAGAGATTGACTGCGCGCACGACGCATCTGCGGCCATCCGGCGCAGGTGCTGCACAAAAGTGCTTACCGGCAGGGAGATTTGCGAAGGACTGGAAAGCCACTTTCAACATTGGCCGATGTCCGCGCCATCGCACAGCGCGCTTTGCCGCGATGATGCATGTCGAGTCCTGCCGTCCGTGCAATCCGGCCCAGCCGGTTGCGCGCGGCGCGCAGCCTGCCGCGATGTCCGCGGTGCAGCCTATCGACGCGTTCTGTCCTTCGCTTCCATGCCCAACGTTATCCGCTCCTTATTTTGCGCGGCGGCGCTCGCTGCGCCGCTCGCACTCAACGGCTGCGCGTGGACGCTGATCACGGCCGCCGACGCCACCGGCTCCGTGATTCAGGCCGGTTATGCCGTTGCGTCGAATTACTCGTCGCCGAAATTCGTGACGGGCCGGCCTGTGAATCTGAGCGACGTCTGCATCGAAATCAATCCGATGGTCACGGCGGCCGATTTCGTGCCGTCGCTGCAATACGCGCTGTCGCGGCGCGGCGTGCGCTCAGATCTCTATAGCCCGGGCACGGAGCCGTCCAATTGCGAGGGCCGGCTGGTCTATAACGCGTCGATCGAATTCGGCCGCCCGACTTTCAGCGACGACAGCAAGGCTTATCTGTCGACCATCAATATGACGATCTTCATGCACAACCGTATTGCGGTCACGGCGCGCTACGAAGTGCATGGCCTGAGCACCGACCGCTATTCCAGCGCCGCGGTGAAACTGCAGGGTCTGATCGACAGCATGGTGGTCGATCAGACGCGCCTCGCCAGCACGTTCGACTCGGCATCGGCCGGGCAGTAATCGTCCATCATTTCTCCACAATCTTTCGTGTCACGTATTTCCGGAAAGAGTTTCGGAAAGGATTGGGAAGGTAAGGGGCCTTTCCCGCGCGTGGCAGTGTCCCTTACGATCTGCGCATGACCAATAACGTTTTTCTCGTCGACGACGATCCCGTCGTGCGCGACGTCACGGCCGAATATCTCCAGATGCGCGGCTTTACCGTTACCGCGCTGCCGTCGGCGCGCGCCCTGCAGCAGAAGCTGCGTACCGAACGGCCTCAGGTTGTCGTGCTCGACATCATGATGCCGGAGGTCGATGGCATCAGCGCCTTGCGCGAACTGCGCGCGAGCGGCGACGATCTGCCGGTGATCATGTTGACGGCGCGCAACGAGGTGATCGATCGCGTGCTCGGCCTGGAGTTCGGCGCCGACGATTACGTGGGCAAACCGTTCGATCCGGGCGAGCTGGCCGCGCGCATCCGCACGGTCATGCGCCGCCGCAGCGTGGCGAGCGCAACGGGCGCGCCGGAAAGCCGCGCCTCGTTCAGCTTCGGGCCGTTCGAACTGGACTTCCGCTCGCGCGAACTGTTCCGCGACGAAGAGCGTATTCCGCTGCGTTCGAGCGAGTTCGCGTTTCTGAAGCTGTTCGTCAATCACGCGATGACGATTCTTTCGCGCGAGCAGATCATCGAAATCGTCTACGGCGAAGCGGGGCGTTATCGCAATCGCAGCCTGGACGTGGCGATCTGGCGTTTGCGCCGGCTGATCGAAACCGATCCTTCCGAGCCGCGTTATCTGCAGACGGTCTGGGGTCACGGCTATGTATTCGTGCCCGACGGCGAAGTGGGCGTGGCCGAGCGCTACAGCGAATATAAAGGCGAGCACAAGAAAGGCGAATATGCCGCCGATCTCGAAGGCGACGCAGAGTAAATAGAAAGGGCGGTGCGTTTTAATCGACGCACCGCCCTTTTTCCATCTGTCTTGCCAGCAGCCTTCAACGCGCCCAGCGTTCGCCTTAGAACGTCAGCACGCTCAGGAACATGCGCTGCAGCCAGCCCACGGTGGTCGCATCGTTGAGCATGCCGTGGCCGACCTGCTCGATACGCGCATTGGCGATCTTGCTCGAATCCACGAAATTGTCCGCTTCGACATCGTTCGGATTGACGATGCCGGACAGACGCAGGCGCTGGTGTTCGCCGCTCATCGCGATGATCTTTTCGCCGGACACCACCAGATTGCCAGTCGGCGTCTTGCTGATGATGGTGACGGCCAGCGTGCCGGTCATGCCGCTCGAAAGCGTGTGATTGCCGCTGCCGTTGAAGGTCGTCGATGCCGAACCGATGTTGAACAGACGCGCGAGACGTGCGGCCGTGCCGGTCGATTGATCGGCGGCCGTGGCCGTGATGTCGCTCGAACGTTTGGCGGCGGCGGTGGCGGTGTCGTTGCCGCTATACGTTTCGGACAGGCGGATCGTCAGCACTTCGCCAATGCGCTGCGCGCGCGGCGTTTCGTAAAGCGCGAGCGACGTGCCGGCCTGATAGATCGAGCCGCTCGTGTTGACGTTGAGCGGCGCTTCGGCGAGCGGCGGCGTCATCGGCGTTTCGACGATCGAATCGTTGGTGGCGCAACCGGCGAGCGGCAGGACGATCGCCGCGCAGGCGAGCAGGCCGCCGAGGCCGGGCCGCGAAAGGCTGGGGCGCGAAAGGCTGAATGCTTTCCAGTTCTTCCCGGAAAGTAAGGATTCCGATTTAATCGGAAGGTGTTGAGGGCGGTAAGATTTCATCATATTCATCGGGATACGCGTAGTGGCGGGCTCGCTGGAGTGGCTATCCTGGTGGCCTGGCAGATCAGCCTTCGTCGAACTGGCTGACCTTCAACGCGCGCTCGAAGCCCTTGGGGCGCGGCATGGGTGGTTTCAACAGATAAGTCAGCGTGGCACGTCCGCCATCCGGCAGCATGCAGATCGTGATCGTGCTGGAGGCGTTGTCCCATTCGAGTAGCGGCACATTGGCGTTGCCATGCATGTGCGGCTTGCCATAACGTGCAGCGAGCAGGTCGCGCAGGTCGAAAGCCGTCATGCTGTCCACCACGAAAGACATTTCATAGAGCCGCAGCGGCTCACCTGGCGCGTCGTGCGCGAAACGCAGCACGTGATCCACGGCGGGCGCGCCAGCCACGACGGCGAGCGAGGGCTCCCAGCCGTTCGAGGTGCGATGCGCCCAGCGGCAGGCCACATTGGCACTGGCATAGCTCTTGAGCATCATGCCGATATCGCCGCCGGCCACGTCGGTTTCGCAAAGCAGCGTGCTCTCGTGCGGCGTGGCGCGGATCATGTTCGCTTCGCGCAGCGCGGTGAGCGTAATGCCCAGCGAGATGCCGCGAAACGAGAACGGCGTATCGTCCTGCACGGCGGCGCGGGCGCGTGCCCGCACGACAGGCGCGCGGCGTTGCGGCGCATGGGGGGCAGCGGCTACCGTGGACGGCGTGGCCGTTTTCGGCAGGACGGGCTCGAGGTCGACTTTAGGCGCGTTTTGCGTAGCCGCCGGTCTGGCGACGATCACCGTACCGGACACGACTGTCGAAGTCTTGCCCGGCGCTTCGGCGCAAACCGGCATGGCGGTCAAGCCGGCGCAGAGTGCGCCGATGGCACCAGCCGCATAGACGAACCTCGACGCCCGTTTCATGGTGCAACTCCGTTTAGTCGACTGCCGCTGCGCACGCGTCGAACGGGATCGCCGCGGGATGACCGACGACGGGCACGATCTTCAGCGTTGCCGAAGCCACACGGCAAGGAAATGCCACCACTGCGCAACCGTCGAGCGGAAGCACAAGGCCGGCGAGCACGAGCGCTGACGCGATACGCGCGAAACCACTGGAAATACGCATTGCAATCAGCCTGAACAATACTTTGGAGTACGACACAGCAGTCGACACGAGGGTCATGCAGTGGTGTTGATGTTGTGGCCGAGCGGGCCGACCGGCGCGGTGGGTTGCGCGACCGCCGGCTGGCCCAGATTGCCTGCCGGTTGTTGCAGCACGCTGGGTTTCGAGTTGCGGTTGTTGGCCAGTGGCGCAAGCGCCGCGTTCTGGCTGAGGTTACTGGAGCCGATAGAGCTGGTCATGTGGGGCCTCCTTGGCACAATGAAACGAAGAGGAGGGCGCGCGCCGCCGCAGCGGCCGCCCCAGGCGTCGCGCCACGGGCAAGCAGGTTCCGTGGCGGCGAGGGAATCTTCGCGGCAAGCGTCCTGGCATGAAGCAACAATCAAAGCAGCGAATTCCTGAAGCCTTACGAGTCCTTCCACGTGTATACAAATGCCCCCGTCAAACCCGCATGGCGACGTGGGAAATGTTGCGCATCCTTGCGGCCGGTAAGGGCAAATCCTTGCTGGACGGGCGTTTGGGAAGCATGCGTTTTACGCATGCTTCCCTCGACAATTAATCGTTTTTCGCCGATTCGCGACGGCGTGATACTGCGCCCACCTCAGACGTGGCGACGATCAGGCATCACATCATGCGAGCAGATTACAATTTCATTAACGGGACATTTCTCGAAACGGACGCGCAGCGCATCGCCGTTCATAACCCCGCAACGGCCGAACTGATCGGCCATGTGAGCGCCGCGAGCGCCGCCGACGCGGCCCGCGCCGTCGAAGCCGCCGCCGCCGCGCAACGCAGCTGGCGCCGCGTCCCGGCCGCCGAGCGCGGCGCGATCCTGACCCGTTTTGCCGATGTCATCGACGCGCGTTCGCCGGTGATCGGCGCGGTGCTGGCCGCCGAATCGGGCAAGAGCGTCGCCGACGCCACCGCCGAAGCGCATTACGCCGCCGAAATCCTGCGCTACCACGCGCAATGGGCGCGCCGTATCGAAGGCGAAGTGATCCAGAGCGACAGCGCCAACGAAAACCTCATCCTCATGCGCGAGCCGATCGGCGTCGCCGCGTGCCTGATTCCTTTCAATTTCCCGATCTACACGCTGCTGCGCAAGATCGCCCCGGCGCTCATCACCGGCAATGCGGTGGTGGTGCGTCCGAGCAACAACACGCCGTGCTCGGCGTTCGACGTGGCGCGCGCCGCTCAGGAAGCGCAGCTGCCGCCGGGCCTGTTCAACGTGCTGGCGATGGATCACGACACGGCTGCGGTGCTCTGCACGCATCGTGAAGTCGGCATGATCACGCTCACGGGCAGCGTGACGGCCGGCCGCAAGGTGCTGGACTACTGCAAGGAAAACATCGCGAAGCCGTCGCTCGAACTGGGCGGCAAGACGCCGGCCATCGTCGAAGCCGACGCCGATCTCGAAGCCGCCGCCGCGGCGATCGTGCGCTCCAAGACCACGCACTGCGGCCAGCTTTGCACCGCCATCGAGCGCGTCTATGTGCAGGCTTCCGTGCACGCCCGCTTTGTCGAACTGCTGCGCGAAAAGATGCAGGCGGTGAGTTTCGGCGACCGCGCCGAGGACGCCGCACGCATGGGGCCGCTAGTGAGCGCCCAGGCGCGCGCCGCGATCCATGCGATGGTCGAGCGCGCCGTCGCCGATGGCGCCGTGATCGAAACGGGCGGTTTCCTGCCAGAAGGCCCGGGCCACTTCTATCCGCCCACGCTGCTGAGCGCCTGCCGCCAGAACATGGAGATCGTGCAGGACGAGATTTTCGGGCCGGTGCTGCCGGTGCTGTCGTACGAGACGCTCGACGACGCGCTGCGCATGGCCAACGACCATCAGTTCGGCTTGTCGTCCGTGCTTTACACGGAGCGTTATCGCTCGGCGATGCGCGTGGCCAACGAAATCGAATCGGGCGAGCTTTACGTCAACCGCACGCCGGCCGATCCGTATCAGGGCTATCACGCAGGCTGGAAGCGTTCGGGTCTGGGCGGCGACGACGGCAAACACGGCATGCTCGAATTCACGCAGACGCGCCTCGTCGTCATGCCGTTCTAGGTTATCGGATTTATTCGTTCGGATCACTGAACGAATCGTGTGAAGGGTATCCGCTGCAACGGATGCCCGCTTGAAGAAACGCCGGCCGCTGCATCGATGCAAGCGAGCCAGCGGTATGGAGACAATCTTGCAGAAGTCCATCGCCAAACCGGTCGCACCCGTTGCGCCGGCCGCCTCGCCGCGCGCCGACGCCTCGTCCATCAATACTGCCTCGGGCAAGATGCAGCGCTACGGCCAGCTGTTTCTGCTCGTGCTGGCTGCGGGCGCCATCTACCCGATTCTCTATCTGCGTCAGGTCTACCAGACCACCATGCTCGATGTGTTTCACATCGACAATGCGCAACTGGGCTACCTGTATTCGGTGCTCGGCATCATTTTCTTTCTGTCCTATCTGCCGAGCGGCTGGCTGGCCGATCGCGTCGCGCCGCGTCTGCTGATCTGCTTTTCGCTGATCGCCACGGGCGCGCTGGGGCTGTGGTATTCGACCGCGCCGTCGTTTCACGCGCTGCTGGTGATCTTCTGCTGCTGGGGCCTGACGACCGGGCTGACGTTCTGGGCATCGGTGCTCAAGCGCGTGCGCATGATCGCGGGGGCGAATGAACAGGGCCGCTTCTTTGGTCTGCTCGATGGCGGACGCGGCCTGATTGAAGCGCTGCTCGCGACCGCCGCGCTCGCGCTCTTCGCCGCCGCGACCAACTCGGGACGCGGCGAAGCTGCAGGCCTGCGCCACGTGATCTATATGTATTCGTTCACGTGTATCGGCATTGGCGCGGTCATGAGTTTCTTCAAGGACGCGAAAGCCGAAGCAGCCAGCGCCAGCGCTGAAAAGCAGGGCGATACACGCGGCGCGCTGTGGCGCGATCTGATGACGCTCGCCTCGATTCCGCAACTCTGGCTCGTGGCCGCCGTCGTGTTCTGCGGTTATCAGATCTTCTGGGCGACCTATAGCTTCTCCGCGTATCTGCAACAGGGCGAGATGCATATGACGGTCGTGGCGGCCGGCATGGTCACCACGCTCAAGCTCTGGATGCGTCCGCTGGGCGGCATCGGCGGCGGTTATCTGGGCGACCGCTTTTCGAATCTGCGCGTGCTGATCTGGGCGCTGTTCCTGGCGGTTGCCGGTCTGCTCGGCCTGATCTTCCTGCCTGCGCTGCGCAATATGGCAGTGCTCGGCGCGGTCGTGCTCTTTATCGGCCTGATGACTTACGCGATTCGCGGCCTCTACTGGACGCTGCTCGATTACTGCGCGATTCCCATGCGCATTACGGGCCTCGCCATCGGTCTGGTTTCGCTGATCGGTTATTCGTCGGACATTTTCCTGCCGCTCCTGAACGGTTATTTCACGGAGCATTACGCAGGCATGCTCGGCTATCAGTTCTATTTCGCCTACGTTGCCGCGATCGGCACGCTCGGCGGTGTCGCGGCGCTCGCGCTCAAGCGCATGTCGTATCGCCATTCCTCTTCACAAACTGCCTGAATACGCTCGAACCATGAAAGTCGTTGCAATGCAAACGCACGTCGTTGCGGTGCCTCCTCCGCACCTCGGCGGTATGTACTGGATCTTCGTCACGCTGGAAACCGATTGTGGCATCCAGGGTGTGGGTGAAATCTACGCGGCCACCTTCCATCCCGATGTGATGGTGCCGGCGATCGAAGACGCGTTCTCGCGCTATCTGCTCGACCGCGATCCGCATCATGTTGAGCGTCTGTGGCGCGAAGCGTATTCGAGCGGCTTCACGCAGCGCCCCGATCTCACGATGATGGGTATCGTCAGCGGTCTGGAAATGGCCTGCTGGGACATCATCGGCAAGGCGGCGAACAAGCCCGTGTACGAACTGCTGGGCGGCATGGTGAACGAGCGGCTTCGTTCGTACACCTACCTGTATCCGAAGAACGCGAAGGGCGAGTACGACTACGACGATCCCGATCTCGCCGCCGAATGCGCAGCGCAGATGGTCGAGATGGGCTTCTCCGCGGTGAAGTTCGATCCGGCGGGTCCGTACACGGCGTATTCGGGCCATCAGCTTTCGCTCGAAGTGCTCGATCGTTGCGAAACGTTCTGCCGCAAGGTGCGCGAAGCTGTCGGCAACAAGGCCGATATTCTGTTCGGCACGCACGGGCAGATGGTGCCGTCGTCGGCCATTCGCCTGGCAAAGCGCCTCGAAAAATACGACCCGCTGTGGTTCGAAGAACCGGTGCCGCCGGGCCAGCCCGACGCCATGGCCGAAGTCGCGAAGCACACCAGCATTCCGATTTCGGCCGGCGAGCGCCTGACCACGAAATACGAATTCCACAAGCTGCTGGAAGCGGGCGCGGCCTCGATCATCCAGTTGAACGTGGCGCGCGTGGGCGGTCTGCTTGAAGCCAAGAAAGTGGCGACGCTCGCGGAAGTCTATTACGCGCAGATCGCGCCGCATCTCTACAACGGTCCGATTGGCGCAGCGGCGAGCATCCAGCTTGCGGCCTGCACGCCGAACTTCCTGATTCAGGAAAGCATCGGCACGTGGGGCGGTTTCCACGCGGAAGTGCTCAAGCAGCCGATCCAGTGGGAAGACGGCTACATCATTCCGTCGAAGGCGCCGGGTCTGGGCGTCGAACTGAATATGGACGTCGTGCGCGCGCATTCGCCTTATACGGGCAAGCGCCTGCATCTGCAGATGGCGAGCCAGCCGGCCGATGTGCGCGATACCGCACCGGCGCGTGGATAAATACGCGGGAGCATTGCGATGAATTACGACTACATCATCGTCGGGGCGGGTTCGGCGGGCTGCATTCTCGCTGAACGCCTTTCGGCTTCGGGACGCCATTCGGTGCTGCTGCTCGAAGCGGGCGGCCCGGACAATTCGTTCTGGTTCAAGATTCCGATTGGCTTTGCCAAGCTGTACTACAACAAGCAGCACAACTGGATGTATTACAGCGAGCCGGAAGCCGAACTCGCGGGCCGCCAGATCTACGCGCCGCGCGGCAAAGTGCAGGGCGGTTCGGGCTCGATCAACGCGATGATCTACGTGCGCGGCGTCGCGCGCGATTTCGACGACTGGGCGGCGGCCGGCAATCCCGGCTGGTCGTACCAGGATGTGCTGCCGTATTTCCGCAAGCTCGAATCGCATCCGCTGGGCGACACTGCATGGCATGGCGCGAATGGCCCCGTGCGCATTTCGCCGATGAAGGACGGCGCGCATCCGATCTGCCAGACCTTCCTCGAAGGTTGCGAGCAGTTGGGCTATGCGCGTAACGACGACTTCAACGGCGCGAAGCTCGAAGGCGTGGGTATTTACGATGTGAATACGCGCGACGGGCAACGTGCGTCGAGCAGCTTCGCGTATCTGCATCGCGCCGGGGCACGTGCGAATCTCAAGATCGAGCACCATGCGCAGGCAATGCGCGTGCTGTTCGATACGAGCGGCGCAACACCGCGCGCGAATGGCGTGGAATTCATGCAGCAGGGCGCGAAGCGCACCGTGCGTGCGAACCGCGAAGTGATCGTGGCGGCGGGCGCGGTGGATTCGCCCAAGCTGCTGCAACTTTCGGGTGTTGGCGCGGCGCCGTTGCTCAAGCAGCACGGTATCGGCATGGTGCATGAATTGCCGGCGGTCGGGCAGAATCTGCAGGACCACCTGTGCGTGAGTTTCTACTATCGTTCGCGCGTGAAAACGCTCAACGACGCGTTCAGTAGCTGGGCCAGCAAGCTCAAGTTCGGCATGCAGTATCTGTTCCAGCGCAAGGGGCCGTTCTCGATGAGCGTGAACCAGTCGGGCGGCTTCTTCCGCACGTCTGCCGATGAAGCGCATCCCGATATGCAGGTGTATTTCAATCCGCTTTCGTATCGGATTCCTAAATCCAATCGTGCGCAGTTGACGCCGGAACCGTACTCGGGTTTTCTCGTCTGCTTCAATCCGTGCCGTCCGACCAGCCGTGGCTCGATCGAGATCGCTTCGAACGATGTGGCCGATGCGCCGAAGATTCGCGGCAATTATCTGTCGACGCAGAAAGACCGCGACGAAGCGATCAAGGGCAGCCGTCTGGTGCGCAAGCTGATGCAGGCGAAAGCGCTCAAGGACATCACCGTGGAAGAAGTCACGCCCGCAGGCGAAGTCACCGACGACGCCAGCATGCTCAAGTTCTTCCGCGAGCAGAGCGGCTCGATCTATCACCTGTGCGGCACCTGCGCGATGGGTCCGGACCCGCGCACCTCGGTGGTGGATGCGCGCCTGCGCGTGCATGGGATTGACAGCCTGCGGGTGGTCGATGCGTCGATCTTCCCGAACATCACGTCCGGCAATACCAATGCGCCGACCATGATGGTGGCGGAAAAGGGCGCGGATCTGATTCTGGAAGACGCGGACCGCACGATCGCCGCGCGCGGTCTCGCAGATAACGTTCAGCGTGCTGTCGCGATCTCTTCCTGAAGCCACTGCCTGAAAAGCTGGAGCGGCCTGGACGCTTTCTGTTCGGGCCGCACCACGAACCAGTAGGATTGCCGCCCATCCACATGGATGTCGCGCACCGGCGCGAGCAGGCCATCGGCCAGTTCGCGCCCGATCATGTTGCGATCGGCCATCGTCACGCCCAGCCCTTCGATGGCGGCGCGAATCGCATGGTCGAGCAGATCGAATTCATAGCCGCCCGAGGTGTCCACATCCTCGATCCGCGCGGCGTCCAGCCAGTGCCGCCACGTCAGATAGCGCTGGTTTTCCGCAGCCAGCACATGGAGCAGCGTCTGCTGCGTCAGATCGACTGGACCGTTCGCGAGCAGCGCGGGCGAGCACACGGCGATATGCGACTCGTGCATCAGCAGCGAGCTTTCCAGCCCATCCCATTCGCCATCGCCGAAACGGATCGCACAGTCGAGCGCCGTCGAATCGGCGAGACTGTCCTGTAGCTGCGTGGTCAGGCTCAATTCGAGCGACGGATGGCGCGCGTGCAGGCGCGTGAGGCGCGGCACCAGCCAGCGGCTCGCAAAGGTAGGCGGCGCGTTCACGCGCAGGCGGTTCAGATCGCTTTTCTGCTGGATCGTGCGCACCGTCAGCTCGATGCGGTCGAACGATTGCTGGAGCGTGCGCAGCAGCGCGCGCCCGGCCTCGGTCAGTTCGAGCCGATGATGGTGGCGTTCCAGCAGCGTTTCGCCGAGCTGTTCTTCGAGCTGGCGCACCTGGCGGCTGACCGCGCTCTGCGTCACGTTCAGCTGCTCGGCGGCGCGGGTGAAGCTGCCGCTCGTGCCTGCCGCCTCGAACGCCTTCAGGGCGTTGAGCGCCGGCATCTTTCGCTTCAAGGTTGTCTCCTCGCGATCGGCGCCATCTTGAAAAGACGCGGCGCCAAAACGACGGAGTATACCGGGCGGGTTGGGCCTGGGCGCGCTTTTGGCGCGTTGGCCGCGTTGGCCGTCCTGGCGATGCCGGCCCATCTAGCGGCGCGCCCGCGACAGCGCCGCCAGCCCGAGCGCGATGGCGAGCGCGAACACATAAAGGCCGCCCGGCCCCAGCAGACGCATGAAAAGCGAAGCGAGCGTCGGCCCGGCCGCGCCGCCCAGCGAAAACACCAGCAGCAATGTGGCGCTGGTCTGCACGCGGCGGGTTTGATCGACGTGATCGTTGACGTCCGAGACGATCACGCCGTAAAGCGTGAAGGTGAGCGCGACGTAAAGAAACAGCAGCGTGTCCACGAGCCACGGCACGCGCACGACAATCAGCGCGGCCGCCGCGACGGCCGCGGCCAGCGAAATCGCGCCCAGCGTCGCGCGCCGCCCGAGCCGGTCCGAAAGCCGGCCCACCGGCCACTGCGAGAGCAGCGCGCCGATCAGCACGATGCCCATGGCGTGCGAAATATCGCTGGCCGGAAAGCCGATGCGCGCGAGATAGACCGGCGTGAGCGCATAGAACGCGCTGGACAGCAGCCCCGCGCCGATGCACGCCGGCACGCTGCGCGGCGCGACGCGCGCGAGTTCGCGCAGACCGTCGAGCAGCAGCGTCGGGCGCTTGGGCGTGGCGAGCGGCGAAGCGCGCGCGGCGGCTTCGGTCACGGGCGGCGGCACGCTCTGCTGCCAGTCGCCGATCAGCGCGACGGGAATCAGCGCGGCCACGTAAAGACCGTTGACGAGCGCGTGCTCGACATTGCTGCCCGGCGCGGCCACGCCCAGCAGGAACTGTCCGGCGCTCACGCCCAGATAGGTGAGCACGAGATAGAGCGCGAAGGCGCGCCCGCGCTGCGCATTGGCGACCGCGCCGTTCACGCCGCTTTCGATCGACGTGAAGATGCCGACCATGCTGAAGCCCGTGACGAGCCGCAGCGCGGCCCAGGCATCGGGTGAATCGAAGGAGAGATAGCCGAGCGCGGCCAGCGCCGTGAGCGCGCCAAAGCCGATAAAGGCGCGCTGCGGCCCGATGCGCCCGACCAGCGGCCCGAGCCCCAGCGCGCCCACGATAAAGCCGACGTAATAGCACGACTGCACGAGGCCGACACCGAGCGCACCATGCGCCGCCTCGAGCATGCGCAATGAGATCAGCGTGGTGAGCAGGCTGTTGCCGCAGACGAGTATCGTGTAGCCGCCCAGCAGGCCGTAGAGCGCCCGCATGCGTGGCTTAGTGGGGCGTGCCGCTGCGGCGCTCGACGAAGCGGCGCACGTAGTCGTCGGCGGGACGATCGAGGATGTCGTCGGGCGTGCCGCACTGGATCAGACGGCCATCGCGCAGGATCGCAATCTGGTTGCCGATGCGCAGCGCCTCGTCCAGATCGTGCGTGATGAACACAATCGTCTTCTTCAGCGTCTTTTGCAGTTCGAGCAACTGGTCCTGCATTTCGGTGCGGATCAGCGGATCGAGTGCGGAAAACGCTTCGTCCATCAGCAGGACGTCGGTATCGGCGGCCAGCGCGCGGGCCAGACCCACGCGCTGGCGCATGCCGCCCGAGAGTTCGTCGGGATAGTGATCGCAGTAATTGCCGAGCCCCACCTTGCCGAGCCATTCGCGTGCGCTCTCCAGCGCGGCGGCTTTTTTCTCGCCGCGCGTGACGAGCGCGTAGGCCGCGTTATTGAGCACGGTCTGATGCGGCAGAAGCCCGAAGCTCTGGAACACCATGCTCACGCCGTAGCGGCGCAGCTCGCGCAGGCCGTTATCGGACAGCTTGAGCACGTCCTTGCCGTCGATCAGGATTTCGCCGACGGTCGGCTCGATCAGGCGATTGAAGTGGCGCACCAGCGTGGATTTGCCGGAACCCGACAGCCCCATGATGACGAAGATCTGCCCCGAGCCGATCGACAGGCTCACGTCGTTCAGGCCCACATTGCAGCGGGTCTTTTCCAGTACTTCGGTTTTGTCCGCGCCGCTGCGCAGCATTGCCAGCGCGCGCTCGCTCGCGTCGCGCGCGCCAAAGATCTTGTACACGTGTTTGACTTCGATGCCGCTCATATTCGTTACCTCTGTGCGAATTCGGGTGTGCTGGGCGCAAGCGCCTTACTTGGCCGGCTGGCCGCTCAGGTCGCTGGCCTTGGCCGCCTCGGCGTTGCTGTCGGCCTGATTGCGGGCGCGGCGAAACGGAATGCGCGACGGCTGCTTGCCCTGGCGCGCGAGGCCGCGCGTGCGGCGCCCCTGGCCGTAGCCCTGGCTGATGCGGTCGATCACGATCGCGAGAATCACGATGGCGATGCCGGCCTGCGTGCCCTTGCCCACGTCGAGCGTCTGGATACCGGCGAGCACGTCTTCGCCGAGACCGCGCGAACCGATCATCGAAGCGATCACCACCATCGACAGCGCCATCATCGTGGTCTGGTTGATACCGGCCATGATGCTCGGACGTGCGAGCGGCAACTGCACGCCGAACAGCAGTTGCGCGCGCGTGGTGCCAAAGGCGCGCGCCGCTTCGACGATCTCGCCATCGACGTGACGGATGCCCAGATCGGTCAGACGAATCAGCGGCGGCAGCGCGTACACCACGGTGGCGAGAATCGCCGGCACCTTGCCGAGGCCGAACAGCATCAGCACCGGAATCAGGTAGACGAAGCTCGGCAAGGTCTGCATCACGTCGAGCACGGGCAGCAGAATGCGGCGCAGCGTGGCGCTACCGGCGGCGAGAATGCCCAGCGGCACGCCCAGCGCCACGGAGATCACGGTGGCGACGACCATTAGCGCGAAGGTCTGCATGAGCTTGTCCCACAGCCCGAAGCAGCCGATCAGCCAGAGCAGCCCGACGAACAGCAGCGCCACGCCCACGCGGCGCGACGCATGCCAGCTCAGCAAGCCGACGAGCGCGAGCACGAGCAGCGGCGGCATCGCGCGCAGCAGGCCTTCGAGCGGCACGAGCACGTCGCGCAGCATCAGCACGCTGAAGTTGTGGAACGCGTCGCCGTATTGCTGCACGAACGCGGTGACCTGATCGTTGACCCAATCGGCGATCGACAGGTGAAGAAAGGGTGATCCCATGGTGAGCCTCATTCTGCGTGTGACATGTGTTGCGCCAGGTGCCGATCAGGTCTTCAGACCCGCCTGCACGCGCGCCGCGACATCCGGCGTGAGCCATTGTTTCCAGATTTCCGGGTGCTGCTCGAAGAAGCTGCGCGCGACGGTCGAGGCGTCGAGCTTCTTGTCGTGCATCTGTTGCACCAGTTGTTCGTCGAGCGTGAGCGGCAGGCTCACTTTTTCGAAGAAGGACAGGGCGCCAGGTTCGGCGTCGAAGAAGGGCGTGGAGAGCGCGACCTTCAGATGCGAAACCTTGAACGCGGAAGCGCACGGCGTGCCTTTCGGATCGGCGATGGTGCTCCAGCAGGCGTCCGAATACGGCGCGCCCGCAAGCTGCACGAAGTGATATTTCGCCATCAGACCGGCCGGTTGCCAGTAGTAGAACAGGATGGGCTTGCCGCGCTCGTAGGCCGAGGCGATCGCCGCGTCGAGCGCGCCGCCGGTGCCGGGGCGGAAGTTGGTGTAATCGTCGCCGAGCTTGTAGGCGGACATCAGACGATTATTGAAGCGCTCGCAATCCCAGCCGGCCGGGCAGTTGTAGAAGCGGCCCTTGCCGGGTTCTTCGTCGTCGCTGAAAAGATCCTTGTATTGCGGCAGTTGCGCGATCGAGCGCAGTTGCGGCGCGAGCGGCTTGATGCCGCGTTTGGCGTCGCCGTTGATGACGTAGTCGGGCACGTACCAGCCTTCCTTGTCGCCGCCGGGAATCAGTTCGCCCACCAGTTTGACGCTGCCGTCTTTCAGGCCGCGCGCGATGATGGGGCTGCGGCCGGTCCAGTGTTCGGCCCAGATCTGCAGGTCGTTGTTGGTGAGCGCGGTTTCCGTGGCGGCGGTGGCGCCCGGCACGACTTCGGTTTTGCAGCCGTAGCCTTTTTCCAGCACGGTGCGGACCATTTCGGTCATCAGCGCGCCGCTTTCCCAGGTGATCTGGGCGAGCTTCACGGTCTTGCCTGACTGGCACCAGCTGGCGCTTGAATTGCCTGCTGCAAAGCTGCTGGTCGCAGCGCAGGTGAGCGCCAGTGCGGCGGCAAGGCGTACGCCTGCCAGCTTCCATCCTTTCATGTCTCCTCCGTTCGCGTATGTCGTATCGGGGTCGCCCGGTTTCCCTCTGCATGGCAGGGGACTTTTGATTTGGCGCGAACAGAGTCTAACGGCAGCATTTTGGGTTGCGAAGCAACGAAAAGTCATCGAAGCATTACCTGATCTCATGCCGATGATCCGGCGTCATGCCCCCATGAGATTTCATAGCTTTCTGCCGTGCGTGGCGTGTGCTGGAATTCGTCTCGACGCGCAGCCTGCATCGATAAAAACAGCACGCTGCGGCGCACCAATCAAACACCGGAACTCGAGGAGACGGAGTCAATATGAAAGCCATGGAAGTCTATATCGGCGAGGGTTTTGCTGGACCAGGCGTAAACGCTGCACATATCAACATCATGATCGGCCCGCGCAGCGGCCCGGTGGGACAGGCGTTCACGAACAGCCTGTCGTCGCCGTCGCAAGGTCATGTGCCGTTCATGGTGGTGGCGCAACCCAACGTGCCGGTCAAGCCCGCCACGCTCTATGTGAACAAGGCCGATATTCGCGGCGATCTGCACGGCAACGCCACGTGGGGCGCCTCGCAGGCCGCCATCGCGAAGGCCGTGACGGAAGCGATGCTCGACGGCACGCTGCCGCCCGAAGCGGAAAACGAATGGTGCGTCGTCACCGCGAACTGGGTGAACTGGTCGTGCGACGATCTGGACGCGGTCTACGAGAACAACTACGTCGCCTGCAAGACGGCGATTCGCGCGGCGATGAACGGCCTGCCGAAGCTCGACGACATTGCGAAGATCAAGGATCAGATCAGCAATCCGTTCTACACGCCCAAGGCCAAAGCGGCCTGAGTCGCGACACATCAATCAGGTGACTACGATGCAATACGTGCAACTCGGCCGCTCGGGCCTGAAAGTGTCGCGCCTGTGCCTCGGCACGATGAATATGGGCACGCCCGACTGGAAACCGTGGATCTATAACGAAGAGCAGAGCGAACCGATCGTGCGCCACGCGCTCGAAGCGGGCGTGAACTTTATCGATCTCGCGGATTTTTATTCGACGGGTGTAGGCGAAGAAGTGGTGGGCCGCATCGTCAAGCGCATTGCGAAGCGCGACGAACTCGTGTTGACCACCAAGGTGGGTTATCCGATTGGCGGCGGAGTGAATAATCAGGGTCATTCGCGCAAGCACATCATGGATGGCATCGACGGTTCGCTGCGCCGTTTGCAGACCGATTATGTCGATGTCTACATGCTGCATTACTTCGACGTGAATACGCCGGTCGAAGAAACCATGGATGCGCTCAACGATATCGTGCGCTCGGGCAAGGCACGTTATATCGGCGTATCGACGATGTTCACGTGGCAGTTCGCGAAGATTCTGCAGGCCTGCGAGCGCTATAACTTCGCGCGGCCGATCAATATGCAACTGCAATTGAACTGCGCGTATCGCGAAGAAGAGCGCGAAATGGTGCCGTTCTGCCAGGACCAGGGCGTGGGCGTGTCGGTGTTCAGCCCGCTGGCGCGCGGCCTGCTTTCGGGCGACGCGAAGTCGGTGCGCAATCAGACCGACTTCTTCACCACGCAGATGTACGACGATCAGGTTTCGCGTGACGTGGCGATTTCGGTCGCCGAAGTGGCGCAGGCGCGCGGCGTGTCGTGCGCGCAGATTGCGCAGGCGTGGGTGCTCAATCGTCCGGGCATTACGTCGATGCTGGTGGGCGCGGATACGGTTGCGCAATTCGACAGCGCGCTCGCCGCGCTCGATACGAAGCTCGACGCCGACGAACTCTATGAACTCGATCGCAATTACACGCCCTGCGATGTGATCAACGATTATGTGTCGTCGCGTATTCCGCGCGTGCCGCGCGCGTCGCGACGTCTGGAGATCGCAGCATGATCGGCGGACTCAAGGAAGCGCGGTTGTGGCGCACGTCGAGTTTCATCGACGGCGAATGGGTGGCCGGTGACAGCACGTTTGCGGTGATCGATCCGGCCACGGGCAAGCCGCTTGCCGAAGTCGCGCGTGCAGGGGCGCGCGAAACGCTGCAGGCGGTGGCTGCGGCCTCGCACGCGTTCCCCGCATGGCGCGACGCCACGGCGGCGGAGCGCGGCGCGAAGGTGCGCCGCTGGGGCGAGCTGATGCTCGCGCATCGCGAAGACCTCGCGCGCATCATGGTGGCGGAGCAGGGCAAGCCGCTCGCGGAAGCGCTCGGCGAAGTGGCGTACGCGGCGAGCTTTCTCACGTGGTTCGCGGAAGAAGCGCGGCGTGCCTACGGCGACGTGATTCCCGCGCCGAAGAAGGGCGCGCGCATCGTCGTGACGAAGGAAGCCGTGGGCGTGGTCGGCGCGATTACACCGTGGAATTTCCCGCTCGCGATGGTCACGCGCAAGGCCGGTCCGGCGCTGGCGGCGGGCTGCACGATGGTGCTCAAGCCGTCCGAGGAAACGCCGCTGAGCGCTTTCGCGCTCGCCGTCCTGGCGGAGGAAGCGGGCATTCCGCGCGGCGTGTTCAACGTGGTGACGGGCGACGCGCCTGCGATCGGCGACACGATGATGGCGTCGAAGGCGGTGCGCAAGATCTCGTTCACGGGATCGACGCGCGTGGGCAAACTGCTGATGCGTGCGGCTGCGGACAGCGTCAAGAAAGTCTCGCTCGAACTGGGCGGCAACGCGCCGTTCATCGTATTCGACGATGCCGATCTGGACGCGGCCGTGGAAGGCGCGATGGCATCCAAGTTCCGCAATACCGGGCAGACCTGCGTGTGCGTGAATCGCTTTTACGTGCAGGCTGGCGTGCATGACGCTTTCGTCGCAAAGCTCACGGCTGCGGTGCGTGCGCTGCGTGTGTCGAACGGCATGGAGGCAGGCGCGACGCAAGGGCCGCTTATCAACGCGGCGGCGCTGCGCAAGGTGGAAGCGCACGTGAGCGATGCGCGCGAGAAGGGCGGTGAAATCGTGTGCGGCGGCAAGGCGCATACGCTGGGCGGCACGTTTTACGAGCCGACCATCATCACCGGCGCGCACGGCGGCATGATGCTCGCGCATGAAGAAACCTTCGGGCCGGTGGCGGCGGTGTTCCGCTTCGAGACCGAAGAGGAGGCCATCCAGGCGGCCAACGATACGGAGTTTGGTCTTTCCGCCTACTTCTATGCGCGCGATATCGGCCGTGTCTGGCGGGTGGCGGGCGCGCTGGAAAGCGGGATGGTGGGCATCAACGAAGGGATTATCTCCACCGAAGTGGCGCCGTTTGGTGGCGTGAAGGAATCCGGCCTCGGGCGCGAAGGGTCGAAGTACGGTCTCGATGAGTATCTGGAGACGAAGTACATGATGATGGGTGGGTTGGGGTGAGGTGACCTGTCGCCAGGCTTCAGAGGGCGTCCTGGCGAGGACGCTTTCTTCAAAAATCGGCGGCGAAGTTTGCTTTCGCTTAAAAAGCCGTTGCCTGAACTGCTATAGCATCGCCTTGCTCCCGTTTGTGTTGGGGAGCAGCCAAGGCAGGGAAGTCAGCGCCGCATGGCATAGGTGTATGTCATGCGGCGTCAACGATACCCAGCCTTCGTCAAAATGGAATGGTCGTGGCTTTGCCGCGCATCAAACGATGGAGAGCGAGAAATGGCCAGGTATAGTCCGGTTATCGTGCTGGGCGATGTCACAGATCACGGCGGCACCGTCCTTACCGCATCCTCCAGCCTTCGATTCCGGCTTAAGCCTGTTGCCTGCATAGGCGACATGGTGTCGTGCCCAACTCATGGGGACAACAAGATCAATGGCGTGGGGTCCGATATCAAGGTCGAAGGTCGATATATCGCGTTTCAGGGCACGACGACCGATTGCGGAAGCCATCTGATCGCCAGCCAGACGATGTTCAACGTTTCCGAATCAAAAAAGGACGCGGATGGTGCGTATCGCAAGCCTTTGTGGAACCGGACATCGCCAAAGGCGCAGTCACCGTACGAGCCGGATGGCGCGTCCCCTTTCCCTGGCGAGACCGAGTTGTCGCTCGACCCGCCGGACGGCATGGCAGCCCCCAACAAGAGTTAGCGCATTGAGCCCAAAGAATGCGAAGTATTTGATCTGGCGGCGAAAGTGATTAACGCTTCCCCCCATGCCGCTCGATCAACCACCCACTAAAATTCTTCACCCGCACGGTTTCCTGCACTTCCGGCCGCACATCGAGCCAATACCCCGAAGGTCCATCGACTTCGATCTCGCTCAACTGCACCAGTGTGCCGTTCGCCAGTTCCTGCTCGATCATGTGCCGGTCCGCCACCGCGATACCCAGCCCCGCCACCGCCGCATGAATCACCTGATCGAGCGTGCTGAATTCCAGTTCGCCGCGCGGTGCCATTGCCACATCGAGCGCGGCGGCTTCGAGCCAGGCTTCCCACACCAGCAAACGCCGGTCGATATCGAGGATATACAGCCACGGATGCTGCGCCAGAACCTCGCGCAATGCGTCCGTGCTTGCCGGCGCATTTGAGAACTCGCGCGCCGATCCCACCAGCACATGACGCTCGCGCATCAGCAACGTGCTTTGTCCGCCGGGTAGCGGCTCCATGCCAAAGCGGATCTGGCAATCCTCGTTGCGCTCGCTGCCATGCAGCGGCCCGTATTCGTTCGTGATGGAAATACGCAGATCGGGGTGGCGCGTCTGAAAATCGCGCAGGCGCGGTGTGAGCCAGCGCGTGGCCAGCGTCGGCGCAGCATTCAGACTCAGCAGACTATTCGAAGGATCGGCGCGAATCGTATCGAGCGTATGCGCGATGCTGTCGAACGCAGCCTGCAGCGTTGGCAGCAGGCGCTTGCCCGCCGCCGTAATTTCCAGCCGATGATGATGCCGCATGAACAGCGGCGTCCCCAGATAATCTTCGAGCAGGCGGATCTGGCGGCTGATCGCGCCTTGTGTGACGTGCAGATTCTGCGCCGCCTTGGTGAAGCTGAGAGTCCGGCTGGCCTCTTCGAATGAACGCAGTGCCGAAAGGGAAGGAAGGCGGCGCATGCTGCAACCTCTTGAAGCAAAACGATACGGATAGCTAAATGGAAAACGCCGGCTTGCGCCGGCGTTTCAGACTGCGTGCGTCAGAAGGAGTGGGTGATACCCACGCGGCTGACCACCTGGTTTTGCGTGCTCGACGGATTGAAGCCGGTGATCTGCGCGTTTTCCGCGCTGCCTGCCGCGTGCTGGTACGAGCCCATCGCGTAGACCGAGGTGCGCTTGGACAGCGCATATTGCGCGATCAGGTTGACCTGATGGTATTTCGGATCGCCGTCGGTGGCATGATCCTGGCCCATCGTGAAGGTGTAGCCCGCGCCCACCGAGAAGGCCGGCGTAACCGCATACGTGCCCGAAAGCTCGTAGTTCTGGAAGTGCAGATCGTGGCTGCCGTTACCCGAAGAGAAGTCCACGTTCGAGTAGTTCGCCATCAGCTTGAGGCTGCCCAGCACATACGATGCGCCCGCCGAAAGAATGCCTTGATAGCGTGCATTCGCCAGCGCATTGCCGTAGATCGTGTTCACGTAACCGCCGCCGCTGCCATATCCCGCCACGGCAGAAATCGGATCGTTGATGCGCAGGTAGCCGACGCCCGCGCTGAACGACCCCAGCGTATATGCCGCTGCCGCGCTATACGATGCGTTGTTCGAGAACTGGCCGGCCTGCCCGCCGAACGAGTAGTGGCCTTCGAACTGGAAGCCTGCGATTACCGGGCTGATGTACTTGATCGCGTTGTTGACCGGGAACCCGTTGTCGAGGTTGTCCATGTCGTTCGGGTGCGCGAAGTACCAGCCGCCATAGTTGCCGTTCAGCGAGTACGGCTCGATCAGATCGACGGTGGCGTCCCACTGTTTGCCCAGCGTCACCTGACCGTATTGTTCCGATTTCAGGCCGACATAAGCGTTACGCGAAAACGCCAGGCCGCCGCCTGCCGCGCCCGTCGCGGCGTTGAAGCCGCTTTCCAGGCGGAAGATCGCCGAATAGCCGCCGCCCAGGTCTTCCGAACCGCGCAGGCCCCAGCGGCTGCCCGCCGGCACGCCGCTTTGCATCTGCACCAGATGGCCGCCGCTGCCCGGCACGAGGTTGCCGTTCGCGCCGTTGACGACGTTATTGGCGTAGTCCACGCCCAGATCGATGATGCCGTACAGCGTGACGCTGCTTTGCGCATGAGCGCCTGCTGCGGCGAGCGCGAGCGGCAGCGCCGCGAGAAGTTTCTTCTTCACTCCGAGTCTCCTTGGTTGGGCGCCTCAGCCTTTGAGGCGCCCATTTCTGGTTAGCTACTTACCTGGTAATACGAATTAAATGACGAATCAAGCGCCCAGCGACTTCTGCACCTTTGTCGCGACATCGGCGGGGACCCACGTCTTCCACATTTCCGGATGCGTCTTGAGGAACTTGAGCGCTTCGGCCTGGGCATCGACCTTATGCTCGGTCATGTCGAGAATCGTGTTGTTCAGGAAGTCGATCGGGAAATTCACTTTCTGGAAGAACGCCATCACGTCCGGTTCGGCCTGATAAAAAGGCGTCGATACGCCGATCTTCAGTTGCGAAACCAGATACGCCGACGCGCACGGCTGCGTGCTGCCGGCATCGCGCAGCGTCTTCCAGCAGGCTTCGTTGAACGGCGGCATCTTGAGTTGCACGAACTTGTACTTCGCCATCAGCGCGGCCGGTTCCCAGTAGTAAGTGAGGATCGGCTTGCCGCGCGCATAGGCCGATGAAATCGCCGCATCGAGCGCCGCGCCCGTGCCGGGGCGGAAGTTCGTATAGCTGTCGTCGAGCTTGAGCAGTTTCAGCAGGCGCGTGTTCACGCGCTCGCAATCCCAGCCCGACGGGCAGTTCAGGAAGCGGCCGTGATCCGGTTCTTCGTCGTCGGTGAAGAGGTCTTTGTATTTGGGCAGATCGCTCACGGATTGCAGACCCGGCGCGCTCGGCTTGATGCCGCGCTTGGGGTCGCCGTGAATCACGTAGTCGGGTACGTACCAGCCTTCCTTCGTGCCGCCCGGCAGCGTGTCGCCCACGAGCTTCACCGAACCGGCCTTCACGGCGCCTGCGATGATTTCCGAGCGGCCCGTCCATTGTTCCGACCACACCTGCAGGTCGTTACGCGAGAGCGCCGTTTCCGTGGCGGCCGTGCTGCCCGGCACCGTATCGGTCTGGCAGCCGTAGCCGTTCTTGACGATGTAGCGCAGCACTTCGCTCGTGAAGTTGCCGCTTTCCCACGTGACGCCCGCGAAGTGCACCGGCTTGCCCTGGCTGCACCAGTTGCCGGCCGCGTGCGCGGGCATCGTGGCAATGGCGAGCGGCGCAGCGAGCAGGGCCGCCCGGAGGGCGGCAATCAGCGGTCGGGTGAGTTTTTTCATGACGTGTCTCCTTCTATTGGAATTGTTTCGGAATGCTTCAGGTTTTGTCCGGTCGTTCGCGTTTTTCTGGCGCACCCGGAGCGGGGCGCTTGCGCGTTGGCCCGCTTTATTCAGATGTTTTGTCGACGATTCATTCGTAGCGGCTGTCGCTGGCGAGCGTGCTACCCAGCACCGCTTCGTCCAGTTCGATACCGAGACCCGGCGCGTCGCCCAGGTCGATCCAGCCTTGCGCATCCGGCTCGATCGCGCGCGTGAGCGGATAGTCGCGCCGCGCGGGCGTCCATTCGGGCGGGTCGTAGGGGAATTCGACGAAGGGCGCGTTGCCCGCGCCCGCCACCACATGCAGATTCGCGGCGAGGCCAATGCCATTGCCCCAGGTGTGCGGCGTGAAGAACTTGCCGCTGGCTTCGATCTGCGCGGCGAGGCGGCGCGCGCCTTCCATGCCGAGCGAGCAGACCACATCGGGTTGATAGACGTCGAGGCAATCGTGCGCGAGCAGCGCCGCGAATTCGTGCGCCTCGCGCGTCATCTCGCCGCCGGCAATGCGCACTTCGGTCAACTGGCGCAGACGCGCATGACCCGCGTAATCGCCGCGATGCAGCGGCTCTTCCACCCAATAAGGCCGATAACGCTCGATCTCGCGAATCACCGCGAGCGCTTCTTCCACGCGCCACGGCGCCTGCGTGTCCCAGGGCATGCGCCAGCCCTGATTGCAGTCGACCATGATCTCGATGGTGTCGCCCGCGGCTTCGCGCACGGCGGCCAGCGCGGCGATATCGTCGGCGAGACGCTCGCGGCCGAAGCGCACCTTGAGCGCCGGAAAGCCGCGTTCGACGGCGTGTTCGGCCCAGCGCGCCATCCCATCGAGCGGACGATGCACGCCCGAGGACGCGTAAGCGCGCACCCGGCGCGAGCGTGCGCCGGCCATCTGCCAGCACGGCTCGCCCAGAATCTTGCCGGCCAGATCCCACAGCGCGACGTCGAGCGGCCAGAGCCGGCCGGCGTGGAAGCTGAGATTGTCGAGGATGGCGCTGTGGCGGGCCAGATCGAGCGGATCGGCGCCGATGAAGAGTTCGCGGTAATCGTCGAAGCCGTACATGGCGTCGCCCGAGCCGATGCCGACACGTCCTTCGCTGTCCTCCACACGCACGATGGTCGCGGGGAAGGCGCGGCGCGGGCGGCTGTCCCAGGACGCCGGAAACGGCGGATCGAGCGGCAGACGATGCTGGCTGATCGTGATGCGGGCGATGCGATTTGTCATGGCGCGTGTCGCGCCGCCTGCTGCGCGCGAAACGCGGTGCGGGCGGCGATTGTCTCCTTGGCCTCTTCAGGCGTTACGGCATCCTAGAGGGTCAATTTGTGGCACTCAATGAAGTCAATTGAAGTAAATGACAGCCTTCAATTCCGCGAATTGGGCGCGATAATGACGCAGCCGCCGTGCGGGAGCGCGGCGCGCTTCGACCTTCGGGAAAACACCCATGAACGGCTGGTTGCCCACGCTGCCCGCGCTACCGCGCGGCGAACCGAAATATCGCGCGATTGCCTACGCTTACGCACAGGCAATCAACGGGGGCCAGATGTTGCCCGGCGAGAAATTGCCCGCGCATCGGCTGCTGGCAAAGAAACTGAATGTGACGACTGGCACGGTCAGCCGCGCCTATACCGAGCTTGAGCGTTGCGGCATGGTGGTGGCGCGCGTCGGCGACGGCACCTATGTGGCCGAACCCGATGCCGATGGCGCACGTCTGCCCGCGCGCACGCGTCAGGCGCCGGAGCACAGCGAGGCGGCGGCCAGCACGCCGTTGGGCAGCGCGCCGCCTGCGCCCGCGCCGGGGCGTCCGGTCGATCTCGGCCAGAACGTGCCGATGCCGACGGACGAAGCGCTGCTGCTCACCCAGACGCTGCGCGAACTCGCCGCCGACGAACGCCTTGCCGGCGAATTGCTGCTGTATCAGCCCGAAGGCGGCCGACGCTCGCATCGCGAAGCCGGCGCGCGCTGGCTTGCGCGCATGGGCTGCACGGTGCCCGCCGAACGCGTGCTTGTGACCCAAGGCGCGCAACATGGACTTGCCTGCGTGCTGCGCGCGGTGCTGCGTCCCGGCGACACGATTTTCGCGGAGGCGCTGAGCTATCCGGGCATCGTCGCGCTGGCGCGGCAACTGCGGCTGAACCTGGTCGGCATCGAAATCGACGAAGAGGGCATCGTGCCCGCCGCGCTCGAACGTGCCTGCGCGCTGCTCGCGCCGCGCGCGCTGTTCTGCGTGCCGACGCTGCACAACCCGACCACGGCGACGCTCTCCGAAGCGCGCCGCGCGGCCATCGCCGAGATCGCCGTGCGTCACCACCTGGTGGTGATCGAAGACCTGGTTCCGGCGGCGCTGCTCGACGCGCCGCCTGCGCCGTTGACGGCGCGCTTGCCCGAGCACGGCATCGTGATCAGCAGTCTGTCGAAGGCGGTTGCGCCGGGTTTGCGCGTGGGTTACGTGCAGGCGCCGCAGGATTGGGTCGGCAAGATTCTCGCGGTGATCCGCAGCGACTGCTGGATGACTTCGCCTTTGAGCGCGGAAATCGCGGCGCGCTGGATCGTCAATGGCGAGATCGACCGCCTGGTCGCGCAGCAGCGCGCCTGCGTGGATGTGCGTCAGGCGATTGCCGCCGAAGTGCTGTCGGGCTGGACATATCGGACCGATCCGGCCAGCCCGCACTTGTGGTTGCCGCTCGCGGAACCGTGGCGCGCAGCGGAGTTCGCGGCGGCGTTGCGCCAGGCGGGCGTGCTGGCGAAGACGGCGGATAGCTTCGTGATCGGGCGCGGGTCGGCGCCGCATGCGGTGCGTTTGAGCCTGGGCGGAGCGCGCTCGCACGAGACCTTGCGCGATGCGCTGGAAGTGCTTGCGCGCACGCTGCGTAATGGGCCGGAGGGGCTTTATTCGGCGTGAGGGTGCGTGACTGCGGACACGGCGGCGACACGATAGGCACCGTCATTCTGGCGCGCTAGCCTATGACGTCATTCAACCGTCAGCGAGCGCGATCATGAGCGATGCAAAAGACTCGAAGAAGAAATCCTCGAAAGGCAGCAAGGTCAAAGCGCCCAAAGCATCCAAAGCACAAACCGGAGCCGAAGCCGGCAAGGCCAGGCGCACCCAGGTGATGGGCGAAGCCTTCGTGGCGCGCGCGATGGGATCGATGGACGGTTTCACGCGCCCACTCCAGGAATGGCTCAACGAACACGCATGGGGCAGCACGTGGCTGCGCGACGGACTCGATCTCAAGACGCGCAGTCTATGCACGTGCTCGATGCTCGCAGCGCTCGGTCGTAGCACCGAACTCAAAGGCCACGTGCGCGGCGCGATCAACAACGGCGCCAGTGTCGTGGAAATTCGCGAAGTGCTGCTGCACAGCGCGATCTATGCGGGCGCGCCCGCGGCGAGCGAAGCGTTTCGGGCTGCGAAGGAAGTGCTGGCGGAGATGGGCGTCGAATTGCCCGAGTGACTTTTATTCAGTGCGCGGCGCTCGAAGCGTCGCGCACTGTCTGCGCTGAATGCGCGCTTCAGGCCGTCACGCCTTCTTCGGCTGCGCTGCTTACCGTCGCGAGATCGTCGACCACGACCGGCACGCGTCGCGCCACCGCGCACATCAGCTCATAGCCGATCGTGCCCGCCGGCTCCGCCACTTCATCGACCTTCACGTGTTCGCCCCACAGCTCGACGTGCGAGCCGATGCCCGCGTTCGGACAAGGCGTGAGATCGACCGTCAGCATATCCATCGACACGCGGCCGACCGTGCGCGTGCGTACGCCATCGACGACGATCGGCGTGCCCGTCGGCGCATGACGCGGATAGCCGTCCGCGTAACCGCACGCCACCACGCCGATGCGCATCGGCTGCTCGACCGCATAGGTGCGGCCATAGCCGATGGTTTCCTGCGGCGCGAGCGTCTGCACGCCGATGATCTGGCTCGACAGCGTCATGCCCGCACGCAGACCGACACCTTCGATATGCCGCGCCGCGCCCGTGGGCGACGCGCCGTAGAGGATCGTGCCGGGACGCACCCAGTCGCGGTGCGCGTGCGGATGCCAGAGCACCGCGGCCGAATTCGACAGCGTGCGCTCGCCCGGAATGCCGGCGGTTGCAGCATCGAAGCGATCGAGCTGCCAGTCGATGGCGCCATCGTCGGCGTTGGCGAAGTGGGTCATCAGCGTGATCGCGCCGATCGTCGGAATCGCGCGGGCGCGTTCCCAGGCCGCGCGATAGGCGTCGGGCCGGTAACCCAGCCGGTTCATGCCCGAGTTCATCTTCAGTTGAATGTCGATCGGCTGCATGGTGCGCGCGGCCGCGAGCAGCGCCAGTTGCTCGTCGCAATGCACGGCGACGCTCAGGCGATGCGCGACCACGGTGGCGACGTCGGCGGCATCGAACACGCCTTCGAGCAGCAGGATCGGCTTGGTCCAGCCGAGTTCGCGCACGCGCACCGCTTCGTCGAGATCGAGCAGGGCGATGCCGTCCGCGTCCGCGAGCGCCGCATAGATGCGCTCGATGCCGTGACCGTAAGCGTTGGCCTTGACGACGGCCCACACGCGCGCGCCCGCGGCGCTGCGCGCGGCGAGCTGGAGATTGTGGCGAACGGCTTCGGGATGGATGCGGACGGAAATGGGGCGCGGCATAGGCGATCCTGCGGACGAAGGTTGGCTGGCTTGACCAGTAATTTGTGCAATCGTATTGATTTTCGTCCAGTTATTTTTAATGTATTTTTCTGGGAATTTGGGTTTATCGACTGCGTTTATGCGAACTGGCGGTCCCGCGGCCCGCTTTATGCCGATGACTGCTGCTCGCGCGCCGCGTGGCGCAAGGCTTCCAGCACGGTGGCGACGGCCGCGCTGCGCGGCTCGTGACTCAACGCGCCGACGGCGGGCGCAATCGTCGTGAGTTTGAGCGGCAGCGTGCGCAATTCGCGCATGGCGTCGCTGCGGGCCGCGCGCGTGGCCGAGGTCACGAACAGGCAGGGCATGCGCTGCGCCACGGCGCGATTGGTGTGATGCGAGGCCGATTCCATGAGGATTTGCGGCATGGCGTGGCCCGCGCGCGCGAATTCGGCTTCCAGAGCGGTGCGCATCGGCGAGCCCAGCGGCGGCGCGATCCACGGGAACGCGGTCGTATCGGCCCAGCTGATGCGCGTGCGCCGGTGCAGCGGATGCCGATGACCCGCCACGACCACCACCTCGTCGCGCAGCAGTTCGTCCGCGCGCAGGCCCGAGGCCAGCGCGGTCGCTTCCAGGCGGCACACCAGCAGATCGAGTTCGCGGCGCTGCGCGTGCGGCAGCAGGCGATCGAGCGTATCGACGCGCACGTTGAGCTGGATCGGCGTGTCGTGCTCGCGCAGCCACGCGAGCACGCTGGGCAGGAACTGCTCGTCCATATTCGGCAGCAGGCCGATGGTGAGCGGCTGGCCCAGACCGTGGCGCAGTGCTTCGAAAGCGGGTTCGATCTCGCGCAGATCGTTGAGGATGCGTGCGATGCAGTCGAGCATCGCCTCGCCGTAAAGCGTGGGTTCGACGCGCCGCGAGGTGCGCTCGAACAGCTTGAGGCCGAGCGATTCTTCGAGCTCGCGCAGCCACTTGGACAGCGCGGGCTGCGAGATCGACGCGGTTTCGGCCGTGCGCGCGAAGCTGCGAAAGCGGCCCAGCCATTCGAGCGTTTCGAGGTCGCGCAGACGCAAACGGCGCAGTGCAACCGGCAGGGCGGCCAGGCGCGCGGCGTCATGCGCGGCGCGTGGACTGGCAGACGGCTTGGTCGCAGTATTGGCAGCAGCTTTTGCAGCACTCATGACAGGGCGATTCCATTCATATATCCACAGTTATGGATTATGCGGAATCTTTCATCGAATCTCACGCCGATCCGCGAATAATAAAAGGCCCGCGAACAAGGGCGTGCGCGCAACGACGACACGCCCACCATGAAGGAGACAGCCGATGAAGGACCGTACCAACGACGGACGCCGCAACTTTCTCAAGGCCGCCGGCGCGGCAGTGGCGACAGCGGGTGTGAGCGCCGCCGCGCCAGCGGTCGCTACGGCGGCCGAGCCGCCGCGCACTGCGGGCACGCCCGCGGAAGGCGTGCCGGCGTTCCGCCAGGCCGCCGCCGCGCCGGGCGAGGCGCCCGCGGGCTACAACATCCTCTTCATCCTCACCGATCAGGAGCGCCACTTCGACGCCTGGCCGTTCCCGGTGCCGGGCCGCTCGGCGCTGCGCCGCGACGGCATCACCTTCGGCAATCACCAGATCGCCTCGTGCGTGTGCTCGCCCTCGCGCTCGACCATCTACACGGGGCAGCACACGCAGCACACCGGCGTGCTCGATAACGCGGGCGTGCCCTGGCAGCCCGATATGTCGCCGGACATTCGCACGGTCGGCGACATGATGCGCGACGCCGGTTACTACGCGGCCTATCTGGGCAAATGGCATCTGAGCTCGAAGCTGCACGAAACGGCCAGCCCTTACACCGCGCCCGTGGCCGACTACAACCACACGATCAAGGAATACGGCTTCGACGATTATTTCGGCGTGGGCGATCTGATCGGCATGGTGCGCGGCGGCTATAACTACGACGGCATCACGACCGAATCGGCCGTGAGCTGGATGCGCAATCACGCGCCGCGCCTCGCGAAAGAAAACAAGCCGTGGTTTCTCGCGGTCAACCTCGTGAACCCGCATGACGTGATGTTCGTGAATACCGATCCTGCGGGCTCGAACCTGCAGGACGCGAACAAGCCGATGCTCGGCAACGCGCATCCGCCCGAAGATGCGCTCTATCAGCAGAAGTGGGATCGCGTGCCGCTGGCGGCGTCGCGTCATCAGCCTTACGACGAGCCGGGCCGCCCGCCTGCGCACGGCATGTTCAATGCGGCGCACGCGAATCTGGTCGGCCGTTATCCGTTCACCGACGAACGGATTCGTGTCTATCAGGACAACTACTTTAACTGCCTGCGCGACTGCGATACGCATGTCGTGCGTCTGCTGCAATCGCTGCAGTCGCTCGGTCTGGATGAGCGCACGATCGTCGTGATGACCGCCGATCACGGCGATCACGTGGGCGCGCATCAACTCGTGGGCAAGGGCGCGACGGCGTATCAGCCGCAGAATCATGTGCCGTTCGTGATTCGCCATCCCGCTTATCCGGGCGGCAAGCAATGCAATGCGCTGACTTCGCATATCGACGTCGCGCCGACCTTGCTTGGCCTCACGGGTCTCGACGACGCGCGCCGCGCGAGCATCGGCGGGCCTGCGCTCAAGGGTAAAAACCTCGTGCCCTGGCTGGCCGCGCCCGAGAAAGCGCAGACCAATAGCGTGCGCGATACGGCGCTCTTCAACTACGCGATGCTGCTCTATTACGACAGCGAATGGATGCTCAAGGAACTGGGCACGCTGCGCGAAAAAGGCGTACCCGAAGACGAATTGCGCCGCCGCGCGCTGGCGCAGCAGCCTGACTTCCGTTTGCGCGGCACCATACGCAGCGTATTCGACGGGCGTTATCGATTCACGCGTTACTTCTCGCCGCTGCAATTCAATACGCCGACGTCGATGGAAACGCTGTTCGTGCAGAACGACGTCGAGCTATACGACGTGGCGAGCGATCCTGGCGAGATGCGCAATCTGGCCGTGGACCGCAAGCGCAACGGCGAATTGTTGCTGGCGATGAACGACAAGCTGAACAACGCCATCGCCAATGAAGTCGGCGACGATAACCCCGACGTCATGCCGATTCGCGACGGCAAAGTGCAGGTGCAGGTGCGCGGCTTCCACTAAGGCTCAAACTGTCGAGGCTTGAAGCGGGCGGCGCGCGGGATCGAGTTGCTTGTAATAGAACGTGGTTGCGCAGAACTGGCCGTCGGGCATGAGTGCGTAGTCCGGCACCGTGCCCGCGCGCTGCCAGCCCGCGCGCGCGTAAAGCCGCTCGGCGTCGCCGCCCGTGACCGTGTCGAGCACCAGCACGGTTTTGCCTGCCTGTTGCGCGTGGGCGTCGACGGCATGCATCAGACGCGCCCCGATGCCTTTTTTACGGGCTTCCTGCAAGACCAGCATCTTCGCGACATCGGCGCGATGCGGCTGATTTTCGGGCTGCGCCGTGACGATCTGTACCGTGCCGACGATGCGGCGTTGCGCGTCTTCTGCGACGAGCAGAATGCGTTCGTTCGCGGCCACGCCATCGGCGACGTGCTGCCAGAACGTGAGCGCGGTCTCGCGCGCGAGCGGCGCCATGAAGCTCACCGAAGCGCCGCCTTCGACGCAATCGATCAGCACATCGGCGAGCGCGGGGATGCTGGCGGCCGCTTCGTTTGCATCGAGCCGGCGCACTTCGATATCGCTAGGCATGCTGTACTCCGTTATGGGTGTTGGGGCGCGCGGCGTTTCGCGTCGCGCAGGCGTTGAGCGGGTGCGGCGTGGATATCCACGGCCAAGTGTAGCCCTTGGTTGGTTGCAGACAAATTTCCCCAGCAATTTCTTCCAATACTTCGCAGACGGCCTGCTGCATGATCGGGACTTTGCTCGCGCCTTTCTTACGCAATGAACCCCGCAACCAACGGCTTTCTGCTTTCGCTTTCGCTGTGCCTCGACATCGGCATCGCCAACATCGCCATGATGAATCTCGCCATGCAGCGCGGTTACTGGAATGGCTTCTGGCTGGGGCTGGGATCGTGTATCGGCGATCTGATCTACGCTGTGCTCGCGCTCGCCGGCATGACCGCCTTGCTGCAATTTCCCGGCGTGCGATGGTGCATGTGGCTGGGCGGAACAGTCGTGCTGGCGGTGCTGGCGTTCAAGATGATCCGCTCGGCATTGGCTTCGGTGCGTTCGAATAGCGTAGAACAACCATCCGAATCGCATGGCACGCCGCTTCAGCAGTTCGCCAAAGGCGTGCTGCTCGCGCTTTCATCGCCTTCCGCGATCGTCTGGTTCGCGGCGGTGGGCGGTTCGCTGATCGCGCAATCGGGCGTGCACGGCTGGCAGGCCACCAGCAGCTTTCTGGGCGGCTTTTTCGCGGCGGGCGTGGCGTGGACTGTCGCGGTGTGCTTCGCGGCACGTCAGGGCGGCAAGCGCTTCGGCGCGCGCGGGTTGTCGTTCTGCTATTTCGCGTCGGCGGCGCTGTTTGCGTTCTTCGCGTTTCAGGTGGTGACGTCGGGTTACCGCACGCTGATTCTGGGCGTCATGCCTTAGCAAATCGCAACGGGCTCACGCCCAGGGCCTTGCGGAACGCGTTGATAAAGTGGCTTTGATCGTAGAAGCCCAGCGCGAATGCCACATCGGCAATCGTTGCGCCCGCACGCAATCGATGTCGCGCTTCGATCAGGCGCAACTGCATATGATATTTGCCCGGCGACATGCCGAAGGCATCCTTGAACGCGCGTATGAGATGAAACTTGCTGACGTCGGCGACGCTGGCGAGTTCGTCGAGTTTGACCGGCGCGTCGAGCCGCTCGCGCATGAACGCCTGCACATTGTCGAGGCGCGTTGCGCTTAGCCGCGCGTCGCCCGCATGCGGCGTATGCGTATGGCCGTTGGCGAGCAAAGCCGCAACCAGTTCGGTCAGCGCGGTGTCGTATTCGAGCGTATCGGGCTTGGTGTTGCCGTCGTCGTGCAGCGAACGCGCGGCGAGATAGACATCGACGATATGCCGATGCAGCGCTTCATCGTCGAAAACGCCCTGAGTCACTTCCTGCGCAGACTCACGCGATACCCAGCCATTCGCATGGGCGATATCGGCCAGAAGCTGCGTTTCCAGGTACAACGAAATAAATTCGGTCGTGCCCGCGGTGCGATCGTATTCCGATGCCTGAATCGCAAACGGGTTGTAAACGGTTGACGTGCCTGCGGGCGAGCAGAACGTTTTGCCGTCGAGCCAGACATCCTCGCTGCCGGACAGCGTGGCGCTGATCACATATTCGGCGTGCGTGTGACGCGGGAAGGCGGCCGCGCCCGAGGCGCGGATACGCGCGACTTCCAGCGCGCCGCTACGGTAGAACTCCGTCGTGTCCAGCATGATGGCGATGTAAAAACGGCCGCAGAATGTGCGGCCGCTTTGAAGCGCGAATCGTCAGGCGGCGGCGATCACGTCGATACGCAGCGCCTCGCCGCCGGCTGCGATTTCCAGCAGACGATCGACGTTCGGGTGTGCGCCCGGACGGTTGCGCGCGTCGGCGGTGTGCTCCGCGAACACGGCCAGACCGTGTTCGGCGGCCTTCGCGTCGAGCGAGCCGAAAGCCTGCTTCAGGTAGTGATAAACAGCCAGCGAGCCTTGCTTGCCCGGCTTGTTTTCGATCGTCGACACCACGGTGCCCTGGCCGTCGACCAGATCGATACGCTCGATGCCGTCGATTGCGGGGAGTTGCGCGAGGTTGTCCTTGAATACGGTGCCCGGTTGAATCATTGCAGTGAATAAGTCGAAGAGAGAACGAATGCAAAAGTATAGTCGATTGCTTCGAACCCACTCATACTTGGGGTTTTCTTTCGCGCGGGACGGATGAGGCAATCATGGCGGCGACGACGCTCAGTATTCTCGATGCGCGCTGGTCGGTGTTTCTCTGCGTGGCGTCCACGGGCAGTCTGAGCCGCGCGGCTGGCGCGCTCGATATGCCGCAATCGATGGTGAGCCGCAATATCGCCCAACTGGAGGAACAATGCGGCCAGCGCCTGTTCCGGCGCACGGGGCGCGGCGTCGTGCTGACCGAATTCGGTGCGCAGACCTTGCCGCGTGTGGCGCAGTTGACGGCCGATGCGGCCGCGCTCGCCGACGATATCCGCAGCGCTCAGGGACAGCCCGCCGGCGAAGTGCGCGTGGGCCTGTTGCCGAGCGCGGTGAAGCGATACGCGGGGCCGCTCTTTGCGGCGGCGCGCGAGCAGTTTCCCGGCGTGCGCCTGCATCTGAGCGAGGGCGCGAGCGCGCAACTCGAAGAACATCTGCGCGAAGGGCGGCTCGATATGGCGCTCGTGCTGCGCGAAGGCGCGGAGGAAGTGCGCGACGCGCAGGTGCTCGCGCGCGTGCCTTTGCATCTGGTGGGGCGCAAGAGCGAGCCGCTGCTCGATGCGCCGAGCGTCCCGCTCGCGCATCTCGCGGGTTTGCCGCTCGTGCTGCCAAGCCGCCCGCACCGGCTGCGTGCGCGCCTCGACCGCCTGGCCGCCGACCATGCGCTCGCGCTGAACGTGGCCGTGGAAGCGGATTCCGTCGATCTGCAATACGCGCTGTGCGCGGCGGGCGGCGGCTTCGCGATCGCCTCGGTGCTGCCGGGGCAACTGGGCGAGGCGCTGGCCTCCGCCTGCATCGTCGATCCTGCGCTCGAGCGCTTCGTGGTGCTGGCCGAATCGCCGCAGCGGCCCGCCACGCGCGCCACCCAGGCGGTGCGCAGACTGATCGTGAGCGTGGCCGGAAGCCTCGACGGCGCGGCCTGAATCCATCGATTTCAGGCATAGCTGCTTTCGATCCAGCGGCCTGCCTCGCGTCGCGCCCGATCCCTATAGTGGGCTGGTCATTCACTCCGATACCAGCGCCATGCACGATTCCGCCACGGCTCTCCCAGCCGCTTCCACCCTGTTTCTAGGCGATGCCGATGTCGCCACGCTCGCCGACTGGCCCACGGCCGTAGCGGCGCTCGCGCGCGCTTACGGCTCGCCGGTCGCGCCCGCCGCCGTGCCGCCGCGCAGCATGGCGCGCGGCGACGGCATCTGGCTGCGCAGCCTCACGGCCGTCTCCAGTTCCGGCCGCCATATGGGCTGCAAGCTCATCGCCGCGAATACGCGCGCGCGGCTCGCCAGCTACCTCATTGCCTTGTTCGATCGCGACACGATGGCGCTCAGCGCGCTGATCGACGGCAATCGCGTGACGGGCCTGCGCACTGCCGCGACGGCCGCGCTCGCGGTCGATCTGCTGGCGCCGGCGCGGCCGCTGCGTGTGGCCGTGATCGGCTCGGGATTCGAGGCGCGCGGCGCGCTTGACTGCCTGCTTGCCGTGCGCGCGGTGCAGTCGGCGCGTGTATTCAGTCCGACGCCCGCGAGCCGCGAGCGCTTCGCGGCTTCGTTCGCGACGCGCGTGGAGATCGCCGCCGCCGAGTCCGCGCAAGCCGCCGTGCGCGACGCCGATGTGGTGCTCTGCGCCGCGCGCAGCCGCGACGAAACGCCCGTGCTCAACGGCGCCTGGCTGGCGGCGGGCGCAACGGTGGTGTCGCTGGGATCGACCTTGCCGGAGCAACGCGAAGTGGACGAAACCACGCTCGCGCGTGCGGCCTGCATCGTCGCCGATGTGCCCGACGAAGTCGCGCACGACACCGGCGACGGCATCGCGGCGGCGCGCGCGGGCATCGACATCTCGACGAAGCTTGCGCCGCTGTCGGTACTTGCGGCGGGCAGCTTGAACGCGCGCCGCGAGGCGGGCGACATCGTGCTTTACAAATCGGTTGGATCGGCGCTGCAGGACGTGGTGATCGCCGAAATGATCTACGCGCGGGCGCTCGAAGCCGGCGCGGGTATTGCCTTGCCGACCAGCATCGCGCCGGTGGCGAAATAATCGCTTCAATTCACATCAGGAGACACACGATGGCGGTTTATCAAAAGCACGAAGCGCGTGAGTGGGCGCGCGAGCATCTCACGGGCTGTTCGGCGGTAACCATTCCCAGTTATAGCGCCGATCTGAAACGTCTGAACGAACACGGCATTCGCCACGATATCGAACGCACCATCGAACTGGGCTACCGCTATACGCTGTTGTGCAGCGAGGTGGCAATCAGCCCCGAAGAAAACGCGCAATTTACGGCGTGGGCGCGCGAAACGGCGGGTTCGCGACTCGGGCTGTTCTTTCATGCGGCATTCGGCACGCTGGCCGAGAACATCGAAGCCGCGCAACTCGCGGAAAAAGCGGGCGCGGATATCGTGCTGCTTTCCTATCCGTCGCAATTCTGGCCGACTTCGGAACAGGAGATTTTCGATTACACGAAAGCGTTCTGCGATGCGACGAATCTCGCCGTGATGTTGTTTCCGATTCCGCTTTGGGGCTTCGAGCGCGTGCATCCGGCGGGGATGTCCGTTGCACTCGTGAAGCAGATCCTGGAGGCGTGCCCGAATATCGCTGCGATCAAGGCGGAGCAGGGTTTTCCGTTACCGGCGGGATTGTGCGAAATGTATCACCACTTTCGTGATGACGTAGTAATTAGTTGTCCGATTGAAGGTGATGCGATTCCGCTAATGAGTTTGATGGATCTGCAATTCTCGGGCACGAGCAATACGGCGTGGATGAGCGATTACTATCCGAACGCGTTCGAACTGGCGCGCGCGGGCCGCTGGGACGAAGCGATGGCGCTCTACTGGAAAGTCAATCCGGCGCGCTCGGCCAATGGTGCGGCAGCGCAATCCTATGCGGGCGGGACGGGCGTGCTCAATCGTACGATGTGGAAGTATCAGGATTGGCTTGCGGGCTTCAACGGCGGCCCGTTGCGTGGTCCGGCGATGCGCGTGCCGGACCGGTTCATGAAGTCGCTGCGCCAGGGTCTCACGGCTTCCGGTTTGCCGGTCACGTCAGATGCGGATGCCGATTTCATGATCGGGCGTCATCCTTGCTGATCGAAGCAGTCTGAATGCAGTGAAGCGACGCCTGTTTCCAAGGCGTCGTTTCCATGGCATCGGATTAGAAACCAAAACCGCCGCCATCGACATTCATTACCTGACCGGTGTAGAACCGTGCATCGTCGGAAACGAGAAAGGCCAGCGCGCCGGTGAGATCGTCCGGTTCTTCCGTGCGCGGAATGAATTGACGCGCGCGCACGGCATCGAAGGCTTCGGGCGGCAGGTTCGCCGCGCTGCCGGGGTGGCGCGTCAGGCCAGGCGAGATCGCGTTGACGGTCACGCCATGCGTGCCCAGTTCCGAAGCCAGCGCGCGCGTCAGGCCGATCACCGCCATCTTGCTGCTCGCGTAAGCGCTCATGCCGGGCGGCGGTCCCCACACGGTACTGGAAGCGAGATTGACGATGCGCCCCCAGCCACGCTCGATCATGCCCACGGAAAACGCCTGCGCGAGCAGGAAGGGCGCATCCACATTGACGGTCATGATCTGCCGCCACAGCGCCGCGCTGATATTCGCGAGCGGCGCCATCGGCATGAAGGCCGCGTTGTTGACGAGGACATCCACGCGGCCGGTCGCGTCGATTACGCGCTTCGTGAAGTGCGCAATGTCGTCGGGTTCGCCCAGATCGCAGGGCAGGGCGGTAGCGCGCCCGCCCGCCGAATCGATGCGTGTAGCCAGCGCATCGCAGGGTGCGCGATCGGTCAGCACGAGCGTGTGGCCGCTGGCGGCCAGGCGCAGCGCGAAGGCCTCGCCCAGGCCGCCTGCCGCCCCGGTGACGACCGCGACGCGGCCGTTGTTCGCGGAGAAATCGGTCATGTCGAATTCCATCGATTCAAGTTGCGGTTCAGATCGGATCGCGCAGCGCCTGCAACGCGGTAAACATGATGCGTGTGTGTTCGTCGCGCGAGCCGCCCGTCTGTTCGATCTCGCCCAGACGCCCCGACGACGACACCACCAGCCGCGCGCGATCGTAATGACGGCCCGCATAGGCCAGCAGCGCGCCTTCGAGCGAGTGACGCCGCGCCAGTTCCGCCGCGAGCACGAGCGCGCCTTCCACGGCGATGCCCGCGCCCGAAGCCAGATGTGGCGTGGTGGCGTGCACGGCGTCGCCGAGCAGCACGACGCGCCCGCGATGCCACGGACCGTCGATCATATGCCCCATCAGCGGCCGGTACAAAACGCGGTGATCTTCGAGCGAGCCGTCGAGCAGCCCTTCGCGCAGCGAGGCGAGCGGCCCGTCGAATTCTTCGAGCAGTTCGGCAAGCATCTGCGGCCATTTGTCGGGCGTGATGAAATCCATGCCTTCGCGCTTGTCGAGCACGAACAGATAGCACTGCGTCGCGCTGATCGGGTTCATGCCGGCCTTGGTGGTCTTGCCCATGTAGATCGTCGAATTCTCGCGCTCGCGCGGCACCACGGCGCGCCACGATCCCTGGCCGGTAAAGCGCGGGCCCGCGAAATCGGGCTTCACGTGACGGCGCACGACGGAGTTCACGCCGTCCGCGCCGATCACCAGATCGTAGCGCGTGCGACTGCCATCGGTGAACACGACCTCCACGCCGTCCGCGTCCTGCGTGAGCGTTTCGAAGCTTACGCCCAGGCGCACATTCGTGCCTGCACGGCGCGTGGCTTCGGCGAGGATCGCGGCCAGCGCGCTGCGCATGATGCCCGCGGCGCCCGGCAGATCTTCCGCGCCCAGCGCCGGCGCGATCGGCACGGTGGCCGTGAGCTGGCCGCTGGCGTCGCAGATGTCGACGTTGCGCCACGAGCCGCCAATGCGCAGCACGTCGTCGAGTACGCCAATTTCGCGCAGCGCGCGCAGCGTCGGCCCGCTGATGGTGATGCCCGCGCCGTCGGGCGCCCATTGGGGATTGAGTTCGACGAGATCGACGTCAATGCCTTGGCGACGCAGCATGAGCGCCGCGCACATGCCGCCGATGCCGCCACCGACGATCAGGACCTTGTTGACGAGTGCCATGGTGTCTCTCTGTTTTAATCGTTGCGTTCTGGCTTGTTGGTATGTGTGCGCCGCGCTCAGACGAGCGTGCCGCCCAGTTGCTGCGCGAGCCAGTCCGCGATGCGGTTGCCGGCATTGAGCGGATTGTCGAGCGAGCTATGTTCGACGCCGCCTTCGCGCGCCGTGAAGATAAACAAATCTTTCTTCGGACTATTAATCAGTTGTTCGAAGGTTTCGTGCGCGTACTTGAGCGGAATCTGACGATCGTTTTCGCCGTGCGTGACGAGAAACGGTACGCGGATGCGATCGAGCACGCCGTTCAGATGCATGTTTTCGGCCTTGGCGAAAAACTCATTCTGATCTTTCGCGCCGAAGACCCATTGCACATGCTTCCAGTAGTGCGGCACGGGATTTTCGCCTTCGCGATTCAGGCGGGCCTGCTGCACCGCGCGCCAGTCGTGATTCGCGCCCCAGACCGCGCCGCACGCGAAACGCGGCTCGAAGGCGACTGCGCGCGGGCAGTAATAACCGCCCAGCGAAACCCCCAGCGCGCCGATGCGCTTCGCGTCCACATCCGCGTGCTGTTCGAGCCAGTCGATAATCGGCGCAGCCCAGACTTCGGTGTTGTGGACTGCAGGCAATGCCTGCAGACGCAGCGCTTCGCCCGTGCCCGGTTGATCGACGAACAATGCGGAAACGCCGCGCCGCGCGAACATCGTGCCCATCACGCTCTTTTGCAGCATTTCCTTGGTCGAATCGAGACCGTTCATGACGACGACGATCGGCGCACGCTGGCCGGGTTGCAGGCCTTCCGCCCGCACATAAAGCGCGGCGAGATGCGTATTGCCATACGGGATTTCCACGCGTACGCAATTCTCGCGTCCGAGCGTGCGGCCGAGTTCGAATTGTTCGAGCGAGCGGCGATAGATCGCCAGGCGCGCTTCGAAGCCATGTGCCTGCATGCGTTCGGCCACGCCGTAATAAAGACCAGCGCGCGAATATTTCTCGCCTGCAGAGAGTTGATGGCCTTGCGCGAGATCTTCATGGGCGAGTGCGGAAAGCTGGTCCGCGCCGGCCTTCCATGCTTCATAGAATGCAACCGTGCCGGGATCGTCGCCGGCCGTCGCGGCGTCGCGCAGCGGCGCGCACATCGCATCGACTTCGCCGATATTGCCGCCGTGCGTGAGCGCGATCATCGTCGAAAGGCTCCACACGTAATTGGTGGGGAAGTACTGGAACATGGTGATTTCCGTTTAAATGTCGAAGACCGAGGGCAGGTCGGCGGCGATCCACACTTCGCCGTTGACGACGCGCGCGGGTACTTTTACGAGTGATTTGCCGGTGCAAGGGCCTGCGAAGCACAGACCCGTGCGGATATCGAAATGCGCCGAATGCGCGTAGCAGACGATGTGCTGGCCGTCGCCGGAGAGAAAGCGGTCCTGGCGATATTCCATGGGCCGATGTTCGTGCGGGCAGTCGTTGAGCCAGACAAACACTTCATCGCCCTGACGCACCACACACAGACGATCGTCGAAGCCTTCACGCAGCAGGCCGCGCGAGCTGCCGTCGGGCAGGTCGTCGAGCTTGCAGAGCAGGCGTTCTTCGGCAGGCTCACTCATTCGCCGGGCGCCCATTTGTTGCGGGCGTCGAACAGGAAAATCTGCGAGTTGTCCGAGCCCGGATCGACGGCGCGCGGCGTCCAGCTCGCGTCGTGCAGATCCATATCCGCATCGAATTCGATGGTCGCGCCGAACGGGCTGTTGAAGTACCAGAAGAAGTTGCTGCCCAGAATATGGCGGCCGGGGCCCCAGAAACTCTTGTAGCCTTTCTTCACGAAGTTCCAGCCGTGCTGGAGCACTTCGGCAGGCGAGCCCAGATGGAAGGTGAAGTGATTGCAGCCGATCATGTGATCGTTCTGGCTCTCGATCATGAAGAGCGTATGGTGATCGTTCGTGCCCGCAGGGCGCATGAACGGCCCGAGATGATTGAATCTATCCGTGACGATAAAGCCCAGGCGCGCATAGAACGCTTCGGCTTTCTTCACGTCTTCGACAAAATAGACCACGTGCGAGAGCGTGCGCGGCTTGATGACTTCATCGGGGTTCGCGGCGCAGTCGTTGGGCGCGCGGCCCGGTGCCTGGCCGGGCACGTTGAAGCCCAGGTAACGCGCTTCGTACGCGCGGCGCTTCGTGACCACGAACGCCACGCCGAAGCCCGCATCGTCGATGCAGTGCACGGTGCCGTCCGCGTCCACCTGCACGTCGCGTTCCGCTTCCAGATGCGTGCGGATCGTGGCGAGCGTATCCGCGTTGTCGACGCCGTAGACCGTTTCGCGCAGGCTTGGCGTGGCCGCCTTGGGCGGCAGCGGCGGCAGGCGCGGGTCATCGGCGGGACGCATCACGAGGCCGGTTCCGTCGAGCGCGCTGAATACGCCGCCATGTACGGGATCGTATTCGACTTCGCTCAGGCCGTAGTCGTGCAGGTACTGGCGCGCACCTGCCATGTCGTCGATACCGAAGACGAGATATTCGAGTCCAACAATCTGCATGATAAGGAATCCTTTTCGTTTGTCGCGCGCCGCAGACCGTTGCTGCGGTGACGATGCCGTGTGTTCGTTTATTGCGCCATGGCGCGCGTGATCAATTGTTCGATGCTGCCGTCGTGATGCAGGCCCAGCTTTTCCGCTTCAGGCGTCAGAAGCGGCGGATAGGTGGCGAACAGGCGCTCGATAAACGGATCGGGCGCGTAGCTCACGAGCGCCTTGCGCTCCGCACCAAAGCGCGCGGCCAATGCATCGACCACTTCGGCGATGGTCAGGCGCAGCACGGGCATCTGATAGCTGCGGCGCGCGTTGAAACGCTCGGCATCGACGGTTGCTGCATGCAGCAGGTTATCCACGCATGCGCCCACGGAGATCCACCATGCGACGCCTTCGGGCGAGACCGGCACTGTGAGCGTTTCGTTGGCGGCCAGCTTCCAGAACAGCTGGCTCATGAACGCCGACATCAAACCCGCGCCGTCGCCCGGCCGCGCGACCACACCCGGCAGGCGCAACGAGCAGCCCTGTACCCAGCCGAGGCGCGTGGCGTCGGCGACCAGCGCTTCACCCATCAGCTTGTGTGCGCCGTAGCTGAGCGCGGGCGCGGGCAGCGTGGTTTCGTCGACGATATCGGGCAGCTTTTCGCCGTACACGGCGACTGTGCTCGCAAACACGAAGCGCGGCGCGCGGGCCTGATCGCGCAGGTCTTCGAGCAGGCCGAGCGTGGCGTCCAGATTGATGGAGCGGCCGAGCGCGTAATCACGCTCCGCTGCGCCGCCGGGAATGCTGGCGAGATGGAACACGGCATCGACAGGCGATGAATACGCTTGCGCACGCACGCTGGCATCGGCGATGCTGCCTGCAAGCTGCACGACGCGTGAGTCTGCGTGAGGCGCATCGAAGGCGATATCGAGCAGCGTCAGTTTCGAAACGGCGCGTGCGCCCAGACCTTCGGCCAGCAGGCGTTTGACGAGCGCGCGGCCCACGAAACCCTGCGCGCCAGTGACGACGATATGGCTCATTGCGTGCCTCCCTTGCGGAACGGCAGCGTGGCGAGAAACGCCAGCCGCGAAGCGCCCAGCATTTTCAGGCCCGCACGTGCGGACGATGCATCGAGGCGGGCTTCCATCGGCATCGTGCCGAAGCTCTTGCCCTTGATGACGAGTTCGTCGCCCACGCGCTCCAGCGATTCTACGTGCATGAGTTCTTCATCGGCGGGGCCGCGCAGCACCATGCCGGTTTTTTTCACTGCGTGACCACTCGCACCGTTCACGCCATTCGCCGTAGCCGGCACGCCGCTGTCCTGTCGCGCGCCCTTTGCGACGCTGCTGAAATCCATGCCCAACTGCTCGAACATCTTGATCGCGGTAGCGCGGCCCGCACCATATACGCCGCCGCCCGGATGCTGGAACGGCCCGGCCAGATAAAGCCGATCGACGCCCGGCACGGTGAATTGGCCGAGGTCCGGCGTGGGCCGATGCCCCGCGCTTTGATAGAAGTACGGCGCCACGCCATGCAGATCGCCGCGCATCATGCTGTTCGGGCTGGAGCGTTCGAGATCGACCGGACTCACGATGCTGCGCGCGACGATGTTCTCGCTCGTGAGATTCGAAACGAACTTGCGATAGTGCTGCAAAGAGAGATCGCCGATCTCTTCCTTGAATTCGTCCCAGTGACGATCCGACCAGCGCTTGTCCTTCACGCTATACGGCGCGAACGTAATGCCATGGAACATGCCTTTGCCAGCGGGCACACGGGTTTTATCGCCGATGCTCTCATCGCCGCCCGCACACAGACGGCGCTCGGTAATCAGGCCGCGTTTGAGATCGTCGAAATCGGCGAGCATGTCATCGAGTTTATCGGTCGCCATGAATTCGAGCATGGTGGCGTAGCCGACTTCGTCGCCCGCGTAATAGCGCGCGTTTTCCTTGAGATCGTAATGGCTCACCATGATCGAGAAGGGCGCGAGCGTGGCGCGTTCCGCATGCTTGAGCACGGGCTCGGGCACGCCTTCCACGAAGCGGCGAATCACATGCGGATGCAGCGCGCCAATTACCGCGTCTTTCGCGAGAATGGTTTCGCCGCTCGTGAGTTGCACGCCGCTCGCGCGTCCCGCACTCGTGATGATCTTCGCGACTTCGGCATTGCAGCGCACTTCGCCGCCATACGATTCGATACAGCGAATCAGCGATTCCGTAAGTTTGCCGCTGCCGCCGATGGGCTGCGAAACGCCGTAGGTATGAATGATGCCGGGCATCAGCAATACGCCCATGCCGGTGCCGAGTTCATTGGGCGCCTGAAGGTTTTCGCTCACGAGGCGCAGCAAATGAATCTTGATCTTGTCGCTTTCATAGAGTTGATTGACGAGATCGAGGCAATCGCGATTCATATAATCGAGCATCAACCGGCCTTCGTCGCTGCGGTCGAGCATGGCGACGAGTTCGCCCAACGGTGGCGGCGGTGAATACAAGCCTGGCATGAACATCTGCAGGACCTGCTGGCTCATTTTCACGAATTCGCGGTACGTGTCGGCATCTTTCTGCGAGACCTTCGCGAAGCACTCGCAGGTCTTGTCGATGTCCTTGTACGTGTAGAGCACCGATTGATCGGGGAAAATCGTCGCGTGCGGCACCGGCGAATAGTGATATTTCAGACCATGTTCCGAAAGCAGGCCCAGTTCGTCCTGGCGCAACATTGGATTGCCCTGAATCATGATGTGCACGCTCGAATGCTCGTCGTGCCAATAGCCTGGCGTATTGAGTTCGCGGGTGCTCACGCCGCCACCTGCCCAGGCCTTGCGCTCCAGCACCAGCACTTTCTTGCCCGCCTTCGCGAGATATGCCGCGGCCACAAGACCATTGTGACCCGCGCCCATCGCGACGATGTCGTATTGCCCGCTCATGCGTCCACTCCTGCTGCTGCCGGTTGATTCCTATACGCCGCCTGCACGAAGCGATGATCGATCGCGCCAAATACCGATTGCCCGTCGCGGCCCTTCATTTCAAAGCGCAAACGCTCGCCGAATTGCAGCCAGGGCGTGCGCGATTCGCCGTGTTCCAGCGTTTCGATGGCGCGCTGTTCCGCGAGGCAGACGGAACCGGTCTCGCGATAATTCTCATTCGAAAACGTGCCGGAGCCGAGCAGCATGCCGGCGCGCAGATTGCGGTTATAGGCGATATAGGCAATGAGTTCGTCAAAGCCAAAACTCATTTCACGGCCATTGGGCGCGCCGAATCGTTCGCCATTGCGGGAGACTTCCAGGTCGAGTTGCACGCGGCCATCGCGCCATGCGTCGCCGAGTTCGTCCGGCGTGACGGCAACCGGCGCGAATGCCGTGGCGGGCTTCGCGAGAATAAAGCCAAAACCCATGCCGAGTTCGCGAAAGAGATGCTTGCGCATACTCACGTCGTTAAAGAGCACGACAAGGCGCACGTGGTCGAGCGCATCGGCGGCACGCGTGCCCATCGGCACATCGCCGAGAATCACGCCGACTTCGCCTTCGAAATCGCCATTGTCGGCTTCGTCGGGGAAGGGGTAATCGGCGTGCGGGCCCACGAAATCATCGGCTTGACGCTGGATCAAAACCGGAATCGACGGGTCCGACTTCTTTTCCGGGTGATAGGCCTGCGTCATGATGCGGCCGTGATTGAGAAACGCCGATGCGTCGATGAACTGATGCGTGCGCGGCAGCGGCGCGGTGCAGGCGTGTGCGTCGAAGTCGAAGGCTTCGGCGACGGTGCCGGCGTTGAGCGCCGTGTAGCGCGCCTGCAAGGCGGGCTCGGCGTGCGACCAGTCGTCGAGCGCGGCGCGCAGCGTCGACGCAATCGAGGTGGCGCGAACCGCGCGGCGCAGATCGCGCGAGACGACGATCAGCGCGCCATCCGGGTGACCGCTATTGAGCGACGCGAGTTTCATGGGTCTGTCTCCTTCGATGTCTTTTATGGGTTTGGCGGTTTTGCGGCTTAGCGCAGCGGGCGGCCGCCGTCCACGGGCAGCACGCATCCCGTTGAAAAATGCAGATCGCGCGCGGCCACGAGTACCGCCTGTGCAATCTCGCGCGGATCGGCGAGGCGACCGAGCGGCGTGCGCGCGGCCTGTTCGTCGCGCCAGGCGGTGTCCATCGACTTCACGAATTCGGTGTCGACGAGTCCCGGCGAAACAGACAGCACGCGAATACGCGGCGCGAGTGCGCGCGCCAGCGACTTCGTGAGATTGTCGAGCGCGGCTTTCGACGCGCAGTAAATCACGTTGCTGCCCATGGCCGTTTGCGCCGCAATCGACGAGATATTGATGACGACCGCGCCGCCTGCCAGCGTGCTCTTTTCGAGCAGCGGGCGCAGCGCCCGCACCATGGCGAACGGGCCGCGCACGTTGGTGGCGAGCACATCGTCGATGAGTGCGTCGCTCATGCCGTCGAGATCGTCGTGCGCCACGAAGCGCGTCGTGCCTGCGCAGTTCACGAGGACGTCGCAGCGGCCGTAGTGCGTGGCCACATTGTCGGCCAGACGCGCGAGCGCGGCGCTATCGGTCACGGGCGCGGCAAAGGCGCGATGTCCCGCGCCATCGAGTTTCGCAACGAGCGACTGCGCCGCTTCGGCCGAACTGCGATAACCGGCGACAACCGCGCAACCGGCCTGCGCGAGCGTGTGGCAGATCTGCTCGCCAAGGCCGCCCGTCGCGCCGGTGACGAGCGCGACCGGGCGCTCGCCGGTGGGGGTGGTGAACTTCGTCATGGTGGCTTGCATCGCGGCTTATTGCGTTTTGCCCAGGCGGCGCACGCGAATATCGGCCTGTTCCTTGTGGCCCGAGAAATGTTCGAGCGCACAAAGACGCGAGCAGACTTCGCCGATTTTCACCGACGCTTCATCGGTAAGAATGCGCTGGTAGCTGTGCGTCTTGATGAATTTGCCGACCCACAGGCCGCCGGTATAGCGGCCCGCGCCCATCGTCGGCAGCGTGTGATTGGTGCCGATCACCTTGTCGCCATACGACACGTTGGTGCGATGGCCGAGGAACAGCGCGCCGTAGTTCGTCATGCGTTGCAGGAACCAGTCGGGGTCGCGCGTCATCACCTGCACGTGCTCGGAACACAGACGCTCGGCTTCCTGGAGCATTTCTTCGTCGGTATCGCAGAGAATGACTTCGCCGTAATCGCGCCACGCGACGCTCGCCACCGGCGCGGTATCCAGACGCGCAAGCACGGCTTCGATGGCAGCAGGCAATTCAGCGGCAATTGTCTTGCTCGTGGTGATGCAGTACGCGGGCGAAGTGGGGCCGTGTTCGGCCTGACCGAGCAGGTCGACGGCAACGAGTTCGGCATCCACGGTGTCGTCGCAGATCACCATCGTTTCGGTCGGGCCCGCGAACAGGTCGATACCCACGCGGCCGTAAAGCTGGCGCTTTGCTTCGGCCACGAACGCATTGCCGGGACCGACGATCATGTCTACGGGCGCGATGTGTTCGGTGCCCAGCGCCATCGCAGCCACGCCTTGCACGCCGCCCATCACGTAGATTTCATCCGCGCCCGCGAGTGCCATGGCCGCGATGATTTCCGGCGAGGGCTTGCCGTCGAACGGCGGGGCGCAGGCAATCACGCGCTTGACGCCCGCGACTTTCGCGGTCAGCACACTCATATGCGCGGAGGCCAGCAGCGGATATTTGCCGCCCGGAATGTAGCAGCCCACCGAATTCACCGGAATATTCTTGTGGCCGAGCACGACGCCCGGCAGCGTTTCCACTTCCACATCGCGCAGCGAAAGCAATTGAATCTGTGCAAAGCGGCGAATCTGCGCCTGGGCGAATTTAATATCTTCGATGGCCTGCGGCGAGAGCGCGTCGATGCACGCCTGAATCTCTTCCTGCGAGAGGCGGAAGTGCTGCGGATTCCATTTATCGAAACGTTCGGAATACTCACGAACTGCGCTTTCGCCGCGCGCCTCGATATCGGCGATGATCTTCTCGACCGTCATGCGCACCTGCGCGTTGTTGTCGGCTTTTGCCTGGGCCGTCTGGCCTTTCTTGAGATATTCGATCATGTCTTGGCTACCCGTAAAAAGAAGTGAGAGGCGATAGGGTTACGACGCGTTCGCGGCGCTGCGGTGCCAGTGTGCGAGCGGCAGGCCTGCGACCGGCGAGCGGAAACTCGCGAGCGTGGTGCCGCCCAGACTACCCAGATAGACGGTGCGCAGATCGGGGCCGCCGAAGGTGAGGCTGGCCATCATCGGCGCGAGCGTGCCGCGGCAGGCGCCCATCAGTTCGGGCGTGGTGGTGCCGTTGCGATAGTGTTCTTCGTAGTGCGCGAAGGCTTCGGGATTGCCGTCGTCGAGCAGCGTGAGGATTTCGCCCTCGGGCGTGAGCGCGATCAGTTTTTCATTGAGGATCAGCGTGATCCACAGATTGCCGTGCGCGTCGAAGGCGAAGCCGTCGGGAAAGCCGCCCAGATCGGGCGGGCCGTAAATCTCGCGATCCGTGAGCGAGCCGTCGTCCTGCACACGCAGGCGCGAAATGCGGCGCGCATTGGTTTCCACCACATAAAGCCATTCTTCGTTGGCATCGAGCCGGATTTCATTCGTACCGACAAAGCCATCGGCCACGATGCGAATGCCGTGCTCGTCGATCAGACCGACATAACCATCGGCGGTCTTTTCGTTGATCGAGCGCGTCCACGGCACCTGGCGCGTGGTGACGGTGAACCAGATGCGTCCGCGCGTATCGATCAAGACGAAATTCGTCTTGCCGAGCGGCGCGCCGTCGATGCGGTCGTAAAGCGTGCGCGAGGCGCCGTCGCGCGTCATCAGTTCGATGGCGTCAGTGCCGAAGTTCGCGATCACGATATTGCCGTCGCGATCGAAGGCGAGGCCATTCGGCAGCGTGCCGCCCATGACGAGTTGCTGCGCATCGCCGGAATCCGGCGTGTTCGCTTCGGGAGTTTGTTGCGCGATCAACGTTTGTGCGCCGTCCGGTGCGATGCGCATCACGCCGCCGCGCGCGTCGGCGGTCCAGAGCGTGCCGTCGGGTTCGGCCAGAATGCATTCGGGGCGCAGCAGGTCGTGGCCGACCCGGCGAATGTCGTCACGGTTGACTTGCCAGCCGTGCAGCGGATTGTTCGAAGTCTTCATGAGAGCGTGAACGTGTAAGCAAGATTAAGTCAGCGATTCGGCGCGGTCGGCGGCGAACGGTTCGAGCAGTTCGATCAGATTGCCGCTGACGTCGCGAATAAAGGCGGTGGGATTGCCATCGACATGCAGTTCGAAGGCGATATCCGCGCCTGCTTCGCGCAAGGCGGCGACGGCGGCGGGCACGTCGGGCACTTCGAAACACATATGCTTGTTGCCGTGCGTGCGCAGATCGAGATTGGGCGTGCGGCGATCTTCGGGCAGCGCAGCCGCGCCCGGCACTTCGAAGATTTCGATGCGGTAATGTTCGCGGCGCACAAAGGCAATGCGCGCCGGAATCTTCTCGATATGAAGCTGCTGTTCAAGCGTGAAGCCAAGCATCTGGCCGTACCACGCCACGGCGGCGTCGAGGTCCGGCACGCTGATGCCGAAATGATGGGGTCGCAACGAAGGAAGCAGCGGCGGCTGCGGGCACGGCGCGGTCTGCATGCGGGTTGTCTCCGGCTTGTTGCCATGTCGCGTGTTGCGGCACGGCGATTCATTTATATGGACGTACTGTAGAGCGATTCATTTTTCGAAACCATCAATTCCTAGTGGAAACACGCATTGATGGGATCGGATGCTCACGGGATAGTGGCGCACCATGAGACTCGGTCACTTCGACATGAATCTGCTGGTCGCGCTCGATGCGCTGCTCGATACGCGCAGCGTGACGCGCGCCAGCGAGCGGCTGCATATCGGTGCCTCGGCCACCAGCAGCGCGCTCGGCCGTTTGCGCGAGTATTTCAACGATCCGCTGCTGATGCAGGTGGGGCGGCGCATGGAATTGACGCCGCTCGGCCGTAGCCTCGCGCAGCCGGTGCGCGAGATTCTGCTGCGCGTGCAATCGACAGTGGTGGCGCGGCTGGAATTCGACCCCGCCCAGGCGCGCCGCAATTTCGTGATTCGCGCCTCCGACTACCTCACTACCGTGCTGCTGATCGACGTGGTGCAGCGCCTCCAACGCGAGGCGCCCGGCATTACGCTGCACATCGCCAATATGGCCGACGATGTGCCCGACCGGCTCGATCGCGGCGAAGTCGATCTCGTGATTTACCCGAGTGTTTCGGTCAATCCGGGGCATCCCTCGCAGGCGTTATTCGAAGAGACTTATAGCTGTGTGGTGTGGGAAGGCAACACGCTGGTGGGCGATACGCTCACGGTCGAGCAATATGCCGAAATGGGCCACGTAGCGGCCACCTTCGGCGATAGCCGCAGCGCGAGTGTCGAAGGATTCATCATGGCAAGCCGCGGTATCTCGCGCAATATCGAAGTCACCACCACAAATTTCAGCACCTTGCCGCAACTGGTGATCGGCACGACGCGCATTGCGACGGTGCTCACGCGCCTCGCGACTATTTACGCGCATTTCCTGCCGCTGCGCGTTTTGCCCTTGCCGATCGATTTGCCGCCGCTGGTGGAAGTCATGCAATGGCACGCGATCAATGACGGCGATCCCGCGCATATGTGGATTCGCCGCGTTTTGCTGGAGCAGGCGCAGGCCAGCGCAGCCGCGCCGGGCGCGGCGTTGATCCAGCGCGCGTGATGGCTCGCACGGGTGGATTTGACGAGATCAAATCGACCTGTCAACGCAATCTGATTGTGTCGTAACGTCGCCGCCGGAATCATTCGTCTCACACAAACAGGAAGTTCGTGGTCCTGCCCGACGCGCGTTGCGCCAGCGGCGCGAATTCACGGACTTTTATTCAAATAGAAACGGAGACGATTTCATGCCTGTCCAGTCCCCTGGCCGCGACGGTACGCCCGCGCGTCGCGAAGCCCACTTTCTGCACGCGCTGATTCTGCTGAGCACCGTGATTTGCGGCACGCTTGCGCCGACCGTGATCGGCCCGGTGCTGCCTGCAATGCAGCAGCATTTCGCCGATGTGCCCGGTATCGAAACGCTGGTGCCCGTCGTGGTGACGATGCCGATGTTCGTGCTCGGCGCACTCGCGATGGTGATCGGCGCGGTCAGCGACAGGATCGGCCGCAAGCGCGTGCTGGTGAGCGCGCTGGTGCTCTATGCGCTGGCCGGCACGGCGCCGCTTTATCTCGACTCGATCCAGGCGATTCTCGCGAGCCGCGCGCTCGTGGGCCTGGCCGAAGCGGCGGCAATGACCGTGAGCACGTCGTTTATCGGCGATTACTTCACGGGCGCACGGCGCGATCGTTACGCGGCCTTGCAGGTCACGGTGGCATCGACATCGGCATTCATGTTCAATCTGATGGGCGGCATGCTGGGCGCCTATGGCTGGCGTGCGCCATTCGTGGCTTACGCGCTGCCTTTGCTGCTCGCGCCGCTCGTGCAGATTTTCATCTGGGATACGAAGGGTGCCGTGCGCGAGGCGCAAGCCCATATCGCCGATGAAACCGTATTTCGCCCCTGGCTGCTGGCGCTGATCTGTCTGGCGGCGTTTGGCGTGGGCATGGTGTTTATGGTCGTGCCGGTGCATCTGTCGTTCATGCTCGTGCAACTCGGCGTGCATTCGACTGGCGCAATTGGCCTTGCGTATGCGGTGAATAGCGCGGGCATTATCCTCGGCACGCTGGGGTTTGGCTGGTTTATCGCGAGCCGCTGCTCGGTGCTGCAGCAGTTCGTGCTGGGCACGCTGATTTGCGGTCTCGGTTTCGTCTGCATGGGCACGGCGCACGACCAGACGATGCTGACCGCTGGCGGTGCGATCAATGGCGTGGGCTGCGGCATCGTGCTGCCCGCACTGGTGAGTTGGGGCCTGCGTTCGCTGCCGTTCTCGCGGCGCGGCTTCGGCACGGGTGCTTTTACGGCGGCACAATTCGTCGGTTACTTCTGCAGCCCGATCATCTTCATGGGCATGGTCATGCACTCGGGTTCGCGCTTCGCGGTCGTGCATTCGTGGGGACTCGCGCTGTTCGTGCTGGCCGCCGTGTGCGTGGGCGCATCGCTGCTGCGCGTGCGTCGTCTGAAGCTCGGTTGAGCGATCGGGAGACGCCGCATGACATTCGCATTCAAACCGGCATTGCCGATCGCGCAGGGCGAGCGTCTGCGCGGTAAAACGGCACTCGTGACGGGAATCGGCAACGGTATCGGCAAGGGTTGCGCGCTGCTGTTTGCAGCGCAAGGCGCACACGTCGTGGGCTGCGATGTCGACGCTGACGCCGCGCAACGCACGGTTGTCGAAGCCCGTGAGCGCGGCTGGCAGATCGACAGCCTGCATCCTTGCGATCTCACCGCGCCGCGCGAGGCGCAGCGCGCGGTGGAGTTCGCCGTCGAATTGCATGGCGGTATCGACGTGCTGGTGAACGCCGCGGCATTTGGCGCCTTCGCGTGGATCGGCGAGATGGACTACGAGACGCAATGGCGCAAGACCTTGACCGGCGAGCTCGATATCGTCTTTCTGCTGTGTCAGGCCGCGTGGCCCGCGCTGATCGGACGCGGTGGCGGTTCGGTCATCAACTTCGCTTCGGCGAATGCGACGCACGCGCTTGAAGGCTCGCCCGCACTCGCGCATTGCGCGGGTAAGGGCGGCGTGCTGGCGATGACGCGGCAACTGGCGATGGAGGGCGCGCCGCACGGTATCCGCGCGAACTCGATCTCCCCAGCGTTTGTCGAGACCGAAGCCACGCGCCGGCATCTGCAGGCGCAGCCTGAATTGATGGCGCGTGTGCTGGCCAAGCAGATGACCCAACGTATCGGCCAGCCCGAGGACGTGGCGTGGTGCGCGCTGTTCCTCGCCAGCGACGAAGCCGCGTGGGTAACGGCCGCCGATTTCCCGATCGACGGCGGCGCGACGGCCTGGTAACGCGGGCGCTTTTCTACACTTTCGATTTTTACCCCACGTAATACGCAACGCGCCCGCAACGAGGCGCGGTGGGGAGCGCTTTTGCCTTAAAAAACAGGAGACGACAATAATGACGATTTATCGGTTTGGAATCCTAACTCAACGCGAAAACAAAAAATGGCGGCTTTCTTCGATGGCTTTTGCCGCGATGATCGCGAGCGGCGCGGCGCTCGCGCAGACGGCGCCGGCTAGTGCATCGGATAGCGCCGCAACCACGGCGGCTGCGGTGAAAAAGACCGAAAAGGACAAGCTCGCGCAGGCGCAGAAAGACGCGAAGACGATCAAGCTGGCCGCGAATGACGGTACGATCAAACAGGCGTCCACGGATCGACCCGCCGTGCAGCAAGGCATTCCATCCACCGATCAGCTTGGCGTTTCGCACATCGGCAATGCCACGCCGGAACCGCCGGAAAGTCCGCGCCAGGGCCCGCTTTCCGGCATCGGCGAAAAGCTCAATAACTGGGGCTTTACGCCAACGCTGAATCTCGTGCAGATGTATCTCGCCAACCCGAGTGTCGGGCAGCAGACGGGCAATCACGAAGCGCTCACATTTATCGCTGTGGGTGGCGATTTCGATCTGCAAAAGATTGCGGGCTTTCCTGGTGCGACGATTCACTTCCAGCAACTGTTCGTGCCGTTCACGTCGAATCTGGGGTGGGGCACGCAGGTGGGCGATGTGCTCGCGGGACAGCCGGGGCCTTATGTGCCGAAGGTTTCACACCTCGCGCTCTTTACGTGGGAGCAGAAAGCCTTTCACGACAAGCTCGACTTTGAAGTCGGTAAAAGCAATCCGGGGTTGTATTTCGGCGCGCCGGTCTGTAATCAGGGCTTCGGTTGCCAGAGCGCGATCCTGCAGAACAGCGCCGGCATGAATCCGCCGATCTACGTGAACTGGGGCGGTCGCGTGCGTTATAGCCTGACACCGGAATGGTCGGTGCAGGCGGGCATGTGGCGCTCGAATCCGGCGTTCCCGTTCACCAACGGCTGGGAATGGACCGACGATGCGGCGGACAGCAATGTCTATCTGGCGAACGTCACGTATCGCACGACGTATCAGACCGATCCGTTTCCGAAAAGCTATGAGTTGATGTTCTACTACAACACGCGCACGCAGACGGACCCGTTCACGGCGGGAACGCACAAGGGCACGTCAGGGATGTATTTCGGCGGGCGTCAGGTGATTTATCGTCCCGATGGCGGAAATTCGACTGCGCCGGACCCGACCGCGGTGTCGCTGTTCGCCACCGCGACGGCGAGCTTCGATTCGCACTCGACGACGGGTCTCGCCATGACGGGCAGCACCGGGGTGATTCTGGAAGCGCCACTGCGTAGTCGCCCGCACGACAGCATTTCGCTTTCATTCAACTGGGCGACGCTGACGCCGCACGAGCAGGACTATCTGAAGCAGGAAAACCTGGCGGCGGGCGGTACGGGCTATACGGTGGGCCGCACGCAATACGGCCTGAAACTCGACGCAAATATTGCGCTTACACGCAGCATTATTCTGAGCCCGTATGTGATGCGGACCTGGAATACGAATACGTGGGGCAATGCGTCGTATGCGGGCACGCCGAAGAACGGCTTCGTAGCGGGTGTGCTCGCGAGCATCTTCTTCGACAAGATGCTGGGGCTGACCGATCACTGAGCGGCGCAAACGCTAACCGGTGCACGGCGTCGTTCAGATAGCGCTATTCATCCGACGACGCCTGTTGTATTTCGCGTCCCAGTTTGGCCTGGCGGCGGCTTCTTTCGTTGATGATCTGATGGCGGCGGTGGTCCGTCATTTTCTTCCAGCCACGCGCTTCTTCACGCGTGCGCAGGCAGCCGGTGCAAAAGCCGGTCTTGCCGTCGAAGGCACAGAGTTCGATACAGGGCGATTTAACAGCCATAGTGCAGGTTCACTTGAAGTAGCTGTGAACCACTTCGATCAATTGTTCCTTGCCGCTGCCGTGCTCGTCCTCGGGTTCCGCATCGACCAGATGTGTGCGGATGTGATCTTCGAGTACCACGGCCAGCAGCCCGTTCATCGCGCCGCGGCTGCTGGTGATGAGTTGAAGCACGTCCATGCAGCCGCGTTCGTCTTCGAGTGCGCGCTCGATAGCCTCGACCTGCCCCTTGATGCGGCGCACCCGGTTGAGCAGTTTCTGTTTATCGCGAATCGTGTGGCTCATGCGTTACCTCGACAGAATGGATGCGCGAGTATAGCGTGGGGGCCGCCCGCGATTGCGGGCCAGCATCACACCGCGGCCAGCGCGCTCAGCCCTTGATAGCCGACGAATAGACCCACGAGCATGATCAACGCGCCGGAAAAATACGGTGCCTTGCGCGCGAAACTGCCGAAGCCGCTCCATCGGCGCGAGACATGTTTGACGCTCAGCGCGGCGAGGGTGCCGGACGCGACCATCGTGAGCGCGAGGCCGATGCTGAAGCACAGCACCAGCGATGCGCCCAGCGCAAAACGCTTCAATTGCAGGCACAACAGCAGCACGGTGATGGACGCGGGGCAGGGCACGAGGCCGCCAGTCAGCCCGAACATGACGATCTGGCCGGTCGTGACGTCGCGATTGGCGAAGCGGCGGCGAATATCGTCCGCGTGCGCGCGTTCGTGGGCGTCCTGATACTCCTGCGAACCTATATCGAGGCCATCGTGATCGTGATGGTGTTCGTGATGATGGTGATGGTCGTGGTCATGATCGTGACCATGATGGTGGTGATGCGCGTGGGCATGCCGATGCTCGCGCCAGGCGCGCCAGATCATCCACGCGGCGACGCCCACGATCAGCACCGCCGAGGCGATCTGGAAGTACGGCTCGCTCGTCTGCGCGTTCCAGTTGCGCCCGAAATACATGCCTGCAAGTGCGATCGCCCAGACCACGGCGGTGTGGGACAAGGTCGCGGAAAGACCCAGCAGCACAGCCTGGCCGACCGTGCCCCGAATCGCCACGATGAAGGCGGCCATCATGGTTTTCGAATGCCCGGGCTCCAGGCCGTGGAGCGCGCCCAGCAGAATCGCGCTGGGAATGAACAGCCATGCGCTCGACGCGCCTTGCGAAAGAAGAGTGGAGAAGTCCGTCACGCCGCCTTTTTCCTTACCTGAAATGCCCGCGCACGCTTGTCGAACGTGCATGCGCAATGGTCTATATACCGTAGGGGGGTATATTACACAGATAGGGTACAGGGGTATACTAAATTCGCGATGTGGCGTACGGCCCTGTTTGTGCTTGCGGGCGCCGCGTTTTCGCAAGGCGCTTATAATCGCGCCACGATTCGGGGGATCGCCGTTGCGAATGTCTCGTTCGCAGGCGCATGTCAACCGGCTTGTTCGCACTTGCGCGACAAGTTCCAACCGCTCTCTGTTCTGGCTGCGCGTACTTGCGCGCGCCACAAAGATTTGAATTCGATGAAGAAAAAACGCTGGATTGCGCTGCTGCTCCTGATTCTTTCGGCCGCAGCGGTGGCTCACTTTTTACGCCCGGGCATTAGCGCGGCCGATCGCGATTACTATTCGGCGCTGCTTTGCCACGTGACGATCAACGACGTCATCAACGACGGCGGCCGCGATCCGCGCAAGAGCATGCGATACGTGATCGAGAACGGGAATTCGGACTACGGCCTGCACAAGCTCGAATACAACGCAGCAGCGGCGGACGACGCGCTGGCCCGCTTCGCGAAGCTCGACGCCGATCAACAGCGCGCCGCGCGCGCGAGCGGCACGGATTGCCAGCGTCTTATGGGTTTGAGCGCCGCGCAGTAAGCGGCGCGTTACGAGACCTCGTGAGCGGCCGGCAAACGCGGCATTGGCCCGAAGAAGAACGCGAACAGTCTGCGCCTGCCGATAACGCGGGCGAGTTCGGCCATGACGCAGTAGTTGATGATCAGCACGACCAGCAGCAGTTGAATGGCGAAGAAGTGCGCCCAGTCGAGTTCGACGAGTAACTGATGGTTCGCGGCGGCCAGATTGTGCGCGCTCTTCCAGTAATCGAAGAGACGTTCGAGGTAGTGGAGTAGCGAGGCGACAGCGGTATAAATCACCGTTTTCCAGCCCACATTCCAGATCAGCGGTTTCTCGGGAAAGCGGTTCACGAACGGCAGCATGTTGGCCAGCAGAACCGATTTGCCGAGCACCAGCGCGGCGATCGTCACAGCACCGGAAGTCGGTAACGATATACCGGTGTCGTGCGTCATCAGCGAACGGATCGGCGCGACAATATGCAGGATAACGAAGAAAAAGATAGTGGGCGGCAACATCTCCTTGAATTCGTGCCAGACCTTGGTAGTCACGCTATTCATGATGGCTTTTCCTCGCTCATGCGCGCTGGCGTCCGGGTTCGATCATCTTGCGATCATGTCCTCAAACGTCCCGGTCCGGTCGAAACCTGATATGTCGATATTAGGCTACCGGGAAAAAATTCGCGGTTAAAAAGCGCGCCAGCTTTTACGGAAAAAGCGCTTATCCCGCCGATTATTTCGCTTGCTGCATCATCCAGCGTTTGTATTTCCGCGTGCGCGAAACATCGGCCAGTTGCTGCAGAATCAATGCGCGTAATGGCGATACGGTGGGATCGGTTTGCTTTCCTGTGCTCAGCCGGTGCAACTGGAATTTGACGGTGGCCATATTCGCCAGCGACGCCATCGGCTTGTTCTTCCAGGTGATAGGCGCAAGCGCTGGAGCGTTATCTTTACCGGCGCGCCATGCGCGCGGCAGATCCGGATCGATGGCCAGCGCCGTGCCGATACCCACCATATCCACGCCGCTCGTCACGACCTGTTCCGCAATCGCGCGTCGGCGGATACCGCCCGTGACCATCACCGGCATACGCGCAATCGTGCGGATATCGCGGGCGAATTCCACGAAATAGGCTTCGCGCGCCAGGGTGCGGCCGTCACGCGCATCGCCTTGCATGGCCGGCGCTTCATAACTGCCACCCGACAGTTCGACCAGATCGACGGCCTGTTCGTTGAGAAGCTTGACGACCTGACGTGCGTCGTCGGCGCTGAAGCCGCCGCGCTGAAAATCGGCGGAATTGAGTTTGACGGCCACGGCAAAGCGCGGCGATACGACGGCGCGCACGGCTTTAACGATCTCTAGCAGCAGGCGCGCGCGATTCTCCAGCGAGCCGCCCCATTGATCGCTGCGCTGATTGCTCAAAGGCGAAAGAAACTGACTCAGCAGATAGCCGTGCGCCGCGTGAATCTCGACGCCCGTAAATCCGGCGAGTTCGCCCAGCCGCGCTGTGCGCGCAAAACGCTGAATCACGTCTTCGATCACTTCATGGGTCATGGCCTGAGGAACGGCGAAATGCTTCGACATCTTGCCGAGCGCAAGCGGCACAGCGGAAGGCGCCCAGGTGGGCTGGCCGAGATTGGCGCGCATCTGGCGGCCCGGATGATTGATCTGCAGCCAGAATTGCGCACCCTTCGAACGCCCGACGCTCGCCCATTGCCTGAACGCATCCAGATGCCGGTCGTCTTCGAGCACCACGCCGCCCGGGCCGGTCATCGCGCGGCTGTCGACCATGACGTTGCCGGTAATGAGCAGGCCCGCGCCGCCGTTGGCCCACGCCTGATAAAGCCGCATCAATTGCGCCGATGGCGCATGACGGGCATCGGCCATGTTCTCTTCCATGGCGGCTTTGGCGATGCGGTTCGGGATCGTCGAACCGTTGGGTAAAGCTAGTTTGTCGAACACGTTCATGGTTGACCTCGTTTCAGCGTGGTCCGACTTTAAGATTAAAGTCAACTTGAAGGTCAAGCACTATCTGTGCGGTCACGCAAAGCTTGACCTTCAGGCTGACTTGAACCTTAAAGTGCCGAAAGATCAACTATCGGAAAGGTCGGCGAATATGGACAGGCTGCGAACGGAAGTCGAATTTGGACCGCATAAGGTGGAAGTGCCGGCGGGTGGCTATTACGACCGCTTCCGGATGAACCCCGATCTGGATGAAGTGGCGCGTGATCCCGCTGCGGGGAATATCGACTTTTTCAGAAGGATTCCAAAGCAACTGGTCGAGTCGCGAGTCGGCCCGACCTGGGCGCCTAACTTTTACTATCGCACCAGCCATATTCAGGCTTTATTGCTTGCACCGTTAGCGCAATTACGGACGATGTTGCCGACGCCGCTCGAACCGCTGCGTGCGTTTCCCGGCTATGGGCTGGTTGCGCTGACGTTCTTCTCGTATTCGGTTTGCGATAACGATCCTTATGACGAGGTCTCTATCGCGATCGTAATTCGCCGTCCTGGCGCGCGCGGTTCGCACGCGCTGGAACTGCTTGATTCCATGCGTCGGCGCAGTTTTCATGCGCACGTACTGGCGCTGCCCGTGACGACGGAAATCGCACGCGTGCGCGGCGTCTATGGTTATCAGTTGCCGAAATGGCGCGCCGATATTGCTCTGAAGATAGGCGCCAATGTAAGCGCGCAGATTGCCGGACCCGATGGCGCGCCGGACCTCGTATTGAATGCGCCGCTGCCGGCGTTGCGCACTGTGGCGCCGCAATCGCATATGGCGACCAACACCTTGATCAATAAAGTCGATGGAGTCTGGCATCAGGCGACGGTGCAGACCAATACGCTATCCTTTGCGCAAAGGCTGTTGCCGCGCGACGTAAAACTGTTGCGTGGCGGCGGTCCCTTGAGCCAGTTGCTGGACGGACTGGGCGCATCGAAGATCGTTCGACTCGATGTCGTCAAGGATGCGCAAATCGTGCTGAATTTGCCCACGCCGCTCGCGCCGGGTTGGGTCTGATCGGAGAGTACGGACATCATGAAGATTGGGGAACTGGCCGAACGCACGGGCCTGGCGGCTTCGCGTATTCGTTTCTACGAAGATATCGGCTTGCTGAAAGTCGAGCGCGAACCGAATGGCTATCGCACCTACGCGCCGCAAGCCGTGCTGGTGCTCGATCTGATTTCGGCAGCGCAGCAAGCCGGTTTCAGTCTCGACGAAATCCGCATGTTGCTGCCGCCCGATATGAAGCAGTGGCAACATGGCACGCTGATCGAAACGCTGCGCGCGAAGGTGCAGGATATCGAGGCGCTGGAAAAGCGTCTCGCGCAGAGCAAGGCGCATATCGTTGCGCTGCTCAAGGAGATCGAGGCGAAGCCCGACGATATGGACTGCAGCGCCAATGCAAAGCGCGTGCTGTCGCGTATTCGCGCTGGCGAAGTGAAAGTGCCCGCGCCCGCGCTGGCCGCCGCGGACGTCAAGACCTTGCACAAGACCCGGCGGCGCAGTTAGCCGAGCAGCGCAGCAACCTGTTTCGCCGTGGCTTTCGCGGACTGCGGGTTTTGCCCGGTCACCAGGCGGCCGTCGGTGATCACGTGGGAAACGAAGGGCAACAGGGCTTTTTCATAGCGCGCGCCGCGCTGCTTCATCGCTTCTTCCGCGTTGTACGGCACTTTCTTTGCCACGCCCGCGAGCACTTCTTCGACCCACGAATAGCCGGTGACGCGGCGTTTCTCCACCAGACGGGTGCCGTCGGAAAGCGTGGTGTTCAACAATCCGCAGTAGCCGTGGCAAACCGATGAAACAATGCCGCCGCGCTCGTAGATGTCACGCGTGATGCTTTGCAGGCCCGCATCGTCGGGGAAATCCCACATGACCGCGTGGCCGCCCGTGAAATAGACGGCATTGAAATCGGCTGGGTCGATCTGATCGGGGCGCGCGGTGCTCGCCAGCAATGCCTGGTAATCCTTATCGTCTAGCCAGGATTTCACGGAGGCATCGGCGAGCGGCCATTTGAGTGCGCGCGGTTCCAGCGGCGACTCGCCGCCTTTCGGGCTGACGATCTGCTGGTCGTAGCCGTGTGCGGCGAACACATGCCAGGCGTGCGTCAGTTCGGAGAGCCACAGGCCGGTTGGGTCGGCCGCGTCCGCATAGTGGGCGACATTGGTGACGACGTGCAGTACGCGCTGGGTCATGGCCTCGGTTCTCCGTTGATCGGTTTGCGGCACGCGCAGTGCGCTCTGGCAGCCGTTAGCCGTAACCATAACGTTCAAGTCAACCTGAAGGTCAAGCATTGTCGATTGCACCGCATCACACGCTGCAACAGTCAGGATGCGCGCAAGATGTCAAAATACGTGTTCGTGCCCCGCATCGAGGCGGCTCCCAGGCCGTCTGTGACGCGGTTATGCTTGAGATCAGGTCGCTGAATCCCATTTATCCTCCGTGAACCAGCGTATTCGTCCTCCTTTGCCGCCAGAATGGCCTTTCCCGCCGAGCCGCGATGTCGCCGGCCGCGCGTTTGGCGATCTTGTCGCGCTTCAATATCGCGGTGCCGGTGTGTGGCTCTGGAAATGCCGCTGCGGCAATCACGTCACGGCCAGCCTCGGCGAGGTGGAGAGCGGCCAGACGCGCGATTGCGGCTGCGGCGAGCAGCGCCGCGTCTGGCGCTCGCGGCCGGGTTCGCCGTCGCTCAAGGGCGGCGAAGTGTTCGGCCAGTTGACCACGGACCGCTATGCCGGCAATGGCATGTGGGTCTGCAGGTGCGAGTGCGGCAACGAGGTGACGATCAGCGCCGGGCGATTGCGGCTGGGGCAGGCGCGGTCGTGCGGGCGTTGTGCGGGGCCTGCGGGCGGTTGAGCGGCGCGCAACGCGTCCATTACTTTCTCGTCTTTGATCCCGCCTGATCCAGCGCTTCCAGAATCGCATAAGCCGCGCTCACCCGTGCCTCGGCCGGATACGCCTTGTTCGCCAGAATCACCACGCCGATACGCCGCGCGGGCACGTAGGCCACATAGGTTGCAAAACCGTTGGTCGAGCCGGTTTTGTTGATGAGCGCATCCGCTTGCGGCGCGAGTGGCGGCGTGAGTGCGTGCGCGGCCATCGGTTTGAGGATGGCGTCCGGGTTGTTGCCGCGTTGCAGCGTGTCGAGCGCCACCGGCCACGGGTACTGCTCCCAGACGACATCCTGCGTGAACGGGCCGCTCGTGTAATAGCCCGTGTGCGTGCAGTCGATCGCGCGCTGCCACGTCGCATCGAGCTTGCCGATACCCATATTGGCGTCCAGATAGCGCGCGAGATCGCCGCTGGTCGTGCGTACGCCATAGGCTTCATCGGCGAACACACCGGGGTTCAGGCGCCTGGGCATATCGTTCTTGTCATAGCCCTGCGCGTAATGCGCCTGGCTTGCCTTCGGCACGTCGATAAACGTATGCGTCATGCCGAACGCGGGAAAAAGCCGCTGTTCGAGCGCCTCGCGGATCGGCATCCCCAAACTCTTCGCCGCCGCCCGTCCCAGCAGACCGATACCCAGATTCGAATACACGCGCTGCGTGCCCGGCGCGCTCGCCGGTTGCCAGTTGCGCAGCCAGGCGTTCATTTGCGCATCGGTGTCGACGCCGTCGGGCACGAAGAGCGGCAGGCCGGACGTGTGCGTGCCCAGATTCAGCACGCTCACGTGATCGAAGACGCTGCCGCGCAGCGCCGGCACGTACTCGCTCGCGGGCGCGGAGAACGAGAGCTTGCCGTTCGTCTGCGCATAGCAGGCCAGCGTGGCCGTGACGGTCTTGGTCACCGAGCCGATTTCGAACAGCGTCTCCTGATCGACACGCGCACCGGTGGTTTTCGACGCCACGCCGTAGTTGTAGAACGCATGCCGCCCGTTCACGGTGACCGCGACCGCCACGCCGGGAATGCCGTACTTCGCCTGCAACGGTTGAATGGCGGCATCGACGACGGCTTTTTCGGGGGGCTCGGCAGCCTGCGCGGTCATGGCGACAGACATCGCAGCCATTAGCATAACTTTCATCTTAAAAAGAAAGGGGTTCGGCATCGTTTGGCTTCCGTTGTGGTGAAAAGCGAATTTGAAGGCGCATTCTGTGGCGTTGCCGCCCCATTCACAAGCGACGATAATTTGCCTCACCCACAAGCAAAACTTATGGATCGATCATGCGTCCCAACGTCCCGCTCCACGCGCTGCGCGCTTTCGAAGCCTCGGCGCGCCATCTGAGCTTCACGCGCGCCGGGCTCGAACTCAAGGTCACGCAGGCCGCCGTCAGCCAGCAGGTGCGCATGCTCGAAGACTGGCTCGGCGTGCCTTTGTTCCGGCGACTGCCGCGCGGCCTCGGCATGACCGATGAAGCGCGCGCCTTGCTGCCGGTGTTGAGCGATGCGTTCGGCCGCATCGAGACCGTGCTCAAGCAGTTCGAAGGCGGGCGCCTGCGCGAGGTGCTGACGGTGGGCGTGGTGGGGACGTTCGCGATCGGCTGGCTGATGCCGCGCCTCAAGGCGTTTCGCGAGGCGTATCCGTTCGTGGAGCTGCGCCTGTTGACCAACAACAATCTCGTCGATCTGGCGGGCGAGGGGCTGGATTTCGCGATCCGTTTCGGCGACGGCAAATGGCCCGCGACGCAGAACACGCATCTGCTGGACGCGCCGCTGGCGGTGCTGTGCGCGCCGGAAATCGCGCGGCGTCTGCGCACTGCCGGGGATCTCGCGAGGGAAACGCTGCTGCGCTCCTATCGCACCGACGAATGGCTGCGCTGGTTCGATGCGGCAGGCGTCGAGCCGTGGACCGTGAGCGGGCCGATTTTCGATTCGTCGCGCCTGATGGCTGAAGCGGCGATGCAGGCCGCGGGCGTGGCGCTCGCGCCCGCGCGCATGTTCGAGCGCGAGTTGCAGATGGGGCTGCTGGTGCGGCCCTTCGATGTCGAGGTGCCGACCGGCAGCTATTGGCTCACGAGCCTCGCGTCACGGGCGATGACACCGGCGATGCGCCTGTTCGAAGCGTGGATCGTCGCCGAAGCCGCGCGCTAATTTGCGCTGCGCGGGTGTGCGTTACAGCACGTTCAGCATCGACAGCGCGGTTTCCTGCAGATGCGGCAGCACGCGCGTCACGGCCGCTTCCGAGCTTTCGTTGCCAATCGACATATTCGTGCTCAAGGCGGCGATCACATCGCCGGCGCGGTTGCGCAGCGGCACGGCCACGCCGCGCACGCCCACCTGCAACTGCTGTTCGATGAGCGCGTAACCGTCGGCGCGGGCGCGGACGATTTTCTCGCGCAGACGCGTTGCGCTCGTCAGCGTGTGCGGCGTGAAGGGCGCGAGTTCCACGGCGTCGAGCCACGCCGACACCGCCTGCTGATCCTCCTTGTACGCAAGCAGCACGACGCCCGGCGAGATCAGCGGCGCGGGCACGCGCGCGCCCAGCACGAAGCCCGTGGTCATCACGCGCGAGACGCCGTTGCGCGCGATCACGACCAGATCCCAGCCGTCGAGCACGCTCACATAGGCCGATTCGTTGAGCGTCGCGCTCAGTTGCTGAAGATAGGGCTGCACGGTGCGCGGCAGGCGCGCCGAATCGAAATACGACCAGCCCACGCGCAGCACGCGCGGCGTGAGGCCGAACAGGCGCCCATCGGTATAGACATAGCCGAGCGATTCGAGCGTGAGCAGATAGCGCCGCGCAGCGGTGCGCGACAGACCCGTGCGCTCGGCGGCCTGGGTCGCGGTCATGCGGGCGTGCTCGCTGTCGAAGGCTTCGAGAATCGCCAGGCCTTTTTCCAGACCGGCGATCCAGTCGCGCTTGTCGAGATTCGTCGTTTTCATGTGGGGTTCATCGGCGCGCAGGCTTTGAAGCACAAAAGGCCGGGCATGCGCCCGGCCTCGTGATGGCTTGCTGGATGGTGCGTTGCGTTCAGGCTTGCGCGGGTTTCATGCGCGCGGCGACGATCAGCGAAATCAGGCAGCCCACGGCCAGGTACGCCGCCACCAGATGCCACGAGCCGTTGCCCGCGCCCACCAGCGCCACGGCGATGAAAGGCGTGAAACCGCCGCCCACCACGCTGGCGAACTGATAGCCCACGCCTGCGCCGCTGTAGCGGTATTCGGCGCCGAACAGTTCGGTGAAGAGCGGCTGCTGCACGCTGACCACCATGTCGTGCGCGAGGTTGGCGAGCGCCACCGAGCAGAGCACGATCCACAGCGTCGAGCGGGCTTCCAGTGCGAGGAAGAACGGCACCGCGCTGACCAGACCGATCACCGCGCCAACCAGATAGATGCGGCGCATGCCCAGACGGTCGGCCAGCCAGGCGAAGCAGGGAATCGTCACGCACGAAATCGCGCCGACAAACAGACCGATGCCCAGGAACAGATCGCGCGAGAGGCCGAGATTCGCCGTCGAATAGCTCAGGGCGAAGGCGGTCACGATATACATCGTGAAGAGTTCGGCCAGACGCAGCGCGACGATGTAGAGGAAAGCCTTCGGGTGACGCGTGAGCGCTTCGAGCACCGGCATCTTGAGCTTGCGATCGGCGTGTTCGACCTTTTCGACGAATTCCTTCGACTCGTCCATGCTCGAACGCACCCACAGGCCGATCAGCACCAGCACGACGCTGAACAGGAACGGCAGACGCCAGCCCCACGAGCGGAATGCCGTCTCGCCCAGCAAATGGCTCAGCAGCGCGACAATGCCGGTCGCGAGCACGAGGCCCACGCCGTAACCCACCTGCACGCCGCTGCTGTAGAACGCCTTCTTGCCCTTGGGCGCGCTTTCGACGGCCATGAGCGCTGCGCCGCCCCATTCGCCGCCCACGGCGAAGCCCTGGATCGCGCGCATCAGCACGAGCAGCACGGGCGCCCACCAGCCGATCGTGGCGAAGGTGGGCAGCAGGCCGATGGCGACCGTGGACAGGCCCATCAGCATGACGGTCAGCACGAGCATGCGCTTGCGGCCGAGGCGGTCGCCGTAGTGGCCGAACACCACGCCGCCGAGCGGACGGAACAGGAAGCCGACGCCAAAAGTCGCGAAGGCCGCGAGCGTGCCCATGTTCTTGCCGATGGCCGGGAAGAATTCGGCGTTGAAGACCAGCGCCGCGACGATGCCGTAGAGCAGGAAGTCGTACCAGTCGACAACCGCGCCGACAAAGCTGCCAAGGGCCGCTTTCTTCGCCTGGCTGCGCGAATGGCTTTGCTTGGCTGGCTCGGCGGAGCCCGTGGATTCGAGGGTGGGGGTCATGAGATGTCTCCAGTCCCGGCAGCGCTTTTGTCTGCCTGCGTAGTTACTCGCGGTGTGGCTTGCGGTGTTGCGTCTTTCGCTGCGTGCATGTGGTTGGCAGCGGTGAAACGGAGCATAGGGCGGCGCGTGCCCCGGATCAATGCGTACAACGCGCGAAATGCGCGATTATCGCCCATAAGTGTGCGATTATCGAACGCTTTGAGGGTTAGCACGGAGACTGACGCCCTCCCGGCATCAGGGCCGTCTTTGGCGCAGTGTACGAATTGGTTAAAATTGCCGCGCGGCGGCATGGGGCCTGGCGAGCAGTCCAGCGCACCCTGAGATTGTGCCGGGGCTTGCGCCGCGCGCGTTCTGCCCGCACTCTCTAGCTGTGCCGCCGCCTGGTTTCATCGTTTTCTTTTGACGCTTCAACGTCTGGTATCAGGAGCTTCCCGCATGTCGTCCAACCCCATTTCCGGTACGCCGGAGCAGGCCAATCCGCTCGGCATGGCCGGGCTCGAGTTCGTCGAATTCGCGGCGCCCGAGCCCGCGGCGCTGGCGGCGCAGCTTACGCAACTGGGGTTCAAGGCCATCGCGCGTCATATCAGCAAGGACGTGACGCTGTGGCGCCAGGGCCAGATGAATTTCCTCGTCAACGCCGAACCCGATTCCTTCGCCGCGCGCTATGCCGAGGAATACGGCATGGGCATCTGCGCGATCGGCGTGCGCGTGGAGAACGCCCGGCGCGCCTTCGAGCATGCGCTGCGCGTGGGCGCGTGGGCCTACGAAGGCGAGCGCGTCGGCGCGGGCGAATTGCGCATTCCGGCCATTCAGGGCATTGGCGACTCGCATATCTATTTCGTCGATCGCTGGCGCGGCCGTGGTGGTCAGCGCGGCGGCGTGGGCGATATCTCGATCTTCGACATCGACTTTCGTCCGATCGATATGGCCACGGCGCAGGCCGATCTCGAACACAGCGGCACCGGCCTGCAACGCGTCGATCACCTCACGCAGACGGTGGGCGCGGGGCGTATCGGCGAATGGCTCGATTTTTATCGCGATCTGCTGCATTTCCGCGAGATCCACGAAATCAACGCGAACTGGCATGTGGCGCAGGAGTCGCGCGTGATGGTGTCGCCGGACGGCGAGATCCGCATTCCGGTCTACGAGGAAGGCACGCATCGCACCGAACTCATGCACGACTATCTGCCCGATCATCCGGGCGAGGGCGTGCAGCATATCGCCCTGGCAACCGACGATATCGTGCCCTGCATCGACGCGCTGATGGCCAACGGCGTGGAGTTCGTCGAGCCGCCGGCCGCCTATTACGATTCCGTCGATGCGCGCCTGCCGGGCCATGGCGTCGATCTGGAAGCGCTGCGCAAGCGCCACATCCTGATCGACGGAGAAATGGGCGCGGACGGCGTGCCGCGCCTCTTTTTCCAGACCTTCGTGAAGCGCCGCGCGGGCGAGATCTTTTTCGAAGTGGTGCAGCGCAGCGGCCATCAAGGCTTCGGCGAGGGCAATCTCGACGTGCTGGCGAAAGCGCGCGCGGCGCAGGGCGACCAGGCCGCCGATCGTCCCTGATCGCCGCGGATAAGCGCCGCTTAAACCGTCACGACGATCTTGCCGACCTGCTCGCCGGCTTCCATGTAGCGGTGGGCGTCGGCGATCTGCTCGAACGGGAACGTGCGGTCGATCGCCGGTTTGAGCGCGCCCGAGGCCAGCCCTTCGGTGATAAAGCGTTTGGCGCGCGCGAGCCGCGCGGCGTCGGTCGTGACTTCGAACAACTCGTAGCCACGCACGCTCAGATGACGGCCGAGCAGGTCCATCACGGGCACGCTCAGATCGCGCGTGTCGAGCGCGCCGTACTGGAAGAACATGCCCTCGCGCGCGAGCGCACGCAGTTGATGCGCCGCTTCCGGGCCGCCCACCGGATCGAACGCGATCTGCGCGCCGCGCCCTTGCGTGATGTCGAGCACCTGCTGCGTGAGCGCCGCGCCGCCGCCCGCGATCACGTGTTTCGCGCCGGCTTGCAGCAGCGCTGCGCGTTTCTTCTCGCTGCGCGTGAGCGCGATGGGCGTGGCGCCCACCATGTTCGCGATCTGGATTGCAGCCAGTCCCACGCTGCTCGACGCCGCGCCCACCAGCACCGCTTCACCCTGTTTGAGGCCGCCGAATTCGATCAGCGCGCCCCAGGCGGTGGCGTACATCATCCACGTTGCGGCGGCTTCCTCGAACGACAGCCCGGCCGGGTTCTTCACCACCGCATGCACGGGCGCGTTGACGAGTTCACCGTACATGCCGTATTCGATAAACGAAAACGCGGGCACCACGCTCACCGCGTCGCCTACCGCGAAGTCCTGCGCGCCGCTGCCCACGGCTTCGATCACGCCCGAGCCTTCGTAACCGAGCTGCGCGGGGAATGCCGGCGCGTAGGTGTACTGGCCGCTGCGATACATCACTTCGGCGCGATTCAGGCCGACGGCCTTGACGCGGATCTGCACTTCGCCGGCCTTGGGCGCGGCTACATCGACATCGTCGATCTGCAGCACTTCGGCACCACCGACGCGGTTGAAACGGACGACTCGTGACATCTCAGACTCCTTCGATCAAACGGTTTCGAGCGGATACTGTAGGCCGCGTCACGGCGCGGATAAACGCGCAGTCCGATGACTCATTGTTATTCGATCAATAACAATCGAAGCGTTTTTGTTTCGACCGTTTCGACCGTCCAGGTACGAGGCGTTTTCAGCCCGGCAGGCGTCGCGCCGCGAGTTCCGAAATCCAGTCGATAAACACGCGTACCTTGCCCGGCAGATGATCGCGATTCGGATAGAGCACGGAAACCGGTTTGGGCACCGGCGCGATATTGGGCAGCACTTCCACCAGATGGCCGGTATCGATAGACGGTTGCAGCGCGGGCCGCAGCGCCTGCACGATGCCGCAGCCCGCGAGGCCGCAGGCGAGCAGGGCGTCGAAGTTGTCGGTGAGCATGCCGCTGGCGAGTTTGAGCGTGACGGTCTTGCCGCCTTGCCGGAAAGTCCAGTCCATGACCCGGCGGTTGCGGCCGCTGAAGAAGTTCACAGCCTTGTGCGGCTGGCTTGCTGACTGCAGGTCGTCGAGCGTGCGCGGCACGCCGTAGCGCGCCAGATACGCAGGCGACGCGCAGGTCGCCAGTTGCACCATGCCGATCTGCCGGCCAATCAGGCCAGAATCCTTGAGTGCGCCCACGCGCAGCACACAGTCGATGCCTTCGCTGATCAGATCGGCGGGTTGATCGCTCACGCCCAGCACGATCTCCACTTGCGGATAACGCTGCTGGAAGTCGGGCAGCGCGGGCACGACCACGGCCTTCGCGAGCGCCACCGGCAGATCGAGCCGCAAACGCCCTTTAGGCTGCGGGCGATTCTGTGCGAATTGCGCGAACGAGGCGAAGGTGTCGTTGACGTTGGCGAGCAGTTGCACGCAGCGCTGATAGAATGCCTCGCCTTCGGCCGTCGTGCTCACGCGCCGCGTGCTGCGATTGAGCAGGCGGATGCCCAGTTCCGCTTCCAGTTGCTGCACCGCCTTCGTGACGGCCGGGCGATGCTGCTGCAGCGCCTCGGCGGCCTGCGTGAAGCTGCCGCGTTCGACGATATTCACGTAGATCTGCATCGCTTGCAGACGGTCCATGGGCGCTCCTCGGGCCAGTGATTCAGACCCGCATCTTCGCACGCGCGACGTGTGGGCTGACGCACGCAGAGGCCGTTTTGCAAAGCGTATGCTGTGAGCGGGCCTTCCCCTCAGGCGGGGTCGAACAATGATCAGCGTTGCGCGTATCTCCGGGACATGCCGCCGCGTGGCGCTCGCCTGCGCGGCGCTATGGCTGGCCGCCGCGTACCCGGCGCAGGCGCAGGCCGTCAGGTCCGCCGAAGACCATCCGCCCGTCTGGGTCGCGCGCTCGCCCGACCATCCCACGCTGATCCTGTTACCGACGATCCACGCGCTGGCCATCGACGATCCGCGCGTGAATGCCGCGCTCGCTTCGCTCGCCACCGGCGTGCAGGCAATCGTGCTGGAAACGCACACGCAGCCCACGCCCGAGGACACGCAGACGATCAAACGCATCGGTCTCTATCCGGCGAGCGACAGCCTGGCGAATCACGTGAGTTCGATGACGGCCGAATCGCTGGCGCGTTGCGCGCGCGAAAGCGGCGCCGATATCCGCACCTTTTTCCAGACCAAGCCGTGGCTGGCGGGCTTTGCCGTGGAGGCCGTGCGCCTGCATCAGTGGCAGTGGGTATCGAACGGCGGCAAGCGCGCGCATTTTGTGAAAGCGGCTGCGCCGCTGGTGTTTCCCGGCATCGACGAGCGGCTGGAAACGCTGGCGCGCCATCGGCAGATTCCATTGATCTACCTGGAAACGATGGAGCAGGGCATGCAGCTTTTCGACGACATGCCCGCCGCCGATCAGGAAGCCTTTTTGCAGGGCGTCTGCACGGGCCTGCACGGTGGCCGATCGCCCGGCGAAGTGTCATACGAATCGTTCCAGAGCGCGTGGGCCGTGGGCGATGCAGCGGCGCTCGAGCGTCTGGCGAATGCGCGTTATCCCGGCGAAAGCGACGCGCATTACGATTTCAGCCAGTATCTGTTCGCGCGCGGCACCGATATCTTCGCGGCAACGCTCGCGCAGGACGGTTACTTCTACGGTAAAGGGCCAATACTGGTGGCCGTGGGCGCGGGCCACTTCTTTGGCGAGCGATCGCTGCTCCAGCATCTGCGCGACGCGGGCTATACGATCACGCCGCCCGCCACGGCGCCGCAACTTGCGCCGCCGCACGAAGTCGCGGCGCGTTGAATCTTTCGTTTTGCTTGCGTCGAAAGCGGCAAAGACTTACCGCGCCTTACCCTAAAGGTTCCATCCGCGCCGCCGTTAGCCAGGATATGAAGACGCCATTTTCCAAATCGGAAGCGCAACTGATTCTCTCGATCGCCCACGAGCGCGCGGAATATCGCGCCGCTGCGGCGGGTGTCGAACTCGAATCGGCCGCGGGTTCCGCGATCTACGATACCGTGATCTACTCGACGCTTTCCGAGCTTGCGCCGGCGCTGTCGATCGATGAATTCATCGGTCTGCTCGCGCGCCCGGAAGTGCTGCACTGAGCCGGCATATTAGTCGGGATTCCTGATCGATAGAGGTGCAGGTTCGCCCATTGGACGAACCGCAAAAGGGCACGCCGCGCAGTTGCGCCGCGTGCTCTTTTGCATGGTGATGCTTAGAACTTCTGGCGGAAGCCCACGCTCACGATCGCCTGCGACTGGGCCGCCGACGAGTGGCTGTTGCCCTTGTCCGACACCGATGCCGTGGCCGCCACCGGTTCGCCGAGCGCGTTGAGCGTCATGCCCGAAGCGTGCTGATAGCCCGCGAGCAGATACACGGTCGAGCGCTTCGACAGATCGTAAAGCGCGCCGAGCGAGACGTTGTGGTACTGCGCTTCATCGTCCTGACCATCGACGTGGCTGCCGCGCGTGTAGCTGTAGCCCGCGAACAGGCGCGTGCGCGGCTGCACGTTCCACATGCCGAACACACCGGCGATGTTGAAGGTCGCCGTGCCCGAGTAGAGCGAGTTCGTGCCGGCCTTGTACTGCACGTTGCTGTAGTTCACGCCGACCAGCGCGGTGCCGAAGTCCCACGTCGCGCCCGTTGCGATCACCTGCTGCGATTGCGCGCTCGCGTAGCCTTCGTTGATCGACGAGTTGAAGGTGCCGTCGTAGGTGCCTTGCCACTTGCCGTAGGTGCTGTCCGCGGTGCTGGTCTTGCTGTTGTCCGAGCGCTCGTAGCCCACGCCCACGCGCAGCGGGCCGTTCGCGTACGCGCCGCCCACACTCCAGGTGTTCTTGCGCTTGAGGCTGCCGGCCTGGCCGCCGAAGCCGTACAACGCGCCGAACGTGAAGCCCGAGTAGTTCGCGCTGGTGTACTTGATCGAGTTGTCGACGCGGGTGGTCTGATCCAGATCGTCGATATCGCCCGGATGCGCGCCGAAGCCGCCCACCACGCTGACCGGCGCGACCGGCGCGACGAAGTCGTTGAGCGAGGTGTACTGGCGGCCCATCGTGAGCGAACCGTATTGCTTGTCGGTGAGGCCCATGAATGCCTGACGGCCGAACAGGCGGCCACCTTGACCCGAGGTGCCGTTGCTGATGTCGAAGCCGTCTTCCAGCAGGAAGATCGCCGCCAGACCGTTGCCCAGATCTTCCTTGCCCTTCAGGCCCCAGCGGCTGCCCGAAAGATTGCCGCTCGTCACGCCCAGGTTCGAGTGGCCTTGATAGGCGCCTGCGCTGCCGGTGCGCTCATTGCTGCGGTACGTGATACCCGCATCGACAATCCCGTAGAGCGTAACGGAGCCCTGCGCCGCCGCGACGCCCGCGAGCGACATCAGAATCGGTGCAGAGATCAGGTGTTTTTTCATCATGTGTTGTCTCGATGAGAGGCGGACCGCCATGCTGCGGTCTCTTGTTATGCGCGCAGGAACAGACCGTCTCGCGTGCGGATGCGAGACGGCCCGCGGCCTGCGCGCGGAAAAAAGGCGTGGATTTTACGGAGTCGCGCAGAAAGCGCTAGTGATTTTTCCGCGCGCGGCGCGATGCCGCGCGCGAAAACCTCTGCGCTTTAAGGCCTGAATTCAAGGCCTGGATTGCATCCTTAGCGCTTGAACGACGCGCCCGGAGGCGTGTCGGGCGTGACGATGCTGACCGTCTTGCGCACCTTGGCAACGTCACCGGCGCTGACCGGCGCGCCGGTATTGCCCCAGCTCGTGCGCACGAAGGTGGCGACATCGGCGACTTCCTGATCCGAGAGTCGCCAGCCGAACGGCGGCATCGTGAAGGTCGAAGGCGCGGCTTTCGTGCCTTCCAGCGCGGCGCCCGTGAGCAGCACGTGGATCAGCGAAGTGGCATCCGTGCCCTGCACGACGGGATTGCCGCCGAGTTCCGGGAACACGCGCGTATAGCCGCGTCCGTTGCTGCGGTGGCAGGCCATGCAGTTGTCGCGATAGACCGCGGCACCGCGCGCGCTGGCGTCGCCGCTTTGCAGCGCATGACCGGCGGCGGCATCGTAGGCGTAGGGCGTTTCCTTCGCGTCGCTCGACGGCAGCGTCTTCAGATAGCGGGCCATCGCGAGCAGATCCGCATCGGTCATGTACTGCATGCTGTGCTGAACCACATCGGTCATGCCGCCGAACGCAGCGGTATGCAGATTCCGGCCGGTTTTCAGAAACTGGACGATATCGTCTTCGCTCCAGGTGCCGATGCCGGTACGCGGATTACCACGCAGATTCGACGGCACCCAGCCGTCGATCGGGCCGCCGCCCGCGAGGAAATCGTCGCCTTCGAGATCGGTGAGCGCGCGTTCCTGCATGGTCGCTGCGCGCGGCGTGTGACACGCGCCGCAGTGGCCAAGACCCTGCACGAGATAGGCGCCGCGCGACACGATTGCATCGTTGTAATGCGATCCGTCGAAGGCCTGCACCTTCGGCGCGAACATCGTGCGCCAGATGCCCAGCGGCCAGCGCATCGACATCGGCCAGGGAATGTCCACCGCGCGGTTTTGCGCCGCAACCGGCGCGACGCCCTGCGTGAAGTACGCGTAGAGCGCCTTCATGTCGTCATCGGACAGGCGCGCGTACGACGGGTAGGGCATCGCCGGATACAGCGTGTCGCCGTTCGGGCGCACGCCTTCGCGCACCGCCTTGCCGAAATCCGCGTAACTCCACTTGCCGATGCCGGTATTGGCGTCGGGCGTGATGTTGGTCGAATAGATCGCGCCGATCGGTGTGTCGAATTTCAGGCCGCCCGCGAAGGGCTTGCCGCCTTTCGCGGTGTGGCAGGCGATACAGTCGCCGGCGCGTGCGAGATATTCGCCGTGCGCGACGAGCGCGGCGTCGGCTTGGGTGCTGGCGGCGGGGGCATTGGCGGCGCTGGCCGAAAGCGGCGCAGCCAGCACAGCCGCCGAGATAGTTGCGGCCGCAACCGTCAGGCGTGCGGCACGACGCACGATGCGCGTGGGGGAAAAGATCGTCTTCATACGGCTCGTCACACGCTCACCAGAGGGCCGGGGTTCTTCAGATACTGATTGCGGATGGCCTTCGCCGACCAGTACGCGAGTGCGGCAACCAGACCCGTCGGGTTGTAGCCGATGCCCTGCGGAAAGGCCGATGCGCCCAGCACGAACACGTTATGCACGTCCCAGCTCTGCAGATAGTGATTGAGCACGCTGGTCTTCGGGTCCGTGCCCATCACCGCGCCGCCCACGAGGTGGGTGGTCTGATAACGGCGCGAATCGAAGTGCGCGCCGAATTCGCGCGTATAGACGTTGATGGACTGCGGGCCCATCGCCTCGGCGATCTTCTTCATCTGGCCGGTCACGTACTGCGCCATCTTGATGTCGTTGTCCTTCCAGTCGAAGGTCATGCGCAAGAGCGGCTGGCCATACGAATCGCGATAGGTCGGATCGAGGTCGAGGAACACGTCGCGATACGACATGTTCGAACCGTGCGCGTCCATCGACACGGTATGCGCGTAGTGGTCCTTGACGGCCTTTTTCCACTGCGAGCCCCAGTTGGGCGTGCCCGCGGGCGTAGCGATGCCGCTGATCGGCTTCACGCCCGCCTGGTTCACCCACAGCGGCGAGCCGCCGACGAAACCGAGCGGACCGTGATCGAAGTTATCGGCGTTGAAATCGTCCACGGCCACGCCGTTGCCGCCCGCGCCGATGAACGGATTCGTGTACGTGTCCTTGTCGAAGAACGCGGTGATGGTCGAGAGGTTCTGGTACGCGAAATTGCGGCCCACGACGCCTTCGCCCGAGACCGGGTCATACGGCTTGCCGATGCCCGAAAGCAGCAGCAGGTGGACGTTGTGATACTGGAACGCCGAGACGATCACGAGATCGGCGGGCTGGAACACTTCCTGGCCCGACGGATCGACATAGGTGACGCCGGTGGCGCGCTTCTTCGTATCGTCGAGTTCGACGCGCAGCACGTGGCATTTCGCGCGCAATTCGAAGTGCTTTTCCTGCTTGAGCGCGGGCAGGATGTTCAGGTTCGGCGAGGCCTTCGAATACATGTAGCACGCGTAACCGCTGCAATAGCCGCAGAAGTTGCACGGGCCCATCTGCACGCCATACGGGTTCGTGTACGGACCCGAGGTATTGGCCGACGGCAGACGATACGGATGCAGGCCGAGCGACTTCGCCGCATCGGAGAAGCGCTGCGCCGAATACGTATTCAGTTGCGCGGGCAACGGAAAATTGTCGCTGCGGCGCGCTTCGAACACATTGCCGTCGCCCACGACCTTGTCGCCCACCTTGTACGCCTGACCCGAGGTGCCGAAGACCTTTTCCGCGAAGTCGAAATGCGGCTCCAGTTCGTCGTAGCTGACGCCGTAATCCTGGATCGTCATGCCTTCGGGAATGAACTTCTTGCCGTAGCGCTCTTCGTAGTGACTCTTCAGGCGCAGCTCTTCCGGCGTGATGCGAAAGTGCACGCCCGACCAGTGCAGACCCGCGCCGCCCACGCCTTCGCCGGGCAGAAACGCGGCGAGCTGACGATAGGGCAGCGCCGTATCGGCCGCGCTGTGACGGATCGAGACGGTGGTCTTGGAGAGATCGAGGAAGAGCTTCTTGCGGATGTTGTAGGTGAGCTCGTCGATGGTGTTCGGGTACGCGCCATCCGGGTAGGTGTCGCGATACTCGCCGCGCTCGAGCGCGACCACGGACAGACCCGCTTCCGTGAGTTCCTTCGACATGATCGCGCCAGTCCAGCCGAAGCCGACGACGACCGCGTCCACATGAGGTTTCTTGATCGCCATTACGTGCGCTCCCCGTTGATCGAAACTGGACCGTACGGGTAAGCCTTACCGTTCTGGTTCACAAAATCCATGAAGTCGGCGCGCGCGCCGGGAAAACCGATCATCTGCCACGCGGCCATGTTCTTGTTGCCGCCGTGGATCGGATCGCTGAAATAGCCTTCGCGCGTGTTCTGCAGCAACTGGCCGAAGAACACCTTGGCCGGCACGCCGTCCAGTTCGACCTTGCCCGCTTCGAGCGCGCCGAGCACGGCGTCGCGCGTGCTGGCGTCGAGCGCGTCGAAGTCCTTGCCGTACGCCTTGCCGCAATACGCGTTCACCGCCGCGATGCCGAGGCGATACAGATCGCGCGGCACCAGCTTCATCTGATAGCCGAGCTCCGGCACGCCTTGCTGGAACGGCCCCTGCATGTACCAGAGCGCGCCGTGCGCGTAGGGCGTGTCCATCTGACGGTCGATGAATTCGGGCACGCCGGCTTCGAGGGCGCCCGGGCCTTCGGCATCGGCGGGAATCAGACGGTCGACGGCCGCGCGCAGGAAGGTCCATTCGCGGGCATCGAAGAAGCGGGGTTTGTAGTCGGCTTGAGCGGACTGGCTCGCGCTCGCCTGGCTGCCGCCTTGCGCGGCGCCCGCAGACGGCTGCGAGCCGCCCTCACAGGCCGCGAGCGCGCCGGTTGCCGGAACGAGCACCACCGCCGTGCGCAGGAAGCCCCGGCGTGACGAGAGAGGAGATTCGGACATGGTTGGATTCTGTATCAATTCGACGCGGCCTGATCTGGCCGTGCCGTTTGCGGGGGAGCGGCTTTTAGCCTGGGCCGCATTGCGGGGCAATGGTAATTGGAACCGGTTCCATTATTATCGAAGAATTTTACAACAATCAATTTCAGTCGCTGTAGGGGTGGGGGTGGAACGGGGGATGTGGTAGGGCTGCGGGACGGTGGGATAGTGCTGCTTGCGCCACAGATTCTTTATGCGAATCAGATGCTTACTGGCGATGAGCTCGCTTCGGCTTGAGCGAACGGCGAAGCTCGAAGGACGTCTTCTGACAAGTGACGCGTTGCCGCTTTTGTTGCTTTTAGGGGAAGAATCGGCGCGGCCGGTTGTCAGAAGCCGGGAGGATTTGCTAAGGCATCGCGCCGCGGGTATTTATCTGATGAGAAAGGGGAATCGCTCAGATCCCTTGTGGCGCAGGCCACCGAACCCGGCCTCCAAACAAACCCTAACAAATCGCCAAGTTGTTTGACAACTAAGCGAGGCCGGTGCTACTGTTCAGTTCATCGACAACCCTCCCATCCAGCACGAGGCCTCATGAACGTGTCCCCGATCGTCGAGAGCGAATTCGCTTCGACCGTGATGGCGGTGCCCCCCCTGGCACGCCGCCCCGATTTCTCGCTCGACGTTGAAGCTAACGGCAAGCTCATCCGTCACATGGAAGTGGGCGGCATCCGCACGCTGCTCTACGGCGGCAACGCAAACCTCTACCACGTCGCCGTCAGCGAATTCCGCGAACTGCTGGACATGCTCGCCGAGCAGACCGCACCGGAAACGCGCGTGATCCCGGCCATCGGCCCGGACTACGGCAAGATGCTCGACCAGGCGCACATCCTCGCGCAGACGAAATACCAGACCGCCATGGTGCTGCCGCTCGCCGGTTTCACCACGCCCGCAGGCGTCGAAGCCGGTCTCACGCGCATCGCCGACGCTGCCGGCATTCCGCTCACGCTCTATATCAAGAGCGAAGATTACGTCGATGTGGACACGCTCGTGCGCCTGATCGACCGCGGCACGCTGATCGCCGTGAAATACGCCATCGTGCGCGCCGATCCGGCCAACGATCCGTATCTGCGCCGCCTGCTGCAAAGCGTGCCGGCTTCGAAGGTGGTGTCGGGCATGGGCGAGCGTCCCGCACTGGTGCACGTGCGCGACTTCGGCCTGGCTGCATGGACCACGGGTTCGGGCTGTATCGCTTCGCACGCCGTCATGGCGCTGCTCAAGGCCGCGAAGGAAGGCCGCGCCGACGAAGCACAACGCATTTATGACGCCTTCATGCCGCTCGAAACGCTGCGCGACGACATCTCGCTGATCCGCGTGCTGCACGACGCCGTCACGCTCTCCGGTATCGCCGACATGGGCCCGATCCTGCCGCTGCTGTCACAGTCGCCGGCCGAAGCGCTGCCCGCCATCGGGGCGGCCGCGAAGGAACTGCTGGCGTTCGAGCAGTCGCTGGCGGCGGCGCACGCTTGAGCGCCTCGCAACCGATTGAACTGAACGGAGCAACCATGTCGTCTATCACCGGAAACATGCTGCTGGGCGCGCAGGCCGTGCGCGGCCAGGCCGGCGAGATGCGCGCTTTCGCGCCCGCGCTCGGCAAGGACATCGAGCCGTCGTTCGGGCTCGGCGGCAAGGCCGAAGTCACGCGCGCCTGCGAACTCGCGGCGCAGGCGTTTGACGCCTTCCGCGCCGCGCCGCATGAAACCCGCGCAAAGCTGCTCGAAGCGATCGCCGAACGCATTCTCGGCATCGGCGACGAACTGATCGAGCGCGCGATGCTGGAATCGGCGCTGCCCAAGGCGCGCCTCGAAGGCGAGCGCGGCCGCACGGTCGGCCAGTTGCGCCTGTTCGCGTCGCTGGTGCGCGATGGCCGCTGGTGCGGCGCGGTGCTCGATTCGGCGCTGCCGGATCGCAAGCCGCTGCCGCGCTCGGACCTGCGTGCGCAGCGCATCGGCCTCGGCCCCGTGGCTGTGTTCGGCGCGAGCAACTTCCCGCTGGCGTTCTCGGTGGCGGGCGGCGATACGGCTTCGGCGCTGGCTGCCGGTTGCCCGGTCGTCGTGAAGGCGCACCTTGCGCATCCGGGCACGTCGGAACTCGTCGGCCGCGCCATCCAGCAGGCCGTCGCCGATGTCGGTCTGCCCGAAGGCGTGTTCTCGCTGATCTTCGGCGGCGGCAACGAAACCGGCGAAGCGCTGGTCGCGCATCCGGCCATCAAGGCGGTGGGCTTCACGGGCTCGCGTCGCGGCGGTCTGGCGCTGGCGCAGATCGCGTCGCAACGCGCCGAACCGATCCCCGTCTACGCCGAAATGAGCAGCATCAACCCGATGTTCGTGCTGCCGGCCGCACTGGCTGCACGCGGCGAGGCGCTGGCGCAGGGTTTCGTCGATTCGCTCACGATGGGCGTCGGCCAGTTCTGCACCAATCCGGGCCTGGTGCTGGCGATCGATTCGCCGGAACTCGACCGCTTCGTGCAGACCGCGAGCGCGGCGCTCACGGGCAAGCCGTCGCAAACCATGCTGACGGCGGGCATCGCCTCGGCGTATGGCGAAGCGGTGGCGGCGCGCAAGACGGCGCAAGGCGTCGAGCAACTGGCCGAAGGCACGCAGACGGACGCGCAGTGCGCCGTGCTGCCGCTGCTGTTCAAGACCAGCGCGGAATCGTTCCTCGCGCAGCACGCGTTGTCGGACGAGATTTTCGGGCCGACGTCGATCGTCGTGGCGTGCCGCGACGAAGCCGAACTCGTGCGCGTGGCCGAGCATCTCGAAGGCCAGCTCACGGCCACGCTGCAGATCGATCGCGACGACTACGCCATGGCCGCGCGTCTGCTGCCGGTGCTGGAGCGCAAGGCAGGCCGCATTCTGGCGAACGGTTTCCCGACCGGCGTCGAAGTGTCGTACGCGATGGTGCACGGCGGTCCGTTCCCGGCCACCTCCGATGCGCGCACGACCTCGGTGGGCGCGATGGCGATCGAGCGTTTCCTGCGTCCGGTCTGCTATCAGGATCTGCCGGCGGAACTGCTGCCGGTGGCATTGCAGGACGAGAACCCGCTCGCGTTGTGGCGTCTGCGCGACGGCGAGCTGGTGCGCAAATAAGCGCTAAAACCTCGCGCGAAGGCGCTTGCAGAACCGCTGCAAGCGCCTTCCTCGCAAGGCTGCCGATGAAGCTTTCAGATCAGGCTTAAAAAGTTCTTACATCGGCAGATGCGTTGCTTGACAACTTGATGTGTGGTTCGGCATCCTTTGACCGCGGCGCTCAGACACGACCTCGGCTAAAAACGGCGAGGCAAGAACAAAGAAATAGCCCAGCCGCAAAGAAAAAATTCCATAAACAGAGTGAGGAGATGCGATGTTCGATGGACGCTTGAAGGCCAGGGTGCTGGCCGTTTGTGTGGCGGCCGTAGCGGCGTTCGGCATGAACGCGGCAAAGGCTGATCCTGTTTCGCTGAACATTGTCGACGTGGCCGGCAATCTGCAACTCACGCAGAAAGCTTTCGAGGCGTTCAAGGCGAAGTACCCGAATCTCGTTTCCAATATCACCTATACCAACGCGCCCGCGCCGCAACTGCCTGGCAAGATCAAGGCGATGCAGGCCGCCGGCCGCGCCGATATCGATCTCGTCCTCACGGGCACCGACGCGCTCGCCGCGGGCATCGAGCAAAACCTGTGGATGAAGCTGCTGCCGGATCAAACGGCGGCGCTGCCGGGCGTGCTCGACAAGTACGCGCCGGGTCCGCGCAAGATGCAGGAACTCGCGCAGGGCTACGGCCTGGAAGTGTCGTATATGCCCGCGGGTCCGCTGGTGGAATACAACCCCGCGAAGGTCGCGAAGCCGCCGCATACGCCCGCCGAACTGCTCGCGTACTGCAAGGCCAATCCGGGCAAGCTGATCTATGCGCGTCCGGCCAATTCGGGTCCGGGCCGCACCTTCCTGATGGGCCTGCCGTATCTGCTCGGCGACAAGAATCCGCAAGACCCGATCAACGGCTGGGACAAGACCTGGGCCTTCCTCAAAGAGCTGAATTCGTGCGTGCCGTATTACCCGGGCGGCACCTCGGCGGTGATGAAGGAACTCGGCGAGGGCACGCGCGACATGACCGTGACCGTGACGGGCTGGGACATCAACCCGCGCGCGCTCGGCATCGTGCCGGCCGAGTTCAAGGTGCAGGCCTTCGACAACATGACGTGGGTGAACGATGCGCACTTCATGGTGGTGCCCAAGGGCGTGTCGAAGGAAAAACTCGCCGTGCTGCTCAAGCTGATGAACTTCATGCTCGAACCGCAGCAACAGGCGATGACCTACGACGATGGCTACTTCTATCCGGGCCCGGCCGTGAACGGCGTGACGCTCGCGATGGCGCCGAAGCAAAGCCAGGACGTGATTGCCAAATATGGCCGTCCTGAATACGCGAAGTGGCTCACGCAGTATCCGCACGTCCAGCCGCTTTCGGCGCAGGCGATGGTCGCGGCGTTCCAGAAATGGGATCGCGAAGTCGGCTCGCAGAAGTCGCAATAATCGGTGTAAAGGGCGCGAAGCCAGGTCTCGGGCAATGCCTGAAGCCTGGCTCTGAAAAGTGGATCACGTGGGTCAGGAAGGTGTCATGAAGCATTCTTTCGATCGTCTGCGTCTGGACGCGGTATGTCGGAGTTTCGCCAACGCAGAGGGCGTGCAGCTCGCCGCGCTGCGCGGTCTCGATCTCGACATTCGCCGTGGCGAATTCATTGCGCTGCTCGGCCCTTCGGGTTGCGGCAAATCGACGGCGCTCAACTGCATTGCGGGCCTGCAACCGCTCACGAGCGGCAGCATCTGGCTCGACGAACAACGTATCGACGTGCTGCCGCCCGAGAAGCGCGGCTTCGGCATGGTGTTCCAGAATTACGCGTTGTTCCCGCACATGACGGTGCTGGAGAACGTGGGTTTCGGCCTGAAAATGCAGGGCGTTTCGCGCGAGGAAACGAAGCGTCGCGCGCGCGAGGCGCTGCAACTCGTGCAACTGGTCGGCCACGAAAGCAAGCTGCCGGGCCAGCTCTCGGGCGGCCAGCAGCAACGCGTGGCGATTGCGCGCGCGATCGTGATCGAGCCGCCGCTCGTGCTGATGGACGAACCGCTTTCGAATCTCGATACGAAACTGCGCATTGAAATGCGCGCGGAAATCCGCCGCATTCACGGTCAGCTCGAACGCGCGACCATCTACGTGACGCACGATCAGGACGAGGCGCTCTCAATGGCCGATCGCATCGTCGTCATGAAAGAGGGCGTCGTGCAGCAGGTCGCCACGCCCAAGGAAGTCTATAGCCGCCCGTCGAATCTGCATGTGGCGCGCTTCATGGGTTATCGCAATGTCGTGCCGTTCGCGGTGAGCGGCGAGCGTGGCGAACATGTCGCGTTGTCGGCATCGGGTATCACGCTCACGGGCGTTCCGATGGGCGACGTGCGCGGCGGCGAGATTTCCGTGGCGATGCGCCCCGAAGATTTCGAGCGCGCCAATGCGGGCGATGCGAACGCCTTCGACGTCGAAGTCGAAATGGTCGAATACGGCGGCCGCGATTCGCTGCTGCTCGCCAATGCGCCCTTCGGCAAGCTGTGGGCGCGCGTGGAAGGCGAATTCGAAGCGGGCGAGCGCGCCACGCTGCGCGTCGCGCCGTCGCGTGTACTCGCCTATGCGGAGCGTGCCGCATGAGTACGCTCGTCACGTCGCTCACCAAGGCGCCGCGTGACGCGCGCGGCTGGCTGGTCGCGCCTGCGCTCGGCTTCATCATCGCGCTGTTTCTCTATCCGTTCGCCTACGGCCTCGTGCTCTCGTTCAAGCCGATGAACGGCGGCGGCATGCTCGCGAACTACGTGCAGTTCTTCCACGATCTCGCGTTGTGGCCCACCGTGTTCGTCACGCTCAAGCTGGCCATTCCCGCGACCATCATCAACGTGGGGTTGTCGCTGCCGGTGGCGTTCGCGCTGCGCCGCAAGTCACCGTATCAGAAGCTGGTAACGACGCTGCTCGTGATTCCCGTGACGCTCGGCACCGTGCTGATCGCCGACGGCATGCTCAGCTACTTCGGCCCGAACGGCTGGTTTCCGCAGGCGCTGCACGCGGTTCATCTGTACACGAGCGAAGAGATTCGCCTCACGCACAACTACTGGGGCGTGCTGATTTCGCTGATCGTCTCGGGCTTTCCGTTCGCGTTTTTGCTGACGCTGTCCTACGTGACGGGCATCGATCCGACGCTTGCGCGCGCGGCCGCCACGCTCGGCGCCGGTCCGTGGCAGCAGTTCCGTTTGATCTATCTGCCGCTGCTCGCGCCCGGTCTGACGATGGCTGCGTGCCTGTCGTTCGTGCAGGCGTATTCGGTGTTTCCTTCGGCGGTGCTGCTTGGCGCGCCGGCCGGTCCCACGCGCGTGATTTCGATCGCGGCTTCGGAAGCGGCGTTCGAAAGCTATGACTACTCGCTCGCCTCGACGATCGCGATTGCGATGGGCTTCGTGCAACTGTTGGTGGTGGCGGCGATGCTCGGCGCGAAACGCTTCTTCTATTCGGGCCCGGTGAGCGGAGGGAAAGGCTGATGACCGCACATCAACGCAACGCAGCCGGCCTGCACGCGAATATGCCGGATGAGCAGCGCGGCAGCGCCGCTGGCGGCGCCAGTGCGCCGCAAACGAAGCCGCGCGCCAGCGTGCCGGACATCCTCTGGAAAGTGCTCGTCTGGGGCGGCGTGGTGTTCTTCCTGCTCAACGTGGTGCTGCTGATCGCCACGGTGGGCGTGAATTCCATCGCCACGCGCTGGTTCGGCACGCCGCTGCCGCAGGGTTTTACGCTGCACTGGTACGCACAGGCATGGCGCGATTTCCAGCTGGGCAGCGTGCTGTGGGTCACGTTCGAAGTGGTGGGCGCGGTCGTGCTGCTGTCCATCGCGCTCGGCGTGCCGGCCGCTTATGCGCTTGCACGCGCGCAGTTTCCGGGCAAGCGCATCTGCATGCTGGTGTTCCTGCTGCCGCTGATGGTGCCGCCTGTGACCTACGGGATTCCGATGGCCACGGCGATGTACCAGACCGGTCTCGCGGGAACCTTGACCGGCGTGATCCTCGCGAACCTCGTGCCCGCGCTGCCTTTCGTGATTCTCGTGATGACGCCGTTCATCGAGCAGATCGATCCGAATCTGGAATCGGCGGCGCGTATTTTCGGCGCGAACACGCTGCGCTATTTCCGTTATGTACTGCTGCCGCTCCTCGTGCCGGGGATGCTGGCGGCCGGGCTGCTCGTGCTGGTGCGCACGATCGGCATGTTCGAACTGACTTTCTTTACCGCCGGACCCGACACGCAAACCCTCGTCGTCGCGCTGTATTACGCAGTGTTCTCGACGGGCGTACGCGCGCCGCAGTCCATCGACGCCATGGCGATGATCTACATGGCTATCACGCTTGCATGGGTGCTGGTCGCGCTGCAATTCGTCAGCCCGACCCAACTCGTGTCGCGTGTGAAGGAATCGCGCTAGCGCGATGTCGGCCCGCGCCGGCGGTTTTATTGACACATCCGCGGAAACACTGGAGCAAGGCAAGATGAGCAACAAGCGAAAGACCCCCGAAGAACTGCGCAGCCACCGCTGGTATGGCGTGAATGATCTGCGATCGTTCGGCCATCGCTCGCGCACGGCGCAGATGGGCTACAGCCGCGAGGAGTACGCGGGCAAGCCGGTGATCGCGATCCTCAATACGTGGAGCGAGATCAACCCCTGCCATACGCACTTCAAGCAGCGCGTGGAAGAGGTCAAGCGCGGCATCTGGCAGGCCGGTGGTTTCCCGGTCGAACTGCCGGTGCAAACGCTCTCCGAGCCGTTCCAGAAGCCCACCACGATGCTCTATCGCAACTTCCTCGCGATGGAAGCGGAAGAAACGCTGCGCTCGTATCCGGCCGATGGCGTCGTGCTGATGGGCGGCTGCGACAAGACCACGCCCGCGCTGCTGATGGGCGCGATCTCGATGGATCTGCCGACCATCTTCCTGCCCGCCGGTCCGATGCTCAACGGCAACTGGAACGGCGTGACGCTGGGTTCGGGCTCGGATACCTGGAAGTACTGGGCCGACCTGCGCGCAGGCAAGATCACCGAAGAAGACTGGAAGGGCGTGGAAGGCGGCATCGCCCGCTCGCCGGGCCACTGCATGACGATGGGCACGGCATCGACGATGACGAGCGCCGCGGAAGCGCTCGGCTTCACGCTGCCGGGTTTCGCCTCGATTCCCGCGCCGGATTCGCGTCACGCGCAGATGTCGGCGAAAACCGGCATGCGTATCGTCGAAATGGTCTGGGAAGACCTCAAGCCTTCGGACATCATCACGCGCAAGGCCGTCGATAACGCGGTCACGACCTGCCTCGCGCTCTCCGGCTCGACCAATGCGATCGTGCACATGATCGCCGTGGCGCGCCGCGCCGGTGTCGATCTGACGCTCGCGCACTACGACGATGTCGCGCGCCGCACGCCGGTGCTCGCCAATATCCGCCCGACCGGCAAGTACCTCATGGAGGACTTCTATTATTCGGGCGGTCTGCGCGCGATGCTCAAGGAACTGGGCGATCTGATCGACGGTTCGCAGATGACGGTCAACGGCAAGACGCTGGGCGAAAACATCGCCGATGCCGAGATCTACAACGAAGAAGTGATCTATCGCCGCGCCAAACCGCTGATGCCGGACACGGGGCTGGCCGTGCTGCGCGGCAATCTCGCGCCGGACGGCGCGGTCATCAAGCCGGGCGCGGCGGAAAAACGTCTGCACGTGCACACGGGCAAGGCGGTGGTCTTCAAGGACTACAACGACATGGCCGCGCGCATCGACAGCGAAGACCTGGATTGCGACGAGAACAGCGTGATCGTGCTGCAGCACGCGGGTCCGGTCGGCGCGCCGGGCATGCCCGAGTGGGGCCAGTTGCCGATTCCGCAAAAGATCCTGCAAAAGGGCGTGCGCGACATGCTGCGCATCTCCGATGCGCGTATGAGCGGCACGAGCTACGGCGCGTGCGTGCTGCACGTGGCGCCCGAATCGTTTATCGGCGGTCCGCTCGCGCTGGTGCAGGACGGCGACCTGATCGAGCTGAACGTGCCGGAGCGCCGCCTGAACGTGCTGATCTCCGATGAAGAAATGGCGCGCCGCAAGGCCGCGTGGGTCGAGCCGGAGCCGCGCTTCAAGCGCGGTTATGGCGCGATGTATCAGATGCACGTGATGCAGGCGAACAACGGCTGCGAATTCGACTTCATGCAACGTGAAGGCGCGGGCGGCTGTGGCGGTAGCAGCGAAGCGGGCGGCGAACCCGAGATCCACTAAGCGGATCGGGTTTGCACCTGAAGGCACGGGGCGTTGCGAAAAGCGGCGCCCCGTGCCGCCAAGGAGGAGCACTCTCGCAATGAGATTCAAACGTAGTTAAAAAAGCAATACATCACAACGATTACATCAGGAGTACAGATGAAGAAGACCCTTATCGCATCCGCGCTTGGATTCGCGGCGTTGGGCGCACACGCCCAGAGCAGCGTCACGCTGTACGGTATCGTCGATACCGGTATTGGTTATCAAAGCAGCTCGGCATCGCTGGGCAGTAATTCGGGCGGTCATTCCGCCGTCAAGATGGTGCAGGGCGTGTGGGCCGGTTCGCGTTTCGGCTTGAAGGGCGGCGAAGATCTGGGCGGCGGCACGCGCGCGATCTTCCAGCTTGAAGAGGGCTATAACTCGGCGAACGGTGCGCAATCCACTTCGAATCTGATGTTCAGCCGCGCGGCGTTTGTTGGCGTTGCGAACAAGGACTACGGCACGCTGACCGCCGGCCGCCAGTACGCGCCGTACTACACGCTGCTCTCGCCGTATAGCCCGACCACGTGGCTCACGGGCGCATACGGCGCGCACCCGGGCGATCTGGATTCGATGGACACGATTTACCGGATCAACAATTCGCTCGTCTATACCTCGCCGAATATCGCCGGCTTCACGGTCAGCGGCATGTACGCGCTGGGCGGCGTGGCGGGCAGCACGGGCGCAGGCCAGTCGTGGAGCGTGGCGGCCAACTATATCCACGGTCCGGTTGGGCTGGCGGTAGGCTTCGAGCGCCTGAGCAACTCGACGAGCGGCGGCGGCACCTGGGGTACGAGCTCGACGGCATACAGCAACGGCGAGCCGGGCGTTTCGGGCGTGACCAATGGCTACCAGACCGCGAAGACGCAACAGCGCCTTGCGGTGACCGGCGGCTACGCATTCAACTCGCAATGGGATATTTCGGCATCCTATTCGAACGTGCAATACGTGGCGGGTTCGGGTTCGAAGTTCTTCGACACGCAGATCTGGAACACCGGCGGCGTGGTGCTGCACTACAAGCCGTTCGTGACGCTCGATCTGGCGGCCGGCTATAGCTACACGCGCGCGACCAAGGCCAACGGCATCAGCAGCGCGGCTTCGTACCAGCAGTTCAACCTCTCGCAGTACTACAGCCTGTCCAAGCGCACGGGCCTGTACTTCGTCGAGGCTTATCAGCGCGCGGGCGGCCAGACGCTCGGCACGAACGGTGCGGGCAACATCATCAACGCGACCGCCGATATTGGCGACGGCCAGAACAGTGCGCCGTCCTCGTCGCGCAGCCAGGTGGCGGGTGCGATCGGCATCGTGCACCGGTTCTAGGCGCTACACCGGATTTTCACGCTCCGAGGCAGGTTTGACGGCGGCGCCATTGCGGCGCCGCCGTTTTTTTATCGGCTGATGCGAAAGGGAGCGTTTGGTGAATCGGGGATTTGACTTGTAAGCGGCGGCTGCAACGGCATGTGAAGCGCGCATGAAGCGCGCGCCGGAATTTAAGCGATGAACCGGGCACGGTATACTTTCGCGCTTTCGTAGAACCTGCCAGATCAAGGATTCAACATGAGCGCACTGCCTCCCTGCCCGAAATGCCATTCCGAATTCACGTATGAAGATGGCGGCACCTTCGTCTGTCCGGAATGCGCGCATGAATGGTCGGCACAAGCCGCCGAAGCGGGCGATGCCGCTGCGCGGGTGTATCGCGATTCCGCCGGCAATATCCTTCAGGACGGCGATACCGTCACCGTCATCAAGGACCTGAAGCTCAAGGGTTCGAGCGGCGTGGTCAAGATGGGCACCAAAGTCAAGAATATTCGCCTGGTGGACAGCGACCACGATATCGATTGCAAGATCGACGGCTTTGGCGCAATGAGCCTGAAAACGGAATTCGTGAAGAAGGCTTGATGCGATCCGGGCGATCCGGGCGATAAAGTCGATGACGATGGACCGGTCGCGGCCTGAGCTATCATGCAGGCCCGGCATCGCAAAATTCGCTATGCGAGCTGCCGTTCATCCACGCACTCATCGTCCACGATGTTCGATTTCCACTTTTCCGGGGGCGTTCTGCTCCCGCATATGCAGTCGCTCGACGCGCTGCAGCTTTGCGGTATCGCCATTGCGCTCGTGCTCGGCGGCATGGTGAAAGGCGTGACGGGCATCGGCGTGCCGCTCGTGGCGATGCCGATCCTCACGCACTTCCTGCCGGTCAAACAGGCGGTACTGCTGCTATCGATGCCGATCATTCTCGGCAATATTCCGCAGGCGCTCGAAGGCGGGGAATTCTGGAAGACGGTCAGGCAGATTGCCGCGCCCTTGATCGGCACGGTAATTGGCAATGTGGTGGGTGTTTCGCTGCTGATCCACCTGGAACCGCATCATGCGCAGGCGGCTTCGGGGCTTGCGTTGATTGTGGCGGCTGCGTTGCTGCTGGCTTCGCCTAAACTCGCGCTCTCGCCTGCGTATGTGAAGCCGGTGGGCTTTCTGCTGGGTTTTGGTGCGGCGTTGATGGAGAGCATTGCTTCGGTGCCGGGGCCGTTGCTGGCGATGTATCTGATCGCTTCGGGTGCTTCGGGGCGGGTGTTCACCAAGCAGATCGCGATCATTCTGGTGGTGTCGGTGCTCACGCTCATCACCACGTTCAGCGGCGGCGCGCACGCGAACGGCACCGATCTGGGTATCTCCGCGCTGGCGAGTGTGCCGGCGATCATCGGCATGTTTTTGATCCGGCCGCTGCGCGATAAATTGCATCCGCTGGCGTTTCGCGTGGTGGTGCTGGTGTGCGTGCTCGCGGCCGCGGTGCAGATGATTATTAAGTCGGGTGTGGTGTGATGGGTTGGGGCGTGCTGTAAAAAAGCGCCCATGTGGGCGCTTTTTCGTTTCGAGCAAGCAATCTCAGGCGATCAACCCTTCTTCCCACGCTGCTCAACCGGCGTGAAATCAAAGCTCGCGAAACTGCCGCCCTGATAACGCTGCGCCGTCGCATCGAGCGGATTTTCCTTCGCGAGAATCTCTTGCGCCCAGTCTTCCGCGTCCTGCTTCGGCTCGTAGCCCAGACGCTTCGCATCGTCGCTGGCGCCTTCCTGCGTCCAGTAGCTGCGCGTGTTGTTCGACACGCCCCACACCACCGCAAAGCCGATCGATTCCACATTGATCACGCGATCGATCATATGGAACAGGTCCTCGTGACCGAACCACGTGCTCAGATGGCGAAACTCCGTCGGCTTCGGCAAACAGCTACCGATGCGCACATTCACCGTTTCGATGCCGTGCTTGTCCCAGTACAGCCGCGCCAGCGATTCGCCCCACGCTTTCGACAGCCCGTAGAAACCATCGGGACGAAACGCGCAGTCGAGATCGAGCTTGTCTTCGACCGGATACATCCCGATCGCGTGATTTGAGCTCGCGAACAGAATGCGCTTCGTGCCATGCCGGCGCGCGCCTTCATACACTTCCACCAGCCCGCGCAGATTGTTCTCGATGATCTCGGGCAGGGGACGCTCGACGCTCGTGCCCGCCATGTGGATCAGCACGTCCACGCCGTCGAGCAGACGATCGACCACTGCGGGGTCGCGCAGGTCGCCGTGCATGACGTCTTCGCCGTCGAATAGCGGTTCGAGCGGCTTCGTGCCGGCCGCGGAGCGCAGGTTCACGCCGCGCTCGTGCAGACCCTTGCGCAGGACGGTGCCAAGCTGGCCGGCCGCGCCGGACAATGCAACTTTCTTCACAGTGGTTTTACCTCACATAAAAACGCCAAAAGCCGGCACCCTCGCGGGTGCCGGCCGATGATCGATCGATCAGGCCTTCACGTTCTGTGCGTGCAGCGTGGTCGTGGCGACATTGTCGCGCTGCTGGTTCGAGATCAGACGCCAGGCGACGCAGGCGCCGATGATGTCGAACAGCATCAGACACACGAACAGAGGGTTATAGCCGATCGTGGTGGCCAGTGCGCCGACGATGAGCGAAAACACCGTCGCGCCAAGATAACCGAACATGCCCGACAGGCCCGTGGCGGTCGCCACTTCATGCTGGCCGAATACGTCCGAAGCGAGCGTGAACAGGGCGCCGGAGATCGTCTGGTGCGCGAAGGTGCCGACGCAGAAGAGGGCGATGGCTGCATACGGGCTGGCAACGAGGCCCACGCAGGCCGGGCCGACCATCAGCAGCGCGCCGGTCGTGATGACGAGCTTGCGCGAGGTGATCAGCGAGCAGCCGAACCAGCGGATGAACAACGGCGCCAGGTAGCCGCCGATCAGGCAGCCGAGGTCGGCGGCCAGGAAGGGCATCCACGCGAACAGCGCGATTTCCTTCAGGTTCATGTGACGCACGGTGACCATGTAGAGCGGAATCCACGCGCCGAAGGTCTGCCATGCCGGTTCCGCGAGCATGCGCGGGATGCCGATGCCCCAGAAGCGGCGCGTCTTGAGCACTTCCTTGAACGAGGCGCGCTTGCCGATGCCGGCCTTCTGCGCGTCGGTCTGACCGGCGCTGATGTACTCGGCTTCTTCCTTCGAGAGCTTCGGGTGCTCGGCGGGCGTCTTGAAGAACACGAGCCAGAGCGCGACCCAGATCAGCGCCACGCCGCCCGTCAGGACGAAGGCGAATTGCCAGTTGTACTTGAGAATGCACCAGACCACGAGCGGCGGAGCGATCATCGCGCCGATCGACGTGCCGGTGTTGAGCCAGCCTGTGGCCACCGAGCGCTCCTTGGCCGGGAACCACATGCTGATGGACTTCATGCCGGCCGGGAAGATCGCCGCTTCGCTCATGCCGAGCAGGCCGCGGAAGAACGCCAGCGCGGGCCAGCTGCTGGCCAGGCCGTGCAGCATGTTGGCGATGGCCCAGCCGAACGCGAAGATCGCGAAACCAATCTTCACGCCGACCGAATCGAGCACGAAGCCGGCGATCGGCTGCGAGAGCGCATAGCAGGCCTGGAAGGCCGTGACCACGTACGAATACTGCTGCGTGGTCATGTGCATCGTCTGCGTGAGCGTGGGCGCGGCCACGGAAAGCGAACTACGCGCGAGATAGTTGAAGACCGTACCGATCATGATGAGGCCGATGATCCACCACCGCACCCCTTTGATAGTCTTGCGTTGCACTGCTCGTCTCCTGTCGAGCCGTCGGCGGATGCTCTGGAAGTATCCGTTCCGGTCCCGTGTTGTGGCCGCCTGCGTTCGTGCGTCCCGATGAATGTTGTCAGCGTGTGTCTGCTGGTAGCGTAGCCGCCGTGTTGTCATGCAACCCTGCGGTCCCGCACCGTTGTTCAGCCTTTTTTCGGTTCTCTCTGGTGGGCCGTGACGGGCCCGGATAGGGCTCGTCATGTAAGACATCATTCTATTTGCCGCAAAGTTGTAAAGCAAATTATGTTTGGATGGGGATTTCCCTGGGACGTGGCACAAATCTGCGGGTAATCAAAGGCCGTGCGGATCGTCGAAGGCGGTGCTGGACAAGTGCATACAAGCCGACGAATCAAGGCTCGAGCGGGTTGTCCGATGACCTGTGCCGAAGCAAGACCCATCGGGCTGGTTGACAATTTTCGTGTTGTATTACAACAATGCGAGCATTGCGCCCGGCGATGGTTTTCTCGAACTGCCTACGAGGTTCCATCAATGCCTGGCGGCCAGCCTGCGCGACCCTCGCGCGCCACAAAAACGGACGAGACACGATGAATTCACCCGCCATCCCCGTGAGCGAACAAGCGCTCGAACAACTGCGCCACGTCTCCACGGCCACGCTCACCACCCAGCTTTTCAAGCACGGTCTGCGCAACGTCTTTATCCAGGGCGTGAAGCCGCTGGCGTCGCCCGCGCCCGGCACGCCCAATCTGGTCGGCCCGGCCTTCACGATGCGCAACATCCCGGCGCGCGAGGATCTCGACCAGTTGAGCGCGTTCCAGAATCCCGAGCATCCGCAGCGCAAGGGCGTGGAAACCGTGCCCGCCGGTGCGGTGCTGGTGCAGGACTGCCGCGGCGTGACCGATGCGGCGTCGATGGGCTCGATCCTCGCCACTCGTTTGAAGATGCGCGGCGTCGCGGGCATGGTTTCGGACGGTCCGGTGCGCGACAGCGCGACCATCGCCGCACTCGGCATTCCGGTCTATTGCGCGGGCGCTTCCGCACCGCTCAATCTCTGCAAGCACCACACCGTCGATCTAAACGTGCCGATCGGCTGCGGCGGCGTGGCGGTGTTTCCGGGCGACATTCTCGTGGGCGACGCCGATGGCGTGGTTGTGATTCCGCGTCATCTCGTCGAGGAAGTCGCGTTGGCGGCGGTGGAGCAGGAAACGCTCGAATGCTTTATCACCGAGCGCATCGAGGCCGGTGCGGCATTGCCGGGCACGTATCCGCCCAACGAAGCCACGCTGGCCGCTTACGCCGAGTGGAAAAAGGCGCGCGGTTAAAGACAAAGACAAAGACAAAGCCAGGTTGGCGCGAGCAGCCTGGCGCACGACAAAAGTTTTCTCTATTTCCGATACGACATGCCGAAGTTTCAGGACCAGGAAGTCATCGAAATCGTGCGCGGTGGTTCGCGTCTGCTGCTCGCGCCGCAAGCGGGCGGGCGTCTGCTGTCGTGGCATCTGCACGGCGCGTCCATCATTCATTGGCCCGATGCCGCCGACTGGACGCAGCCCGCGCTGGTGCGTGGTGGCAATCCGCTGCTGTTTCCGTTTATCGCGCGGCATCGTGTGGATGGGCGCATCGGCTTCTGGCGCGATGCGCAGGGCGTCGTGCGCGAAGTGCCTTTGCACGGCTTCGCGCGTGATCTGCCGTTCGCTGCGCAAGTCGATGAAGACGGCGCGAGCGTGCGCATGACGCTCACCGACAGCGCGGCGACGCAGGCGGGCTATCCGTTTCGTTTCCGCTTCGAGGCGGTGTATCGGCTGGTGGATGAAGCGACGCTCGAAGTCAGCCTGATCACGACGAATACGGCAGAAGTTTCCGATGCGAAAGATTCGTCTGACGCGCCCATGCCGTACTACGCGGGCCATCATTTCTACTTCGCGTTGCCGCACACGCAGCGCGGCGAAGCGACACTCACGCTGCCGCGCAACGTCTACCGGCATCAGCTCGCCGACGGCACGACGACCGAGCCGCAAGCTGGTGCCACGCGCTATGCCTTCGACGACCCGCAGATCGTCGATCGCTTTCACTGCATCGAAGGCGAGCCGGAAACACCTGTACGTATCGATATCCCCACGCTGAACCGCAGCATCGAAATCGACTTGAAGCGCCCGGATTCATTGCCCTGGTACGCGGTCACCTCGTGGACGCTCGCGCCCGACGCCGATTTTTATTGCGTCGAGCCGTGGCTCGGTTTGCCCGACGCGATCCACAACGGTCTGGGTTTGCGCTGGCTGGCGCCGGGACAAAGCGAAACGGCCACGCTGCGCATCGCCGTGAGCGCCTTGCGATGAGCGGCGAAGACATTGTTGTAAATATCGCAGAAGCCTTGTCGGATGGGGCGTTTCGCTCTGTGACAGCGTCATATGACTTACAATCCACGACATACCTGACAACTCACCGCGTAGCACCTGACCATGGCTGAGCAGAAAGCGCCGAATATGCCGGCGCGGATTTACAGCGACATCCTGAACCGCATCATCGAAGGCGAATACAAGGAAGGCGAACGCCTGCCGACCGAGCACATGCTCGCGGAACGCTTCGCGACCTCGCGGCCGACCGTGCGCGAAGCGCTCGCGCAACTGCGCGCCGACGGCATCATCGCCACGCGCCACGGTTCGGGCACAACGGTCATGCGCCGTCCCGACCCGGACGTGCGCCGCTTTGCGCCGCTCGAAACCTTGTCGGACATTCGCCGCTGCTACGAATATCGCGTGGTGGTGGAGGCGGGCGCCGCGGCGCTCGCCGCGCAGAAGGCCGATGACGCCGACCTCTCGGCCATCCGCCGCGAGTGGGACAATCTCCAGACGATTATCGAAACCTCGGGCATTGGCGCGAAAGACGACTTCGCCTTTCACATGGCGATCGCCCGCGCGTCGAAGAACCAGTTCTTTATCACCGCACTTTCCGGTATTCAGGAGCAGATGGTTTTCAGCATGAATCTGTCGCGCAACCTGTCGCTCGTGAAGTCGATCGAGCGTCAGCGCATCGTGCAGCAGGAGCATCTGGAAGTGCTCGAAGCGATTCAGGCACGCGATGTCGCGCGCGCTTCGCAGGCCATGCGCGATCACCTCGAACATGCCGTGAACCGAATGTTCGGTTCCTGATTCGCCAGGCGATATCACGTTCTCAATGAGCGGCCCGCGCGATGCTGGCCGCTTTTCTACTGCCGCAGTCGGCGAGTTTCCTTTTCGAACGTTTTATCCTGTGTTTTTCCAACAGGAAACACGATGGGTACGACTGTTCTGCGCGCCGCCGCTGCAATAGCGCTGGCCTGCGCGCTTGCTGTTTCGATTAGCGATTCTGTTTATGCTGCCCGCGCGCATGCATCGGATTCACGTCCGGTCGATGCGCTTGCCGGTGCGCGCATGCCGATCGATACGCCGCAAGGTCAGGCCGAATTCGCGCTCGATTCAAGCGCTGACTGGAACGTGCCGCAGCCCGACGTCGTGCGCGCTGTGATCGTGCTGCATGGGCGGTTGCGCAACGCCAACGATTATTTCCGCACGGCGCAACAGGCGCGCGACAAAGCGGGCGTCGATACTGGCAGTACGATCCTGATCGCGCCGCAATTCCTTTCGACTGACGATACGCGCGCCTTTCACGCGCCGGGCGATCTTTTAAGCTGGCACGCCAACGCGTGGATGGGCGGCGCCGACGCGAAAACCGGCGCGCCCGTGGGCGCGTACGCGGTACTCGACGCCATCGCGCGCCGCCTCGCGGACAAACAGCATTTCCCCCATCTCAAGACGATCGTGTTCGCCGGGCATTCGGGCGGCGCGCAAGTGCTGCAGCGCTATGCGATTGCCTCCGATGTGCCGGACGATCTCGCGCAGGCCGGCATCGACGTGCGCTTTGTGGTGGCGAGTCCTTCGTCGTACGCGTATTTCGATGCGCAGCGCCCGGTCGCTGTCGATGCTTCGCGCTGCCCGGGTTTCGATAACTGGAAATACGGCATGAATGCGCGTCCGGCGTTCATGGGCTCAAAGACGCCGGAGCAACTGGAAACGCGCTACGCGCAACGGCACATTCTCTATATGGTGGGCGGGGCGGATCACGATTCTTTATCGGCTTCGCTCGACAAAAGCTGCGCCGCGCAGGCGCAAGGGCCGCAGCGTCTCGCGCGCGCAGAAAGCTTCTTCCGCTATATGCAGTCGCGGCATCCGAACGGTCTGAATCAGCATTTCCACGTCGTCCCGGGCGTCGGTCATGACGGTGCACGCATGCTGACTTCCCATTGCGCGCTGAAAGCGATGTTCGACGTGGGAAACTGCGACGATTAACGGCGATTCGCCAGAACGACGCCGATCGGAAACTTCGTCGCCGAAAAGAAAAAACGGGCTTCGCTTTCGCGAAACCCGTTCTCAGCAACGCTCTGTCGCCACGAAGGCGCCAGAAGCCGCCGTAAAACTTAAGCCGTTTGCTTTGCAGCGCGCGTAGCTTGTGCGGCGGCCTTCGACGCTGCCTTGGTCACGGCGTCGATGTTGCTTTCGGCGATTTCCGTAGCTTGCTTCGCAGCCTTGTTCACCGAGTCGAATGCGCCTTGCGCTGCCGTGATGGCCGTCTTGAATGCCGCGATGGCGCTTTCCGAACCGGCGGGCGCGTTCTTGGCAGCCGTGTCGACGAACGACTGGACAGCGCGCTGTTGCTGTTCGAACTGGCTTTGCGCGGCTTCCGAGAATTCCGAGTGCGTAGCCGAAACGATGGCGTACACGTTGCGGCCATAAGCCAGCGCCTTTTCGGTGGCGGGCTGTGCGAAGCCGGCTTGCAGGGCGAAGAAGCCTTGCGGGTCCTTGGCCGTCAGCGTGCGCTGGGCGTGTTCCTGACCTTCGGCGATCGCCGAGCGGGCTGCTTCGATGTTCAGTTCGGCGAGCTTGACTGCGCCTTCGAACGCCTTGGTCGTCAGGCCGAAGAGGGTTTCGAGGCCAGCTTTCTGGGTGGCGGCGAATTGTTCGGGAGTAGGCAGAGTCATGTCGTCGTTCCTGATGGGGGACCGCTACGCGTCGGTTCCGTTACGAAAAGAAGAATACGTTCTATCGATCACCGGTTCGCGCATTGGTGCGATGCAGCAATCGACTTCATAATATCTCAAAAGAAAACCAAGTCAAGCGTTATCTTGTGCGTCGCAACATTTCAGTAAACGCTTGATTCGTATTAAGAAAATGCTGACATCGGCAGGCATCGCAACAAGCCAGAAATTTCCGATTCGAAACGCATGAACCTGGCGCGTGGCGACAAATTTTCCGATGCGAAACGACGCTGCCCTGGCGGTCTTTTCTGCCGCGCCAACGCTTGCCATGCGCGAGCGACCGCTTAAGCGCAATGCTTGGCGAGGACGTGCAGAATGGCCATTCCCTGGCGTGCAGGCAGGCGCCGGGTCGTCCCCCAATCAGAGTCGCGACAGGCGCCGCGCCGTGCGATGCCACGCGCGTCACGCTGCAGAGACCATTCGCGTCCGCGGCGTCCAGTACGGCGTTGCGCGGCCGGCGACTCCACAGGAGAGTTCAGATGGCTGATTCGAGCGGTAAGTCACTCGGTAAATCCACGACGAGCGCGGGTGCGCCGGCCGTCAGCGACCGCAATTCGCTGACGATCGGACCGGATGGTCCGATCCTGCTGCATGACGTGCATTTCCTCGAGCAGATGGCGCACTTCAACCGCGAGAAAGTGCCGGAGCGTCAACCGCACGCCAAGGGTTCGGGTGCGTTCGGCGAGTTCAAGACCACCGAGGACGTCTCGAAGTACACCAAGGCGGCCTTGTTCCAGAAGGGCGCGAGCACGGAAATGCTGGCGCGCTTTTCCACCGTGGCGGGCGAGATGGGCAGCCCCGATACGTGGCGCGACGTGCGCGGCTTTTCGCTGAAGTTCTACACCACGGAAGGCAATTACGATCTGGTCGGCAATAACACGCCGGTGTTTTTCGTGCGCGATCCGATGAAGTTTCCGCACTTCATCCGCAGCCAGAAACGTCTGCCCGATTCCGGTCTGCGCGACGGCGAAATGCAATGGGATTTCTGGACGAACAATCCGGAATCCGCGCATCAGGTCACGTATCTGATGGGCGAGCGCGGCCTGCCGAAAACCTGGCGTCATATGAATGGTTACGGCTCGCATACCTATATGTGGATCAACGCGCAGGGCGAGAAGTTCTGGGTGAAATATCACTTCCACACCAATCAGGGCATGCAGTTTTTTACCAATGCCGAAGCCGAAGCCACTGCCGGGCGCGATGCCGATTTCCATCGGCGTGATCTGTTCGAATCGATCAAGCGCGGCGAATGTCCGACGTGGACGCTCTCGGTGCAGGTGATGCCTTACGCGCAGGCAAAGCACTATCGCTTCAATCCTTTCGATCTGACCAAGACGTGGTCGCACAAGGACTATCCGCTCATCAAGGTCGGCACGATGACGCTCAATCGCAACCCGGAGAATTTTTTCGCGCAGATCGAGCAGGCGGCGTTTTCGCCGGGCAATACGGTGCCGGGCATTGGCCTGTCGCCGGACAGGATGCTGCTGGGCCGCGCATTCGCCTATAACGACGCGCACCGTGCGCGTATCGGCACGAACTTCAATCAGTTGCCGGTGAACCAGCCGAAGGTGCCGGTGCAAACCTATCAGTTCGACGGTCATATGGCGTTCGAACACACCGGCAACGCGCCCACTTATGTGCCGAACAGCTTCGGGCGTCCGTGGGCCGACCAGACCGGTCCCGCCGACGATGGCTGGGAAGCCGATGGCGAAATGGTCCGCAGCGCTTATACGCTGCACGCGGAAGACGACGATTTCGGCCAGCCAGGCAATCTTGTGCGTAACGTCTTTAACGACAAGCAGCGCGCCTTGCTCGTCGAGCAGGTGGTGGCGAGCCTGAATGGCGTGCGCAGTCCCGTGCGCGAACGCGTGTTCGAATACTGGAAGAATATCGACGCCAATGTGGGGCGGCAGATCGAGGAACAGGCGGGCAGCGGCAAATAAGTCGCTGGAAGCCGCGGGACGTTTCAGGTATTCCGATTCGCAGGCCGGAGCGGTGCGCAAGCGCCGTTCCGGCTTTTTCATTGCCCGAATGGAACTGGCAATTCCGCCATCTTTTGGCTTCTGCAGTGTCAGGTCCGAGGGCGCATAATGCGCGTGCGCCGTGATGGCGTCCCGTTTTGCAGACGCGCCCAGCGACATTCGAACAATCTTTGCGTGGGCGGGGAATAAAGATTCCGCACCGCGCGTTATCTCCTACTGAAAGGTTACGGCTCGCTCACGTGAAAACTTCTCTTACCGCCGAATCGCGTTTCAACGCCGCCGCGCCCGCGCAAAAGTACACGCGCGTGGCCGTGCTGCTGCATTGGTCGATTGCCTTGCTGATTCTGGGCAACGTCGCGCTTGGCCTGACGGCTTCGCTCCTGCCCGATGGCACGCTCTCCGACGAAAACATCCGCTTCGTGATCGACACGCACAAGTCCATCGGCATCACCGTGCTGGGGCTTGCGATTCTGCGCGTGCTGTGGCGCCTCACGCACCGTCCGCCGCCGCTGCCCGCCGAATTCCCGGCATGGGAGCGCGCGGCCGCTCACGCGGCCCATATCGCGCTCTACGTGCTGATCTTCGCGATGCCGCTCACGGGCTGGCTGCACGACTCGGCGTGGGTGGCTGCGGCTTCGCATCCCATGTATCTGTTCGGGCTGTTCCAGTGGCCGCGTATCGGTTTCATCATGAATCTCGATCCCGCCACTAAGAACGCGTTGCACGAGCAGTTCGGCGCGCTGCATACGGCGTGCAGTTATGCGCTCTATGGCGTGCTTGCGCTGCATATTGCGGGCGCGCTCAAACATCAGTGGATCGATCGTCATTCGGTGCTGCGCCGGATGATGCCGTGAACGACGACAAAGGACTGTCTTGAACGACTTGCTCGATCAGGCGCTCGCGCGCACTTCGCCGCGTATCGCGCCGCCGCCCACGCCGCTCGTCAGCATCGTGATTCATTTGAGCGTCATGGTGTTATGGCTTGTGCTGTTCGCACGCGCGTTCTTCCTGCAAGGCGTGGTCGCGTGGTCGACCGGCATCGCCTACGTGATCTACGACACCGTGCTGCTGATCTTCGTGGCATGGCAGGCGCGCGTGCTGTTGCGGCCCGTGCAGGACATTGGCATGGTTGTGCCCGCATCTGCATCGTTTTCGATGCCGACGCTGGGCGTCATCGTCGCCGCGCATAACGAGGCGGGCGTGCTGCCGATCACGCTCGATGCGCTGTTTGCGCAGACGCGCGCGCCGCGCCAGATCGTGATCGCCGACGATGGTTCGACCGATGGCACCGCCGCGTTACTCGCAAAGCGTTATGGTCTGACCGATCCCGGCGAAGGGCGCATGAGCGCGCCGTCGCTGCGCTATCCGAATCTGCGCTGGCTTAAGCTGGCGCACGGCGGCAAGGCGCGTGCGCTCAACGCGGCACTGTGCGCGATGGACACGGATGCGGTGATGACGGTGGACGCCGACACGCTGCTCGAACCCGATGCCTGCGCCGCCATGGCCGACGCGTTCGCACGCGAACCCGCGCTCGTCGCGGCGGCGGGGCTGCTGACGCCGGTGTGCGGCACGACGCCGAGCGGGCGCTTCTTCCAGTGGTTCCAGACTTACGAATACATCCGCAATTTCATCTCGCGCTTTGCGTGGATGCGTGCGGATAGTTTGTTGCTGGTTTCAGGCGCTTTTGCTGCGTTTCGGCGCGAAGCGGTCGTGACGGTAGGCGGTTTCGATCCGAATTGTCTTGTAGAGGATTACGAACTGATTCACCGGCTGCGCCGCTATTCCGCGCGCGAAGGCCTCGGCTGGGATGTGCGCGTGATCGGCACGGCGCGCGCGACGACCGACGCACCCGGCACGCTCGCGAGTTTCCTGCGTCAGCGCCGCCGCTGGTTTGCGGGCTTTTTGCAGACGCAATACTGGTATCGCGACATGACCGGCAATCGCCGCTATGGCAAGCTCGGTCTCATGATGCTGCCGGTCAAGGCATTCGATACGGTTCAACCGATCTACGGTCTCACGGCGTTTGCGTTGCTGCTGGGTTTTCTCTTCGATGGGCGCTTTACGATCGTCCTGCCGGTGCTGGCGGTGATCGTCGGCAAGATCGTGATCGACCTCGCGTTCCATTTGTTCTCCGTGCATCTGTACCGACGCTGGAGCGGCGACCGCAAGAGTTCGAGCTTCGGCATGGCGCTGCTCGCAGCGATCTTCGAGCCGTTCTCGTTCCAGTTGATGCGCCACATGGGCGCGGCGCTCGGATGGCTGCATTTTCTGCTTGGGCGCCGCAAATGGGGCGTGCAGCAGCGCACGGGGCTGGGCGCACAACAGCAACGGCGCGAGACGGCGGCGCAATCGCGCTGATTGTCGTGCTTGCGTCGGTTGCGCAAGCACGCTCATTCCCACTAGACTGCACCATGATGAGGCGTCGAATCGCGCGCCTTGACCCTCGCGCGATGGCGCCCGAAATCATGCACCATTCGGGCGCATAAAAGCCGGATTACGCTGGAACAACCGCGTTTCGGCGATGGCATACGCCTTGCTTTTTGTAGCGTACCGCAGCGCGCCGCCCGTGACGTGACGTCAGGGTTTCGCTGCATCCACGCGCGAGAACGAGCCGATGCAAGTCCATGACGAAATGCGCGACGAGGGCGCTGTGCGCGCCCATTACGAACGCTTCCAGCACTGGCTGGAGCGGCAGACTGGCGAGACGATGGCGCGCAAACGCGCCGAGGCGGACCTGCTGTTCCGGCGCGTCGGCATTACGTTCGCGGTCAATGGCGATCTATCGGGAACCGAGCGGCTGATTCCCTTCGATCTGATTCCCCGCATTATTCCCTCTGACGAATGGGCCACGCTCGAGCGCGGTTTGCGTCAGCGCGTCCAGGCGCTCAATCTGTTTCTGCACGACGTTTATCACGAGCGCAATATCGTGCGCGCGGGCATTATTCCGGCCGAGCAGGTGTATACCAATGCGCAATATCGGCCCGAAATGCAGGGCATTGATTTACCGCTTGGCATTTACGCGCATATCGCCGGTATCGACATCGTGCGTGATGGCCGCGACGGCGCGTTCTACGTGCTCGAAGACAATCTGCGCGTGCCATCGGGCGTCTCGTACATGCTCGAAAATCGCAAGATGATGATGCGGCTTTTCCCGGAGCTATTCGTCCAGCACAAGGTTGCGCCGGTTGCGCATTATCCCGATCTGCTGCTGGAAACGCTGCGTTCGTGCGCGCCCGACGGTGTGGACGATCCGGTAGTCGTGCTGCTCACGCCGGGCATGTACAACTCTGCGTACTTCGAACATACCTTTCTCGCCCAGCAAATGGGCGTGGAACTGGTCGAAGGCAGCGATCTTTTTGTAGAGGATAACTATGTATTCATGCGCACGACAAAAGGGCCGCGGCGTGTGGATGTGATCTATCGCCGCGTGGACGACGACTTTCTCGACCCGCTGGCATTTCGCGCCGATTCCGCGCTGGGCGTGCCAGGCCTGCTTACGGCATATCGCGCTGGCCGCGTCGTGCTGGCCAATGCAATGGGAACGGGCGTTGCCGACGATAAATCGATTTATCCCTATGTGCCGGACATGGTCGAGTTTTATCTGGGCGAGAAACCCATTCTCAACAATGTGCCGACGTGGCAATGCCGCCGCCCTGAAGATCTCGCCTATACGCTCGATCATCTTCGCGAACTGGTCGTGAAAGAAGTGCATGGCGCGGGCGGCTACGGCATGCTGGTCGGCCCGGCTTCGACGCGCGAGGAAATCGAGGCGTTTCGCGAACGCCTGATTGCGCGTCCGGGTAATTACATTTCGCAGCCCACGCTGTCTCTTTCTGCGTGCCCGACCTTTGTCGAAGCCGGCATTGCGCCGCGCCATATCGATTTGCGGCCCTTTGTGCTGTCGGGCAAGACGATCCAGATGGCGGCGGGCGGTCTGACGCGCGTGGCGCTCAAGGAAGGATCGCTGGTCGTGAATTCGTCGCAGGGCGGCGGCACGAAAGACACCTGGGTACTCGAATGAGTGCGCTATTCATTACTGTGGAAAACGTCGCAAAAAGCGGAAACAAAGAGGAGCGAGCATGCTGAGCCGTACCGCCGATCACCTGTTCTGGATGGCCCGTTATATGGAGCGCGCGGAGAACACCGCGCGCATGCTCGACATCAACCTGACGGCGCTGCTCTTGCCCGGCAATGCCGATGATGAAGTGCGCACGCATCGCGCGATGTTGCGTATTTCCGAACTCGATGCGGCTTTCGATGCACGTCACGACAAAACCACGCGCAGCAATGTGCTGCATTTTCTCGTTGCGGACCCAACCAATCCGTCGAGTATCTATTCGTGCCTGCAGGCCGCGCGCGAAAACGCTCGCGCCGTGCGCGGCACGCTCACGACCGAGTGGTGGGAAACCGTCAACGACACCTGGCTGCAATTCGCCGAACTGCTGCGCGGTAACGAACTGGCTACGCATCCCGAATCCCTGTTCGAGTGGGTGAAGTTCCGCTCGCATCTCTCGCGTGGCGTGCGTGTGGGCACGGCCTTGCAGGACGACGCGCTGTTCTTCACGCAACTCGGCACCTTCCTCGAACGCGCCGACAACACGGCGCGTATTCTCGACGTGCGCTTTGTCGAAGTCGATCAGGCCGATTCGCGCTCGGCCGCACGCCAGCTCGAAGACTTCTATTACTGGACGTCGATTTTGAGTTCGGTATCGGCGCTGGAGATTTACCGCAAGGTTTATCGCGATGTGGTGACGCCTGCGCGCGTGGTCGAACTGTTGATCCTGAATCAGCAGATGCCGCGTTCGTTGCTCGCGTCGATGGACGGCGTGTGCGCGAATCTCGCGATGCTGCGCACCGATGCCTCGCGCGAAGTCGAGCGCACAGCCGGCAAGCTGCGCGCCGAACTGCTTTACGCCGATCTGCGACAGATTTTCTCGGTGGGCGTGCATACCTTCCTCACGCAGTTTCTCGCGCGCGTGTATGAATTGGGCAACCAGGTGGCGCGCACGTATCTGATGCTGCCGCTGGGTTGATGCAATGAAAAGTCATTCGGATTCCAGATCGATTCGTTGAAGGATTTTCGCCATGCAACTCGCGATTCGCCACGACACCGTGTACCGCTACGACGCGCCGGTACATTACTCGATCCAGCAATTGCGCCTCTCGCCAATCACGACGGCTTCGCAGATCGTCACGCAATGGCATGTCGATGCGCCAGGCAAACTGGAAGCCAGTCGCGACGCTTACGGCAACACCTTGATGACGCTGGTGCTGTCGCGCCCGCACCGCGAAATACGCCTGCGTGTGCGCGGCGAAGTGGAAACCGTGCCGCTCGCGGATGGGCGTCTGACCGAAGGCGAGGGGCCGATCCCCACCTGGCATTTCACCTCGCCCACGCGGCTGACGGAAGCCGATACGGCGCTCGCCGAATTCGCGCAAAGTCTGGGGCCGCTCGATAGCGCGGCATCGATTCTCGACGCGGCAGCGCGTATTACGCAGCGCGTGCAATATGAATCGGGTGTGACCGATGTCGCGCATTCGGCCACCGATGCGTTTTCATTAGGCCGTGGCGTGTGCCAGGATCATGCGCATGTGATGCTGGCGGTGTGCCGTGCGCGCGGCGTGCCGGCGCGTTACGTGAGCGGCTATTTCGCGCCCGGCGACGTGCCGGAAATGGCGAGTCACGCCTGGGTCGATGTGTGGCTCGACAACGGCTGGGTGACGGTGGATGTCACGCACGCCTGTTTCGCCAGCGAAAAATACTGTCGCATCGCGGTGGGACGCGATTACGAAGCGGCTGCGCCGGTGCGCGGGCGGCGGATCGGTGGGCTGGGCGAAACGCTCGATGTGAGCGTGCGCGTGAGTGCGCAAGGCGAACAGCAGCAATAGTTTTCTCGTTATACGAAAGGAAACACGCGCAGCGTAGAGCCGCGGCGCGGGTTTCTCATACGCAACGCATGCTCCGTAGCGTGCGAAAATCGCGGCTACACGAGAAACGCACTGCGATCCGAAGGACAACTATGACGTACTGTGTAGCGCTGGCGGTAGAAGAGGGGCTGGTTTTCCTGTCGGATACACGCACGAATGCGGGGGTCGATCACATCAGCACATCGCGCAAAATGGCGGTGTTCGAGGAGCCTGGCGAGCGCGTGCTCGTGCTGCTGGTGGCTGGCAATCTGGCGATCACGCAGGCCACCATGCAGGTGCTGACCGAGCAGCGCGACAGCGCGCAGCCCTCGCTCTGGAGCGCGTCGAGCATGGTGGAGGCCGCGCGCATCGTCGGCGAGGCCGTACGCGAAGTGCATCGGCGCGATGCTGAGGCGCTCAAGCAGTTCAATGTCGATTTCAATTGCAGTTTCATTCTGGGCGGGCAGATCCAGGGCCAGGCCATGCGCGTGTTCCAGATCTACGCGGCCGGCAATTTCATCGAAACGTCGAGCGTGAATCCGTACTTTCAGATCGGCGAATCGAAGTACGGCAAGCCGATCATCGACCGTGTGCTGACGCCGCGCACGCCGCTCGACGAAGCGGCCAAATGCGCGCTGATTTCGATGGATTCCACGCTGCGCTCGAACCTGTCGGTGGGGCTTCCGCTCGATCTGCTGGTCTACGAGCGCGATTCGCTGCGGGTGACGCGTTACGCGTCGCTTGACGATTCGAATGCCTATTTCCAGATGCTGCATTCGACGTGGGGCGAACGGCTGCGCCAGGTGTTCGCCGAGATTCCCGATCCGCTCTGGACCGACGACAGCAATGTGCCGCGTCACGAGCGCGTGGAATTGCCGGTGGTGCCGCGCGCGCCGCACGAAAACCATCGCGCGGACGGCGCATTGGCGCGCCCCGCGCAGACGTTGGCGCAAGGGCCGCAACCCGCGACGCCGCCACGCAATACCTGAGCGTGTAGCCTTCTCCATCTGCTGTTCAAGCCCGAACCGCGCGGCCGATACACCGCGCGGTTCCGCCTTTTCGCGTCCTTTCGCGTCACGCAACTGTCACGCACCGCGCCGCCGGCAGGCCGCTACGCGCGGTATCCTCCTGCAGGACGTGTGAACCGCAGGGCGAATGCAGGCGCGCGCAAGGCGCCTGCTGTGCGCTCTTTGACCGCAAAGAGGAGACGGGCTGATGAAGCAGGACGATCCCAAGGCAGCGAAGCCGGATGAACTCGACGTAAGCACGACAGGCACCGAAAACAGTGGTCCCGACGATCCCGCGCGCCGCCGTGTGCTTGGCGGTATCGCCGCGGTTGGCGTGGGGCTGGCGCTCACCGGTTGCCAGACGCCGGAGTCGAATGCCGGTCTTGGCCCGCGCAGCGCCGGCGAAGCGCGCGTGGACGCCGCGCTGCGCGACCAGGTGCGCCACATCGTCGTGATCTACGCCGAGAATCGCAGCTTCACAAATCTCTACGGCAATTTCCCCGGTGTGCAGACGCCGCTCTCTGGCGTGCCAGCCTCGCGCTACGCGCAGCTCGACCGCGACGGCAAGACGCCGCTCGCGCAATTGCCGGCCATCTGGGGCGGGCTCGTGCCGCAGGCGCAGGAACTCGACGGCAAGCGCTACATGATCGGCGAGAAGGCGATCACGGCCCTCGCAAACCAGCCGTTTCGTATCGTCGACACGCAGGGCGCGCCGTTGCCGAACGGAATCATCACGCGCGATCTGGTGCATCGCTTCTATCAGAACCAGATGCAGATCAACGCCGGCCGCAACGACCAGTTCGCTGCGTGGGGCGATTCGGGCGGCCTCGTGATGGGCTATTACCAGAACTCCGCCGAGAGCTTGCGGCTCTGGCAACTCGCGCAGCAATACACGCTCTGCGACAATTTTTTCATGGCCGCTTTCGGCGGGTCGTGGCTCAACCATATCTATCTGATTGCCGCCCAGGCGCCGTATTACCCGAACGTGCAGGCGAGTCCGGCGAAGCATCTGGTGTCCGTGCTCGACGGCGACGATCCGCTCGGCACGCGTCTGAAGGTGGCGGCCAGCAGCCCGGCATCGGCGCTGGGCGGGCCGCCGAAGTTCGTCAACGACGGCGCCTTCACGCCCGACGGCTACGCGGTCAACACGATGGCGCCGCCGTATCAGCCGAGCAGCGTGCGTCCGGCCGAGGACGGCAATCCGGCATGGGCCGACCCGGCCGATGTGCGCGTGATGCCGCCGCAGACCTTCGCGACGATCGGCGACCGGCTGTCGGCCAAAGGCGTCGACTGGGCGTGGTACAGCGGTGCCTGGCAGTACGCGCTCGACCATCGCGATACCGGTTCGGTGCCCGATTTCCAGTACCACCATCAGCCCTTCAATTACTTCGCCAGTTTCGCGCCGGGCACGGCGCAGCGCGCGCGGCATCTGCGCGACGCGGGCGTGGGCGACGATCCGGCCACCAACCGCCTGCTCGCCGATATCGACGCGGGGCGCCTGCCCGCCGTCACGTTCTACAAGCCGCAGGGCAATCTGAACATGCACGCCGGTTACGCCGATGTGGAGTCGGGCGATCGTCATATCGCCGCGGTGATCGGGCATCTGCAGCGCAGTCCGCAGTGGGCCAATACCGTGATCGTGATGACGCATGACGAGAATGGCGGCTGGTGGGACCCGGTGGCGCCGCCGACGGGCGACCGCTGGGGGCCGGGCTCGCGCATCCCGGCGCTGGTGATCGCGCCGTTCGCGAAGAAAGGGCACGTCGATCACACCTTCTACGACACCAACTCGATCCTGCGCTTGATCAGCCGGGTCCACGGGCTCGCGCCGCTCGACGGCGTCGCTTCGCGTGACCGCGCGTTTGCCGAGCGTGGACAGATGCCGCCGGGCGATCTCACGGGCGCACTCGATCTGGCGTGACGGGGCAGGGCTGGGGTGGGCAGGGAGTCGGGCAAGTCGCGGTCAAAAGTTGCCGATCGGAAACATTCTGCTAATTCCGTGACTAAATCGACTAACTGCCTATCCGATCAATGAGTTGGCGCGCTAGCAAGCGGGTTATCAACAGGTTTATCCCAAGAAGCTGTGGACAACTTTTCTGCGCACTTTTTGTGCATTTTTGCTGATTTTTGGGTGTTTTCCCTTTGGGATCATGGGCTTGGGTGCGATGTCCAGTAGTTGCCCACAGGGCTGTCAACGAAAACTGTGGACAAGGACGGCGCCGGTGGTCGAATTCGCATCAAACCTGCTGCAATCCGCAACGTAGCAGACAATTCGATATGCATCAAACACTTGGCGCACTCATCCCAGGGTTACGCACAGGCCTGCCAACAAAATCTGTGGATAGTCCGAAGGATCGGGCCCAGATGCTGATATCGATAACACTCGCCTTGCGCCACGCGCCGTTTCCGCCCGATAATCGTCCTGCTGATCGGGTGCAAAAACGGCATCAAGTGCGGGTTCTAGCGGTCTGAAGAACGCCGTAAGAGCCTGCAAGCCCGACTGCCCGAACGCGTCGCCCCGCGCGCCGCGGCCATTTCCCCAATTCCCCGCCACTCTCCAACGCGCCGTGCTCAACAACTCGCGCTTTGTCGGTCTCCTGCGTATTCCCGGTTTTCTGCCGCTTGCCGGCGCCACCCTGATGCTCGGCGTGGCGATGTCCTTCACCGCACCGTATCTGTCGCTATTCGGCGTCGAGCGCGCCGGCATGACGCCGTTCCGTCTGGGCGTGTTCATGACCGCGATCGCTGCCAGCGGCGTGATCGCCAGTACGGCCGCGGGGCGCTGGAGCGATCGCACGGGCAAGCATCGGCTGCTGTTGCTGGTCTCGCTATGCGCGGCGACGCTCGGCTATATCTGTCTGTGCATCGTGCGCGATTACCGGCTGCTGCTGGCCGTGGGCATCGCGTTTATCGGCGCGGGCGGTTGCGCGATGTCGCTGGTGTTCTCGTTCAGCCGCGCCGCCTTGCCCGCCGCCGACGACGCCGAGCGCACCTTCGCCAGCGCCACCTTGCGCACGATTCTCTCGGCGGCGTGGGTGTTCGGGCCGGCGGTGGGGGCGCTGGTGCTCGCAGCCACCGGTTTCTACGGTCTTTTCCTGTTCGCTGCGGCCAGCTTCGCGGCCTGCGGCGTGATCGTCTGGCGCATGCGCGAGCCGCGTCAGGACGAACACGCCACGCAGCATCTGATGAAGCGGCCCACCGCCCAGGACGTGGCGCAGGAGCGCGCCGAGGAAGCCATCGCGCCTTACGAGGGCCAGCCGCTCACGCAGGCCGAGGTGCAGCCGGCCGTGAAGCAGCGCCTGAATCCGCCCGCGCCGGATGCCCCGCAGAAGGACATCATGCGGGCCATCGTCGCGCTTACGCTGATTGGCCTCGCGGCCAACGCGACCATGATCGTGCTGCCGCTGTATATCGTCCACGGTCTGGACGGCTCGCGGCTCGACGTGTCGATCATGCTGGGCCTCGGCGCGTTCATGGAAATTCCGATGATGCTCGCGCTCGGCGCAAAGGCGTCGAAGCTGAACAAGTCGCACTGGCTGGCGGCCTGCGCGGTCGTGCATGCGGTGTACTTCGCGTCGATGGCGGCGGCGCCCGGCGTGCACGCGCTCATTCCGATGCAGATTCTCAACGCGTTCGTGGTGGCCGTGACTTCGTGTCTCGGCATGACGTTCATTCAGGATCTGATGCCCGATTCGCCGGGGCGCGCGACGGCGCTGTTCTTCAATGCGTCGCGGCTGGGCTCGATTCTGTCCGGCGTGCTCTCGGGCATGCTGGTGCAAGCATTTGGGTATCGCGGCACGTTTCTTTTTTGCGGCGTGCTCGCGCTGTGCGCGCTGGTGCTGTTCGCGGTGCCGGGTGAGCAATATCCGAAGATGGCGCGTGCGGTGCGCGATTTCGTGCGCGAGCGCATCGCTTCGCGCTCGAAATAAATATCGACGGAATTTGATCAGTCATCCGAATTAATCGACATAAAAGCACGGCATAAAAGCAAAGCGGCGCGATGTTCTCGCGCCGCTTTTTTGCATACTGAATGCGGATGCGGTTATTCCACCGCTTCCGTCGCGCGAACGCCAACTGCGTGTTGCGCATTGCCCGCGTCGGCAAAATCTTCGGCATCCACATCGTAGCCCGACGGTTCCCAGCGAATCGCCAGCAGCGCGACCAGGCCCGCGAGCGGTGCAATCGCGATGATCCAGAACACGCGCGTGTTGAGCGCGGCGGCCAGCACCGGGAACAGGAACAGCGAAACCGTCGAACTCGCGCGCATCAGCGTCTGGTTCAGACCCACGCCCACGCCGCGCAGCGAAGTCGGATAGCCGAGCGAGGCGAACGTCATGCTGTGCGAGCCCGGCCCGATCCCCTGGCCGAACAGGAAGGCCGCGAGCAGGGCGACGGCGCTGACGACTTCGGGCGTCGTCGCCGGTTTGCCGACGATCGCCAGGCCCACCAGCGCGCCGAACTGGATGACATAGCCGCAGACCGTCATCTTCCACGCGCCGAAGCGCGGCACGGTGCGCACGGCGATCAGACCGCCCACGAACGCGAAGCCCAGGTTCAGCACCAGCGAGGCGAGGATGGTGGTGAGCATCGACTGCGCGAGAAAGCTCGAAATGATCACCGGCAGGCCGAACGCCACGGCGTTGTAGGCGAACGACGAGGCCACGCCGATCACCGTCGCCAGTGTCGTGCGGCGCGCATAGACGCCGCGCAGCAGCGCGCCGTAGTTCTTCCACGACGCCACGCGCGCCGGTTTGGCGGCTGTCTGAAGGGCTTCGGGGGCGACGTCGGCATCGATGCCATAGGAGCGTTGCAGGATGCGCGCCGCGCCCGCGAGATCGCCCTGATTCGCGGCCCAGACCGGCGACTCGCTGATATAGCGGCTGCGAATCGCGATGATGACGAGCGCCGGCACCGCGCCGAAGCCCAGCGTCAGGCGCCACAGCAGGTGCGAATGCGAGGCGGGCAGCGTCGCGTAGAACGCCAGCACGAGCAGATAGGACACGCTGATGGCCGCGTACCAGACGGGACACCACATCGCCACGCGCGCGGCCTTGTTGCCGCGGCCGGACAGGCGCGAGAACTCGGCGAGGAAGGCCATCGCCACCGGCAGATCGATGCCCACGCCCAGTCCCATCACGAAGCGCGCGCCGCCCAGCACCCAGGCGTTAGGCGCGAGCGCGCAGGCGAGTGCGGCGACCACGAAGAAGAACATATCGGCCATGAAGACGCGATACCGGCCGATGCGGTCGGTCAGGAAGCCGCCGAGAAACGCGCCGACGATGGCGCCGAACGTGATCGCCGAGGCCACGAAGCCGGTGCCCGCCGGCGAGAGCGAGAATTCGCGCGCGACGTCCTTGAGGCCGAAGGCGAGGGCGCCCAGGTCGTAGGCGTCGAGGAACACGCCGCCCAGCGCAATCGCCACGACGATGCGCGCGTTACTGCCGGGCGCGCCGCCCGTGTTGACGAGGCGCGAGACATCGGCGGCGCTGCGGATCAGCGGACGGCTGGCGCTCGAAGCGCCGGAAAGCGAAGAGAGGGGTGAGGCAGGCATGCGGGGCGGAGCGGCGGCTGGAAAGCTCGCAATGCTACCGGCGGGTGGCGTGCCGCCCAAATCGTCTTTCGTAATGAGCTTATGCGGTGGGCATGGGTGTTGCGTCGCAGCAAAACGGGCGTATCGATGCCATCAGTGCATTCAGTGCATATAGGTGACGCGGCGCGTGCGGTCGCTCAGTTGCACGCCGGCGTCGAGCAGGCAGATGGCGAACCAGCGCGCCGTCTTGAGCATGCCGCTCACGCTCTGCGTCGGCAGCCAGTCGTTGAGCAACTGCACGGCGGCTTCGCTGCGCGTCGATTGCAGCAGCGCGAGCACCTGCAGCAGCGAGCCTTCGTCCTTCGCCAGTTCGGACGCGCAGCGGCATCGCGTGTCCAGCGGGCGGCAGGTGGCGCGGCAGAGCGTGCCCATCAGCAGATCGAAATGGCCGATGCCTTCGGCGCCCATGCCCGCGTCGGCGAGCACGCCGCGCCAGCTTTCGGCCTTGCCGTAGGCGTCGCAGTGCGGGCGCAGCCAGGTGCGCACGGCGCGCAGGATGGTTTGCTCGGCGCTATCGGGGTGCTGGACGAAGGTGTCGTCGATCAGCGTGTCGGTTCTCGCGAATGCGGCGGTGTAGTTCATGTGGGCCTCGGGCGAACAGGGCGGTCGGGCGCGCAGCCGGAGTGCGCGGATCAGTCAGGGCCGGGCTCGCCGGCATGGGAAACATGATGCCCCAAAAAACGTCCAAATGCAAATGATTCTCATTTGTATAATGGCGATGCCAGTTGCGTCTACGCGAGTACGACGCTGACCCACACGCATGTGGCAGGACGATGTCGCCAGCGCCGCCAGAATCCAGCCTGACGCCAGAAAGGACTCTTCCAGGCGTTGCGCTTAATTCAGGGGCCACAAGCCGCTAAAGTCCCGTCCATGCGTGTTCCAGCGTTGCTGGCGCATCGTGAGAGTTCGCCCCGGCCCGAAGACGGCCGGGGCTTTTTTTTGCACTGCGCAAACCCGCGCCGCACCGGCCCGGCGGGGCCTGCAGGATCGGGCCCCTATGCATAAGTCATTGAGGCCAAAGAAACAAGTAAGGTATTATTTCGGCCGCGCGGTGTGGCGGTGTGTCGCTTGCACATGCGTCCATGAGGTCCCCGAGGGCACTTTTGAGGCCAGAAGCAGATTGGGCGGTGATGTTTTGTGATTTTTGCGCTAGCAGAAAGCGACGCAAAAACAATGACTTACATCAGGCGCTGATCGGATTTGGCTTGTTGCGCTGCAAAAGTTCCATATTCCGTTTACCCTCGTTAACCCTTGAACGTGTGTTGCATTTCGCCTCTCAGCTGACAAAACCATTTCAGCCAGTCTGGTCCGACTTTCACCCCGCGTTAATCTTTCAGTTTGCCTGCGCGCCAGCCCGCGCGCGGACGAACTCTGTGCACCGCATTTTTAAGGTCCTGTTGAAATGCAATCCGTTCCATTCCTGAGTCTGGCGATCTGGATCCCCATCCTGTTCGGCGTGGCTGTGCTGCGCCTCGGGTCGGATAGCCACCCCCAGCGCACGCGCTGGTTGTCGCTGATCGGCTCGATCGTCGGCCTCGTGGTGACCATTCCGCTGATTACCGGTTTCGACAACCATGTTGCCGCCATGCAGTTCGTCGAATTCCGCAACTGGCTGCCGGACTTCGGCGTGGCCTGGCGTCTCGGGATTGACGGCATTTCGATGTGGCTGGTGGTGCTCACCGCATTCACGACGCTCGTGATCGTGATTGCCTCGTGGGAGTCGATCACCGTGCGCGTGGCCCAGTACCACGGCGCGTTCCTGATCCTCTCGGGTCTGATGGTCGGCACCTTCGCGGCCACGGACGGCATGCTGTTCTTCGTGTTCTTCGAAGCGACGCTGATTCCGCTGTACCTGCTGATCGGTTCGTGGGGCCATGCCCGCCGCAGCTACGCCGCGGTCAAGTTCTTCTTCTTCTCGCTCGCCGGCTCGCTGCTGATGCTGGTGTCGATGCTGTATCTGTACAGCCAGGCGCACACCTTCGACATGGCCGCATGGCATAACCTGTCGATGGGCCTCGTGCCGCAGTTGCTGGTCTTTATCGGCTTCTTCGCGGCCTTCGCGGTCAAGGTGCCGATGTGGCCGTTCCACACCTGGCTGCCGGACGTCCACCTCGAAGCGCCCACCGGCGCGACCGTGATCCTCGCGATGCTCAAGCTGGGCGGCTACGGCTTCCTGCGCTTCACGCTGCCGATCACGCCGGACGCCGCGCACTTCTTCGCGCCGGCCATCATCACGCTGTCGCTGGTCGCCGTGGTGTACTCGAGCCTGCTGGCGCTCGCGCAAACCGACATGACCAAGCTGCTCGCGTACTCGACGATCGCCCACATGGGTCTCGTCACGCTGGGCCTGTTCCTCTTCAACCAGATCGGCACCGAAGGCGCCATCGTCCAGATGATTTCGTACGGCTTCGTCTCGGGCGCGATGCTGCTCTCGATCGGCATGCTGTTCGACCGCACCAAGACGCGCACGATCTCGGCTTATGGCGGCGTCGTCAACGTCATGCCGCGTTACGCCGTTTTCATGATGGTGTTCTGCATGGCCAATGTGGGCCTGCCGGGCACTTCGGGCTTCGTGGGCGAGTTCATGGTCATCATGGGCGCGATCCGCGTGAACTTCTGGATCGGTGCGATCGCAACGACCACGGTCGTGCTGAGCGCGGCTTACACCCTTTGGATGTACAAGCGCGTGATTTTCGGCGCGGTGGCGAACAAGAGCGTCGCGAAGCTGGCCGATATCGGCCGCCGCGAAACGCTGATTCTCGCGTCGCTGGCCGCACTGGTGCTGGCAGTGGGCATCTATCCGAAGCCCATGACCGACGCAATCGAACTCTCGGCCGCCAATCTGGTGGCCCAGGCCGGCCGCACCAAGCAGCCTGCCGAAGATACGGCCAACGCCGACGCAGTGCGCACGGATGCCGCACGCGCCGGTACGGAAGCGGAAGTGCGCGTGCCGCGCTCGCCGACGTAATCAGGCCGGTCACTGCAGAAGAATGACGACGCACCTGCGCGCCGTCCCGCTCATCAAGCGGCGCGGCGCGCAGGTGCGTTCAACTGTTTTCGGATTGTGTAATTCGGAAAAAAGCCGCGGCGGATTGGCGTCAAGACCTAAATGGGGCTGCTTGAGCGTGTGTTGATGAGGCGCGACAAACCTCGCGAACCCATGCGACATAGTGTCTCACTTTTGTTTTGACAAAGATCATTTTCAGCATTCATTGATTGTCATGGATCAAAGCGGCTGTATGATTCGGGCGCGCTTCCTTTGCCGGATGTCAGGGGATGTGCCCGGAACTATTCAATGAATGAAATTCAGGCAAACGTGATGAAAAGAACAACCTTGCAAAGGTTATTGCTTCCCGTCAGCGCCGGATTGGCCATGTGTCTTTCCGGTTGCAACTTGGAAGTCCTCGACCCCAAAGGTAGCGTGGGCGTGGCGGAAAAGTCGCTGATCGCGACCTCCACCTGGGCCATGCTGATCGTGGTGATCCCTGTGATCATCCTGACGCTGTGGTTCGCGTACCGCTATCGCGAATCGAACCGCAACGCCACCTACGCGCCGAAATGGTCGCACTCGACGGCTATCGAAGTCGTCGTCTGGACCGTCCCGACGCTGATCATCCTGTTCCTCGCAGTGCTCACGTGGAAGACCACGCACGAACTCGATCCGTACAAGCCGCTTGAATCGAACGTCAAGCCGATCAACGTCGAAGTGGTCGCGCTGGACTGGAAGTGGCTGTTCATCTACCCGGATCTGGGCATCGCCACGGTGAACCAGCTGGCCGTCCCGGTCGGCACGCCGGTCAACTTCAGCATTACGTCGGACTCGGTGATGAACTCGTTCTTCATCCCGCAGCTGGGTACCCAGGTGTACGCGATGGCAGGCATGCAGACCCGTCTGCACCTGATCGCCGATCATGCAGGCGACTACGCCGGCCTGTCGGCGAACTTCAGCGGCAAGGGCTTCTCGGACATGAAGTTCCGTACTCTCGCCACGAGCCAGCAAGACTTCGACGCATGGGTCCAGAAGGTCAAGGCGTCCTCGACGCAGCTTTCGATGGATCAATACGCGACGGTTGCGCAGCCGAGCGAGAAGGCACCGGTTGAATACTTCTCGACGGTGGACCCGAAGCTCTTCAACAACATCATCGCGAAGTACAACAACGGCCACGTCACGAATTTCAGTGACCCGTCGTGCGTGACCAAGGGGTAACCAGGCATGTTCGGAAAACTTACACTAGCCGACATTCCGTATCACGAGCCGATTATTCTCGGCACGATGGTCGGTATGGCTATCATCGGCGCATTCGTGCTCGGTGGGATCACTTACCTCGGTAAGTGGAAATATCTGTGGACGGAGTGGCTGACGAGCGTCGACCACAAGCGTCTGGGCGTGATGTACATCGTGCTCGCCCTCATCATGCTGCTGCGCGGCTTCGCCGACGCAATCATGATGCGTACCCAGCTGGCTCTCGCGTACAACGCGCCGGGCTATCTGCCGCCGCACCATTACGACCAGATCTTCACGGCTCACGGCGTGATCATGATTTTCTTCATGGCCATGGCTTTCATGGTTGGCCTGATGAACATCGTGGTGCCGCTGCAGATCGGTGCACGCGACGTCGCGTTCCCGTTCCTGAACTCGCTGTCGTTCTGGATGACCGCCGTTGGCGCAATCCTGCTGATGATCTCGCTGGTCGTCGGTGAATTCGCGATGACGGGCTGGCTGGCTTACCCGCCGCTGTCGGAGCTCGCATACAGTCCAGGGGTCGGTGTCGACTACTACCTGTGGGCGCTGCAGATCTCGGGTGTCGGTACGCTGCTGACCGGCGTGAACTTCTTCGTCACCATCATCAAGATGCGCGCTCCTGGCATGACGATGATGAAGCTGCCGGTGTTCACGTGGACGGCGCTGTGCACGAACGTGCTGATCATGGCTGCGTTCCCGATTCTGACCGTTACGCTCGCGCTGCTGGGTCTGGACCGTTACATCGGTACGCACTTCTTCACGAATGACGGTGGCGGTAACGCCATGCTGTACCTGAACCTGATCTGGGCATGGGGTCACCCCGAGGTGTACATCCTGATCCTGCCGGCGTTCGGTATCTTCTCGGAAGTCGTCGCGACCTACGCCAAGAAGCCGCTGTTCGGCTACAAGGCGATGGTGTACGCAACCTGCGCGATCATGGTGCTGGCATTCGTCGTCTGGCTGCACCACTTCTTCACGATGGGTTCGGGCGCTGACGTCAACGCGTTCTTCGGTATCGCCACGATGATCATCTCGATCCCGACGGGCGTGAAGATCTTCAACTGGCTGTTCACGATCTACCGCGGTCGCCTCGAGTTCAACTCGTCGGTGCTGTGGACGCTCGGCTTCATGGTCACCTTCACCATCGGCGGCATGACCGGCGTGATGATGGCGATCCCGGGTGCCGACTTCGTGCTGCACAACTCGCTGTTCCTGATTGCTCACTTCCACAACGTCATCATCGGTGGCGTGCTGTTCGGCTACCTGGCTGGTTTCAACTACTGGTTCCCGAAGGCATTCGGCTTCAAGCTGAACGAAAAGCTGGGCAAGCGTGCATTCTGGTTCTGGCTCGTGGGCTTCTACGTTGCCTTCACGCCGCTGTACGTGCTGGGCTTCATGGGCGCAACGCGTCGTCTGAACCACTACGACAATCCGGCATGGCATCCGTGGATGATCATCGCGTGGGTTGGCGCAGTGCTCGTGGCAATCGGTATCGCTCACCAGCTGATGCAGCTGTATGTGTCGATCCGCGACCGCAACCTGCCGGAAAACCGCGATGTGACGGGCGATCCGTGGGGTGGCCGTACGCTGGAATGGTCGATGTCGTCGCCGCCGCCGTCGTACAACTTCGCGATCATCCCGAACGTGTCGGAACTCGATGAGTTCCAGCATCTGAAGGAAACCGGCCGCGCAACCGTTGACGTCGCGAACACGCACTACACCGACATTCACATGCCCTCGAACACGAGCGCAGGTCTGTTCATCGGTTTCTTCAGCCTGGTGCTCGGCTTTGCTGGCATCTGGCACATCTGGTGGCTCATGATCGTTGGCTTTATCGGCATCGTCGGTACGGCAATCGCTTACAGCTTCCAGAAGAACGAAGGCTATTACATCCCGGCCGCCAAGGTTCGGGCAGACGAAGAAGCGCGTAGTCGCGCACTGGCCAAGGCGTTTGCTGCCAAGCAACGCGGTGGCAAGGTTGAAGAAGCACTGGAGGCCAACTGATGTTGACGAAAACTGGTGCGGCCGCACTCGCGGAGCACGATCACCACGATCACCCGCCGTCACACTCGGTGTTCGGTTTCTGGCTGTACCTGATGACCGACTGTATTCTGTTCGGCACGCTGTTCGCAGTGTTTGCCGTCATGCAGAACCAGTTCGCAGGCGGCCCGACCGGCAAGGACCTGTTCGACATCAATGGCGTCGCGATGGAAACGGCAGTGCTGCTGCTGTCGTCCATCACGTATGGCTTCGCGATGATCGGCGCGCACAAGCAACGCAAGGGCCAAGTGCTGTTCTGGCTGGCCATTACGTTCCTGCTGGGCGCAACGTTCCTGTATTTCGAACTCCATGAGTTCGCGAACATGATCGCCGAAGGCAACGGCCCGCAACGCAGCGCGTTCCTGTCGTCGTTCTTCACGCTGGTTGCCACCCACGGTATCCACGTGACGTTCGGCATGATCTGGATGGTCGTCCTGATGGTGCAGACGCTGAAGGCGCCGGCACTGGGCGATCGCGAAATCCGCCGCCTGTCGTGCCTGAGCCTTTTCTGGCACTTTCTGGACATCGTCTGGATCTGCGTGTTCTCCTTTGTCTACCTTGCGAGCGTGATTTAAATGAGTGCTCATCCTATCCACGAAGAAGAAAGCCACGGCAGCTTCGGCGGCTATGTGGCGGGTTTCGTCCTGGCGGTGGTGCTCACGGCAGCATCGTTCTGGCTGGTCCTGCATGGCGGCCTGCCGCGTGAAACCGCGCTGCTCGGCCTCGCTGCCCTGGCAGTCGTGCAGATCGTGGTCCACCTCGTGTTCTTCCTGCATATGAACACGTCGTCGGGCCAACGCTGGAACGTGACCGCATTTGGCTTCACGGCCATGACGGTGCTGATCGTCGTGATCGGTACGCTGTGGGTCATGCACAACGTCAGCATGAACATGATGTCGCGTTAATCGTCGATTAACTGCACATCCCGCTGAAAAGCAAAAAACGCCGCCAGGGCTCGCGCCCGGCGGCGTTTTTCTTTGGGGTTTCGTATCGGAAAGTTTTGTTTTTCGGGCCTCAGGTGGCGAAGCGTTGCCGCACGACCTGGGCGACGGCGCGGCCGAGCTTGTGGTGCTGATCGGCTTCGTAGTGAATGCCGTCGGTCGGACTGACCTTGGCGAATTCGCCCGCATCGAGAAACGCCGAGCCGTATTTCACGGCCACACGCTCATAGAGCGGCGCAAGCAGACGCGACTTCGCCGCGCCGCCCGTGAAGATCGCGCCGAGAAAGCCGATCTCGTCGATCGGCACCGGCGACATCAGCAGCACATGCGGCGTCGATCCGCTCGGACCGGCGCGGCAGGCGACCAGCGTTTCGAGCAGCACGTCCACCGAATTGGCGATATCGGCCGGCGTGACGGAAAAGCGCGTCTTGAGATCGTTGGTGCCCAGCATGAGCACGACGACATCGACGGGCAACTGACTTTCGAGGCACGCCCGCAGATACGCGAGGCCGTTCTTGTGACGTCCCTCGATCGGGTCGTCGTGCACCGTGGTGCGCGCGGGCAGGCCTTCTTCGATCACCTGCCAACCGCTGCCGAGCGTCGCGGCCAGCACGCCGGGCCAACGATCGGCGGGGCCGAAGCGCTCCAGCACGCCGGGCAGATTGAGCGGTTTGGTGCCGTGGGTGTTCGAATCGCCAAAACAGAGCAGGGTACGTAACGACATGGATGGCTCTCCAGATGGTGAGTTTCCGATGCGAAATTTCCAGCCGCCGCGCGTTTTTCGGTGCCCGAACACGCTTGCAACGGCCAGCGCGATAAAGCCACTTCGAGAGTCGGGAGATTGCTAGACGACTGGTCTAATCCGCCTGTAACATGGCAACCCATGAACGCAGCGCCAGCCGTCGAAGTACGGCAACACATCCTCGATACCGCCATGCCCATCATTCTGGGCAAGGGTTTTTCAGCCGTCGGTCTGAACGAGATTCTCGCGACCGCGGGCGTCCCCAAAGGGTCGTTCTATCACTATTTCGGCTCGAAAGAGGCGTTCGGTGAAGCTTTGCTGACGTCGTATTTCACGGAGTATGCGGATCGCCTTGAAGAGCAGCTCGTGCAGCGCGGCGGCTCGCCGGTCGAGCGCCTGATGGGGTATTTCGAGGAATGGCGCCTGATGCAGTGCGCGGACGGGCCGGACGGCAAGTGCCTCGCGGTCAAGCTGGGCGCTGAAGTCAGCGATCTGTCCGAGCCGATGCGCGCGGTTCTGCGTCGCGGCACGGAAGAGATCGTGCGGCGCATCGGCGTGTGTATCGAGGAAGGCTGCGCGGATGGTTCGCTAAGCGGTATCGGCGACGCGAACTCCACGGCGGCCACGCTCTACGAACTCTGGCTGGGCGCGACGCTGATGGAAAAGATCCGTCGCGATCGGCGTCCGCTCGATGCCGCCATGGTGACCACGCGGCAACTTCTGAATCTGCCGCTGGGCGCGTGATTCAGCCCTGGCCGCAAGCGTAACCCGCACGCCACATCGGCATGACATCATTGTTTGAGCGCCCTTGAGCGGGCGCCTTCGCAAAGCGTCATGTCATACGGAAAGTTTCTAGACGACCGGTCTAATTGATTGCCCGCTGCAGGTAGTGACACGATTCGACACGAATCGATATCGCGCGGCTGGACCGGTTTCATTGGACGCGTGAGCGTCCTGATCTCATCGAAAAAAGGAACGTCGATGAACGTACTGATCGTTTTGACTTCGCACGACGAACTCGGCAACACGGGCAAAAAGACGGGTTTCTGGCTCGAGGAATTTGCCGCGCCTTACTACGCGCTGCGTGACGCCGGCGCGCAGATCACGCTGGCTTCGCCCAAGGGCGGCCAGCCGCCGCTCGATCCGAAGAGCAGCGATCCCTCGGCACAGACCGAGGCCACGCGCCGTTTCGATGCCGACGCCGCCGCGCGCGCAGAACTTTCCAATACGAAACGTCTCGCCGATGTCGACGCGAACGACTACGACGCGGTGTTTTACCCCGGCGGCCACGGCCCGCTCTGGGACCTCGCCGAAGATCCGCTGTCGATCGCGCTGATCGAAAAGACCCTCGCGGCAGGCAAGCCGGTCGCGGCCGTGTGCCACGCGCCTGGCGTGCTGCGTCATGTGAAGGGCGCCGATGGCCGCCCGCTCGTCGCCGGCAAGAAGGTGACGGGCTTCTCGAACAGCGAAGAAGCCGCCGTCGAGCTGACCGATGTGGTGCCGTTCCTCGTCGAAGACATGCTCAAGGCGAATGGCGGCAACTATTCGAAGGCCGCTGATTGGGCTGCGCACGTGGCCACCGATGGCCTGCTGATCACCGGCCAGAATCCCGCATCGTCCGAGCCGGTCGCCGAGGCTTTGCTCGCCCAGTTGCGCGGCAAGTAAGCGAAGTCCGCGCGTCTTATCCCGGTTTCCTTTCGGCAACTCCACGCGCCGCGCGTTATGCGCGGCGTGGCGAGCTTTTTGTTGCCTGCTGCAATGAGGCATGCCGAAAGGAAATCCCGATTTTCCGATCCCAGCGATCGACGTTTTTTCAAGGGCGCAGCCCGTGCCGCCGTGCCGGCTCGCGCCGCTAAAGGAGAGCAGTAGATGTCCGCATTGTTCGAACCGTTCAAGCTCAAAGATGTATCCCTGCGTAATCGCATCGCCGTGCCGCCGATGTGCCAGTACATGGCCGTCGACGGCATGATCAACGACTGGCACCACGTTCACTACGCGCAGATCGCGCGTGGCGGCGCGGGCCTCGTGATCGTCGAGGCGACGGCGGTGTCGCCGGAAGGCCGCATCACGCCGGGCTGCGCGGGTATCTGGAACGACGAGCAGGCCAAGGCCTTCGCGCCGACCGTCGCGGCGATCAAGGCGGCGGGTTCGGTGCCCGGCATCCAGATCGCGCACGCCGGCCGCAAGGCGAGCGCGAACCGTCCGTGGGAAGGCGATGACCATATCCCCGAAGGCGATGCACGCGGCTGGCAAACCCTCGCGCCGTCGGCGATCGAGTTCGGCGCGAATCTGCCAAAGGTGCCGCAGGCCATGACGACCGACGATATCGCGCGGGTGCGCGAAGACTTCGTGGCAGCCGCAAAGCGCGCGCTCGACGCCGGCTTCGAATGGCTCGAACTCCACTTCGCGCATGGTTACCTCGGCCAGAGCTTCTTCTCGGAGCACTCGAATCAGCGTACCGACGCCTATGGCGGCAGCCTGGAAAACCGCAGCCGTTTCCTTCTGGAAACGCTCGCTGCCGTGCGCAAGGTCTGGCCGGAACATCTGCCGCTGACCGCGCGTTTTGGCGTGATCGAATACGATGGCCGCGACGAGCAGACGCTCGCCGAATCGATCGACCTCACGAAGAACTTCAAGCGCGAAGGTCTGGACATGCTGAGCGTGAGCGTCGGTTTCTCGACGCCGACCGCGCAGATTCCGTGGGCGCCGGCCTTCCTCGCACCGATCGCACAGAAAGTGCGTCGCGCAGCCGGTCTGCCGGTGTCGTCGGCATGGGGTATCGGCACGCCGGAACTGGCCGAGCGCTCGGTCGCTTCGGAGCAGCTCGATCTGGTGATGGTCGGTCGCGCGCATCTTGCGAATCCGCACTGGCCGTACTTCGCCGCGCAGGAACTGAAGGTGGATCGCGCGGCCTGGACGCTGCCGGCGCCGTACGCGCACTGGCTCGAACGCTACAAGGCCTAAGCGGGTTTTGATCGACGCATAAGCCGTGCAGGATCGGCAATACTCAAATATTGCCGATGGGAAATTTCGTTGCCGATAAGGACATCTCGATGAGCATTTATCTGTTTGCCAGCCTCACGCCGAAAGCCGAACACGTCGCCGACCTCGAAGCGGAACTGCGCCAGATGGTGGCGCAAACGCGCAAGGAGCCGGGCAACCGGCGCTACGACCTGCTGTGCCGCGCAGACGGTGCGCCGGGCTTTCACCTCTACGAAACCTATGTGGATGAAGCCGCGGTGCAGGCGCATCGCGAGAGCGCGCATTACGTGGCGTTCCGCGGCAAGATCGGCGCCTGGCTGGCCGAGCCGGTCGACGTCAAGACCTTGAAGGGCGTGGATATCGCGGCCTGATTTTTTGCTGCGATCGATGCGCAAAAGCGCCGGGGCGATGTCATGCCCCGGCGCTTTTGTTTTGTGCAGACATCAGCGAAGTTCAATTCGCGAAATCGAGCACTCATAGCGCCGCATGGAAAGTCCGAGGTTAATTAATGAATGCAAGTCGAATGATTTTTTAATCGCACTGCGAATCAAAAGTTTGACTTCGGGGAGGCGAAAAACACCCCATTCGATGGCCGGCTCATTGCCCCCATTACAATGATTGTTTTGCTCATCGGCTGGCTTATCCGGATGCAGATCGAAGAACTGTTTCAGCAGGCGCACGAACGGCATATTGCCGGCAATTTTGCTTTGGCGCGCGAGGGCTACAGCCGCATTGTCGAACTCGACCCTTTACATGGCGCGGCGCGCTTCCGGCTTGCGGTGATCGATCTTCAGCAAGGCCGCTTTCAGGACGCTATCGAAGCCCTGACGAAAGCGCTGGAGATCGAACCCGCCAACCGGCGTTATCGTGAAGCGTTGGGGCAAGCCTATGCGTTCGCGCAGCGTCATGCGGAGGCTGCAGCTGCGTATCGCGGCCTTCTCGAAGAAGACGCAACCGACCCCGACCACTGGTTCGGACTCGCCAGCGCGCTTCAGGCTCAAGGCGCGTTCAGCGATGCGGCGCTCGCATGGGAAGCCGTCACGCAGCGCGACCCGCAACGCGCCGACGCGCTCAACAATCTCGGCAACTGTCGTCGTCTGCTCGGTGAAACGTCACTCGCGCAGGGCGCCTACGAGCGTGCGCTCGCGGCGCAACCGGGCAATGTCGAAGCGCTGGTGAATCTAGGCACGTTGCTGCGCGCTCAGGGTTCGCGTGAGCGCGCACTGACGCTGCTGCGCGAAGCCGTTGCGCTCGACTCCGATTCGACCGCTGCACTCGTGAATCTCGGCGCGCTGTTAATGGACGAGGGAAAGCCGCAGGAAGCCGCCGATGTGCTGTCGCGCGCATTGGCGATTGCGCCGGACTTCGCGCATGCCGCCTACAACTACGGTAACGCATTGCATGCGCTGGGGCAGCGTCGCGAGGCGCAGGCGCAGTATCGCCATGCTTTGTCGATCGATCCCGCGCACGCCGAAGCGGCCAACAATCTGGGCAACGTGTGCCGCGAGCTGGGCGAGCACAAGGCAGCGATGGACGCTTTCGAAACCGCCATTCGCGTGCGGCCCGATTTCGTCGATGCCTGGAATAACGCGGCCAATCTGCAACGAGCGCTCGGCCATCAAGACGAGGCACGCGCGCTGTTGCGCAAGGCGCTTGAACTATCACCGGATCATTCGCCCACGCTCAATAACCTGGGCAATGTCTTGAAGGATTGCGGCGAGCTTGACGAAGGCGTTGCCTGTTTCGAGCGCGCCGTGAAAAGCGATCCAGGCAATCTCACTGCCCATAGCAATCTGCTCTACGCGCTTTCGTTCCAGTCGCCCGAGCCTGAAGCGATCCTCGCGCAGGCGCGGCGCTGGTCGGCTCAACACGAAATACCGTTGCGCGCACAGCGTTTTTCGCACGCGCTCAGGAGCGCGCAAGGACGACGTTTGCGAATCGGCTATGTCTCAGCGGATTTTCGTGAGCATTGCCAGGCATTATTCATGATGCCGCTGCTTTCGAATCACGACAAAAGCCGCTTCGAGATTCACGCCTATTCGAGCGTCGTTCGAGCTGACTCGACAACTGCGCGTCTCGCGGCTTACGTGGATGTGTGGCATGACGTGCGCCAGCTCGACGACGCCGCGCTCGCGCAACGGATTCACGCGGACGGCATCGACATTCTTGTCGATCTCACGATGCATATGGCCGATGGCCGCCCCTTGCTGTTCGCGCGCCAGCCCGCGCCCGTGCAGGTTGCGTGGCTCGCGTATCCGGGCACGACCGGTATCGAAGCAATGGGTTACCGGCTGACCGATCCGCATCTCGATCCGCTTTCGTACGAGGCGCACTACAGCGAACGCACGATCCGTCTGCCCGATACGTTCTGGTGCTACGACCCGCTCGCGCACGAACCGGCCGTTAATGCACTGCCTGCTGCCAAGGCGGGACACGTAACGCTCGGCAGTCTCAACAATCCCTGCAAATTGACGGAGCGCACGCTCGAATTGTGGGCGGGCGTGTTCGCGGCGCTGCCCAATGCGCGTCTGATGCTGATGGCCGCGCAAGGCGAAGCGCAGACGCGGCTGGCCGAACGACTCGCGCGTCACGGCATTGCGCCGTCGCGCGTGCGCTTCGTGCCGTTCCAGCCGCGCGATGCGTATCTGCGTACGTATCACGAGATCGACCTCGCCATCGACACGCTGCCGTACAACGGCCACACCACGACGCTCGACGCGCTGTGGATGGGCGTGCCGGTGGTGACGCGCGTCGGCGAAACCTGCGCAGGGCGGGCTGGCTTGTCGCAATTGGCCAATCTGGGGCTGGATGCACTCGCTGCCTTTTCCGACGAGGATTTCGCGCAGACCGTCGTGTCGCTCGCGACCTATCTGCCGCGTCTCGCGTATCTGCGCGCGACCTTGCGTGCCCGGATGGAAGCGTCGCCGCTGATGGACGGAGCGAAATTCGCGCGCGGTATGGAAACTGCGTACGAGGCGATGTGGCGCGAGTGGGCCGGCGCGGACAAAGCTCACCGCTAACCGCGATCTGACGGAACCAGCCGGATGGGGTAGGCCATCCGGCCGACTTGACGCCCTGCGCGACGCCCGCGGCGTCGATTAAGCACGCGCCCTGCATGCTGTATAAATATACAGTAAAATCTTCACCGTTCGGCCCGCCAACCCGGGCCAAAAGCTGCCGGGCGCCGCCGCCCGGTCCCACGCCTGTGATCCATCCGGAATGCCAGCGCAAGTGAGCGATAACCGATCCATCCGAATCCGCGGTGCCCGTCAGCACAACCTCAAGAACCTCGATCTCGACCTCCACACCGGCGAAATGACGGTGGTGACCGGGCCGTCCGGCTCGGGTAAGTCCAGTCTCGTGTTCGACACCCTTTACGCGGAAGGGCAGCGTCGTTACGTCGAAACCTTCAGTGCCTACGCGCGTCAGTTTCTCGACCGCATGGACCGTCCGCAAGTCGATCGCGTCGACGGCGTGCCGCCGGCCATCGCCATCGACCAGACCAATCCGGTGCGCAGCTCGCGCTCGACCGTCGGCACGATGACGGAGTTGAACGACCATCTGAAGCTGTTGTACGCGCGCGCTGCGAATCTGTTCGATCGCTTCACGGCGCAACCGGTGCGGCACGACACGCCGGAAACGATTTACGCCGAACTGCGCGCGCGCACGGCAGTGGGCGACCCGCGCCTCGTGGTGACGTTCCCGGTCGAACTGCCGGATACGACCACCGAAGAGGAAGTCCAGCAATGGCTGTCCGCGAGCGGCTATACGCGGGTGCAGGCGCAGCGCGAAGTGAAAACGGCCGACGGCACGCGCAAGGTGCTCGACGTGGTGGCCGACCGTTTCCGCCTGCAGAACGCGGAAAAGAGCCGTGTGGTCGAGGCGATCGAGGCGTCGCTCAAGCGCGGCGGCGGGCGCGTGAACATTTATGTCGTATCGGAAACCGACGCCGCGAGCGACGTTTCCGATACGAAACCCGAGCCGCAGATCTGGCGTTTCTCTACCGGCCTGCATTGCCCGGACAGCGATCTGCGCTACGCGGACCCGCAACCGGCGCTGTTCTCCTTCAACTCGGCTTATGGCGCCTGCGAAGTGTGCCGGGGCTTCGGCCGGGTGATCGGCGTGGACTGGGGTCTGGTGATTCCCGATGCGCGCAAGTCGCTGCGCGACGGCGCGATCAAGCCGCTGCAAACGCCCGCGTGGAAGGAGTGTCAGGACGACCTGATGCGTTATGCCGCCAAGGCCGGTGTACCGCGCGATACGGCCTGGGCCGAACTCACGCAGGAACAGCGCGACTGGGTCATCAACGGCGCGCCGGACTGGAAGGGTAGCTGGCAAACGCAGTGGTACGGCGTGAAGCGCTTTTTCCAGTACCTGGAATCGAAAGCGTACAAGATGCACATTCGCGTGCTGCTGTCGAAATATCGCAGCTATACGCCGTGCGAAACCTGCGGCGGCGCGCGTCTGAAGACCGAAGCGCTGCAGTGGCGCCTGGGCACGCAGGAGAACGCGGACGAAGTGCTCGCACCGTCGGCGCGCTTTCTGCCGCATGGCGTGGACTGGACGCGCGCGCAACTCGAAGCGCTGCCGGGTCTGACGCTGCACGATGTCATGTTGTTGCCGATCGAGCGCATCCGGCGCTTCTTCGACGATCTCTCGCTATCGTCGGCACTCCTTGACGATGCGCTCAAGCTGCTGCTCGCCGAAGTGCGCACACGGCTCAAATATCTCTGCGATGTGGGCCTGGGCTATCTCACGCTCGACCGCCAGAGCCGCACGCTTTCCGGCGGCGAAGTGCAGCGGATCAACCTGACCACGGCGCTCGGCACCTCGCTGACGAAGACGCTGTTCGTGCTCGACGAGCCGAGCATCGGGCTGCATCCGCGCGACCTGAACCGTATCGTCGAAGCCATGCAGCGCCTGCGCGATGCCGGCAATACGCTGGTGGTCGTCGAGCACGATCCGTCGGTGATGCTGGCCGCCGACCGCCTGATCGACATGGGTCCGGGGCCGGGCGAGCGCGGCGGCACGATCGTCTATGACGGCACGCCCAGGGATATCCGTTCGTCCGGCACGCTGACCGGCGAATATCTGGGCGGTCATCGCGCGGTGGCCGATGCTTCGCACTGGGAGCGCCGGCCTGTCGATGCAAAGACGCCCAGCCTGCTGCTCGAAGGCGCGAGCGAACACAATCTGCGCGACGTGACCGTGCAGTTTCCGTTGCAGCGCCTCGTCTGTGTGACGGGTGTGTCGGGCTCGGGTAAATCGACGCTCGTGCAGGACGTGCTGTATCCGGCGCTGGCGCGGCATCTCGGCAAGGCCACGGAATCGCCGGGCGTTTATCGCGCCCTGAGCGGCGCGGAGCAGATCACGGACGCCGTGTTCGTCGATCAATCGCCGATCGGCAAAACGGCGCGCTCGAACCCGGCCAGCTACGTGGGCGCGTTCGATGAAATCCGCAAGCTGTTTGCCAAGGCGCCGCTCGCGAAGCAGCGCGGCTATACGGCGGGGATGTTCAGTTTCAACTCGGGCGAGGGCCGCTGCCCGACCTGTGGCGGTTCGGGTTTCGAGCACATCGAAATGCAGTTCCTGAGCGACGTTTATCTGCGTTGCCCGGATTGCGACGGCAGCCGCTATCGCCCGGAAGTGCTCGAAGTGAAGATCGAGCGTGGCGGCCGCGCGCTCTCCGTGGCGGATGTCCTCGATCTGACGGTCAGCGAAGCCGCGCAGTGCTTCGATAAGGATGACGAAGTATTGCGCGTGATCCAGCCGATCGTCGATGTCGGCCTCGAATACGTGAAGCTCGGCCAGCCGGTACCGACGCTTTCGGGCGGCGAAGCGCAGCGCCTGAAACTCGCCGGTTATCTCGCGGAAACGGCGCAGGCGCGCGGCAAGAAAACGTCGGCGGGCGGGCGTCTTTTCATGTTCGACGAACCCACCACGGGCCTGCATTTCGACGATATCGCCAAGCTGATGCGCGCGTTCGGCAAGCTGCTGGCGGGCGGCCATTCGCTGCTGGTGATCGAACACAATCTGGATGTGATCCGTGCCGCGGACTGGCTGATCGACCTCGGTCCCGAAGGCGGCGACGCGGGCGGCGAAGTGGTGTGCGTGGGCACGCCGGACGATGTGATCGCGTGCCCGCGTTCGCACACGGGCGCTGCGCTGGAGCGCTACGAAGCGGCGCTCGGCCATGGTGTCGAGCCGGTGCTGGCGGAAGAAGAGGGCGTTGCCTTGCAGACCGCGATGCGTGCCGCGCAGGCGCGCCGCGAGATTCAGGGCGAAGACGTCGTGCGTATCGTGAATGCGCGCGAGCACAATCTCAAGGCGCTCGACGTCGATATTCCGCATGGACGTTTCAACGTCATCACAGGCGTGTCGGGTTCGGGCAAATCCACGCTCGCTTTCGACATCCTGTTTCATGAAGGCCAGCGCCGCTATCTGGAATCGCTGAACGCTTACGCGCGTTCGATCGTGCAGCCTGCAGGCCGCCCGGAAGTGGACGCCGTGTACGGCATTCCGCCCACGGTTGCGATCGAGCAGCGCCTGTCGCGCGGCGGCCGCAAGAGTACGGTGGCGACCACGTCCGAGGTCTGGCACTTCCTGCGTCTGCTGTACGTGAAGCTCGGCATGCAGCATTGCGTTCACGACGGCACGCCGGTGACATCGCAAAGCAGCGATGCGATCGTCGCGCAATTGTTGCGCGAGCATCGAGGTCAGCACGTTGGTCTGCTCGCGCCGCTCGTGGTGAATCGCAAGGGCGTCTATACGGATCTCGCGAAATGGGCGAAGGCGCGCGGCAATACGCATCTGCGCGTCGATGGCGAATTCGTGCCGGTTGCGCCGTGGCCAAAACTCGACCGTTTCCGCGAACACACCATCGAGTTGCCGGTGGGCGATATCGTGATCGAGCCTGAAAACGAGGCTCAATTGCGCGAAATGCTGGTCACGACGCTCGACGCCGGCAAGGGCGTGGTGCATCTGCTGGCGCCGCTCGACGGTCTGGATAACGCAATCGGCGACGGTAAATCGACCTCGCAGATCGGTGAAATCAAGGTGTTGTCGACGCGGCGCGCCTGCCCGGTTTGCGGTACGAGCTATCCCGAACTCGATCCGCGCATGTTCTCGTACAACAGCAAACACGGCTGGTGTACGACCTGCGTGGGCACGGGCCTCGCGCTCACGCGCGAACAACGCGCGGCCTATGACGATACGGTGATGGCCGCCGACGATCGCGGCCGCGAACAGACGCTGCCTTCGGAAGAGCAGGAGCCGGAAGGCATGGCCGATACGCCGTGCCCGGATTGCCACGGCACGCGTCTGAATCCCGAAGCGCGTGCGGTCACGTTCGACGAACATGCGATTGTCGACGTCGCGCAATGGACCGTTGGCGAAACGCGCCGCTGGATCGAATCGCTCGAACTCAATGGCCGCGATGCGCAGATTGCGCGTGACGTCATCAGCGAAATTCGCAGTCGTCTGCAATTCCTCGAAGAAGTCGGTCTGGGTTATCTGAGCCTCGATCGCGCTGCGCCGAGTCTTTCGGGCGGCGAGGCCCAGCGTATTCGACTGGCCGCGCAACTGGGCAGCAATCTGCAGGGCGTCTGCTACGTGCTCGACGAACCGACGATCGGTCTGCATCCGCGCGACAACCAGATTCTGCTCAACGCGCTGCGCAATCTCGGCGATAAAGGCAATACGCTGGTCGTGGTCGAGCATGATGAAGATACGATTCGGCGTGCTGATCACATCATCGATATCGGGCCGAGCGCGGGCAAACGCGGTGGTCGCGTGGTCGCGCAAGGCACGGTCGCCGATCTCGCGGCGCAGCCCGATTCGCTCACGGGCCGCTATCTCGCGCAGCCGATCGTGCATCCGCTGCAGCCGCGCCGTGAAGTGAAGCCCGCGCGTGCGGGCCACGAAGCGGTGCCGGCGCAATGGCTCACGGTGCACGGCGGCAAGCTGCACAATCTGCGTGACGTCACGGCTCAGATTCCGCTTGGTCGACTCGTGGCGATTACGGGCGTGAGCGGGTCGGGCAAGTCCACGCTCGCGCGCGATGTGCTGCTTTCCAATCTGCTCGATGCGGTGGGCCGATCGGTGCTGTCGTCGCCGGCCGTGCGCCGTGCGCGCAAGAACGCGAAAGAGACCGCGCCGAGCGCTGCGGAACGCCGCTCCAGCGTGATCGCCCGCACCGCGGCCAAGCCGAAACTTGAGGTTTCGCACGTATGGCAAGGCTGCGATTCGATCAGCGGATGGGAGACCATCGACCGCGTGCTCGAAGTCGATCAGACGCCGATCGGCAAGACGCCGCGTTCGTGTCCGGCCACGTATATCGGCGTGTGGGATGCGATTCGCCGTCTGTTTGCCGATACGCTGGAAGCGCGTGCGCGCGGCTATAGCGCATCGCGTTTCTCGTTCAATACCGGTGACGGTCGTTGCCCGGCATGCGAAGGCCAGGGCGTGCGCACCATCGGCATGAGTTTCCTGCCCGATGTGAAAGTGCCGTGCGATGTCTGTCACGGTCAGCGCTTCAACCCGGAAACGTTGGCGGTGGCGTGGCGCGGCCGCAATATCGGCGAAGTGCTGACGATGGAGATTGACGAGGCGGTGGAATTCTTCGCTTCGATTACGAGTATTTCGCATCCGCTGCAGTTGATGAAGGATGTGGGGCTGGGCTATCTCACGCTCGGCCAGCCGTCGCCGACGCTGTCGGGCGGCGAGGCGCAGCGCATCAAGCTCGTGACCGAGCTTTCCAAGGTGCGCGACGACATCACGCGGCGCGGGCAGAAAGCGCCGCACACGCTTTACGTGCTCGACGAGCCCACGGTCGGCCTGCACATGGCGGACGTCGCGCGTCTGATTCGTGTGCTGCACCGTCTCGCCGATGCGGGTCATAGCGTGGTGGTGATCGAGCACGATCTCGACGTGATCGCCGAAGCCGACTGGATCATCGATCTCGGACCGGAAGGCGGTGTGGGCGGCGGCACGATCGTCGGCGCGGCGGAACCGGAAGGGCTCGTGAAAATCGCCGCGAGCCACACGGGTGTCGCGCTCAAACCGGTGCTCGCGCGCACGGCATCCGGCGAGGCGCAAAGCGAACCGGTGCAGACGCAAGCCGCGGACGTCGTCGCGGCCGCGCCAGGCGCCCGCAGAAGGCGCGCGGCGGCGTCCCAGGGGTAACCCGCCAGAAGGTCGGCGAAAGACGCCTGCAATGGCTTTAGGTGGCTTGCGCAGGCGTCAAATCGCTTGATCTGGGCGGCGGCGGCAAGGTATGATGGGTTCCGCTTGCAGCAAGCAGCCGCGCACCTTTGCGGCACATTCTGGCGAGCGGAGCAGCGGACTCAGATCCCCTCCGGACCGGCCACGGATTCCACCTCCTGGTCACCTCATCAGTGCAGCAAGGCTTCGCGCTAAATGGCGAAGCCTTTGTCTTTTCAGGCCAGACGATTCGATATCGATCGGCGCCTGGCCCCCTTGGCGATGCTAGAGGAATTAACCGATGTTCGACCTCGACGGTGAGGCGCGCGAACGGCTCATCCTGTGGATTCAACACCGCATGGAAGAGTACGGCATTACGCTCGAAGAACTTGAATCATCCATTGCAGAAAGCGCACGGCTACCCAAGTATCGCGACGCATATGGCAACTCCTGGAATGGAGAAGGCGATATGCCGAGCTGGCTGCTGCGTTATAAGCATGCGGGTCAGGATATCGAGCATTTCCGCTGCTAGCGGAATGACTGCCGCATAGCGCACGGCAGCCCCAGAAAACAGTCCGATTCCGCCAGAATTCCGCCAGACATTCGTTTGGCTATCTCTGCTTTTTTTTCGATTATTTTTTCAGTGGCGTTTTAAAAATGCCTTTCCACGAATATTGAGTATTAAATAGAAAGCGTCCTGATTCTGCGGAGGCTGCGCTTTGCGTTCGCACGCGCGTAGTGTTCGTAGCATTGCTATTGCGCCGATGCCGATGCCGATTAACCAGGCTCAAGCCTGCGTCAGACGATCCGCGCGATAATCGCGCTCATTGCGGCCCGACTGCCGCGAGGGGGCGATATGGCGTTGCTGGTTCTAGGTCTCGTGCTCTTTATCGGCGTGCATTCGATTCGTGTTGTGGCGGCGCCCTGGCGCGCGGCGCAGATCGAGCGTTTCGGTCTCAAGGCATGGCGTGGCATGTTCGCGCTGTTCTCGATTCTCGGCATCGTCTTTACCGTGCGAGGCTATGCGCTTGCGCGGCGCTATCCGGTGCCGGTCTGGTTGCCGCCTCATGGGATGGCGCACGTTACTGCGCTGTTGACGGCGATCGCCTTCATCATGATGACCGCGGCCTATGTGCCGGGCAATCACATCAAACGCGCACTCGGCCAGCCCTTCGTGAGCGGCGTCGCGCTCTGGGCATTTGCGCATCTGCTCGCCAACGGCACGCTGCACGCGATGCTGCTTTTCCTGGTGTTTCTCGTCTGGGCGCTGATTGAAATTCGCGCGGGCCGCAGGCGCGATCGCGAGGCCGGCGTCGTCTATGCACAAGGCGCGGTTTCACGCGACGCGATGGTGGTCCTTATCGGCCTCGTGGCGTGGGCCGTATTCGCGTTCTGGCTGCATGGTCTGCTGATTGGCGTGCGGCCGCTCGGCTGATTTTTCTGCTTTTTGCAAACGCATTCGCCTAAAGCCATCGCGCAAAAAAAGAAGCCTGCTCATGGCAGGCTTCATCAAGGTACTGCTCGGAGTTCCGCGATCAGATCGCAGTGATAGCGATCTTAGGGCCGGTTCATGAAAGGCGCGTGAAAGTACACGCAATAGTCATGTTGGAGCCCGCGCGGCGCTCTGCATCAGAGGTCGAAGAACACGGTTTCGCCTTCGCCCTGCATGCGGATATCGAAGTGATAAACGATATTGCCGGCCTGTTCGCTACGGCGTGCGATCAGCGTATTGCGGCGTGCGTCGGGAACCGAAGCGAGCACCGGGTCGGCTGCATTCGCAGCGGTTTCGTCGTCGAAATAAATACGCGTGAAGGTATGCGTGAGCATGCCGCGCATCATGACGATCACATTCACGTGCGGCGCTTCACCGGCGTTTTCGGCGGCCGGCTTGACCGTGCGCACGACAAAGCGCTGCTCCGGGTCCGTGCCGGTGCCCACACGCGCGAAACCGCGGAAGCCGGTTTCGGCCACTTGAGCACGCGAGTCGGGATAGCGGCCTTGCGCATCGACCTGCGAGAACTCGAGCATCGCGTCGAACACGGGCTTGCCGTCACCGTCGATCACGTGACCCATCAGCGTGATGTGCTCGCCGGGCGTTTTCGAACTGGCCAGTTCGGGCGTGAACAGGCTCTTGAAATCGAAGTTGTATTGCTGCGGGCAGAGGCCGTAGGCGAAATACGGGCCGACGGTTTGCGAGGGCGTTTCCTTGAGTGCCATGATCAACGCTCCGTGGGGGTCTGGTTCGGGCCGCGCAGCACGATGTCGAATTCGTAGCCGAGTGCGTAGCTGTCTTCGGTGGTGTCGAGCGAGAAGCGCGAAATCATGCGCTCGCGTGCCTGCTCCGGCGTGCCTTGATAAATCGGGTCGAACGCGAGCAGCGGATCGCCGGGGAAATACATCTGCGTCACGAGGCGCGAGCCGAAGTAATCGCCGAACAGCGAGAAGTGAATATGCTGCGGACGCCATGCGTTGGGGTGATTGCCCCAGGGATACGCGCCCGGCTTGATCGTCAGGAAACGATAGCGGCCTTCGTTATCCGTCACGCAGCGGCCTGCGCCGAGGAAGTTCGGATCGAGCGGCGCGTCGTGCTGATCCTGCTTGTGGACATAACGTCCCGCTGCATTGGCCTGCCAGATTTCCACGAGCGTGTTGCGCACCGGCTTGCCGCCGTCGTCGAGCACGCGACCCGTCACGATGATGCGCTCGCCCAGCGGTTCGCCGTTGCGTGCCGCATTACGCGTGAGGTCGTGGTCGAGTGCGCCGAGATCTTCCGCGCCATAAACGGGCGCGTGCAGATTCTTCAGCTTTTCCTTCAGCGGAATCATCGGCAGCGTCGGGCCGCGTTTGGTGGAGGAGCGATACGGAGGGTAGACAAACGCCGGATGCGAATCGAAGTCGCGCGGCGACAGGATGGACTCGTCCATGGTGGGGTGTCTCCTGGCAGGATTTGTGGGAAGAAGTTTATTGCAGCGTGGCCAACGGTCGCGGCCCGTGCATGACGCCACTTTATCCAATGCGAAAAGTTATGCAAAATGACGTTTTATCGCGTCTCGTATAACCAATCGTTATGCAAAATCGCCTCGCCGATTCCCGTGTCAAATTTCGCCATCTCCAGTGCTTTCTAGCGGTTGCGCAGTTCGGCAGCGTGCAGCAGGCGGCGGAGAGTCTGTCGATCACGCAGCCCGCTGTTTCCAAGACGATTGCCGAGCTCGAGGCGGCGCTCGGCGTGAAGCTGTTCGAGCGCGGACGGCACGGCGCGGTGCCCACGCGCGAAGGGCAGCTTTTCATGCCGCACGCGAGCGCGTGCGTGAGCGCGCTGCGTCAGGGTGTGGCGCTGCTGGCGCGCGAGGAAGGGGCCGTGGCTGCGACGCTCGATATCGGCGTGCTGCCGACCGTGGCGACCGCGATGTTGCCGGCCGCAATGCGGCGCTTCACGGTCGAGTGGCCGCGCGTCAGCGTGCGGTTGCTGACGGCCGCGAATGCGGAATTGCTGGAGCGGCTGAAGGCGGGCGCGATCAGCTTTGCGGTTGGGCGGCTTGCCGATCCCGAGCGGATGGTCGGCCTGAGTTTCGAACAGCTTTATAACGAACCGCTTGCCGTGGTGGTGCGCAAGGGCCATCCGCTCGTCGCGGACGCGGATGCAGGCACGGGCGCAGTCAGGCCGCTCGCACAATTCCCGACGCAATTTCCGCTGGTGCTGCCGCCGTTCGGCACCTTGATCCGCCAGGCCGCGGACAGTCTGCTGGCGGCCTGGGGCGCGCCGCCGCTGACCTCGTTTGTCGAGTTGCTGTCGGTGTCGGTGGGGCGTGCGCTCGCGCTGGAAAACGACGCGGTCTGGTTCGTGCCTTCGGGCGCGGTCGAATACGATCTGCGCGAGGGCACGCTGGTGCGCTTGCCGCTGCCGAGTGCCGGCGGCGAAGAACCGGTCGGCCTGATTCAGCGCACCGATACGCAGCCGAGCGCGGCTGGGCGCGCATTGATGGAGGCGGTGCGGCAGGCGACGCGCGAACGGGCGGGCACGCAGGCGCCGGTTGCGGCAAAGAAGGCGCGCTCGCGCGCTAAAAACAAGGCGTGATGCGCTGAACGTTGCGCTGTGCCGTCACGTTGCCGAAAGTTTCCTTTTGGAACGCGCCGGCTTTACGGCAGGCGCGGCCTGCAATGCCTGGGCCGCTTCGAGCGCGCCCGGAATCGATTCGCCGGTGGACATCCATAGCACCACGGCGTCTTCCTTGCTGGTGGAAACGGCGTAATGGCCTGTGCGGCTGTCGAAATACAAACTGTCGCCGGGTTCGAGGTCGGTGGGCGTGTAAAGCTCCGTGTGCAGGCAGACGCTGCCGCTGATCACGTAGATAAATTCCTCGCCTTCATGGCGCCCCCAGTCGTCGAATGCATCCACCGAATGTGCCGTGATGCGCACGAGAAACGGCAGCATGGCCTTGTGCGCGAGTTCCGTAGCCAGCAATTCCATCGAATAGCCGCGATACGCGTGCAGTTTGCCTGCGCCACGCCGCGTGAGCGCGCGACGGCCGCCGGCGTCGAGCTTTGGCGTGGAGCCGAACAGTTCGCCCAGATCGATCTTCAGACCCGCGACGATTTTTTGCAGCACGTCGAAAGTCGGCGACATCAGTCCGTTTTCGATCTTCGACAGCGTCGAGCGCGAGACGCCGCACACGCGGCTGGCGTGTTCGATGGTCAGGTCCTGAGCGAGGCGCGCGGCGCGGACGCGATGTCCGAGTTCCGCGGTCGACGAGGCGGCCGATTGCGTGAGCGTGGTGTCCATGATCGGTAAAAGGGAGGCGGGTGTTCTGGCACGTTTCCGATCATAGCAAAGCGCTGCTTTTCGGAAACCTCGGCCAAACGGCTAACCGGATGGCCAATGTTTGCTATCGCTTTGCAGCCGAACGGGCGAGCTGGCAGCGGCGAATAAGGATGTTTTGTCGCACCTGCGCCATTTATCGCCCTGAATTAACAATGCTTAAAGATTGCCGCGGATCTTGTCCTTGTCAGACTTGTCTTTCAATGCAGTAAGGATTTGAGTAGAGCCTCGATATGCGTCGAGGGGTCACGTGACGAACGGTAGGGTGGTCCTTACTATTGATTTAGATGATGAAGGTCAAGTCTGGAGAAGAAAATGCGCGACGAACGTCTTGAATTACTGTTAGCCATCTCGCGGAGAACGCTCGGAGTCGAGCGCTTCGAGTTGACGGGCAAGCAAACGGCCGACTACCACGTGGTCAGTTCGGATGACGTTGGCCGCGCGCTCGAATCCGCCTACGACGCAGGTCTGATAATCGGGCACCGCATGGGCCGCGCCGAGTGCGTGCAGGAGTCGTGAGCGGCTTCATGAGCGTCTTCATGAGAGGCGGATTGCCAGCGCAAGGCTGTAGCGCGCTGGCCGGTGTTTCCCGGTCGATAAGGGCTATCCGATGTATTGGATGGCCCTTTTGCATTCAGTGTGCGGTGTCGAGCGTCATTTTTTTCCTATCGGAAACTCGCTCGGCTGAGCAATGTTTCTCAAAGGAAACTTCTGCGTGGAGACGGGCTTTCCTGAAAAAATGGTGCCATCAAGCCGTGAAATGCCCGTCCGGCAGGCTTTATTGCGTTCGGCTTTCCCCGTCTTGCTGCACCATCTCGCCCCGTGTATAGTCGGCTGCATCACGTTTGTTTCTTATCGGAAATAAAAGGATCGGTCATGGACGCAACACGCATTCTTGCCGACCTCGGCATTTCAGAAGCAGCCAGGTCGGGTGACATCGAAGTGAGATCGCCGGTATCCGGCGAGTTGATCGGGCGGGTGGCCAGCCAGTCGGCGGCGGACGTCGACGCGGCGCTGACGCGCGCGCAGGAAGCCTTTCTCCAGTGGCGCAACGTACCCGCGCCGCGCCGCGGTGAACTGGTGCGGCTGCTGGGCGAGCGCCTGCGCGAACGCAAGGAAGCGCTCGGCAGCCTTGTCTCGCTGGAGGCGGGCAAGATCCTGCAGGAAGGGCTGGGCGAAGTGCAGGAAATGATCGACATCTGCGATTTCGCGGTTGGTCTTTCGCGGCAACTTTACGGCCTGACGATCGCATCCGAGCGCCCCGGCCATCGCATGGCCGAAAGCTGGCATCCGATGGGCGTGTGCGCCGTGATCTCGGCGTTCAATTTCCCGGTCGCCGTCTGGTCCTGGAACGCGGCGCTTGCGCTGGTTTGCGGCAATCCCGTGATCTGGAAGCCGTCAGAGAAAACGCCACTGACTGCGCTGGCCGTGCAGAAACTCATGAGCGAAGCGCTGAATGCGTTTGGCGACGCGCCCGATGGCCTGGTTTCGCTGGTGGTGGGCGGACGCGATGTCGGCGCGAAACTCGTGGCCGATCCGCGCGCCGCGATCGTGAGCGCGACCGGCAGCACGGAGATGGGCCGCGCGGTCGGCGTGACCGTGGCACAGCGCTTTGGCCGCTCGATTCTCGAACTCGGCGGCAATAATGCGGGCATCGTGACGCCCAGCGCCGACCGCGAACTCGCCTTGCGCGCGATTCTCTTTTCGGCGGTTGGCACGGCCGGGCAGCGCTGTACTTCGCTGCGCCGCCTGTTCGTGCACGAGAGCGTCTACGAGGCGACTGTCGAGCGCTTGAAGCAGCTTTACGCCAAGGTTCCGATCGGAAACCCGCTGGTGGCCGGCACCTTGATGGGGCCGCTGATCGATTCGCACGCGTTCGAGCGCATGCAATCGGCACTGCAGCAGGCGCGTACCGAAGGCGGTACGGTCACGGGCGGCGAGCGGGTTCAGGTTGAGGGACTGGCCAATGGCTATTACGTGCGCCCCGCGCTGGTGGAAATGCAGGCACAGAGCGCTATCGTCCTCAAGGAAACCTTCGCGCCGATTCTCTACGTCATGAAGTATCGCGACTTCAATGACGCCGTTGCCGCGAATAACGCTGCCGCGCACGGTTTGTCGTCTTGCGTGTTCACGACGGACCTGCGCGAGGCCGAGCGTTTCCTTTCGGCATCGGGCAGCGATTGCGGGATCGCCAACGTGAATATCGGGCCGAGCGGCGCGGAAATTGGCGGCGCGTTCGGCGGCGAGAAGGAAACCGGCGGCGGCCGCGAATCGGGCTCGGATGCGTGGAAGGGCTATATGCGGCGCGCGACTAACACGGTGAACTATTCGTCGGCGCTGCCGCTGGCGCAAGGCATCGACTTCTCGATCGACTGATCGACTAATTGGTGGAATGGAAGGATCGGGCAGGCGGCGCAAGCAGGCGCCGTCTGCCCGAAAGCTCAGTCAATTAGTTCGGATTGCAGATCGTCAGGCCAGCCGCCGGAGCGTCTCGAACGACCAGCTATGCGGCACGCCATGCACGGCGAAGAACCACGCGGCAACCCATGAAGCGCCGATCACGATGAGATCGCATCGTCCGCTGCGCCAGAGGTTCAGTGAATGACGGCGCGCGATCCAGGGCACGCCCAGCGGGTTCGGCCAGTCCGCGAACAGATGGATCAAGCCGCCGCAGGCGAAGCCGAATGCGGGCGCGGCGATCAGCCAATGCCCGAGTTCCCGGTACGAGCACAGCAGCAAGGCCACCCAGCCCACACCCCAATGCGTGATGGTGCGATGCGTGACCCAGAGCTTGCGCTTCTTTCTCCACCACGCGACTTCCAGCCAGTCGGGCGCCGTTCCGCCTGCTACACCGGCAACAAAAGCCAATGCGGCAGCGAGATGCCAGGGCGTATCCGCTCCCGCGTGCGTGATGATTGCAGCGGCGATGACACCGGCGGCCCAGCCGGTGGCGTGATGTGCGGACCCAGATGCCATGAAGCGTTGTCTTGCGAATTTCAAAGAGGGCGCAATCTTCGCAGATGTGACGGCATCATGACAGGGGCAAGACGCGAGAATTCATTTTGTCCGCTAAATAAAGGGCTTTTAGCGTTTTGGTTAGTTGCAACAGTTCTCGCGTGCGTTCACATCAGGTCGTGCAGCGCGCCACGTCGAAGCGCAATTCGGGTTCGGGCGGATCGTCCGATGTCGACGCGCCATGGGTCACACGAATCACCGATCCACTGCCGCTCGGGATGAGCGTGACCAGGTACGAGGCGTCCGAGCGCGAGCCCACGACGAGTTCCATGCTGTTGCCGTTACGCGATTCATGCACGCTGGACAGTCGATCTTCGAGGCAGTTCGCGATCGATGAAGGCGAGCGCGCCGACGACGCGTAAATCATGGTTTCGCCATTCGAGGCAGTGCTGGATGGCGACGATCCGCAAGCGGCAACGAGTGCGAGCGGGACGATGGCGATGAGGCGTTGCGAGAAGGTATTCATGAGCGGCGTGACGGGTGCGGGACAGGAGGCAACGCAGGCTGCGTTGCAGGACACGTGTGTTTATGAGTATACGCACGCGTTCATCGAAGCACGCTCATAGAGACGTAAAAAGATGCAACTGCGCGAGCGCTAGCGCGCATTCGATCGCGTGCCTGCGCGAACGTCAAAAGTTGCCGATACGAAACTGAAAGCACGGCGCGAAAGCACATCGAAAAAACGCCCGGCTGCTTGTGGCAACCGGGCGTCTTGCTGAAGGCTGACAAGCGCGGATCGCGCGCTTGTGTGATGACGCTTGTGCGATGACTTCGGGGCGCTTTAGAAGCGGTGACGCAGACCGACCGTCGCGGCGATCTGGTTGTTGGTCGTCGACGGCGAGAGCGTGTTGATCGCAGCGACGTTGGCGACGGCCTGGCCCGAACCGTTCACGCCCATCGAACCCGAAGCGTGCTGATACACGCCAGCGAGGTAGACGTCGGTGCGCTTGCTGAGCGAGTAGTCGGTGCCGACCATGACGGTGTGCCACTTCGGGCTCTGGTCGCCGCTGCCCGTGCCGGTCACGGTGCCGTCGGTGAACGTGTACGAACCGACGAGGGCGAGCGCTGGCGTCAGGTGATACGCGCCGTTGAGTTCGAAGTTGTCCATATGGAGATTCAGGCCGCTCACGCCAGCGAGCGTCGCGCCGCCGCTGGAGAGGCTTTGCAGACCGTCGATCTGCGAATGCGACCACACGAAGCCGACTTGCGCCGGGCCGTAGGTGTAGTTCGCGCCGGCGCCGAAGGTGCGTTGCTGACGTGCCGAGATATTCTGGTCAGCCGAAGCCGCGCCGCTCGTGTTGCCGCCCACGGTGCCCGAGTTGTTCAATTGCAGGTAGCCGGCCGCGACATTCAGCGGGCCGTTGCTGTACGACGCGCCCGCGCTCCAGGCGCGGCTGTTCGCGAAGCCGTCAGCCTGGTTCGAGAAGCCATACAGGCCGCCGAACTGCAGACCCGAGTAGTTCGCGCTCGAATACTTGACCGCGTTCTTGATCGAGAACGACTGGGCGAAGTTGTCGTTGTCGAACGGGTGACCGGCGAGGTTGTTGCCGAAGCCCGCGCCTGCTTCCGAGAGCGGCGCGAGGTACTGGTTCATCGAGTCGTACTGGCGACCGAGCGTGAGCGTGCCGTACTTGTCGCTTTGCAGACCGACATAGGCCTGGCGGTTGAAGCCGCTGTCGCCGTTCTTGTAGCCGCCGTTATTGAGATTGAAGCCGCTCTCCAACGTGAAGATCGCCTTCAGCCCGCCGCCGAGGTCTTCAGCGCCTTTCAGGCCGAAGTAGTTGTTCGACATTGCGCCGCTGCCTTGCGCCCACAGACTGTGGCCGCCCGCATTGTTGGCGTAGACGATACCGGCGTCGAGCGAGCCATACAGGGTCACGCTGCTTTGCGCATGAGCGCTCATTGCAAATGCACCGAGAACGCCAGCGAGGATAAGGGTTTTTTTCATGCTTTTAACTCCGGACAGTACTTGGGAATCTCACGAAAGCCGATTGTCTGGCAATGAATTTCGTGGTCTGACGATTCGAGGGAAAGTGTATTCCGGCAATCGTCGTGATTCGTTTTGTCCCGCACAACAATTCTTTCTGGAAATTGTAATAACCAGATTAATACCTCTAAGTATTTGTCGATAAAGGTATTTTTCTTAATCGTGAGATATGCGACAAAATGTGACAAGGCCGATTTTGTTGCGCATGTGCGACGTACCCGGGAGGCTTGAGCCACGGCGCATTGCGGGGATTGCACGATTTTCGTGCGATATTTACGTCGAAATCTGAAAGGTACTGTTCCAGATTATGCGATCTAAAGGTGGGGTGCGCGGCGGTACAATTCGTTTGCCCCTTTGACCAAGGGTGGTCTTTTTTCATCTGTTTTTCGCGGCCCTCGGGCCGCGTTTTTTTTGCCTGTCGCTTAAAATCATTATTAGTTCAATGCGCGGCGTGAAAGACAGTGTTGCCAAAAACGAAATGAGTCATATTGACGCGCGAACAACCGCGTCTGCGATTACGGTTGAGAAATTGAAAGCATTTTGATTGGCAAGTGAATGGCACGCATTATCGGCGTATCGGCTTATGTATTTTGCCGATTATTACGCGGCAGCCGATTGCGGCCCGGATGACACCGGTGTCTATCGTCGCGAGCGGACGGTCCGACCGCCGCCCTGGCGCTTGCGGGTAAAATCCTGCCCCTGTCCGCAAAAAAGCGGGCAGATCCGCAGAACCCGATGGAACCCGCCATGACCGATGCTTCTCCCGCCGACTTCCCCGATGACGCCCACGATCCGACCGCCGAAGGGGAGGCCGAAGTGATTCAGGACCCGCGCCTGTGGCACAAGGACGGCTGGATGGCGCGCGTGATCAAGAACGAAGACGACGACGGCTGGGCGGTCCAGATGATCAAGGACGGCGAGCCCGAGCCCGCGCTGGTCGGACCCTGGACGATGGGCCGCGACAAGAAGAATCCGAAGCCGCTCGATACGTCGGCGTTCAACACGCTGGTGAAGACCGCTTCGGAAGTGCTGCGCCGTCACGAACAGCAGTTGCATGCGCTGCTGCACAAGCGCATCGGCCTGCGTACCGACGATGGCGATATCGACGTCACGCTCGATATCGTGCCCGACGAATATGAGCCCTATGCCATGCTCACGGCACTCGACGCTTACGGCGAACAGATCGCGCAGGTGCGCGTCGCGCCCAACTTCAAGTTGACCAAGGCGCGCGCGCAATCGTGGGCCGAAGGCGGTTTCGGCCGTATCGAATAACGGTTCTGCGACGTTTCCTGCAAGGGCTCTGAAGCCGCCGCTTTATTCCTGTTTGCAGAAAATGGCCGTCAGCAGCGGCCCGGCGTGATGGACGATGGCGGTGTTGCCGGCGGCGTCGAGCGCTGCCTGCACCCTGGCCTGCGTCGCGACCACCACCGCGCCATAGGCCGAACGGCCGATGGGCTTGCCGTCGCCGGTCTTGAAAAGCGGGTCGTCCTGCTGGAAGCCCACGATCGCGAACACGCTGAAGCCGTAAGCGGTCAGATGCTGGCCGTGCGCGGGCCAGAAAGCGTTGATCGAATTGCTCTCGACGCGCATGGGCTTTTCGTCGATCAGCTTCTGGTCGATCAGTCCCGAAATGAAATCGTGCGCCGACTCCTTGCAGGTCAGCGATTCGTCGAGGGCGGCCGCGTGGCCGGTCATCGGCACGAAAGGCAGCGCCGCAAGCAGCAGGGCAGCGAGGGAAAAGCGTTTCATCGAATGTCTGGCGATTGGGCCAAATTGGAGCAACGCCGATGCAGCATGGGCGTGCGCAACCGGGGCCGATGCGAAAGGGCTGCACTGTACGCGGGTTTGCGCGAGCGTGCTCGCGGCAAAGCACGCCGCAGCCCGCTGCGATTTCCGGCCGCGCGCTTCACCGCAACACCGCGCCACATTCCGCGCCAGGCCGTGTCAGGCAAGGAAAGCCAACCGTCCTCTTGCGAATCAATAATTTACACGCAAGTATGTTAGGCGCGAAAGCGTACTAAGACGCCTTACACTATACTTCCCGGTTATGACTGGAAAAGACCAACCTGTTAACCCGGCGCCCCGTGTGGTGCCGCTGCCGCGCACGTGGGATGCTCGCGCGGCGCGCTGGCTCGTGACACCGCTTGTCTCCACCCGCGTTACCCCCAATCATCTGACTACGCTGCGCCTGCTGATCGGCGTCGCCGGTGCTTTTTATCTGGCGCGCGGCGATTTTCTGCACGTCAATATTGGCGCCTTTCTGATCGTTCTGTCGAATTTCGTTGATCACACCGACGGCGAACTCGCGCGTATCAGCGGCAAAACCAGCCGTATCGGCCATTTCTACGATCTCGCGGCCGATGCCGCCACGACCATCCTGCTGTTTTTCGGCATGGGTTATGGCCTGGGCGTTGCGTCCGCTGGAACGGCTGCGGCCGAATGGCACGTGCCGCCGGCCGTGCTCGGCGGTATCGCCGGCGTGGCGGTCGCGGTAATCTTCTTCCTTCGCATGCGTATCGAGGAAATGGCGGGCAAGTCCGGCACGCAGCAGGCTTTCGTCGGCGGTTTCGAGACGGAAGACGTGCTGTATCTGTTGCCGCTTGTCACGCTCACCGGAATCGCATCGCCGTTTGTGTTGGCCGCCTCGATCGGCGCGCCGCTGTTCGCGGCTTATGTGGTGCTCGATTACTGGCGCGTGACGCGCCGTGCGGCCGGCAAGGAAACCAGTCAGGTTTGGATCAGCAGATGAGTGTGCAAGCAGAACAAGAACAGGCCGCAACGGGCGATGCGCGCATGGCGGATGGCCAGCATGCCTTTGCGGATGCGGTGCCCGACGCCGCCATTGGCCGCGCGCTAGGCGGCCTCGACTCGACGCAACTTCGCGACGAGTATGTGAATCAGGGCTCGTTCCTGTATCTCTCCGACTTTCTGCCCGCGGACGCCACGCAGCGGCTCATCGACGCCGCCAACGCGCTGATGCCCGAGGTCAATCGCAATTTCATTCCCGGCCACAAGGCGGGCGGCAGTGTGAGCCGTCACACGATCGACCGTCTGCAGCCGTATATCGCCGAGCTTTACCGCTCGCCCAAGCTGCTGGCCTGGCTCGAAAAGATCACCGGCGACAAACTCCAGCTTTCGCCCGAAGACGATCCGCACGCTTACGCGCTGTATTACTACACGCGCGCGGGCGATCACATCGGCTGGCATTACGACACCTCGTATTACGACGGCCGCCGTTATACGGTGCTGCTGGGCGTGATCGACGACTCGTCGTGCATTCTCGATTATGAGTTGCACACGCGCGATGAAAACAAGGCCGACGAACCGGGCGCCGTGCAATATCCGCCGGGCGCGCTGGTGCTGTTCGACGGCGACAAGCTGCGCCATCGCGTGACGGCCAGCCGCGAAGGCGAGGTACGCGTTTCGCTCACGTTCGAATACGTGACCAACCCGAACATGCGTCCGTGGCGCCGTTTCATCTCGAACATGAAGGACGCGATTGCGTACTTCGGCTTCCGCCAGGTGTTCCGCAAGGCGCTGCAGTCCGCCACCGGCGGCGCGCGCAAGACCGGAGAGCGGGCGTGAGCCGTGTTGCCATCCTGCTGCTGTCTATCGGCACGGCACTGTTTATCGCGCTGCTGGCGTGGCAGGGTCTCGGCTCGATCACGAGCACGCTGGCGGCTGCCGGCTGGGGACTCGCGCTCGTCGCGGCGTTCCACGTCGTTCCGCTCGCACTGGACGCCGGCGCGATTGCGGTGATGTTCAGGAAGGGCGAGCGCGTCGATCAACGCGACGCGCTGCTCGCGCGCTGGAGCGGCGAGTCCGTCAACAGCCTGCTGCCGGCCGGCCAGATCGGCGGCCCGGTGGCGATGGTGCGTCAGCTTGCGCAGCGCGGCATGGCCATGCGCGACGCGGCAGCGGCCATCACGGTCAGCACGACGTTGCAGGCCGTGGCGCAGATCGTCTTCGCGGTGTTCGGCATCGCGCTCTTTTCCGCTTACGCCGCCAATGGCGCGCCGCGCGATCTCGGCGTGGCCGCGATCATCGCCACGGTCGTGCTCGGCGGCATGATCGCCCTGTTTTACGTGGCGCAGCGCCGTGGCCTGTTCGGCCGTTTGCTGCGCCTCGCGGCGAAGGTGTTCGGCAAGCGCGACTGGTCGTCGCTTGCCACGCGCGCCGACGCCATCGACGTAGCCGTCAAGGAGCTCTACAACGAACGCGGCCGCGCGGCGGCCAGCTTCGCGCTGAGCCTCGCGGGCTGGCTCGTCGGCACGGCGGAAGTGTGGCTCGCGCTGCATTTCCTCGGCCATCCGGTCGGCTGGATCGACGCGCTGCTGCTGGAAAGCATCGGCCAGGCGATCCGCGGCGCGGCGTTCGCCATTCCCGGTTCGCTCGGCGTCCAGGAAGGCGGCTATTTGCTGCTCGCGCCGCTCGTCGGCCTGCCGCCCGAGGCGGCACTCGCGCTCTCGCTCACCAAGCGCGCGCGCGAAATCGTGCTCGGTTTGCCGGGCCTTCTGTATCTGCATTTCAGCGAACGTAGCTGGCAACGCCGGCGCGCTCCGCGCGTCCCCGCTGTCGAAATCGCCGATTGACCTTTTTCTCCCAAGGAACGTTGCGCATGCGCGCCATCATTCTCGCGGCAGGCCTTGGCCTGCGCCTTCAGCAACGAGCTGGAGAACAGTTTCCGAAATGTCTGCTGCAATTCGAGGGCGTGTCGCTGCTCGAACGTCACCTGCAGATGCTCGAATCGGCGGGCGTTACCGAAGTCGTGCTCGCGCTCGGCTTCCAGCCTGAACTGGTCGAGGCCGAACTCAAGCGCATCGGCTGGCCGCACAAGGTCGAAGTGGTGATGAACCCGCGTTTCGATCTGGGCAGCGTGCTGACGGTGCATCGCACCGCCGAAGCCATGACGCGCGGCGGCGACGTGCTGCTGATGGACGCCGATGTGCTGTACGACGAGCGCGTGTTCGCGCCGCTGGTGGCAGGCGAGGCGCCGGCCAACCGTCTGCTGATCGACCGCGATTTCGAAGCCGGCGACGAGCCGGTGAAGTTGTGCCTGCGTGACGGCGTGCCCGTCGAGCTGCGCAAGCAGCTGGCCGTGGGCCTGCAGTACGACACCATCGGCGAATCGGTGGGCTTTTTCCGCCTGAACGAAGCGACGGCGAAGCGCTTCGCGCAGATCGTCGAAGGTTATGTCGATACCGGCCGCGCGAACCTGCCGCACGAAGAAGCGCTGCGCGATCTGCTGCTCGAACGCGGCGCGGAATTCGAAACGGCCGATGTCACGGGCGCACCGTGGATCGAGATCGACTTCCCGAACGACGTGACGCGCGCCGCCGAACAGGTGCTGCCGCAACTCACGCCGGTCGCGAGCCGCATGAAGCAGATCGCCGGGTAATCGCACTGCGTTGATGAGCGAAAAGGCCACCGTCAACGGTGGCTTTTTTGTTTCTGCGCGCCGCTCCATCTGTTGCCGGCCGCCCGCTTTCCGCAACACAGTGCCATAATGGCAGCTTTACGCCATCAGCCACGCTGATCGTCGTTCCTGCCCATGCCACTTGCCCTCGGCGCTTTCATCGTTCCGCTCATTGTCGCGTGCTCGATGTTCATGGAGAACGTGGACGCGACGGTCATCGTCACTTCGCTGCCCGCGCTGGCCCGCGATCTCGGCCAGGACCCCATTACGCTCAAGCTGGCCGTCACGAGTTATGTGATCGGCCTGGGCGTGTTCATTCCGATCTGCGGCTGGGTGGCCGACCGCTTCGGTTCGCGCAATGTGTTCCGCACGGCCATCGGCATCTTTATGGCGGGATCGCTGTTGTGCGCGGCGTCGCGTTCGCTGGAGATGTTCGTGGCCGCGCGCTTCGTGCAAGGCATCGGCGGCGCGATGATGGTGCCGGTGGGCCGCATCATCATCTTCCGTTCGCTGCCGAAGTCGGACTTCATTCGCGCAGTCAATTATCTGACTGTGCCCGCGCTGCTCGGGCCGGTCGTGGGGCCGCCGCTCGGCGGCTTTATCACCACGTATCTGCACTGGCGGCTGATTTTCTTCGTCAACATTCCGATTGGCGTGCTGGGTATCTGGCTCGCGAACCGGCATATCGCCAACATGCACGAAGAGCATCCCGGGCCGCTCGACTGGCTGGGTTTTCTGCTCTCGGCGGGCGGCGCATCGCTCTTCATGCTCGGGCTTTCGCTGGTGGGCGGCGAGCTGGTTTCCAATACGAAAGCCGTGACGATGTGCGTGATCGGCGCGCTTTTGCTGGCGGCGTACTGGTTCTACGCGCAGCGCGCCGAGCGGCCTGTTCTCGATCTGAAATTTTTGCGTATCCCGAGTTTCAACGCGAGCGTGGCCGGTGGCTCGCTGTTTCGCATCGGACTCGGCGCGGTGCCGTTCCTGTTGCCGCTCGCGCTGCAGGAAGGGCTGGGCATGACGGCGTTCGCTTCAGGGGCGATCACGTGCGCGTCCGCGTTCGGCTCGATCTTCATGAAGGCGATCGTGTCGCGCGTGCTCGGACGCTTTGGCTTTCGCAAGACGCTGATCGTGAACGCCGCGGTGGCGGGCGCGGCCATCGCCATTTACGGCGCGTTTTCGCCGGGCACGCCGGTGTGGCTCATCTGGTTCATCGTGCTGGCGGGCGGCATCTTTCCGTCGCTGCAATTCACGGGCCTCAATTCGCTGGCTTATGCCGATATCCCCACGAAAGACATCGGCCGCGCGACCAGTGTGGCCAGCGTGATCCAGCAAGTGTCGCTCGGCCTGGGCGTGACGATCGCGGGTATCGTGCTGCAAGTTTCGCATCGGATACAAGGGCATGCGAGCATCGTCTGGACCGACTTCTGGCCGGCGTTTCTGGTAGTCGGGCTGTTCTCGGTGGCGTCGATTCCCGTCACGATGCGTTTGCCCGCCAATGCAGGCGATGAAATCGCACGCGGGCGGCGCGGGCAGACTTGAACGCAGATGTTTGACCCGCGTGAGCTATCGGCGGATCGCCGGATCGCAAACGATTTCTGTGCGTGCTATAAGCGTTGGGACCGGGCCACAAGCCCGGTGAAAGCTGGGCAAGAACGCGTTATACGATGAACCGAATCATGGAGGTCACTCAATGAAGCTGGTCGATAGAACGAAAATTTCCGCTGCCGCTCTCGCACTCGTTTCACTTTCCGCTTTATCCGCGGGCTTTCTCGAAGCCACGCCGGCCTTTGCCAAAGATACCCAGCCAGGCCCCGTCGTTCTGAATGCATCGGCCGTTGCCGTTGCCGATAAATATGCCGCCGATGCCGCCGAAGAGATCTTCAAGGCAGGCGGCAATGCCGTCGATGCGGCGGTCGCCATTGCCTTCTCGCTGGCCGTGACTTACCCGGAAGCGGGCAATATCGGCGGTGGCGGTTTCATGACGCTCTATGTGCACGGCAAGCCTTATTTCCTCGATTATCGCGAGCGCGCACCGCTGGCCGCTACGCGCACGATGTATCAGGACGACAAAGGTAACGTGATCGAAGGCAAGAGCCTTTATGGTTATGACGCCGTGGGCGTGCCGGGCACGGTTGAAGGCATGTGGGAAGCGCAAAAGCGCTTCGGCAAGCTGCCGTGGAAACAGGTGCTGCAACCCGCGATCAAATACGCGCGCGATGGTTTCATGGTCGACGAGCAACTGGCGAAGCGTCGCGAGGATGCATCGAAAGAATTCGGCGGTAAAACCAATTTCGACCAGTATTTCGGCGAGATGAAAGTGGGCGAGACTTTCAAGCAGCCCGATCTTGCCAATGTGCTCACGCGCATCGCCAATCAAGGCGCGAAGGACTTCTACGACGGTAAGACCGCCGATCTGATTGCCGCATCGATGAAAGGCCACGGGCTGATCACGAAGCGCGATCTGCAGGAATACAAGGCCGTGTGGCGCCAGCCGGTCGAAGCGAAATGGAACGGCTACGAAGTGATTACCGCGCCGCCGCCGAGTTCGGGCGGCGTGGGTCTCGTGCAATTGCTCAAGATGAAGGCCGATCTCGCACCGCAATTCAAGGACGTGCCGCTCAATTCGCCGCAATACATTCATTTGATTTCGGAAATCGAAAAGCGCGTGTTTGCGGATCGCGCGCAATACCTGGGCGATCCTGACTTCTACAAGGTGCCGGTCGCGCAATTGACCGACGACGCGTATATCGCCAAACGCGCCGCCGAAGTCGATCCCGACAAACCTTCGGATACGAAGAGCGTGCAGCCGGGACTCGGCACCTCGATGCCGGAAAAGGCCGAGACCACGCATTTTTCGGTGGTCGACAAATGGGGTAACGCCGTGTCGAACACCTACACGATCAACGGCTACTTCGGCTCGGGTGTGGTCGTGCCGGGCGCAGGCATCGTGCTCAACGACGAAATGGACGATTTCTCGGCCAAGCCGGGCGTGCCGAATATGTTCGGCGTGGTGGGCAGCGACGCGAACGCGATTGCGCCGAAGAAGCGCCCGCTGTCGTCGATGTCGCCGACCATACTCACGAAGGACGGCAAGGTGTCGCTCGTGATTGGCACGCCGGGCGGCTCGCGCATTTTCACGTCGATTTTCCAGGTCATCAGCAACATCTACGACTTCAAGATGCCGCTCAAGGATGCCGTGGGCGCGATGCGTTTCCACCATCAACTGTTGCCGCCCAACACGATCTTCTGGGAACCGTATGAGCCGATCGACGGCGATCTCGCGAAACAGGTCGAAGCGAAGGGTTATGTGCTGAAAGGGCAGAACTTCAATGGCGACATTCAGGCGATTCGCATCGATGGCGATACGCCCGAAGCGGCTGCCGATCCGCGTGGACGTGGCGTGACGCGCATCGTGCAATAAGCCGCGCAGACGCTTGCGGTCAATGCTACCGGTTGCGGGCGCATCTTGTTTCCGATGGGAAATTTTTGCCGGGAAAGTTTTCCTGAAATGAGAGGATGAAGCACAAGCGCGCGCAATCGGTCACGAAAAGTTCGCATAGGGTGCGCGTTTGTCCTCTTTAATGAGGATTCCAGCGCGCAGGGCATCGCGTAGGATGCAATTTCCGGCGACGGTGAATACCAGCCGGCGTGTGTTTTCATGGGCGGCTCCGGCTGCCCATTTTCTTTTTGCGCACGGCTTTTTCGCCACGCTTTTTCCAGTTTTCCCTCCTGATTTTCCCGCGGTGTTGTGCGCCCGCACGCTGCCTTGAATTCGGTAAAACCGCTATATAAGCTATAACGTTCGTGGCTCTCCGCTAGCCCGTCAACCGCAATCCCAACGCAGGGTCACTGGCGCCGCGCATGTACCTGACAAGCCGCGAACTGGCGTTGCTCGCCGATATCTTCAAGCTGCTGGCCGACCGCTCGCTGCCGGAAGCGGTGCTGCGTTACGAAGCGGGGCGGCGCCTGCTCGATCTGCTGCGCGCGGATTTTCTCGGCTCCTATGTGTGGGATGACGCGCAGGGCAGGTTTGCGAACCGCGTCGCCATCAATATGTCCGCCGACAATCTCGGCGATTACGAACGCTATTTCCAGTTTCGTGATCCGCTCACGCCATTGCTGCAGCATCAGCGCGGAGCGGTGCGCGTGACCGATGTCATCGCGCATGAAGAGCTCGCGCGCACCGAACTCTTCAACGATTTCCTGCGGCGCGACGGCTTGCACTGGGGATTGAATCTGTTCGCTTGGGACGGCGACACGAATATCGGCGATCTGCGCATCTGGCGCGGGGACCATCGCGAGAATTTTTCCGATCACGAACTGGCGATGCTCGACCTGATCCGGCCGGCGTTTACCGCCGCGCTGGCACGCTCGCGCGACGAAGCGCTGAACGCGAAGGCGCTGGAGGGAGAACCAGTGCTGCTACCAGGCGCCTTACCCAATGCGATCCCTAACGCTTCGCCCGATGCGAGCGACCTGATCGCACGCCTCACGCGGCGCGAGCGCGAGGTCGTGACACTGGCCGCCGAAGGCCTGCTCGACAAGGAAATCGCGCAACGGCTGGGCATTTCCTATACGACCGTGCGAACTCATCTCGATCGCTCGTTCCAGAAACTCGGTGTTAGCAATCGCTCGCGGCTGGCGCGGCTGCTGCAAACGGCGCGACGTTGACGATCGGAAACATGGCGCCCGGCATGACGGTGGGCGGCTTATTGCGCGATCGGCATATCTCCACGCGCGGCTTCGATCAGACTCAGCGCAGCCTGCGCGTCACCGATGTGCTCGAGCGCGAGCAGCGCGAAACGGGCTAGAAAAAGCGGCGCATTGGCCTCGCCCAGTTGCGTCATGGTCTTGCATAACTGGGTGTACACGGTGTCGAGATCGCTGGCGTTCATGGCGTTTTCCTGATGGGTTGATTGCGTCGATGGGGCAGCGTTGCGGCTTACGCATTTCACGCAGCTCATGCAACTCACGCGGCGCGCAGTGCATGAGCGAGCGCCTGCAGCACGCATTGCGCGAGGGTGGCTTCGCTGCCTTGCCAGCGTCCTAGTACGTGGCCGTCCGGTCGCACGAGATAGAGCGTGCCAGGCGTCGCGCCATACATCGGAAAGAGGCGGCCCGTGTGGTCCCAGCCGCAGCGTTGCGTGATATCGGCTGGCGTCTGTTGCGTGAGCGGCACGAGCGCGAAGGGCACCTTGCATGACGTCTCGATTGCGGCCAGTGCAGGTGGCGCACCACTTTCATCGCCGAAATAAAACGCCGTGAAATGCGGGCCGACGAGATCCGTCATGTGGCCTGCGCGTGCGCCGTGGCCATCGACGATCGTGAGCGGACATTCGGGCAGCACCGTGCCTGGCGCGGGACCACCGGCGATCGGATCGGAAACGGCGTTGAGCGGCGAGTCTTTGTAGGCAATCGCCGATGTCTGACGCGGATTGATCAGCGATCGCACGCCTGCATGGCGAGCGGCGAGACTCAACACTGCAGTGCGCATCAATTCGAAGGCGAACGACGGCGGCGCCATGAATTCAGTGCTTTTCGTGCCGTAGCTGAGATTCTCGTGCGCGGCGAACACGCGTTCATCGGAGTAGCTGTCGAGCAGACGCTCATTCGCGCGTCCGTGAATCACCCAGGCCAGTTTCCACGCGAGATTGTCCGCATCGTCGATACCGGAATTCGCGCCGCGCACGCCGAAGATCGGCACGAGATGCGCGGCGTCGCCAGCGAACAGCACGCGTCCATGGCGATAGCGTTCGAGCGTGAGCGCGTTGGCCTTGTAGATCGTGATCCAGATGGGCGACCACGCGGCCGTTTCGCCCATCATGTCGAGCAGGCTTTGCACGCGCGGCATCACGTTTTCGGGCTTGACGGCGGCTTCGGCGTCTTCGCCGTCGCGCAGTTGGTAGTCGATGCGCCAGACCTTGTCGGGCTGCTTGTGCACGAGCACGGTCGAGCCGGGATTCGATGCCGGATCGAAATACGCGAGGCGCTCCGTTGGCCGCGCGCTGTCGAGCAGGATATCGACGATCACATAACGGCCTTCGTAGCTCGTGCCGGTGAGTTTCAGGCCCAGCGCTTCGCGCACGGTGCTGCGCCCGCCGTCGGCTGCGACCAGCCAGTCGGTTTGCGCTTCGTAGTCGCCGTCGGGTGTGGACAGCTTGAGCGTCGCGCCATGCGCATCGTGCTGCACCGAGGTCACTTTCGTACGCCAGCGGATATCGATGAGATCCGCGTGACGTTCGGCGGCATCGAGCAGGAATTGCTCGATGTGGTACTGCGCGAGATTCACCATCGGCGGCAGCTTCTGGTTTTCGTCCTGCGGCATCGTGAAGTGCAGCACTTCGTCGTGACGATAGTAACTGCGCCCGCCGGTCCACGGCAGGCCTTTGGCGAGAAAGCCATCGAGTGCGCCCAGGCGTTCGATGATTTCCAGGCTGCGGCGCGAAATACAGATCGCGCGGCTGCCGTGACAGACCGACTCGTCGGATTCGATCAGCACCGAGCGCACGCCATGTTTGGCGAGACCCAAGGCGATAGCGAGTCCCACCGGCCCGCCGCCGACGATCGTGACGGCGTGGCGCTGCGTTTCGCGGCCATCGGCGAGGGCGGGAAGGCGGGCGTCGTACTGCTTCGCCTCGAAGGGATAGGGCTTGAATTCGACGCTCATTGCGCGTTGTCTCCGATCGGAAATTTTTGTTCGCGCGCGGGGCGTGAGAGGTCGCGCGCGGCACCGCCGGCTTCGTTCGCCGACGGCGATGCAATGAGTATCGCGTGCGGGGGAGACGGCGCTGTCCTCATTTTGGGTACAGCGCCAATGGTGCGAGGCGGGTTAGCGCGCGTCGTTGGCGAGGCAGAGCGCGAACAGTTGACGCTGGCTGGAAATACCCAGGCGTCGATACGCGCGCTTCTGATAGGTCACGACACTGCTGGGCTTCACGCCCATGTGTTCGGCGATTTCGGCGGCGCTGAGTCCTTCGAGCACACCGCGCAGCGCGTCGAGTTCGCGCTTCGACAATTCGGGGCAGAGGCTGCGCAGCCGCGCGAGCATCAATTGCGGAATGCCCATCTGGCTCTGCCCGCGCAGCGCGTAATGATGTTTCGTCGCCTCGCCGATCAGCGGCGCCAGCGACTCCACCAGTTCCACCTGACCCGGCTGGAACATGCCGGCGTCGCGCTCGCGGTAGAGATTCACCGAAAGCCAGATGTCCGCAGCGGGTTGCAGCAGCAGGGAGAGCCGATCGGAAACATTGGGCTTGGCGTAGCAGGTCTGGCGATAGCCTTCGTGCGCGATGTCCTCGCTCGACTGCCAGTGCAGCACGAGCGAGTTGCCCGGCTGGCTGGCGGCTTCGCCGGTGACGATGCGCTGATTACCGTCGAGCGCGTAAAACAGGCGCGCGTAGGTATCGGCGACATCGCGCAGGAAACGCCCGCCGCGATGGTCGGCCACGGAAACCGTGCGCGGCCGGTTGCCGAATTCGTACGCGAACACCGTGCATTGCGAAACCGAGGTGGCCGGGCCGAGCAGATTCAGCACTTCGGTCGCGAGCGCATTGCTATCGCCGCCGCCAATCGCGGAAACGAGGCGGGTGACGCGGGACAGATCGAATGCGCCGTTGGAGGCCGCTGGTCCCGTTCGGTCGAGACGCCAGTAACGCATGTTTCTTTTACGAAAACGAGAAAACTCTGTGAGCCGTGAATGAAGGAAAACGATGCAGAAAAACCACAGATAAAGACTTTCGAAGTTAGCACCGAATTCGTCCGCAGCGTCGGCCCGCATGGGCAGGGAAAGCCCCAGGCGCAGGGCCGTATCTTCACCTCGCGCGATACTCGCGTGATACCCGTTTCGCCCACGCGGGCAACGGCGGCGAGCAAGCAAGAAGTCGCCCAGTTGGGGTAATCTCCGTACTTGCGCCAAGACAGCGCAGATGTTTCCTTTCTTATCAGATCGCTTCCAGTCGGAAACCCCCGCAATGTGGACTCTTCCCACCGCCATCCCGCCCGATTTCGGCACCGGGGCGGTTTTTCTCAGCGTGCTCGTGACGCAACTCGGCGTGCCGGTTCCCGCCGCGCCGGTGTTGATCCTGGCGGGCACGATGGCGGCCGGCGGGGAAGCGTCCTATGTGAATCTGCTGCTCGCGGCCGTGGTGGCGACGCTGTTCGCGGATTCGCTCTGGTTCACCGCAGGCCGCATGCGCGGTCGCCGCCTGCTCAACGGACTCGTGCGCTTTTCGCTGTCGCTCGATACGACGATCCGCGTGGCGCGCAACGTGTTCGAACGCTACGGCGCGCCGATCCTTTCGGTGGCGAAGTTCGTGCCGGGACTCGGCCTGATGTCCGCGCCGCTGCTCGGCACCACGACGATGGACGTGCGTATTTTTCTGCTCTGGGATGCCGTGGGCGCGACGCTCTGGGCGGGCACCTGGCTGATCGGCGGGGCGGCGCTGCATTCGGAAATCGCACGCTTCGCGATGTTCGTGCGCGCCAATGGCTGGACGATTTTCGATGTGCTCGCGGTGGCGGGCGTGCTGTTTCTGGCCTATCGCTGGGCGCGCCGCCTGCAATTGCGGCACTGGCTGGCCACCCATCGCATCTCGCCCGATCAGCTCGACGACATGATGAAATCCGCGTCGCCGCCGATCGTTTTCGACGCGCGTCCGCAAACCGTGCGCGAGAAAGAGTCGTACCGGATTCCGGGCGCGCGGCCGCTCGATCTCGATTCGAGCGAGGCGCTACCGCCCGAACTGGTCGCGCGGCCCATCGTGGTGTATTGCGTGTGTCCGAACGAAGTGACGGCCAAGCGCATCGTGAATCGCCTGCGCGACAAGCATATCTATCACGCGCATGCGCTGCGCGGCGGACTCGATGCCTGGGAGCGGCGCGGCTATCCGGTCGAGCCGCTGTCGTCGGATTTTCATGCCCTGCATGCACTGGCCGATGAAGCATTCGAAGCCGGCGCGGAACAGGAGTTCACCGTTCGCGCGAGCCTGTCGAAGTAACGCGGCTTGCCAACGTCATGCGGCGCGATGCTGCCGCATGACGTTCAAAACCATGCTCAGGCACGCTGGCGGCGCGAACCGCCGCCCACATTCTGGCCCGCATCGCGCGCCATCTGTGCATATCCCCACACCGATAGCAGCGTCAACACGCCCGCGCCCAGAAACGCGAGGCGGAAGTCGTCGAGCGTGAACACGTGCCCGCTTGTTTCCCCATGGAAACTCGCGGCTACGCGCAACGCCAGCGCGCCGAATGCGATCCCCAGACCGTTCGTCATCTGCGCCGCCGCGCTCCAGAGCGTGCTGGCGGCGCTCATCTGCGGTTGCGCGACATCGGCGTAAGCGAGTGTGGCGAGCGTCGAGAACTGCATCGAGCGCGTCACGCCATAGACGAACACCACGATCAGCACGATGGCGAGCGGCACGTCGGGCGTGAGCAGGCCACAGGCGATCATCGAGATGCCGGCAATCGCCACGTCGACCATCGCGACGAGACGAAAGCCCCAGCGTTCGAGGATGCGCGTCGTGAGCGCCTTCATGCCGAGGTTGCCGAGCGCGCTGGCGAGCAGCAGCAGACCCGCATTGAAGGCCGACAATCCAAAGCCGATCTGGAACAGCAGCGGCATCAGATAGGGCGCTGCGCCAATGCCGATGCGCGTGATCGAGCCGGTCACGACGGTCACGGAAAAGGTGGGGATTTTCAGCGTGGAAACGTCGACGAGCGGCGTGGGATGGCGCTTCGCATGCACGAACGCGATCGCGCCAACCACGATGCCGGCCGCCACGATCGCGGCTGCGCGCCACGGATTTTCGCCGGGCTGGCTCGCGAGTTCCGCGCCGTAAAGAATGGCCGTGAGCGATGCACCGCTCAGCACGAGGCCGACCACATCGAGCGGGCGTCGCTGCTCGCCGCGCAGATTCGGCACGATCGTTGCAATAGCAACGAGTACGGCAATGCCGAACGGCACGTTGAGCAGAAAGATCCAGCGCCACGACGCGTAAGTCGTGATGAAGCCGCCCACCGGCGGGCCGACCACGGGCGCAGCAATCGCGGGCCAGGTGATGGTGGAAATGGCCTGCATCAGACGGCTTTTCTCGGTGCTGCGCACGACGATCATGCGGCCCACGGGCACCATCATCGCGCCGCCGATGCCTTGCAGGACGCGCGCCGCCACGAATTCGCCGAGATTCTGCGAGACGCCGCACAACATCGACGCCAGCGTGAACGTGACCACCGCGCCGAAGAACACCGTGCGCGAGCCGCAGCGATCCGCAACCCAGCCGCTTGCCGGAATGAAGATGGCGAGCGCCAGCATATAGGCCGTCACGCCCAGGCTCAGGCTGTTGGGCCCGACGCCGAACGAGTGCGCCATTTGCGGCAGCGCCGTGGCTATTACCGTGGTGTCCAGATACTCCATGAAGAACGTTGCCGCGACGATATAGGGCAGCCAGCCGACTGCGCGTGCGCTGGTGTTGCTCATCGTGCCGCCTCGCACCCTGCGGTGTGAACGCGTTCAAAGCGGATGGGAGTAGAAGGACTCAGGCAGGACGTGCGGATCATGGTGCATCGGAAAGGAAACAAACGAGGCGACAGTTTCCGATACGAAAGTGCCGGTGTACAGCGCCGGAATGCTTGTCCAGCCGGCTGGATGAACGCGGCGGGCCTGCGACAGCGTTCCCGTGACGCGCGTACACTCGTCGGCGATTCGTCAACGCACGATTTGTGGAGGATCGGAAATGGAACACCGTTTTCTGGGCGCATCGGGCTTCAAGGTGCCGGTGCTGAGTTTCGGCACGGGCACGTTCGGCGGCAAGGGCGAGTTCTTCGAAGCGTGGGGCGCAACCGATGTGGCCGAAGCGAGCCGTCTGATCGACATCTGTCTCGACGCGGGCGTCACGATGTTCGATACCGCCGATATCTATTCGCGCGGCGTGTCGGAGTCGGTGCTGGGCGAGGCGCTCAAGGGCCGTCGCGACAAGGCCATCATTTCCACCAAGGCGACCTTTCGCTTCGACGATGACGACGCCAATAACGTCGGCTCCTCGCGTTTCCATTTGAAGCGCGCGGTCGACAATGCGCTCAAGCGCTTGCAGACCGATTACATCGACTTGTTTCAACTGCACGGTTTCGATGCGAAAACGCCGGCCGAAGAAGTGCTCTCGACGCTCGATGAACTCGTGCGCGCGGGCAAGATTCTCTATACCGGCGTGTCGAATTTCTCGGGCTGGCATCTGATGAAGTCGCTGGGCGTGGCGGATCGTTACGGCTATCCGCGCTATGTCGCCAACCAGACTTATTACTCGCTGATCGGGCGTGATTACGAGTGGGAACTGATGCCGCTCGGCATCGATCAGGGCGTGGGCGCGGTGGTCTGGAGCCCGCTTGGCTGGGGCCGCCTGACCGGCAAGATCCGCCGCGGCCAGCCGCTGCCGCAGACGAGCCGCCTGCACAAAACCGCCGAGCAGGGGCCGCCGGTGCCGGACGAATACCTGTTCCGCGTGCTCGATGCGATCGACGAAGTGGCGCAGGAAACCGGCAAGACCGTGCCGCAGATCGCACTGAACTGGCTGCTGCAGCGGCCGACGGTGGCGACCGTGCTGATCGGCGCGCGCGACGAAGCGCAGCTACGCCAGAATCTGGGCGCGGTGGGCTGGAATCTCACGGCGGAGCAGGTCGCGAAGCTCGACGCGGCGAGCGCCGTGCGGCCGGTGTATCCGTACTGGCATCAGGAAGGATTCAGCGAGCGCAACCCGTCGCCGGTTTGACGCGAGCGGGCAGGCTGTCCGTTGCGCTGCTTATTCTGCTTATTCGGCTTCTGCCGAACGCATGATTTCCGCCGCGCCAAGGTGGATCGCCAGCGCGTAAAAATCGCGCTCGGCAAGATTGGCGGCCTTGGCGATGGCCATGGCGCGGTGATGGTCGTGCGGATGCAGCAGCAGCTTGACTTCGATCTTGGCGGGCGACTTGAGAGCGGATTCCATGGCAAAACTCCTTCGGTAACCGGGCGCGTAGCCCGTGACGGGTGCGAAGCCCATTACCAGCCGCCAAAGCGCGCGCGAGCGCGGGCCGTTCACCGTGGCGAAAGCTGCGGCGTGTGAAACGGCGCTTGACGAGGAGTGGGCCTGAAAGTTCTGACCAGCCGCGCCCGGCGAGGGCGTGGCGGCGCGATGCGCGTGCCGGCGTTAGCGCGGCGCGGGCGATCGTCCTGCGACTGCAAAGGTATTGCGGATCGTGCGGGTAGTGCGGATGTTGCGGGTGAGACGGGAATGCGGCGTCTCGTACGGCGGATACGGCAGGGAAGCACACTGCATGGGTAACCAACCTCCGGAATTATTTTTCTGCTGCGGTTGGGCACCGCATATGTTACGGACGAGAGTATAGCGAGATCATGATCTAGGGTAAACACCTATATCGTTACCTAAGCGTCAAATCATTGTTGCGTTGTTTGAGAGAATCGCTGGAATCAAGCGAAAAAAAACCGGACGACGCCTGGCGGCGTGGTCCGGTCTCTGGATACGGCGGGCGTGACGGGTGGCGTCCCGTCAGGGGCGTTTAGCCCGTGGTGTCCTTGCGCAGGCGGGCGCGAGCCTCGCCGAGCGATTCGAAACGGCCGTGCGTGTCGTCGAAAATCGACACGGTGCCCTGGCCGATGTCGTACACCCAGCCTTGCAGCTGCAGCTGGTTCTGCGCGATACGCGCCGCCACGGCGGGGTGGGTGCGCAGATGCGTGAGCTGGAGGCGCACGTTTTCTTCCACCAGCGCCTGCACGACCTGATCTTCTTCCAGGCCGCGCGTGAGCACGACGCTGCGTGCCGCCTGGGCGTTACGCAGCCAGGCCGTGACCGTGGGCATGTTGGCGGTGGCGGCGTCGCCCGAGGCGAGGCCCTTCATGGCGCCGCAGTCGGTGTGGCCGCACAGCACGATCTGCTTGACGTTCAGCGCCATCACGGCGAATTCGACGACGGCGGACACGCCGCCGAGCATTTCGCCGTAAGCCGGCACGATATTGCCGATGTTGCGGCAGACGAACAGTTCACCCGGGCGCGCCTGCGTGATCATTTCCGGCGACACGCGGGAGTCGGCGCAGGTAATGAACAGCGTATGCGGGGCCTGGTTGTTGGCCAGGCTGCGGAACAGCTCCTGGTTACCCGGAAACACGCGATGAGTGAACTCGTCCACGCCGTCGAGGAGGTGTGACAGATCGCAGCCGCACGATTCGGAGTGATCGTCGTGCGAATGGTGATGGTCTGGCATGGAAGTTTCTCTCTTTTTCATGAATCGACACAATCGAATAGCCGCGGCACACACGTGCCGGACCTGCCTGGATGTAGCTTCCCGTTTCGTTTCGGAAACGACCGTGCACAAACTGGACAATCGAAAGCGTATTTTCTCACGCGGCGAGCGCTTGCTGTATTACATCGAACGGCATGTTTCGCATTGGCGCTGCCTGATGAGCGGCTTTTGTCATACTACCGGCCAGTCGGTTGTCAGCGGGTTTTCGCTGCGTCCCGGGGCCGGCGCGGCAGCATTGTACGCGAGGCGGCGATTTATGCGAGCAGGTGTTTCCTGAAGGAAACTATTGCATCGATGGCGGGGAACGAGGTTATCGACACTTTATCGCGGTGGTTCACGTCGAATTAATTCGGATGTCGAAATAAATTGCAGAATAAAAACGCTCGCCGCAACAGCGTGCGGCGAGCGGTGCGCGCGAGCGTTAAATGCAGTGCTTCAGGACTCCATCGCGTGTTGTGCCGCGCCCGCGCGGCGTCCCGGCATGAAGTACCACACGCCCGCGAGCATTTGCAGCACGACCAGCGCGGTCCAGACGGCCTGATGCGCCACCACGGGATAGTGGCCGTCCACGGCGCTCCAGTGTCCGAGCGCGGCGCCGATGGCGATCTGCGTCACGAAAATGCCCACGAAGATCACCAGCGTGAACGTGGTGTTGACGCGGCCGATCAGGCGCGACGGGAAGTATTCGGCGAGCACGGCATAGGTGAGGATGCCGGTGCCGCCGAGTGCGCCATAAGCGGCCCACAGCAGCGTCGCGGGCAGCGGGACGCGCGCGGCGAGCAGCGCCTGAACCAGCACGAACAGCGCCATGGTCACGCCGGAGAAACGCGCGACATTCACGCCGCGCCGCTCGAAAGCCCGCGCGAGCGCGCCAAAGCCAATATTGCCGACGATAAACGCAGCGCCCAGCACCGAAACCAGCGAGGCCGCGCGCGAAGCCGCGTCGACAGTGCCGGCCGGCGTCACGTCGCGCAGGAACGCGCCCACCCAGAGCGACTGCATCGCGTAGAACACCGTCTGCGTCAGCGCGGAAAACGTCGCCGTTTTCCAGAATGCGTGGCTGCGCAGAATGTGCGCGGTGCCTTTGAACTGTTCGAGCACGCTGGCCTGATGGTGCGTGTCGCGCGTGCGCGGGCCGCCAATCCAGATGGTCGCCGCCACCGCTGCGGTGAGCACGGCCAGGCCGATGCTGATCGAGCGCCACGGCGCGATCGTCAGCAGCCACGAGAGCGGGGCGCCGACCGCCACACCGCCCAGACCGCCCACCGCCATCACGAGGCCGTTGACGAGCGTCAGCTGCGCGACCGGGAAGTGCTGGGCCGTGGCCTTGAACGCGCCGCCCAGGCACACCGAAACGCCCACGCCGACCAGCAGCCGGCCGACCATCATCGCGCCCATGCTGTGCGAGAGCCCGAAGACGAGCGCGCCAGCGGCGGCCACCAGCATCACGCACGACGTCACGCGGCGTGGGCCGAAGTGGTCGAGCAGCACGCCGGCCGGGATCTGCGCGCCCGCGAAGCCGAGGAAATAGAGGCTCGTGAGCGTGCCGAGATCGGTGGCGGTGAAACCCATTTCGTGCGTCAGGAACGGCGCGAAACCGAGGTTGACGCCACGGAACAGATACGAAACGAAGTAGCCGAGCGCGAAGACGGCGAATACGCGCAATCTGAGTGCGGTCATGGTTGCGATCGATCGAAGGGCGCCCGGGCCGCAAGGCAAGGCGTCCCGAAAGCGGTGGGAATGGCGGAAGACTGGCGAAAAGGCGATTTTGGCGAAAAGCCGCGCGCGAGGCCAGCGAGAGATTTCAGTCGCGATTGTGAGTAGAATTTGACGTCATGTCCCGATCGCTCCCTCCCTTGCAGGCCCTGCGCGCGCTAGAAGCGGCGGCGCGCCGGCGCAGTTTCAGCCGCGCCGCCGAAGAATTGCATTTGACGCACAGCGCCGTGAGCCACCATCTGCGCGCGCTCGAAGCGGAACTCGGCGTCGAGTTGTTTCGCCGCACGGGCAGCCGCATGATTCCCACCGCCGCAGGTGCGCAACTCGCCGAGCGCGTGCGGCGCAGCCTCGACGATCTGCGCGAGGCGCTCGACGCCACGCGTCCGGGTGTGAGCGGCGTCACGCGGCTCGAATTGAGCGTGATGTCCGATTTCGCGTCGGTCTGGCTGATTCCGCGTCTGGGCGACTTTTACGACCGCTATCCGAACGTCGATCTTTCGCTGCGCATGCACGCCGATGTCACGCCGCCCGACCCCTATCCATTCGATGTCGGCATCTGGTATCGGCGGGTGGACGAGCCGGGGTTCCAGATCCGCAAACTGCTCGACGATCAGGTGGTGGCCGTGTGCAGTCCCGCGCTGCTGGCGCGCCATCCCGGCTTTCGCATCGAGGATCTGGCGGCCATGCCGCTGCTGCGTTTCTCGCGGCGTTCGTGGCGCGACTTCTTCGAGGCGGCGGGCGTGGGCGGCGACGAGCCCGAGCGCGGTCCGGTTTTCGACGATGCCGGTCTGTTGCTGCAGGCCACCGTGGCGGGCCAGGGCGTGGCGACGGCGCGCCTGCAACTGGCGCGCGGTTTCATCGAGCGCGGCGAACTGGTGCAACTCGGCCAGGTACGCATTCCGGCTTCGCTCGACTATTACTTTACCTGGCGCGAAGGCCATCCGCGTGAAGCGGCGATCCAGCAGTTCTATCGCTGGGTAAAGGCGCAACTCGCGGCGCAATTGATCAAATAAGCCCAGGCTTTTTTCTTTCGTGCGTAAATGCGGGTAATTCCTGTGTGAGTGTCTGTCAACGCAGTTTGAATGACACACGTTGCTGGTCGATAAGGACAGGCGATTGCGTGGCAATCAATGAGGCAAAAGGTGCTTATTCATGCGGCATGGTCTTTTTATGCACGGATGTATGCACCTGATTGGCGCGGCTTAAATGGCATTCAATTGCATTCATCGATGTGGAATGCGCCGGGTGTAAGTTCGCATTGTCCTGGCATGCGGGAAAGCGTACTGGCGTGGCCTGGCGGCGCGCGTCAATTCCTCTGTTGAATTGATGCTTTTCACCCACGGTTGAATAGTTTTGGCGGCAGCTTTCGCATCAGACTCGAAATAAATAGAGTATCGTTAGTCCCCAATGCGCATGGCAGCGCCATGCAGACAGCGGTATCCGGTAGTGAATGGGTGTGTAGTGCACGGCCCGGCTGGGCCATCAAAAAACTGTGACAACAGGAGAAACTGCATGAAGGCTATTCAGGCGTTCAAACTGGCAGCCGGCACGATGCTGGTCGCTGCTTCGCTTCACGTCTATGCACAGGACGCCGCCAGCGCGCCCGCAGCCGCACCGACCGACGCCGCCAAGGCCTCGGTCCAGCAGTCGAAACAGCAATACAAATCGGCCAAGGCGGCTAACCGTGCGCTTTCGCGCAAGGTGCGTGGCGCACTGGCGAAGGCCAAGGACATCAGCGTGGCCAACATCACCGTGCGCGCCAAGGATGGCGCTGTGATCCTGCAAGGCACGGTGCCGGAGCAGGGCCAGATCGACCGCGCTACGGAAGTGGCGAAGGGCGTGGCTGGCGTGACGTCGGTGAAGAATGCGCTGACGATCCGTCCGGTCGGGACCTGATCGCCGGAGCGCGGCACGCGCCGGCCGCTTCGCGCGGCGGGCCGTGCCCGATGCTTCGAGGCCGCATGGGCAATCCACGAATGGGTTGTCCCTGCGGCCTTTTTGTTTTCAATCGTTCAAGGCTCGACGTAGTGCATTTTCTGCGATTCGCCTAGCAATAGCGGCTGGTTCGCGTCGGCGGTCGCGCGCAGATAATCCCATAGCGACGTGATGCGGCGCAGCTTGCGCAATTCCTCGCGGCTGCAAAGCCAGAAGCGCCGCGTCACCACGACTTCATCGGGCAGGATGCTGACCAGACGCGGATCGGGTTCGGCCATGAAACACGGCAGGATCGCGAGCGCGCTGCCTTGCAATGCCGCGTGATATTGCGCAATCACGCTGGTGCTGCACAGACTCGCCGTGACATTGGGCGCGCTGCGTTCGAGGTAAAGGAGTTCGTGGCTGAAGGCCAGATCGGCGACATAGCTGATAAACGCATGCTGGCGCAGATCCGCAGCCGAACGAATCGGCGGATGCTGTTCCAGATAGTCAGGTGTCCCATAGAGTCGAAGCCGATAGTCGCTGAGCTTCGTATAGACATACTGGCCGCGTTCCGGGCGCTCCAGCATGATCGCCAGATCGGCTTCGCGTTTCGACAGACTCACGAAATGCGGCACCGGCAGCAGATCGATCGACATATCCGGGTGTCTTGCCGTAAAGCGCGCCAGTTGCGGCGCAAGAAAAAAGCAGCCGAATCCTTCTGTCGATCCCACGCGCACATGCCCCGACAGCGACTGCGATCCCTGCGCGAATTGTTCGCTCGCCGATTGCACCGTGGTTTCCACTGCATCGGCATAGGCGAGCAGGCGCTGGCCCTCCGCCGTGAGCACGAAACCGCCCGAGCGCGATTTGTCGAATAGTACCGTCCCCAAAGCGGTTTCCAGTTCGCGCACGCGCCGCGCGACCGTGGTGTGATCGACGCCCAGACGTTTCGCGGCGGCGCTCGCGCGCTGCGTGCGCGCCACTTCGAGGAAGTAGCGCAAATCGTCCCAATTCAATGTCTCCATCTGTCCCGTTGTGTTTTTTTGCATATCGGATGGGCTTTTTCATCTATATGCCGTGGATATTCGAATAACTATACTCGTTAGCAGACCGCTTCATAAAAGCTTCGTAGCCGCGTGACGGACGGTCGCCTACTATAAAGATGGAGACAAACGATGCACATGCAGTCGACCCACGAAGGGGCGGCAGTGGCCGTTCCCGTTTCTGGACATAAACCACGCGCCCGCGACTATCTGATCGCAGGCTGGGCCAGCATGGCCGGTACCACGATCGAGTGGTATGACTTCTTCCTCTACGGCACCGCTGCCGCGCTGATTTTCAATAAGGTTTTCTTCCCCACGCTCGATCCGATTCTCGGCACGCTCGCGGCTTTCGCGACCTATGGCGTGGGCTTTATCGGCCGTCCGATGGGCGGCATCGTGTTCGGTCATTTCGGCGATCGTATCGGCCGTAAATCGATGCTGCTGGCCACGCTCTTGCTGATGGGCATTCCCAGCATGGTGATCGGCCTGATTCCTTCGTATGCGAGCATCGGCTACTGGGCGGCCGTGCTGCTGGTGGCCATGCGCTTTCTGCAAGGCATGGCCGTGGGCGGAGAGTGGGGCGGCGCCGTGCTGATGGCGGTCGAACATGCGCCGCCGGGACGCAAGGGATTTTTTGGTTCGCTGCCGCAAACGGGCGTGGGTTTCGGCTTGATTCTTTCGTCGATTGCGATGGCCGCCGTGACCGCGTTGCCCGAAGCGGATCTGCTTTCGTGGGGCTGGCGCGTGCCGTTTCTCGCGAGCATCGCGCTGGTGCTGATCGGCTGGGTGATTCGTGTGCGTGTGCCCGAGTCGCCGGATTTCGAGCGCGTGAAGCGCGAAGGCGAGCCCGTGAAAGCGCCGGTGGTTGAAGTGTTCCGCCGTCAACCGCGCGAATTGCTGACGATTATCGGCGCGCGCACGGCGGAAAATACCTGGTTCTACCTGGTTGTTGCCTTTGCGCTCGCTTACGCCGCGAACCAGCTCAAGATTCCCAAGGTGCAAATCCTGCATGCGATCACGGCAGGCGCGGTGCTTTCGCTCGTGACCATGCCGTTCTCGGGCTGGCTCAGCGACCGTATCGGGCAGAAACGTCTCTTTCTCGCAGGCCTCGTGATCATGGCGCTATTCGCCGCGCCGTTCTTTTCGATGCTCGAAACGCTGCATGCGGCGACAGTCTGGTGGGCGATGGTGCTGGGCGTGGGTGTCGTATTCCCGATTCTCTATGCGCCCGAATCGCAACTCTTTGCCGCGCAGTTTCCCGCTGAAATCCGCTATTCGGGCATTTCGGTTTCCGTACAGGTTGCGGGCGTGCTCGGCGGTGGCGTCGCGCCGATGATCGCAACCGCGCTGCTCGCCTACGGCGGTGGCAAGCCGCATTACGTGGTGGCGTATATGGTCGTGCTGGCCGTGATCGCCTTCGTGTGCACACTCATGATGCGATCGCGTCACGAGTAAAAAATAAGCAGTCATCCTATGTAACTGGCCAAGGCCGGATCATTCGAACCTTTGAGAGGAAGTGCAAGATGAACGCAGTCACCCAGGCATCCAACGCGCACGTGTCGACCGTCAAACTGCTGATCGACGGCGAGTTCGTCGATTCGAAGACGAGCGAGTGGCGCGACATCGTCAATCCCGCCACGCAGGAAGTGCTGGCGCGCGTGCCGTTCGCTACGGTTGCGGAAGTCGACCGGGCCGTGCAGAGCGCGCAGGCGTCATTCGCCACGTGGAAGAACACGCCGATCGGCACGCGTCTTCGCATCATGCTCAAGCTGCAGGCGCTGATTCGCGAGAACATGTCGCGCATTGCGCAGACGCTCACGGCCGAACAGGGCAAGACGCTGCCCGACGCCGAAGGCGATATTTTCCGCGGCCTCGAAGTGGTCGAGCACGCCTGCTCGATCGGCACATTGCAGCAGGGCGGCTTCGCGGAAAACGTCGCGGGCGGTGTCGATACTTATACGCTGCAGCAGCCTATCGGCGTTTGCGCGGGCATCACGCCGTTCAATTTCCCCGCCATGATTCCGCTCTGGATGTTTCCGATGGCGATCGTCTGCGGCAATACCTTCGTGCTCAAGCCTTCGGAACAAGACCCGCTTTCGACCATGCAGCTGGTCGAACTGGCGCTTGAAGCCGGCGTGCCCAAGGGCGTGCTCAACGTCGTGCACGGCGGCAAGGAAGTGGTCGACGCGATCTGCTCGCATCCGCTGATCAAGGCGATTTCGTTCGTGGGCTCGACTGCGGTGGGCACGCATGTTTATCGGCTCGGCAGCGAACATGGCAAGCGCGTGCAATCGATGATGGGCGCGAAGAATCACGCCGTCGTGCTGCCCGATGCGAATCGCGAGCAGGCGATCAATGCGCTGGTAGGCGCATCGTTTGGCGCGGCGGGGCAGCGTTGCATGGCGACGTCGGTGGTGGTGCTGGTGGGCGCGGCGCAGCAGTGGGTGCCCGAACTGGTGGAAAAAGCGAAGGCGCTCAAGGTCAATGCGGGTCACGAGCCGAAGACCGATGTCGGCCCGGTGGTCTCGCGTGCCGCGAAGCAGCGCATTCTGGGTCTGATCGAATCGGGCGTGAAGCAGGGCGCGACGCTCGCGCTCGATGGCCGCGACGTCAAGGTGCCGGGCTATGAAAGCGGCAACTTTGTCGGGCCGACGGTGTTCACCGATGTGAAGACCGACATGGATATCTACACCAACGAAATTTTCGGCCCGGTGCTGGTCGTGCTCACGGCCGATACGCTCGATGAAGCGATTGCGATCGTCAACGCGAATCCGTTCGGCAATGGCGTGGGTCTGTTCACGCAAAGCGGCGCGGCGGCCCGCAAATTCCAGAGCGAAATCGACATCGGCCAGGTCGGCATCAATATTCCGATTCCGGTGCCGGTGCCGTATTTCAGCTTCACGGGTTCGCGCGGTTCGAAGCTTGGCGATCTCGGCCCGTACGGCAAGCAGGTCGTGCAGTTCTACACGCAGACCAAGACCGTCACGGCGCGCTGGTTCGACGACGCGACCGTCAACGACGGCGTGAACACGACGATCAGCCTGCGCTGAGCACACACACAACGCGCAACAACAAGCGAAACGAACAGCGAACCATCGAGGGAGAATCGCTCATGAAAATAGGTTTCGTTGGGCTCGGTCATATGGGTGCGCCGATGGCGCTCAATCTGCTCAAGGCCGGACACGCGCTGAGCGTGTTCGATCTGAGCGCTGGGGCGATGCAGACGCTGGCCGATGCGGGCGCAACCAAAGCCGCCTCGCCTAAAGAAGCGGTGAGCGGCGCGGAGTGGGTCGTCACGATGCTGCCCGCCGCCGCGCACGTGCGCAGCGTGCTGAGCGCCGAAGACGGTGTGCTGGCGGGCATCGGCAAAGGCGTGACGATCATCGATTCGAGCACGATCGATCCGGCCAGCGCGCGTGAATTCGGCAAGCTGGCGCAGGCGAACGGCAATGCTTTCGTGGATGCGCCGGTGTCGGGCGGCACGGGCGGCGCGGCGGCCGGCACGCTGACCTTCATGGTGGGCGGCAGCGCGGCGCTCTACGAGAGCGTTAAGCCGGTGCTCTCGGGCATGGGCAAGAACATCGTCCATTGCGGCGAGACGGGCACGGGGCAGGTCGCCAAGATCTGCAACAACCTCGTGCTCGGCGTGACCATGGCGGGCGTGGCGGAGGCGATGGCGCTGGGCGAAGCGCTGGGCATCGACGCGAAAGTGCTGGGCGGCATCATGAATACGTCGACGGGGCGCTGCTGGAGTTCCGATACCTACAACCCGTTTCCGGGCGTGATCGAAACGGCGCCTTCGACGCGCGGCTATACCGGCGGCTTCGGCACGGATCTGATGCTCAAGGATCTGGGCCTCGCCACCGATGCCGCGAAGAGCGCGCATCAACCCGCTTTCATGGGCGCGATTGCGCAGCAGCTTTATCAGGCGATGAGTAGCCGTGGCGACGGCAAGCTCGACTTTTCGGCCATCATCAAGCTGTATCGCGGCGAGAAGGGCTGACGCAGTGAATCGGCAATAAAGCGGTAATGAGAAACGGCGCGGGCGGAACACCAATCCGCTCGCGCCGTTTTTTTAAGCTTCAGATTCTCTCGATTGCGGCCATGCGCGATTCGATGCGCTTGAGCAGGCGTTTGAACCACGCATTGAGCAGCGTGTTCGACGTGGCCGCGAGCGTCGAGCACGCGAGAATGCGATAGACGTCGTTGCGCGTGAGCTTCGAAGGCCGCGCCGGATCGAGCCAGTCTTCGTTCGCCACCAGCAATTCCAGCGTTTCGAGGCCGATCAAGATCGGCCACAGGCAGGCGAGGCGCAGACGCACCGAAAGACGCGGCAGCGCGAACGTATAGTCGATCGCCGCGCGGAAATGATCGAGCGCAATGCGCACGAGCCCGAACATGAGCGGGCGCGCGCGCGCCGACGTCCCCGGCTGCAGCAGATCCTCGGGCGTGAGCGCGGCCTGCGCGAGCATCGTCGCGGGCAGATAACAGCGGCCGATGCGCAGATCCTTGCCGCAATCGCGCAGCACGTTCACCAGTTGCAGCGCCTTGCCGAAGCGCACGCCGCGCTGATACATCGTGTCGCGCAGGGCGGGCGCGAGCGTGTCCGGCAGATGCATATAGGTCATCTTCGTCCAGAACTCGCCCACGCAGCCCGCCACCAGATACGTATAGCGGTCGAGCGCGTCCCAGGTGCCGAGCGCGGCCACCTGGCCCGAATGTTCGTCGGGGAAGGTGTGCAGATCGAATTCCATGCCTTCCGTGAGCGTCGTGACGATCTCGCGCACGGCCACGCGGTCGGCTTCGTCGAGCTGGGCCAGCACGTCGAGCGCGCCGCCGAGCGATTCGAGCAGCAGCTTTTCGTCCGATTGCGTCTGCTGGCCGGCCACTTCGCTGGCGATGCGCGCGAGGGCGTCGTCGCGGGTCTCGATGCCGTTCACGCGCTCGCGAAACGCCAGCAGCAGCGCGAGGCGCTGGGCGGGCGGGATCAGCGAGGTATCGGCGATGGTGTCGGCCGCACGCGCGAGCAGGTAGGCCTCGCCCACGGGATCGCGCATGCCGGCGGGCAGCACGCGCATCGTGAGGTAGAACGAGCGGGAGACGCCCTTGAGCAACGGGCCGAGCAGAAAGGCCCGGTTAGAATTCGACATGTCGGTTGGGAATTGAAGCTGGCTGTAAAGCGGCAGGCGCATTGTAGCGTGGACGCGGGGCGCTCCCTTGCGGAGTGCACGGCCGTCGTGACCCCGGCGGCGTGCTGTTCGACCCGCTTGCCGATCGGTTTTCAACTCATCGCTAACCGTTTCATCCCCATGAACGTTCGTTCATGGTTCTGTTGGCTCCTGTTTCACTGCTGTCTGCGATCTGTCAGCGTTGGTAATCCATCTCGTTACAGCGGATTTCTAGCGGCTTGCGCCAGAAGCCTGTGCAAGCCGCCGCTGAAAGGCGGCGCAGCCCCGTCCAGGCCGGTGCTGCAGCGTTTTCGCGCGCCTTGCGCGCAGCGTCGCGCAATATTGATGAAAGTAATCCAGGTAACGCACGGGTAATGCCGCGCGGCGCCGCGCCCACTAGACTCCGCCGATGCTTTTGTCACGGAGTGCCGTTCATGTCCACGTCCACGTCACTTGCCATCGATTCGCTGCGCGGCTTCGAGCTGTCCGCGGACGGCCAGTATCTGATGGTCAACGGCAACCAGCCGGACAGCGTCGCGCTGCATTGCTCGGTCATGCATGAGTTGCTGGCCGCTCTGTCCAACGCCATCGGCCGTTCGGAGCGCATTCGCCACAAGACCGCGAGCGTGAAGTTCGCGATGCCCTGCGAAGCGTGGGAAATCGGCCGCGAGAACGGCGCCGTGCAACATCTCGTCGTGAGCTTTCGCCTGCCGGGCGGCGCGGAACTGTCGTTCCGCCTGCACCCCTCGCAAGCCGCGCATATGACCGAAGTGCTTTCGCTTGCTACGGGCCTTGCCAAGCCGCAGCGGCCCAGCGGGATGCGCATGCAATAGACGAGCGCTGCGAATTCCCGGCCCGGCGCGCCTGCCCAGGCGGCGCGCGCCCCAATCCTCACGCGCTGGTGCGGTTCGCCGCGCAGCGTCTCTCGCGTCGCGCCGCTTCGCGCGGCGTATTCGTTTGTCTTCGCTGGCCTACTTCTCGACCTCCCGCATGACGGTTTCATCTTCTACGCGCTACGCACGCGCGCTGACCTTCGCCGGCTTCGGACTCGGCATTGCCGCCACGGCGCAAGCCGCCGAGCCCTTCGTGGTGCAGGACATCCGCATTGACGGGCTGGCGCGCATCGAGCCCGGTACCGTATTCGCCTATCTGCCGATCAAGCAGGGCGACACCTTCTCCGACGACAAGGCCTCAGACGCCATCCGCGCGCTCTACGCCACCGGCTTCTTCAGCGATGTGCGCATTGCCACCGAAGGCCGCACGCTGGTCGTGCAGGTGCAGGAGCGCCCGGCAATCGGCACGATCGATTTCGCGGGCATCCACGAATTCGACAAGGACAATCTCACCAAGGCGCTGGGCGCGGTGGGTCTGTCGCCGGGCCGCAGCTTCGACAAGGCCCTGGTGGACCGCTCCGAGCAGGAGCTCAAGCGCCAGTACCTCACGCGCGGCTATTACGCCGCCGAAGTGAAAACCACCGTCACGCCGATCGACCGCAATCGCGTGGGCCTGCTGTTTTCGGTGATCGAAGGACCGAGCGCGAAGATCCGCCAGGTCAACTTCATCGGCACCAAGGTGTTCAGCGAGAGCACGCTGCGCGACGAAATGCAGCTCTCCACGCCGAACTGGTTTTCGTGGTACACGAAGAACGATCTGTACTCCAAAGAAAAGCTCACGGGCGATCTGGAGAACGTGCGCTCGTACTATCTGGACCGCGGTTACCTCGAATTCAATATCGATTCGACCCAGGTGTCGCTGTCGCCGGACAAGAAGGACATGTACCTGACGATCTCGGTACATGAAGGCGAGCCGTACACGATTTCGAGCGTCAAGCTGGCGGGCAATCTGCTCGACCGCGAGGCGGAGTTGCGCAAGCTGGTCGGCGTGAAGCCGGGCGAGCGTTTTTCGGCGTCGAAGCTCAAGGACACCACCAAGGCGCTGGTCGATAAACTCGGCGAATACGGTTACGCGTTTGCGACCGTCAACGCCGAACCGCAGATCGATCAGGTCCATCACACGGTCGCGCTGACGCTGCAGGTCGATCCGAGCCGCCGCGTCTATGTGCGCCGCGTGAACGTGGTTGGCAATACGCGTACCCGCGATGAAGTGGTGCGCCGCGAAATGCGCCAGCTCGAAAGCTCGTGGTTCGATTCGAACCGTCTGGCGCTGTCGAAAGACCGTGTCAATCGTCTTGGCTACTTCACGAATGTCGAAGTGAGCACGGTGCCGGTGGAAGGCACCCAGGACCAGGTCGACGTCGACGTGAAAGTGACCGAAAAGCCCACCGGCACGCTGTCGCTGGGCGTGGGTTACGGCTCGGGCGAAGGCCCGATCATTTCGGCGGGCATTTCGCAGGACAACGTGTTCGGCACCGGCAAGAGCCTTTCGGTGAACGTCAATACGGCGTCCACGTATCGCACGCTGTCGGTGACGCAGGTCGATCCGTATTTCACGGTGGACGGCATCAAGCGCATCACCGATGTCTATTACCGCACCACCGAGCCGCTCTATTATTCGAGCACCAACGACACGAGCTTCCGTATCGTTTCGTACGGCGCGGACATGAAGTTCGGCATTCCGTTCTCGGAAACGGATATGGTCTATTTCGGCCTTGGCATCGAACAGGATCGACTCGATATCGATTCGGAAACGCCGCAGACCTATAAGGACTACGTGAGCGAATTCGGGCGCGTGTCGAATACGGTGCCGTTCACGGTGGGCTGGTCGCGCGACAATCGCGACAGCGCGCTGGTGCCGAGCCGCGGTTACTTCGCCCAGGCCAATGCCGAAGTCGGCACGCCGGCCGGTACCGAGTACTACAAGGCCGATGCGCAGCTGCAGTACTACTACTCGTTTGCGCGCGGCTTCGTGCTGGGCATGAACTTCCAGGGCGGCTACGGTAACGGCATGGGCGGCAAGGCGTACCCGATCTTCAAGAACTACTACGCGGGCGGTATCGGCTCGGTGCGTGGTTACGAATCGGGTTCGCTGGGTCCGCGCGATACGTCGACCAACGATCCGATCGGCGGCTCGAAGATGGTGGTCGGCAATATCGAGCTGACCTTCCCGCTGCCGGGCACGGGCTACGACCGCACGCTGCGCGTGTTCACCTTCTTCGACGGCGGCAACGTCTGGGGTTCCGAAGGCAGCAGCACGGGCGCGAACGGTCTGCGTTACAGCTACGGTGCGGGTCTCGAATGGATTTCGCCGATCGGCCCGCTCAAGCTCGACCTCGGCTTCCCGCTGGTCAAGCACGCGGGCGATCAGTACCAGAAGTTCCAGTTCCAGATCGGTACGTCGTTCTAAAGCGATCGAAGGGCCGGCGGCGGTTATGGTCTGATGAAAAGTCAGATCAACAGCTCTAACGAATGGTAGAGCCGCCGCCGCTCCGGGTCCTGCGAGGCTTCGCCCGCACGGATCGCGTCCTTCAGGCAGTCCAGAAAGCACTCGGCGGCCGCTGAAAGCGGTACGCCGCGTCGCGCGACCACACTCACCACGGTGCGGTCCACTTCCTCCTGCAGCGTCAGCGCGCGAAGGTTCTCGCGCGCGAAACGCGTCTCCACCAGCGGCCACGGAAAGATGCTGACCATGTCGGTATTCATGATCAGGCCCATCGCCACGATGAACGAATGCGCGAGATGCACCGTGCGCGGCAGCGGCAGGCCGTGACGGCGGAATACGTCGTCGGTGACCATTTCCTTGCTGGCCGGGTCCCAGTTCAGCAGCCACTCGCAGTCCTGCAATGCCTCCAGCGAATGCGCCAATTCGAGCGGATGCCCCTTGCGCACGACCACGGCCGATTCGGTCGCGAAGATCGGCGTCTGTGAAAATTCGGCGTGCAGCGAGGCGAGGCCCGGCTTGCCGAGCGAAAAGTCGAGCGTGCCGTCGCGCAGGCGCGGCATCACGATATTGAGCAGCCCCTCGTAGAACTCCAGTTGCATGCCGGGCATGCGCGCGCGAAAGCGCGTGACGGCGTCGGGCAGGAACGACAGCGCGAGCCACGGCGTCACGCCAATCGAGAGCTTGCCGCCGCCACTGCCGCGCCGCGCGTCGAGTTCGTGCTGCGCGCGCGCCAGTTGATGCACGACGGCGCGCGCGTGCACCAGCAGCGCCTGGCCCGCTTCCGTGAAGGCGATGCCGTTGGCGTTGCGCGTCACCAGCGCGATCTGCTGCTCGGCTTCCAGCTCGCGCACCGCCTTGGTGGCGGCCGCGGGCGAGATGCCCAGCGCGCGCGCCGCCGCGCGGATGCTGCCGGTGTCGGCCATGGCGACCAGCGCCCGGAACTGATGGAACTTCATGAGGGAAAACCCGGGTGAAAACCTGCGGTTGGCGGGCTAACCATTTTAGGGCTGTCGGCGACAAATCGGCGTCATTATCCTGAGGCATCGAGTAATCACCTTGCTTCAGGAGACGACGGATGAACACGATGGCGATTCCCCCCGCAATTGCGGCGATCGAAGAGGAAATGATCGCGCTGCGCCACGCGATCCACGCGCACCCGGAACTCGGCTTCGAAGAATTCGTGACCAGCGATCTGGTTGCTGAAAAGCTCGCCGCCTGGGGCTACGAGGTGCATCGCGGGCTGGGCGGCACGGGCGTCGTCGGCACGCTGAAGGTGGGGAACGGGACGCGCCGTCTGGGCCTGCGCGCCGATATGGACGCCTTGCCGATTCACGAAGCCACCGGCCTCGATTACGCGAGCCAGATCCCCGGCAAGATGCACGCGTGCGGCCACGACGGCCACACGGCCATGCTGCTGGCGGCGGCCAAACATCTGGCGCAATCGCGCGCCTTCGACGGCACGCTGCACCTGATTTTCCAGCCAGCGGAGGAGGGTCTCGGCGGCGCCAAGCGTATGCTCGACGAAGGGCTGTTCGAGCAATTCCCCTGCGACGCCGTGTTTGCCATGCACAACATGCCGGGCTTTCCCACCGGCAAGCTCGGCTTCCGGTCGGGGCCGTTCATGGCGTCGTCGGATACGGTCATCATCGATATCGACGGGCGCGGCGGTCACGGCGCGATGCCGCACAAGGCGACCGATCCCGTGGTGGTGGCCGCGAACATCGTGCTCGCGTTGCAGACCATCGTGTCGCGCAACGTGCCGCCGCTCGATATGGCGATCGTGACGGTCGGCGCGATCCACGCGGGCGAAGCGCCCAACGTGATTCCGCAAACCGCGCAGATGAAGCTTTCGGTGCGCGCGCTGCGCCCCGAAGTGCGCGACCTGCTCGAAGCGCGCATCACCGCGCTGGTGCACGCGCAGGCAAGCGCCTATGGCGCGACGGCGCGCATCGATTATCAGCGGCGTTATCCGGTGCTGGTCAACGATGCGGAAATGACCGCCTTCGCGCAGAACGTCGCGCGCGACTGGCTCGGCGAAGACGGGCTGCTCGACGAACTCGCGCCGCTCACGGGCAGCGAAGACTTCTCGTTTCTGCTCGAAAAGTGCGCGGGCAGTTATTTGATCATCGGCAATGGCGATGGAGAAGGCGGCTGCATGGTCCACAACCCCGGCTACGATTTCAACGACGACTGCCTTGCCACCGGCGCCGCGTACTGGGTGCAACTCGCCGAACGCTTCCTGCAGGCCTGAGGCAGAACCGGAGCGCAAATGGCGCGCACCTGAAGCGCACCTGAAGCGCAACGCCATGAACACGGCATGAGACCCGGGCAAGGGCATCGCACCCGCCCGGGCTGACAGGAGACCCACGATGACTGCCACCACCCTGCACACCGACCCGGACGCCGCGCACGGCCCGACACGCGCCACGCGTGCCTCGCGCGCGAAGGCCATCGCCGCGATCACGCTGGGCAACGGCCTGGAGTTTTTCGACTTCACGGTCTACAGCTTCTTTGCGACCACCATCGGCACGCTGTTTTTCCCGGTGCATGGCGCGCTGAACCAGTTGCTGCTCGCGGTGGGCAGCTTCGGTGTGGGCTTTATCGTGCGGCCGCTGGGCGGCGTGATGATCGGCGCATTCGCCGATCGCGCGGGCCGCAAGGCCGCCATGACGCTCACGCTCTGGCTGATGGCGCTGGGCTCGGCGCTGATCGCCTTCGCGCCCACCTATGCGCAGATCGGCCTCGCGGCGCCCGCGCTGATCGTGCTGGCGCGGCTGGTGCAGGGTTTCGCGGTGGGCGGGGAAGTGGGCGCCTCGACCGCCATGCTGCTCGAATACGCCGACGACCGCTCGCGCGGCTTTTACGGTAGCTGGCAGTTCGTGAGCCAGGCGCTCAATACGGTGTGCGGCGCGCTGCTCGGCGTGGCGCTCACGACCGCGCTGTCGCCCGCCGCGCTGCATAGCTGGGGCTGGCGCGTGCCGTTCGTGATCGGCATGCTGGTGGTGCCGGTGGGCGTGTATATCCGGCGCCATCTGGACGAAACGCTCGAACACGCCGAACCCGTCGACGCCAATACGCCGGTCGCCGTCGCCGCGCGCCCGCTGCGCGAAATCTTTGCGAATCACCGTACCGCGCTGGTGGCGGGTGTGCTCACCACGATCGGCGGAACGGCTGCGAACTATATCGTGCTGTTCTACATGTCCACGTACGCGATCAAGATCCTCGGCTTGCCGATGTCGGTGGGCATGAGCGCGGCGCTCGTGGCCGCGCTGGTGACGGCGGCGTGTTCGCCGTTTGCGGGCATCCTGTCCGACCGGTACGGGCGCAAGCGCGTGCTCGGCGTGTCGCGCGTACTGCTGATCGCGGTGATTTATCCGGCCTTCATGCTGATTCATTCGGTGCCCACGGTACCGGCCGTGCTGGGCGTCGTGGCGGTGCTGGGCGTGATCGTGGCCTTCACGGCCGTGCCGAATATCGTGATGCTGCCCGAACTCTTTCCGCAATCGATTCGTGTCACCGGCATGTCGATTGTCTATTGCGTGGGAGTATCGATCTTCGGCGGCTTCGCGCAGTTTTTCGCCACGTGGCTGATTCAACTGTTCGACAATCCGCTCGCGCCGGCGTGGTATCTGATCGGCTGCGGCGCGGTTTCGCTGATTGCCTTGCCGATGATTCGCGAACCGGCAGGGCGGCCGCTCGACTGAAGCATTCGCTTCAAATGCGGCGCGCGCTATGCAATATTGGCGCGCGCTGCTTATTTCTTTATGCGGTTTTAGCACGACGCTTTCTAGAATCGAGCCATGTTAACCAACATTGCGCGCCGCAACCGGCGGCATGCGCCTGGCTCATATGGCATCGCTGCTCACGCACCTTTCTGCTTCCACGCGCCTTTGTGCAAAGCCGCATCGACCCGCACGTCATCTCACCGTGCAGATGACGGTGCGCGTGGCGCCTGCCAATGCACAACTCGCGCGATGTCTGCTGCATGGCCTGCTCGGCAATGCCATGGGCGTTCACAGCATCGATATCGATCGACGTCTCGAACTGGCCTGCCTGCACGTCGAACTCGAGCGCGGCCGCGTGCCCGATGCCATGGCGTTACTGATTCGCTCATTACCCGGCGCGGAGTTCGGCATCATTCGCCAATCGAATGAATGCGTTAAAGACGCGTATCAACGTTTGCAATCCATAATTAAATTCATTTCAAACCGCGAAACATATTGCGTATTTGTTTCATTGCGTGGCTTTGAAATTGATTGACAATAAATAAGGTGTGCTTTGAATGGCACACGTGATCGTGCACTCTGAGGAAACGCAGTAAGATCCTCTCCGAGCTTGAGGCGGCGCAGCACATCCCGTATGCAGGGATTCGCCCAGGTTCGTCGGTCCAGCGTAGATCGTCGACAACGGAGAAAAGCATGACACGCGGATATCGGGTAGCACGTTTGTGCTTGTCCTTGGGTCTGGTCGTCGTGGCAGCTGCGTGCCACGACAAAGCGCCGGTAGCATCGGCGCCGCCGCCCGCCAATGTGGATGTGATCGACGTCGCGCTGCGCGACGTGCCGGTCGTTTTCGATTACGTCGGGCAGACGGAAAGCTCCCAGCAGGTCGAGATTCGCGCACGCGTGAGCGGCTTTCTGGAAAAGCGCATCTATGAAGAAGGGTCGATGGTCCATCAAGGGGACGTGATGTTCCAGATGGATCGCAAGCCGTTCCAGGCCGCGCTCGACGCGGCGCGCGCGGAATACGCGCAGCAGAAGGCGCGGCTCGATACGGCGCAGGCCAATCTCAATCGCGTCAAACCGCTCGTTGCGAAGAATGCGTTGAGCCAGAAAGACCTCGACGATTCGATCGGCCAGCAACAGGCGGCCGCGGCCGCGCTCGAACAGGCGCGCGCCAATGTCACGAGCGCCACGCTCAATCTGGGCTATACGACGATCACCGCGCCGGTCACGGGGCTGTCGAGCTTCGCGAAGAAGCAGGACGGGTCGTATATCGACACCACCAACAGTCTGCTGACCTACGTCGCGAAACTCGATCCCATGTGGATCAACTTTTCGCTCTCTGAAAACGAGATGTTGAATCTGCGCACGCAGACGAAAAACGGCACGCTCAAGCTGCCGCAGATCGACAAGCTCGAAGCCTATATCGTGCTCGCGGACGGTAGCACCTATCCGTACACCGGCCGCATTGCCTTTGCCGATGCTTCGTTAAGCGAACAAACCGGCACGTATCTGATTCGCGCGACCGTGCAGAATCCCACCGGCGCGCTGCGTCCGGGCCAGTTCGTGCGGATCAAACTGCGCGGCGCGGATCGCGCGAATGCGATTGCCGTGCCGCAGAATGCCGTGATTCAGGGGCCGCGCGGCGCGTTCGTGTGGACCGTCGATAAAGACGGCAAGGCGCAGCAGCGTTCGGTCGAAACCGGCGAATGGAACGGTAACGACTGGGTGATCAGTTCGGGCCTGCATGCGGGCGATCGCGTGGTGGTGGATAACACGTTGCGCCTGATGCCAGGCGCGCCGGTGAAGGCGCATCTGGTGCAGGCGCCGGCGGCGCAGGCGAATGCCGCAGGAGCGGGTGGTGCGGCTGGCGCCAATAACGCGAATGGCGCGAATGGCGCGAATGGCGCAGCCAATGCCGCTGCGGCTAGCGGCGCGAACGCCAATGCCAGCGCAAACGCCAGCGCAAATGCGAACGCCAGCGCAAACGCAGATGCCAATAACCCCGCCGCCCGCACGCCGCTCTATTTCACGAGCGGCAGCGCGAGCCTCGACGCGCAATCGGCATCGGCGCTCGCAGCGGTTGCGCAGCGCCTGGTCGCGTCGCCCGCCACGCGCGTGGTGGTTTCCGGCTACACCGATTCCACCGGCTCGATGGCCGCGAACGAAAAGCTCGCGCACGCGCGCGCCGACACCGTGCGCTCGGCGCTCATCGTCGCGGGCGTGCAGGACGCGCGCATCGACATGCGCAAGCCCGCGCGCGTGGTCGCCTCCGATCCGGCCGACAAGTCCCGCCGCGTGGACGTGACCCTCTCGCAAGCCGCGGGAGGTTGAGCGATGAAGTTCTCCCACTTCTTTATCGACAGGCCGATTTTCGCGTCGGTGCTGTCGATCATTCTCGTGGTCGCCGGCATGGTGTCGATGCTGAACCTGCCGATCGCGCAGTTCCCCGATATCTCGCCGCCGCAGATCACCGTGAGCGCGACCTATCCGGGCGCGAGTGCGGACATCGTCGCGCAGAACGTCGCCGCGCCGATCGAGCAGCAGGTCAATGGCGCCGACAACATGATGTACATGAACTCGTCGAGTTCCTCGACGGGCAACATGACGCTCACCGTGTACTTCAACATCGGCACGGACCCGTCGCTCGCGCAGGTGGACGTGCAGAACCGCGTGAACCTCGCGCTGCCCACGCTGCCCGATGCGGTGACGGCGCAGGGCGTGTCGGTGCAGAAGCGTTCGTCGGCGTTCATGATGGTGATCGCCATCTATTCGCCCGATAACGCCTACGACCAGTCCTATGTCGCCAACTACGCGAACGTCTATGTGCTCGACGCGCTCAAGCGTATTCCGGGCGCGAACCAGGCGACCATCTTCGGTTCCGCCGACTACGCGATGCGCGTGTGGCTCAAGCCCGACCGCATGGCGCGGCTGGGTATCACGGTTTCCGACGTGCAGAACGCCATCAGCGCGCAGAACCAGCAGTTTTCCGCGGGGCGATTAGGGCAGGCGCCAACCGATGGACCCGTGCAGCAGACCTTCCCGGTGGCGACCAAAGGGCGGCTCACCGAACCCGCTCAATTCGACGACATCATTCTGCGCGCGGCCTCGGGCGATGCGGCCATCGTGCGCATCAAGGACATCGGCCATACCGAACTGGGCGCGAAGGACTACTCGCTGCGCGGCCGCTACAACGGCAAGACGGCCACGCTGATCGCGGTTTATCAGCAGCCGGGCGCAAACGCGCTGCAGGTGGCCAAGCAGGTCAAGCAGACGCTCGAGCAACTGTCGAAGAACTTCCCGCCGGGCCTCAAATACGAGGTTGCGCTCGATACGACCGAGTTCGTGCGCGAGTCGATCGGCGAAGTCGTGCACACATTGCGCGACGCGGTGATTCTCGTGATTCTGGTGGTCTTCATTTTCCTGCAGAGCTTTCGCGCGACACTCGTGCCGATTCTCGCGGTGCCGGTGTCGATCATCGGCGCGTTTATCGGCATGGAGGCATTCGGCTTTTCGATCAATATGCTGACGCTGTTCGGCATGGTGCTGGCGATCGGTATCGTGGTGGACGATGCGATCGTGGTGATCGAAAACGTCGAGCGCAATATGAGCGAGTTCAAGCTGCCACCCAAAGAGGCGGCCAAACGCGCGATGGACGAAGTGAGCGGGCCGGTCGTGGCGATCGTGCTCGTGCTGCTCGCGGTGTTTATTCCGGTGGCGTTTCTTTCCGGCATCACGGGGCAGCTGTACAAGCAGTTCGCCGTGACGCTGGCGGTGTCGGTGGTGCTCTCGGGTATCGTCGCGCTGACGCTGTCGCCCGCGCTCGCCGCCATCCTGCTCAAGCCCGACGACCATCAAAAGAAGAAAAACCGCTTCTTTCGCTGGTTCAACGAGAAGTTCGAGAAGCTCACGAACGGCTACGGCAGCTGGGTGCAGACCGCGATTCGCCGCGTGACGCTGTCGCTGGCGCTGATCGTCGTGATGATCGTGGCCACGGGCGGGCTCTTCAAGACGATTCCTTCGTCGTTCCTGCCGGTGGAAGATCAGGGTTATCTGCTGGGCGCGGTCGTGATGCCCGATGCGGCCAGTCTCGACCGTACCGGCGATCTCTCGAAGAAGGCCGAAGACTGGTTCGCGAAGCAGCCGGCAGTGAGTTCGGTGGCGGCGCCGATCGGCTTCAGTCTGATCGACTCGCAATACAAGTCCAACGCGGGCACGCTGTTCATCACGCTCAAGGGCTTCAAGGATCGTGGCGCGAACGGGAGCGCGGAGGATTTGATCCGCGATGCGCAGAAGTATTTCTCGACCTTCAAGGAAGGCGCGGTGGTGCCGCTCAATCCGCCGTCGATTCCGGGCCTGGGCACGACGGGCGGTTTCGAGTTCTGGCTGCAAAGCACGGGCGACGGCAACTATCAGGAACTGGAGCAGAAGGTGCGCGCGATGATCGCCAAGGCGCGCCAGAATCCGGCCTTGCGCAGCGTGAATTCGACCATCAACACGAATTCGCGGCAGTTGCTGGTGGAGGTGGATCGCGAGCGCGCGGAAACCAAGGGCGTGCCGGTGCAGGACGTTTATACGGCATTGCAGACGATGTTCGGTTCGTCCTATGTGAGCCAGTTCCCGAAGGGCAGCCGTCTGTTCCAGGTGATCGTGCAGGCCGAACCGCAATACCGCACGCGCCCCGACGACATCCAGCAGCTCTACGTGCGTAACCGCACTGGCAGCATGGTGCCGATCAAGGCTGTGGCGACGGTGCGTTTCGTGCCGGGCCCGGACATCGTCAATCGCTTCAACAACTTCCCGGCGGCGAAGATTAGCGGCGATGCAGCGCCTGGCCATAGCTCGGGCGAGGCCATCGCGGCGATGGAGGAAATCGCGAAGGAAACGCTCGGCGACGGCTATAGCTACGAATGGAGCGGTCAGGCCTACGAAGAAAAGAAGGCCGGTTCCACGGCGGCGATGGTGTTTGCGTTCGCCCTGCTGATGGTGTTCCTGATTCTCGCGGCGCAGTACGAGAAGTGGTCGCTGCCGATTGGCGTGTTGATGGCGGTGCCGTTCGCGATCTTCGGCGCGCTGGTGGGCATCTTCATACGCGGCATGGAAGACGATGTGTACTTCCAGATCGGCTTGACGGTGCTGATTGCGCTGGCGGCGAAGAACGCCATTCTGATCTTCGAGTTCGCGGTGGAAATGCGCGAGAAAGAAGGCATGTCGCCGTACGAGGCCGCGCTGCACGCCGCGAAACTGCGTTTGCGCCCGATCATCATGACGTCGCTCGCGTTCATTCTGGGTTGCGTGCCGCTTGCGATTGCCAGCGGCGCATCGGCGGCGAGCCGCCGCTCGCTGGGCACGGGCGTGATCTTCGGCATGCTGGGCGCCACGCTGATCGCGCTGTTCTTCATCCCGATGTTCTTCTGGGGGCTCGAAACGCTGTCGTCGCGCAAGAAGTCCAAGGCCGCCGATACGCCACCGTCGCCATCGCCGCCGCCGGCACTGCCACCTGCGCAGGAGGGTTGAAGCCATGAACCCGACACTCAAGCGTGCATGGCGTCCCACCGCAATCGCCGCGAGCGTGCTGCTGCTCGCGGCCTGCACGGTCGGGCCCGACTATCATCGGCCAACCGTCGAAACGCCGGCGACGTTCCGCTACGCCTCGGCGAATGGCGAGGCCGTCGATCCCGCATCGATCGACTGGTGGAAGCAGTTCAACGACCCGGTACTCGACGATCTGATCGACAAGGCGCTGGCGCAGAACAAGGATCTGGGCATCGCGGCGGCGCGCGTCGAAGAGTATTACGGCCGCTACGTGGTGACGCGCGCGGGCCTGTTTCCGCAGGTCAGCGCGAATTTCGGCGGCTCGCGCAGCCGTGGCGTGCCCGCGCCCGGTTATCCGCCGATGGTCGGCAATCAGGTGCAGCTGGAAGGCGTCGCGTCCTGGGAACTCGATCTGTTCGGGCGCTTGCGGCGTTTGACGGAAGCGGCGCGCGCCAATTATCTGGGCACGCAGTCGGCGCAGCAGGCGACGCGTATCGCGATCATTTCCAATGTGGCAACCGGCTATCTGCAACTGCGCGATCTCGACAACCAGTTGACGATCGCGCAGGAAACGTTGCACAGCCGCGAAGGTTCGCTCGATCTGTTCGAGCAGCGCTTCGCGGGCGGCGTGGTTTCGAAGCTGCAATTGAGCCAGGCGAAGTCGGAATACGAATCGGCGCAGGCTTCGGTGTTTTCGATCCAGCAGCAGATCTCGCAGCAGGAAGACGCAATTTCGTTATTGCTCGGCCAGAATCCGGGGCCGATTCCGCGCGGCAAGAGCATCACGCAACTCACCGCGCCGGCGATTCCGGCGGGCTTGCCGTCGACCTTGCTGGAGCGCCGGCCCGACATTCTAGAAGCGGAGCAGACGCTGATCGCGGCCAACGCCTCGATTGGCGCGGCGCGCGCGCAGTATTTCCCGGATATCTCGATCACGGGTCTGTTCGGCGCGGCCAGCACGGCGCTGTCGGGTCTCTGGACCGGGCCGGCGCGCGTGTGGTCGTTCGCGGGTTCGATCACGCAACCGATCTTCGAGGGCGGGGCAATCGCCGGTTCCGTGCATCAGGCCGAGGCGCAGCATCAGGAAGCGCTGTTGAGCTACCAGCAGACGATCCAGCAGGCATTTGCCGATGTCGAAAATGCGCTGGTGGGCGTGGCGCGCACGCGCGATCAACTCGATGCCACCACGCGCCAGGTGGAGGCGCTCACGCAATACGCGTCGCTGTCGCGCGATCTCTACGAGGGCGGTTACACGAGCTATCTGGAAGTGCTGGACGCCGAGCGCAGTCTGTTCGCCGCGCAGATCCAGCAGTCGCAATTGCAGGATCAGCAGCTCGCGCAGATCGTCAGTCTGTATAAGGCGCTGGGTTACGGCTGGACGCCCAAGACCAGCGCCAGCGCCGACGCCAGACCGGCGCCGCAGCCGTCATAGCGGCGCGCTGTTATCCGCCTTGCATTGGCCGATGTGTCGCGGTTGCGAACGCGCCGGTGCAAGGCGGCTCATTCCATTCAAGGCACGTCGGAAATCAGATAACGCAGCGGTTGCGGCGCGTTGGCTATTTGCGTCGGGTTGTGTTCGTTGCGCGCGATGTTCTGAAGGTGCGCCGGCGCTGCGTTCCTGAGTATGGTGCGACGAAAGCGCCGCCGCCTCCATCGTTTGATGGAGAAACGTGCGGCGATTCAGTTTGCCAAAGCCTTTGCAGCAAGCAGGCGCGAAATCAATCGGCGGCGCGGCGGTCGGCCAGCGCCAGCTCGCAGTCCTTGAGCACTTGCAGCACCAGCTTGGCCTGATAGTTGAGGTCGTCGGTATCGAGAATTTCCTCGACCGCGTCGCGCGCCCATGTGGCGTCGACGAACCACGCGTGCTGCTTGGCGATTTCCTGCGCGAGGGCGGTGAGCCGCGCGATGGCCAGCCAGTCGGCTTCGCGCGCGTGGCGGTCGAGCCACTTGTGCGCCGCCTGCACGTGAAAGGCCGCGTTGGGCCAGGATTCGTTGAGATAGTACGCTCCGAGGCTCCCGCAGGTGAGCCAGCAGAGCAATTCCACGCGGTCGCGCGGACTCAGATGGTGGCGTACATCACTCATGGCGACGCTCGCGAAGGTGACAGAGTTCGATTGACGGGCACTTGGGCGCTACGACTCCGGTAACCCAACAATATCACGGGTTACACAAGATGTCAGAGCAAGTCATGTGCCGCATACGCGGGCTACAGGGATAGCGTCGCCTGGCGGCGCCTCGTATGCAAACCAGGACTGACACCAGGGTGTGAATCGGCGTGTGATTATTCGAGCGATGATTTTGGCGCTGCGACATCGCCACGCGTGTGCAGCAGCCTGCGAATTCAGGCCGTCCTGCCGCTTGCATAGGCGAGCCGCGCGGCGGCGTCGGTGGCGCCCATGCCGTTGGCGACGTCGAATGCCGTATTGCCCGCGCCGTCCTGCGCACGCGGATTCGCGCCGCGCGACAGCAGTTGATCGACGATATCGACGCGATTGAACATGGCCGCGATCATCAGCGCGGTGCGGCCGTCGGGCGAGGCGCCTTCGACGTCGGCGCCATTGTCGAGCAGCGCGCTCACCACATCGGCAAAGCCCTTGAAGGCGGCGCCGGCGATCGGCGTCTGGCCGTTGTCGTTGCGCAGGTCGGGGTCGGCGCCGCGCTGGATTAGCGCGCGTACCGCGTCGGCGTGACCGTGGTAGCTGGCCAGCATCACGAGGCTGTCGCCTTTCTCGTTGCGCAGATTGGGCGGCAGGCCCTGGTCGATCAGCGTGGCGAGCGTGGCCGCTTCGCCGCGGCGTGCGCTATCGAACACTTCGCGCGCGAAATCGATCAGGCGCGGGTCGAGATCGTCGCTGGACGGCGGGTGTGCGGTCACGGCAGGCTCCTGGAACGCGTAGCGCGGCTGTTCATTGTGGCGCAATTGCGCGGACGCTGCGCGCTGCGGCAGGCGGGATGAAAAAAGCAAAAAACGGCGCTGCGCAACCAGGCACGCAGCGCCGTTTCGATCAGGCGATTAACCGATCAGCGGATCGGCGGATCAGATCGCGCCGGGATCGCGCTCAGGGCACGAGCCACAGCGCCACCGCATAAATCACCAGCGACACCGCGAAGGTCACGGCGGTATAGCCCATCACGCGCTGGATGCGGATGCCCGCAATCGCGACGATCGGCACCGCCCAGAACGGCTGCAGCATGTTCGAGACGTTTTCGGCCATCGCCACGCCCATGGCGGTGCGCGGCACGGATGCGTGCAGGCTCAGCGCGGCGGGTAGCACGAACGGCCCCTGCACGGCCCAGTGGCCGCCGGCGCTCGGCACCAGCAGCGTGATGATCAGCGAGCTCAGATAGCTCCAGATCGGCAGCGTGACGGGCGTGGCGATCGTCACGAAAGCCTTGGCGATCATCGACGCCAGACCCGTGCCCTTCATGATGCCCATGATGCCGCCGTAGACCGGGTATTGCAGCAGCATCGAACCGGTCTGGCGCGCGGCGCGGCGGATCGCATTCGCATAGGCGATCGGCGTGCGCTGCAGCGCGAGGCCGATCAGCAGGAAGATCAGGATCGTCGTGTTGATGTCGAGATCGAAGCCTTTTTCGCTCCACTCCATCGCCAGATAGCCGCCGCCCAGCACGATCAGCAGCAGCGTGCCGAGCATCGACTGTTCGAGGCGCGTGGCGAACGAAGGCGTGTCGCTGATACGCGCGTGCGGGTCGTCGCTCGGGGCGTTATCGGCGCTTTCGGCCGTCTGGTTGAAGGCCACCACGTCTTCGGCCTTCGGGTGCATGCGGATGAAGATGAAGGTCATGACGACCACCACCAGCACGGTCGGCACGAACACGAACGGCGCGAACACCGTCTGCGCGAGCGGCACGACCTGGCCGGTGGCTTTTTCGACCAGATTGAGCGCGTTGCCGTGCGAAGCCTGCGACAGCGCGATCGAGCTGGACAGGCCGCTATTGCAGATCGACCACGCCGAATAGCTGCCCGCCACCAGCCACGCGAAATCCACCTTCACGCGGCGCGCGATTTCACGCGACAGCAGGGCGCCGACGATCAGCCCAAGCCCCCAGTTGAGCCAGGCCGCAATCGCCACGACCGGAAACACCAGCAGCGCGGCGCGCGCGGGCGTCTGCGCATGGGCGGCGAGCGCGCGCAGGCCGCGCTGGACGATCGGCGCTTCGGCGATGGCGTAACCGGTCGCGAGAATCAGGATCATCTGCAGCGCAAAACCGAGGATGCCGAAGGTGCCCGTGTACCAGGCGTCGAGCACGGTCGGCACATTGCCGTGCGGCGCGATGACGAGCGCGAGGACGGCGACGAAGGCGGTCAGGCAGATCGACAGGACAAACGGATCGGGCATGACCCGTTCGAATACATAGACGAGGGCGGCAACCACGCCGCGTCCCTTCGCAGGCGCTTGTGCGCCGGGGTTGTGGTCTCTTTTCATGCTGTTATTGCTCACGCTGCGTGTGGCTTCGGTGGCTATTTCTAGCGGTCGCCATCTTGCTGGCCAGGGCGGTCAGGATCGGCGTGCGTGTGCGGATGGGCCCGTCCCCATGCGGCGGACTGGCTGCGCGTGGGTCGCGTGATTCAGTCAGACTTTGGCGTGTGGTCAGGATGCCGAGCGGCGGCGCGTCTCCTGTGCTCAAAGGCGTGTAGCCCCGGCGCAGCGGGTTCGTAAGTGCCTCACGCGGCGCAGTGCATGCGTTACGCGAAGCGGCCAGGCCCGTTGTTATTATTGTGTGTTCGATATATGAACATCGTTTCGTTTATCGAACTGGCCAATAGTCGCCTTATGCTGTGTGAATGTCAAGCTGGAATAACGGACGCAAGCGGGCTTTTCACGTCAGATCGACGTGAATTGAATGCTAATTGAAAGAATTGAGATTGCCGGCGCGGCGGGTTTGCGGATGCAAACCGGAGGGACGCGGCCCCGTGCATGAGCGAGCGGGGCCGCGAAAGGCGGAGGTCAGGCGTGGCGGTTTGTGTCGTCGCCGTCTTCGTCGAGATCGTCTTCGTCGTCTTCATCGTCGAAGTCGCTGTCTTCCTCGTAGTCGGCCTGGCTGCCGAGCAGGAATTCGTCGACGAGCGGCGCGAGCACGCGCGCATGCGCATTCGCCAGATCGTGGCCGCCGCCGTTGACCACGTCGAGTTCCGAATTCGGCAGCAGTTCGAGCAGGCGTTCGCCCACGGCCAGCGGGCTGACCGGATCGTTGTCGCCCCACAGCAGCATCACCGGCTGCTGGATATAGGACAGTTCGCCCGAGAGGTCTTCGCGCAGCGTCAGGAACCAGTCCGGCAGTTGCGGGTTCTGCGCGGCGAAATCCGCGCGCCAGTCCTGCGCGCCCAGCGCCTGCGTATCGATGCCGCCCGACGTCACGGCCAGCACGATATGGGTGATCAGCGCGGGCTTCGCGAGCGCGGCGCGCATGGCGATCACGCCGCCCATCGACTGGGCGATGATCGCGGTCGGCTGGTCGATCTGCTGCACGACCTTGCGCACGAGATCTTCGAAATGCTCGACATCGGGATCGGCCGGCACGCCGCCAAAGCCCGGATACGTCACGAAGCGGCGCGTGGCCGTATGTTCGAGATGATCGGCGAGCGGTTGCCAGAACGCCGGGTCGCCCGAAGCGCCGGGCAGGAAGAGAAGTTGGGTCGGTGCGTGCAAGATGGTTCGCCGGGAACGCGCAGGTTCGCCAGGCGCGGCGGCGCCTGCGCGGGGTTGTGAGATTGGATAGCGGCCGATCTTAGCACGCAGTCCGTGAACGAATCCGCGCAGGGACCGGTGCGCCATGCATGCCTGAATAGCGGGGCCAGGGCGCGCGGGCGGCGGCAAGTCGGACGGTACAATGTGCCTCGGCCGATCTGGCCGCCTCGTCGCGTTTTGCCGCGATGCCGCCCATTACCAGAACGAAGACCATGCAAAAGAAGCCGGCTAAAGACTCGTCGCTGCCCGCCTACGAACAGATCAAGCGTCACGTCCTCGCGCAAATCGAGAGCGGCGCGCTCAAGCCCGGTGACGTCGTGCCTTCGGAAACGGAGATGGTCAAGGAGTTCGGCGTGGCGCGCATGACCGTGTCGCGCGCGCTGCGCGAACTGATGACCGAGGGCGTGCTCAACCGCGTGCGCGGTTCGGGCACGTATGTCGCGCCGCGCCAGTACGAATCGACGGTCCTGCAGATCCGCAATATCGCCGATGAAATCGCCGCGCGCGGCCATCGTCACGCGGCGCGTGTGCTCGCGCTCGAAGCCAGCGACGACGAAAGCGCCATCGCCGCGCTCGAACTCGACGCCGGTCCCGTGTTCCATTCGCGCATCGTGCACAGCGAAGAGGGCGAGCCGATCCAGTACGAGGATCGCTACGTGAATCCCGAAGTGTTTCCCGAGTATCTGGAGCAGGATTTCACGGTCGAAACGCCCAATCACTACATGGTGCGTCTCGCGCCGATCCAGCGCGCGGAATTCCGCATCTACGCGCAAAAGCCCGACGCGCGCGTGCGTCAGTACCTCGAAATGGAGATCGGCGAGCCTTGCCTGCTGCTGTTGCGGCGCACCTGGGTCGGGCGGCATGTGGCCACTTCGGTGCGGCTCTGGCATCCGGCTTCGCGTTTTCATCTCGCGGGATCGGTTTAAGTTTTTATCCGCGCTATTCGCCATTACCACCGATAACGCGCGGCAAGCCGCAACGCGTATTGCCGATAATCGCCCGCGGTCCCGCTGCGGCCCCATTGCCCGCCGATTTCCGCCATGCCGCTCCAGCGCGGCGACCACGCGCTTTCGATGCCGATTCTCGCTTCATAGCGATTCGCAGGCGCGCTCTGATCCAGCGTGACGCCGCTAAAGTCCACCGACGATGTCGAACTGTCGTGCCACCAGTTGAGCGTCAGGTGGCATTGCAGCAACGCGCCCGCAAGCTCCAGCGCGCGCACGATCCGCACGCCGAGGCGGGTCATCAGATCGTTGCCGACACCGGCGTTCAGCGTGGTGCCGTTGGGCTCGGTCGTATCGACGCCAAGTCTGTGTACCCAGATCGCCTGCGCCTGCGGCACGATCTGCCAGTTCGCACCCGCGCCGGGCGCGAACGCCCAGCCGCCTTCCAGCGAAGCCAGCATGCGCTGCGTGTGATAGTGGACGCCGGGCAGGTCGCTGCCGTTCACGGCGTTATCGAACCATGCGTACTGAAACCAGCTATCGACATAGGCGCCGGATTGCGTGGCCGCGTCGGCGAACCAGGTGGCGTACACGCCGCCGCTGTAACCCTGTGTGCTGCCCGAGGTCTGTGCGTCGTTGCCTGCTGCGTAGCCTGCGCTCTGCGCGTTGCCGTAGGCCGCCATCGCGCCGAGGTGCAGACGGTCTGCATCGCTGAAAAGCGCGCGCTGCATGATGTCGCCGCCGCCCTGCAGGACGATGGTGTTGGTGCGCGCGCTGTAGTTATCGGCCGGGCCGGAGCCTTGATCGGTGCGGCCGGTCAGGCGTAGCCACGCGCTATTGCCGCTCGCGGGCAGCGTTGGCATGCGGTCGCGCAACGTGTGGATGAACATGGCCGTGGCGGCGTATTCGTTGGCGAGATACACCGGCACTTCGGGCCGATAGTCAGGCACTGGCGTGGGCGTCGGGCCGGGGGGAGCGGGCGGTGTTGGCGAGGGCGGTAACGGTGGCAGCGGCGGGATCAGAATTCGTTGCGAACTCAACAACCAGTTGCCCGAATCCGCGCGAAACAGATGATATTCGTAAGGCCCGGCGACAGCGCGCCCGAGCTGCACGAAGCTGCCTGCCGGCGCCGTGCCGCCATTCAGCACGACGATCACCGGAATGCCGTAGGTGGTGACCTGGCCGCGTCCGCCCGCGTTGAGAAAGCGCAGGCCGGTCGTGCCCGTCACCGCGCCGCCGTTGACGATGACGCGGTCGGTCGGTGACGTATCGCTGCCCAGCGAGGTGTTCATCACGAGCGTCGCGTTGCCGCCGGTCAGGCGTGTGAGCGTCAGTGTGTGGAACCCGGCGAGCGCGGGCGAAGCGAACGCCACGGTGCTGTTGTCGAGGCTCAGGCCCGTCAGTATCGAATCGCCGGTGATCGTCCAGCTTGTGCCGTTGACCAGCGTCAGTTGTGCGATGGCGCCCGTGCTGGCGGCGCCGCTCATGAGCGCCGCGCCGCAGAGCGCCGAACCGCTTGCCAGAAGGTCGATCTGGCTCGGCAGCGTGACGCTTTCGAGCGTCAGTAACGCGGGCCCGGCGGCCTTGCCGCCCGCAAGACGCACCACGGCCACGCCATTGAGCACGTCGATCGCCGATCCCTGCGCGCTCGCGAGCGTGCTGTTCGCGAGGAGGGCGGTTTGCGTCGTCGCATCGCCTGCGCCTGCGAGGTGCAGTGCGTTCGCGTTCTGGCCGCTGACGCTCACGCTGCCCGCGTCGAGCGCCAGTTGCGCGCCATGGCTCACGTCGATGCCATCTGCGCTCGCGCCGGAAGTCGAAATATGCGTGCCCTGCGCGACGATCGTCGATCCTGCGCCGTCTGCCGCGAGACCCGTCGCGGCGCTGCCGCCCGTCGAGATTGCGCCGCCCGTGAGCGTCAGGCTGCCGCCGGCCAGCACCTGTGCGCCGATCGAGGATGCGCCGAGCGTCGTGACGGTTGTGTCGTCGGCCGTGATGACGCTGCCCGCGCCCGAGACGTAGAGCCCGTTCGACACATCGCCGATGGTGCGCAGATCGACGCCGCGCAGCGTGATCGTGTCGCTGGAATCGACCTTCGCGCCCGCCGATCCCGCGCCGGTCGTCACCACCGAGGTCCGCCCGTCGAGCGCATCGATGGCGATACTCGAGTTGCCGGAGGTCGCCGAAAGTCCCGGCGCGCCGTCGCCGGTCGTCAGGATCGAACTCGGTCCGCTCAGCGTGAACGCGCCGGTCGCCACCGCGACGCCTGCCGCCTGATAGCCGTTCGTCACGAGCGTTGAGTCGTGCAGGACGATCACGCCGCCGTAGTCCATGAACGCGCCGTGCGCGCGGTCGCCGCTCGTCGTCAGGTTGATGCTGCCCGTAATGAACGCGCCCGTGGAAAACGCATGGACGCCGTTGGAGTGCGCGCCGATCACGCTGATCGTGCTCGTGTTCGTGCTTGCGCCGAAGTCGATCGAGCCGCCGTTGTTGGCATACGCGCCGGTCGAGTTGTCGCCGGCCGATTCGAGCGTGACCGGCGCGGTCACGGTAATGGTGCCGGCATTGATCGCGTGAAACACCGCCGCGTAGGCCGTGGCGCCGGTGTTGAAGGTGCCGCCCGGGACCGTGCCGTTGCAGCCATCGGCGGTATAGGACGTGGCGCTGGGCGCAGGCGGCGCACAGGTTGCGGCGCGCGCGGGCAGCGCGGACTCCGCCGCCAGAAGCAGGACGAGGCGGACGCAGGTCAGCGCGAAGCCGCACAGCGTCGCGCCGAAGCCGTACACGCGCAGAGATGCCATGCCTCAGCCTTCGCGAGGCGCCGGTGTCCGCAGAAAAGCCATCGACGGGCTTCCACGGGAGCCGGCGCGCCCGCTCACAGGACGACATGTGAAATGGTGCGTTTTGGAGCGTTGGGGGGCGTTTGCCGGGAGAAATCACGTCCCAGACAGAAATATTAGTAACGCATAAGGCGCATCGGAAGGATTCTTCATATCGAATTTTTCTGACGGTGTGAGGGCGTGATCTTGTCTATTCAACATGTCGGCGTGAATCGGCGGGAATCGTTCGATTGATGCAATAAATCCGCAAAATCGCCAGGGTAAGCCCCTACGATTGTTTTATTGAAACGAGTTGTATATACAACTTAACGGCGATAGACTAGCTCTCACGTTGCCGCGACGCCGCTTGAAGCAGACGTTGGAAAACCTTCCGGTCGCGCCCGAACTTCCATCCCGAGACGAACGAACGCCATGAACCATCCGAACTTCACCGATCCCCGCCTCGACCCGTCCCGCACGATCCGCGCGCCGCGCGGCAGCGAGAAGGTCTGCAAGACCTGGCTGGCCGAAGCCGCGTACCGCATGCTCCAGAACAATCTGGACCCGGAAGTGGCCGAGCATCCGCACGCGCTGGTGGTTTATGGCGGCATCGGCCGCGCCGCGCGCAACTGGGAATGCTTCGACCAGATTCTGGCGTCGCTGAAGGATCTGAACGAGGATGAGACGCTGCTGATCCAGTCGGGCAAGCCGGTGGGCGTGTTCCGCACGCATGCGGATGCGCCGCGCGTGCTGCTGGCGAATTCGAATCTCGTGCCGCACTGGGCCACGTGGGAGCACTTCCACGAACTCGACCGCAAGGGCCTCATGATGTACGGCCAGATGACGGCGGGCAGCTGGATCTATATCGGCTCGCAGGGCATTGTTCAGGGCACCTACGAAACGTTCTACTCGGTGGCCAACCAGCATTTCAACGGCAATCCCAAGGGCCGCTGGATTCTCACGGGCGGTCTGGGCGGCATGGGCGGCGCGCAGCCGCTGGCCGCAACGATGGCGGGTTTCTCGATGATCGCGGTGGAATGCGACGAGACGCGCATCGACTTCCGTCTGAAGACGCGTTATGTGGACCGCAAGGCGAAGACGCTCGATGAAGCGCTCGCCATCGTCGAAGAAGCGAAGCAGACGGGCAAGCCGGTTTCGGTCGGTCTGCTCGGCAATGCAGCCGATGTGTTCGCCGAATGCGTGGCGCGCGGCATCACGCCGGACTGCGTGACCGACCAGACCAGCGCGCACGATCCGATCAACGGTTATCTGCCGCAAGGCTGGAGCGTCGAGCAATGGCGCGAGGCGCAGAAGGTTGCGCCGGACAGCATCGTCAAGGTGGCGAAGCAGTCGATGGCGCATCAGGTGCAGGCCATGCTCACGCTGCAGGAACGCGGCGCGGCCACGCTCGATTACGGCAACAATATCCGCCAGATGGCGCTGGAAATGGGCGTGGAAAACGCCTTCGATTTCCCGGGCTTCGTGCCGGCGTATATCCGCCCGCTGTTCTGCGAAGGCAAGGGTCCGTTCCGCTGGGTCGCGCTTTCGGGCGATCCCGAAGACATCTACAAGACCGACGCCAAGGTCAAGGAACTGATTCCCGATGATCCGCATCTGCATAACTGGCTCGACATGGCGCGCGAGCGCATCGCGTTCCAGGGCCTGCCCGCGCGTATCTGCTGGGTGGGCGTGAAGGATCGCTATCGTCTGGGTCAGGCGTTCAACGAAATGGTCAAGAACGGCGAACTGAAGGCGCCGATCGTGATCGGCCGCGATCACCTGGATACGGGTTCGGTCGCGAGCCCGAACCGCGAAACGGAATCGATGAAAGACGGTTCGGATGCCGTGAGCGACTGGCCGTTGCTCAACGCGCTGCTCAACACGGCGGGCGGGGCATCGTGGGTGTCGCTGCATCACGGCGGCGGCGTGGGCATGGGCTTCTCGCAGCACTCGGGCGTGGTGATCGTCGCCGACGGCACGCAGGCTGCGCATGAGCGTCTGGGCCGCGTGCTGCACAACGACCCGGCCACGGGCGTGATGCGTCACGCCGATGCCGGCTACGAACTCGCGCAGCAGACCGCTCGCGAAGCGGGCCTCAAGCTGCCGATGCTGGGCCGATGATTCATACGCCTGCCATGCAAGCTGCCCCGCTTGAATCCGCCGCGCGGCTTACGCTGCTGCGCGGCGCGGATCTGGTGGCGTCGCCGTGGAAGAATGGCGGCGGCGTCACGCGCGAAATCGCTTTGAGCGGCTCGCCTGAAGCGTTCGCGTGGCGCGTGAGCGTCGCGGACGTGGCCCAGGCCGGGCCGTTTTCGCGTTTCGACGGCGTGGCGCGCACGCTCGTGCTGCTGGAAGGCGCGGGCATGGTGCTCGACGAAACGGGCGAGCAGGCGCGTACGCACACGCTTGCCAACGCGCTGGATGTGGCGCGTTTCGACGGCGAAGCGCCCATTTCGGCGCGCCTGATCGACGGTCCTACGCGCGATCTCAATCTGATGGTGCGCCGTGAGGTTGCGCGCGCAACCTTCGAAATCTGGCGTGATAGTGTCACGCGTGAGGTCAGCGGCGAAACAGTGCTGCTCTACTGCGCAAGCGGTGCCTTGAATGTTCGTGTGAGCGGCGCAGAACGCGTTGCGCTGGGCGCAGGCGATACGCTGCGTATCGATACCACGGACACCACAGACACCACGGATGCCGTGCGTCACGCACGCATCGAGACGGAAGGCGAGGGCGCCTTGCTCGCCATCGCACTGGAGTCCATCAAGCCATGAACCAGACTGTCTGGCACAACCTGAATCTGTGCGCGCAGGGCGACCCGCGCGACACCATCGAGCATGCCGCGATTGCCGTGGAAAACGGCACCATCGTCTGGATGGGCGCGGCAGCGGCGTTACCGGCGGCTTTCGCGCCGTGGCCGCGCAAAGACCTGCAAGGCGCGTGGGTCACGCCGGGTCTCGTCGATTGTCATACGCATCTTGTCTATGGCGGCCAGCGCGCCGATGAATTCGCGCAGCGCCTCGCTGGCGTGAGCTACGAAGAAATCGCGCGCAATGGCGGCGGCATCGTCTCGACCGTGCGCGCCACGCGCGCGGCGAGCGAAGCGTCGCTGTTTGCGCAATCGGCGGCGCGCCTGGAGCCTTTGCTGGCCGAAGGCGTCACGGCTGTCGAAATCAAATCGGGCTACGGCCTCGAACTCGACGCGGAGCGCAAGATGCTGCGCGTCGCGCGTCAGCTGGGCGAACGCTATCCGGTCACGGTGCGCACGACCTTTCTCGGCGCGCACGCGTTGCCGCCCGAATACGCGGGTCGCGCCGATGCCTATATCGACGAAGTCTGCGAGCGTATGTTGCCCGCGCTGGCGGACGAAGGTCTGGTCGATGCCGTCGATGTGTTCTGCGAGCGCATCGGCTTTTCGCTTGCGCAAAGCGAGCGCGTGTTCGAAGCCGCTGCGCGCCGCAATCTGCCGGTCAAGATGCACGCGGAGCAATTGTCGAATAGCGGCGGCGCGGCATTGGCCGCGCGATACGGCGCGCTGTCTTCCGACCACCTCGAGTTTCTCGACGAAGCGGGCGTGGCCGCGATGAAGGAAGCGGGCAGCGTGGCGGTGCTGCTGCCGGGCGCGTATTACTTCATCCGCGAAACGCAGTTGCCGCCGCTCGAATTGCTGCGCCGCTACGACGTGCCCATCGCGATTTCGACCGACAGCAATCCGGGCACCTCGCCGGCCACTTCGCTGCTGCTCATGATGAATATGGCGACGACGCTGTTCCGCATGACCGTGCCCGAAGTGCTGCAAGGCGTGACGCAGCACGCCGCGCGCGCATTCGGCGACGCCGCACGCCACGGCACGCTGGCCGTGAACCGTCCCGCCGATTTCGCGGTGTGGCAAGTGCAATCGCTTGCTGAACTCGCTTACTGGATCGGCCGTCCGTTGTGTACGCGTGTCGTGCGCGGCGGCAAGACCGTTTTCGATCGTCCTCTCACCGCATGAATCACGCCACGACTATGAATGATGCTTCGCGCTCGCTGTTCGCGGCACAGGCCTGGCTGCCGCAAGGCTGGCAACGCAATGTGCTGCTCGAATGGGATGCAGCGGGCACGCTGCTGCGCGTGCAGTCCGGTCTCGATGCAGCGCCCGATGGTGTCGCGAAGGCATCGGGTCCGGTTATACCTGGGATGCCTAATCTTCATTCGCATGCGTTCCAGCGTGCGATGGCCGGGCTCACCGAATACCGCGCGAATCCCACCGATAGTTTCTGGAGCTGGCGCGATCTGATGTATCGCTTCGCCGCGCGCATCACGCCCGACGATCTGGGCGCCGTCGCGCGCTGGCTCTATGTGGAAATGCTGAAGGCCGGTTATACGTCGGTTTGCGAATTCCATTATGTGCATCACGCGCAGGATGGGCAGCGTTATGTGAATCCGGCGGAACTCGCGCAACGCGTGGTCGATGCGGCGCGCGAAACCGGCGTGGGCATGACGATGCTGCCAGTGCTCTATCAATACAGCGGTTTTGGCGCGCGTGCGCCGCGCGAGGATCAGCGCCGCTTCATCAACACGCCCGAGCAATTGCTGGGCATCGTGGAAGCGTTGCGCGGCGCGCGGCCCGAGCATGGCGCACTGCGCTATGGCGTTGCGCCGCATTCGCTGCGCGCCGTTTCGGAAGCGTCATTGCGATCGCTGCTGGCTGGGCTCGATGCGATTTCGCCGGATGCGCCGGTGCATATTCATATCGCCGAACAAACCGCCGAAGTCGAGGCCTGCATCGAAACCGAAGGCGCGCGTCCGGTGCAATGGCTGCTCGATCGCTTCGATGTGAATGCGCGCTGGTGCCTCGTGCACGCAACGCATGTCGACGATCGCGAAACGCAGGCGCTCGCACGCAGCGGCGCGGTGGCGGGTTTGTGTCTGACCACCGAAGCCAATCTGGGCGACGGCATCTTCCCGACGCACGACTATCTCGGCGCGAATGGCGTGTTTGGCGTGGGTTCGGATAGTCATATCGGCGTGGACTGGCGCGCGGAATTGCGTCTGCTCGAATACGGGCAGCGCCTCGTGCGCCGCGAGCGCAATGTGCTGGCGTCGCCGCAACAGACCAGCGTGGCAGACCGCCTGTACAGCGCGGCGCTCACAGGCGGCGCACGGACGACCGGCCGCAAGGTGGGGGCGCTCGAAGCGGGCGCGCGCGCTGACTGGATCGTGCTCGACGCGCAGCATCCCGACCTCGCTGAAAAAACGCCGCAAAACTGGCTTTCTTCGGTGGTGTTCTGCGAGCATGGGCAAACGCCGGTGCTAGATGTCTACACGGGCGGCGAAAAGGTTGTCGAAGGCCGCCGCCATCGCGACGAAGCGCGGCTCTATGCCGACTATCGCGCGACGCTGGCACGCCTGCTCGCAGACGCCTGAGCGCCTCATCACGAACGGACCGACCGACTCATGACCGATCTCTACACCCTCGAGCGCGGCGATGCGCCGCTGCTCGTTTCGATTCCGCATCTGGGCACCACGATTCCCGAGACGCTGCGCGCGCAATACACGGACGTCGCGTTGACCGTCGCGGATACCGACTGGCATCTCGATCGCCTTTATGCATTTGCGAAGTCGCTGGGCGCGACCATTCTGGGCGCGCGCGTCTCGCGTTACGTGATCGACCTGAATCGCCCGCCTAACGATGAAAGCCTCTATCCGGGGCAGACGACCACCTCGCTCTGCCCGACGGAAACGTTCCGTGGCGAGCCGATTTATCGCGAAGGTTGTGCGCCCGATGCGGCGGAGCGCGAGCGCCGGGTGCAGGCGTATTGGCAACCGTATCATCAGACGCTGCGCGCCGAGCTTGAGCGCCTGCGCAGCCAGCACGGCAATGTGCTGTTGTGGGAAGCGCATTCGATTGCGAGCGTGTTGCCGCGTCTATTCGAAGACAAACTGCCGGATCTGAATATCGGTACGCAGGAAGGGCGCACGACGCACGCATCGGTGCAGGCGCGCGCGGAGCAGGCCGCTGCCGCGAGCGACTTTACGTGGATCGCAAACGGGCGTTTCAAGGGCGGCTATATCACGCGTCATTTCGGCGCGCCGGAACAGGGCGTGCACGCGATCCAGCTTGAAATGTGCCAGTCGACGTATATGAATGAGCATGCGCCGTTCGACTACGCGCCTGCGCTTGCAGAGCGCGTCGAGCCCGTGCTGCGCAAGATGGTGGGCGGTGCGCTGGAGGCGATTCAGGCGCTCAATGCTGCGTCCTGAGTAGTGTGAAGCATTAAAGCGTGAAAGCTAAACGGCTCTGGATTGATCGTCCAGAGCCGTTTTTTATTGGGTGCCAGGAATTGTATTTTCAGTCGTATTTTCAGTCGCGCTCGATTGGCAGAATCAAACGCTCAGGAATGGTTTGCGGCGCGCGGCGCATGGTGACGTAATAGATCACACCGGGAACGATCAGGCCGAGAATCCACGAAATATCGGTGCCGCCCAGCGCATCGACGAAAGGGCCCGTATAAAAACTCGTGGAAATAAAGGGCATTTGCACCAGCACGCCTAGCACGTAAATCGTGATCGCTTTCACATTCCAGCGGCCGTAGCGGCCATGGGGATCGGAGAGCGCGGGCACGTCATAGCGCGACTGCGTAAAGCAATAGTAATCGACGAGATTGATGGCGCTCCAAGGCGTGAAGAAAGCCAGCAGGAACAGAATAAATGCCGTGAATTCCTTGAGGAAGGAGTGGCGTCCGGCGAGTGCAACCAGTGTCGAAATCCCCACCATGCCGACGATATAGATAAGGCGATGACGCGTGGAAATAGCGCGTTTCGCACGAAACGCGCTAACGATCGTGGCCATCGACATAAAGCTGCCGTAGGCGTTGAGCGTGGTCACCGTGAGCTTGCCGAAAGCGATACTGAAATACAGCATGGCCGCGACCGCGCCGCTTGCGCCAAGCCCCACGATATACGCCACTTCGTGGTGCGCGAATTCGTGCCCGGCGAGCGCAGCGGCGAACACGCCGAATACCATCGCCGACTGCGCACCGATCACCGACCCTGATCCGACCGCCAGAAAGGTTTTAGCGGGCGAAGTCGAGCGCGGCAAATAGCGCGAATAGTCTGCAACATAAGGACCGAAAGCAATCTGCCACGAAGCCGAAAGCGACATCGAAAGCAGGAAGCTCGCCACGGTGAAATGCCGGTTGGCGAGCAGCGCGCCAATATCGTGATGCGCAAAGAGTTGCGCGAACATATAGCAGAACGCCAGCACGCCGATCACGCTGGCGATGCGTCCGACAAAGTGAATCGAACGATAGCCGAGTATCGTCAGCACGACGATCAGCGCTGCGAACAGGCAGATGCCGGTCGTATCGGAAACAGCCAGCAATTGCGCGGTGGCCTGGCCCGCGAGCACGGTGCCGCTCGCTGAAAAGCCCACATACATGAGGCAGACGAGCACGATAGGAATGGCCGCGCCATACACGCCAAACTGCACGCGGCTCGAAATCATCTGCGGCAGGCCGAGTTGCGGACCTTGAGCGCCGTGCAGCGCCATCACCGCGCCGCCGATCAGTTGTCCAATCAACAGCGCGATAAGCGACCAGAACACGTCGCCGCCAAGCACGACGGCGAGCGCGCCCGTGATGATCGCCGTCACCTGCAGATTGGCGGAAAGCCAGAGCGTGAACTGGCTGAAGAGGCTGCCGTGGCGTTCCGTATCGGGAATGTAGTCGATTGAACGGGATTCCAGCAGCTTGCGGCTTTCCGGCTCAAGTTTGACGAGGGATTCAGGAATGGCCACGAACGGCTCCGGTAACAGGAAGTAGGCGTGACGCCCGTGCAGACGAGCGCAAGGATGCTCAAATCTTGTTGTATAGACAACTCGTGCGAAATAGGGAGTTACCCGCGCGCAGTGTCGTGCGCCGGTGCATTGTGCGCCGGGTTTCCAATCGGAAAAAAATGATTATTCGTGGATGAGTGCGTGCGTACGCGGCGGCGCTACAGCAGCCACTCGATCGGCAGGATGGAAAAGAACCAGACGGCCAGGCGTGTGCTCCAGCGCGAGTTCGGTTCGGTGTCGTAACGCATCGTGCCGTCTGCGGTTTCGCGGGTCCAGTAGAGCGAACCGTCCGGGTCGAGTTTTGCCTGCCAGGCAAGCTTCGGAACCTGGGTCCAGAACGCCGATTCGATGCGGCCCGCAAGCACCGGGCTTTCGATCACGAGGCCGAGTTCGGTGTTGAGATTGGCCGAGCGCGGATCGAAATTGAGCGAACCGACAAAGACGCGCCGGTCATCTACCGCGAACGTTTTCGCATGCAGGCTCGAACCGGAACTGCCGAATACGCCGGGCGCCTGTTCCTTGTTCGCGCTTGTGCCGGCCGCGCGGCGCAATTCGAATAATTCCACACCGCCGCTGAGCAAGGCTTTACGACGGCGCGCGTAGCCGGCGTGGACGGGCAGCACATCGGTGGCTTCGAGCGAGTTTGTGAGCACGCGCACCGTCACGCCATTCGCTGCGAGTTGCGTGAAGTATTGCGTGCTCAATTCGCCGGGGACGAAGTACGGCGAGACCAGATCGATTTCGCGCTTCGGTTCGCCGAGGATGTCGCGCAACTGATTGAGTACGAGCGATTCCGGCGCGGCCTTGCCTTTCGCCTTGGCCGGGTCGTCGCTCACGAGGCGCGTGGGCGCCCATTCGAGTGGCAGGGTGCCGTCCAGCAGGCGGCGTACGTCGGTCTGCTCTTGCAGCGCTGCAATAAAGGCTTTTGCAGCGGGATTGGTCTGAACGGCTTGCGCGGCGCGATCGAGCGAATCGAGTTGAGCTGGCTGCGGCGCGGGCAGGATTTCATGCGCGGGCCATGCCGAAGCGCTTGACCAGTATCGGTCGAAATCGTGCGCGACATCGCTGGCAGCAGGGCCAATGGCCAGCACATCGAGATCGGCGAATACCACGCCGTCCGTCGCGCCGAAGTATTCGTCGCCGATATTGCGGCCACCGAGGATGGTGGCCATGCTGTCGGCGGTCAGCGACTTGTTATGCATGCGCCGGTTCAGGCGTGAAAAATCGTAGAGGAATCCGATCGATTTCGGGCTGCGTATGGCGAAGGGATTAAAGAGCCGTACCTGAATGTTGGGATGGGCATCCAGCGCGGCGAGCGTGGCATCGAGTGAGGAAGGGATGCCGTTATCGTCGAGTAGCAGACGCACACGCACGCCTCTGTCCGCGGCTTCGCGCAGCGCTTCGAGCAGGAGCGTGCCCGTGAGATCGTTGCGCCAGATGTAGTACTGCACGTCGAGCGTGCGTTGTGCGGCGCGGACGAGATCGACGCGCGCGGCGAAGGCGTCCAGCGGACTCGCGAGCGGATCGATGCCGCTCAGACCCGGATGCGTAGCGATTGCATTTTCGATCGCCACGCCCAGCGGCGTCGCGCGCGCCTGTGTGAGGCTCAGGGCAGTGGAATCCGTACGCGGACCTGGCGTGGGTAGCTGGCAGGCCGTGAGCGCGAGCGCGCACAGCATGGACCCGGTGCCGATGCCGGAGAACAAACATCGCTTCACTATCGATGACATGGACGATCTTGGCATGGAGCATCCGCGCGGAGATTGGCATCAGCTTACGCGAATGCGATTGGCCGTTCCACGAGGATGCGCGCACGCGCGCTTGAATCCTGTGCGGCCTAACTCCGCTTCGCTTGCGCTCCGGTTGGGCTTGCTGAACGCGGACCGATTGGCGCGCGACAATGACTTCGTTATTCGCGCAGCATTTGTGCGAGCGTAGTGAACAGGACCGCGCGACGATTGGTTTTACGGTGAATCATGCCAACCGTGCGCATGAACGGCGGATTGCTCAAGGCAATGAGTTTCAGATTCGGATCGTCACGCCAATTGCCGTTGTGGAGCACGGGCAGCACGCTGACACCCACATCGTTGCGCACGAGCGAGACGATCGTTTCGATGGAATTGAGTTCGAGGTATTCCTGCGGTTTCATGCCGAGTGTGCGCAAGGCGTTGTCGATCACGTTGCCGGTTGGCACACGGCGATCGAAACGCAGAAAGTGTCGATCGCGCAGAATGCGCCGCGTGTCGTTGCCTTTCACGGCACGGCTAGTGACAAGCATGAGCGGCTCTTCATAAAGCGGCGTCCATGCGAGCGATTCGTGCAACGTGCCGTCGGCATTTCCGACCACCACGGCCACATCGACTTCACCCGTTTCCACCATCTCGGCCAGCTCGGCCGAGCGCGCGGAAGTCAGGCGCACTTCCAGTTCGGGATGCCCGGTCTTGAGGTGCGCAACGGCAAGCGAAAGCGCACCGATCACCGAGACCACGGCACCGACGATCACCGAGCCTTGCAGCGTATCGTCCGCACTGGCAGGCAGTTCGTCGATCAGATCGAGAATGCGTTCGACCTTCGTGCAGATTTCCAGCCCTTCGCGCGTGAACGCCACCTGACGGGCGCGCCGGTCGAACAACTGGCGCCCCAGTGCTTCTTCGAGCCCACGCATCTGCAGACTCACGGCGGCCTGCGTGAGCGCGGTCTTTTCCGCAGCGAGGGCGAACGAGCCGCTACGCGCGACGGCGTGCAAGGTACGCAGCATGCGCAGGGAGAGCATGGAAGAAATATTTAAGTATCGAAAACAAAATATTAATGTTTTTTTGCTTGAGCCTTCAAGATAATTGTCATGTCCGTCTGACCGATGCGCCTGGCTGGCGCTTCGCCGTGCTTCGACCACTTCCAACGATATCGTCATGACACGCTTTAACTGGCACAACCCTTATCCGACGCCGCGCTTGCCGGTGTTCGCCCGCAACGTCGTTTCGACCTCGCATCCGCTGGCGGCGCAGGCCGGTTTGCGCATGCTCTGGAAAGGCGGTAACGCGGTAGACGCGGCGATTGCGGCTGCGGTGGCGATCACGGTGGTCGAGCCGGTGTCGTGCGGCCTCGGCGGCGACGCTTTCGCGCTTGTCTGGGACGGTGAGCGTCTGCATGGCCTGAATGCGTCCGGCACGGCGCCGGCTGCCTGGAATCTCGACTACTTCCGCCGCAAATACGGCGAGGAAAACGGCTTGGCCAGACAGCCCAAACGCGGCTGGGATACGGTCACGGTGCCGGGCGTGATCGCAGGCTGGGAAGCGCTGCATGCGAAGTTCGGTTCGCTGCCGTTCGCGGACCTGATGGCGCCCGCAATTGAGATCGCCGAACGCGGCTACGCAGTGCCCACGATCGTCGCGCGCAAATGGCAGGCTGCCGTGCCCGAATTGCACAATCAGCCGGGTTTTGCAGACACATTTATGCCGCGCGGACGCGCGCCCGAGATCAGCGAGCATGTACGTTTGCCAGGCCATGCGGCCACGTTGCGGCGGCTCGCGGAAGCCGGGCCGCGTGCGTATTACGAAGGCGAAATCGCCGAGCGCATCGCGGCGTTTGCACGCGAAGGCGGCGGGGCGCTCACGCTCGACGATCTGCGCAACTATCGCGCAGAGTGGGTCGAGCCTATTTCAAAGGGTTATCGCGGCTATCGCGTGCATGAGATCCCGCCTAATGGGCAGGGCATTGCGGCACTCATTGCGCTCGGCATTCTGGAGCAATTCGATATTGCCGCGTTGCCATGCGATGGCATCGAATCGCAGCATCTGCAGATCGAAGCGATGAAACTCGCGTTCGCCGATGTTTATCGCTATGTTTCCGATCCGAAATCGATGGAAGTGACGCCCGAACAGATGCTCGACGAGGCGTATCTTAAGGAACGCGCCAGGCTGATCGACCCGAAGCGCGCGACGCAATTCGATTTCGGCATGCCGCGCTCGGGCGGCACGATCTATCTTTCCGCCGCCGACGAGCGCGGCATGATGGTGAGCTTTATCCAGTCCAACTATATGGGCTTTGGATCGGGCGTAGTCGTGCCGGGCACCGGCATTGCCATGCAGAATCGCGGTTGCGGTTTTTCGATGGACCCGGCTTCGCCGAATGTGGTCGATGGCGGCAAGCGGCCATTCCATACGATCATTCCCGCGTTCCTCACGCAGCAGGTGAATGGCCGCGATGAAGCGGTCATGAGTTTCGGCGTGATGGGCGGCGACATGCAGCCACAAGGTCATCTGCAGACGGTGGTGCGTATGCTCGATTACGGCCAGCAACCGCAGGCCGCGTGCGATGCGCCGCGCTGGAAAGTGAATCGAGATTTCACGCTGGATATCGAATCGACTTTCGATGCCGATACCGCTCAGGCGCTGCAAGCGCGCGGCCACGTCATTCAGGGTATCGACGATCCTTATATGGATTTCGGCTCCGGTCAATTCATCTGGAAACTCGATCGCGATGATCCCGAACGCGGTTATGTGGCGGCCAGCGATACACGGCGCGACGGCCTCGCTGCGGGTTTCTGAGCACGCCCGTTTGACGCTGTCTGATGCACACTGGCCCGCTGTACTGAACGATTTACCCAGCAGTGCTATATTCGTGGGTGGCGTTGCAGTGCAGCAACGCGTGATGCTTACGTTTTGTCAGATGGCGGAGAGTTAAATGTCGATCGAATACCGGGGCTTTCAGATCAATGTCGATACGAAAGCCGACGCGACGGACACGCAATGGCTGTGCCGCGCAGATATCAAAGGCGTGAAAGACGAAGTACGCGATGTCCAGTTGCCGGTCGTGGACCTCGAGTTTCCCAAGCTCAAGATCGATGTGCTGATGGTGGTGAGCATGGTGGAGCACAAGGCGCGTCAGTCTATCGATGACTGGCACACGGCACATCCGGCTTCGGCTTGAATGTGCTGTTGATGCATCGCGCGTGATTCGCTAGCGATGAGATGGAAATGAAAAGGCCCGCGAGGGCCTTTTGCTTTTTGAGGCGTTGCGTTTATTTGCGTCCGACGACATGCCTCGGCTGCCCCGCATAAAACGCCGCGATATTGTCGATCAGTTGATCGGCTAGCGCCTGAATCGCTTCGTCGCTCGCCCACGCAACGTGAGGCGTGAGAATAAAGCCGGGATGCCCGAGTATCGCCTGGAAAGGATGTTGCGCAGGCAACGGTTCTTGCGAAACCACATCGAAACCCGCGCCAGATAGTTGCCCGGATTGAAGCGCGTCGACCAGCGCGGCTTCGTCCACGAGACCGCCGCGCGCGGTATTGATCAGCAGCGGGCGGCGTGCCATGCGTGCGAAAGCAGCTGCATCGATCAGGTTGCGCGTAGCGGGCGTGAGCGGACAGTGCAGCGAGATGATGTCGCTTTGCGCGAGCAGCGTGTCGAACGGCACGAAATCCTCGGTGGTTTCGGCGCGGTCTCCGTGTGCCGCGAACAGCACGCGCAGTCCCAGCGCACGACCGATCGCTGCCGTTGCTTGCCCGAGCGCGCCCGCGCCGATAATGCCGAGCGTCGACCCTGCCAGATCGCGAATCGGATAATCGAAGAAGCAGAACTGGCCCGCTTCGAGCCAGCGCCCGGCGCGCACCGCTTCGCGATAGGCGACGAGGCTGCGCCGCAGCGCGAAGATCAGCGCGAAGGTGTGCTCCGGCACCGTGTTGCGCGCATAGCCGCGAATATTGCTCACCACGATGTCACGCGCGGCGCAGGCCTGTAGATCGATATTGTCGGTGCCGGTTGCCGCGACGGCGATCATGCATACGCGCGGTGCCTGTGCGAGCGCGTCCGCCGTGATCGGCGCCTTGTTGGTGATGACGATGTCGGCGTCGCGGATACGTTGCGCCACCTCGGCGGGCAAGGTGCGATCGTAAGTTTCCAGGCGATGGTCGAACGGCAACGCGCGCAAACGGGTTTGCGGCGCAAGAGTGGCGCGGTCGAGAAAAACGACGCGGGGTGGCGCAGCCAGGTCGGTCATGAGCGATAGCGGGAAAATGGGCGGATCGGAAATCGGGAAAACTTTTGCGCTTGAAGGAGCACGGAAGGGCGCGCCATGCAGTCACCCTTCAGTTACGCTGCATTGTGCGGCCCGCGTGATCCACGAGGTTTGCTGTTTGATCGACAAAAGTTTCCGATCGGGAAAAGCGCGGGAAAAGCGCGGGAAAATCTCGGGAATATTGCGGGAAGCGCGCTCGCGAACCGCAAGCCTTTCCATTTGCTCAACCCCGATTGAGCAACCATCGATTATCAAAGCGCCCGATCCAGCCCATGATGGTGTCCAGATTCGAAAACCAGTCTGGAGACAATCATGTCACGACCCCTTTCGGGTATCCGCGTTCTGGAGCTTGGGCAGCTGATCGCGGGCCCGTTCGCCGGGAAAATGCTCGCTGAGTTCGGCGCGAGCGTCATCAAGGTCGAGCCGCCGGGCAGCGGGGACCCGCTGCGCAAATGGCGTCTGCTGCACGAAGGCACTTCCGTGTGGTGGGCGGCGCAATCGCGCAACAAGCAATCGCTCACGCTCGATCTGCGCGCGCCGGAAGGGCAGGATGTGATCCGTCGTCTCGTATCGGAAACAGACGTGCTGATCGAGAACTTTCGCCCTGGCACGCTCGAGGGCTGGGGTTTGGGCTGGGACGTGCTCAGCGAGATCAACCCGGGGCTCATCATGCTGCGCGTGTCGGGCTATGGTCAGACGGGACCGTATCGCGACCGGCCAGGTTTCGGCGTCGTGGCCGAAGCGATGGGCGGTCTGCGCCATCTCAGCGGCGAGCCAGAACGTACACCGGTGCGCGTGGGGATTTCGATCGGCGATTCGCTTTCCGCGCTGCATGGTGTGATCGGCATCCTGATGGCCTTGCGCCATCGCGAGCAGCAGGGCGGCAAGGGCCAGGTGGTGGACGTCGCGCTTTATGAATCGGTGTTCAACATGATGGAGAGTCTGCTGCCGGAGTATTCGGTGTTCGGCGCGGTGCGCCAGCCTGCCGGCAGCAGCTTGCCCGGCATCGCGCCGAGTAATGCCTACCGTTGCAGCGACGGCAAATACGCGCTGATTGCGGGCAACGGCGACAGTATCTATCGCCGCTTGATGGAGTTGATCGAGCGCCCGGATCTGGGCGCCGATCCGGCGCTTGCGCAGAACGACGGACGCGTCGCGCAGGTCGCGCGCATCGACGATGCGATCGGTGCCTGGTGCGCGCGCCGCACGCTCGACGATGTGCTTGCCGCGCTCAACGAGGCGCGCATTCCGGCGGGGCGTATCTATGACGTGGCGGATATCGCCGCCGATCCGCACTACCACGCCCGCGAGATGATCGTCGAAGACCGCCTGCCCGACGGCACGCCGGTGCAGGTGCCCGGCATCGTGCCGAAGCTGAACGCGACGCCCGGTGTGATCGAGCACAGCGCGCCGACGCTCGGCGAGCATACCGATACGGTGCTGGAATCGATCGGCATCGACGCAGCGACGCGTGACGCCTGGCGCGCACGCGGTGTGATCTGAACGCGGGAGGAGACCATGACGAAGCAGTCAAAACGCCTGTATCTGAACGAAGTCGCAACACGCGATGGCTTCCAGAACGAAGCGGCTTTTATCGATACCGACGATAAAATCGCACTGATCGATGCGCTGAGCGCATGCGGCTACGCGAAGATCGAAGTCACGTCGTTTACTTCGCCGAAAGCGATTCCCGCGCTGCGCGACGCGGAGGCCGTCATGCATGGCATCGCGCGCCAGCCGGGCGTGGTCTATACGGTACTTGTGCCGAATGTGCGAGGCGCGGAGCGCGCGCTTTCGTGCAACGTGGATGAAGTGAATCTCGTGATGTCCGTGAGCGAAAGCCACAATCGCGCGAATCTGCGCATGACGCGCGAGCAGTCGTTTGCACAACTCGGCGATGTGATCGACGCAATGCGCGGCACGGGCGTGGCGATCAACGTCTCGCTGTCTACCGCGATGGGCTGTCCGATGGAAGGCGATGTGCCGCTTGCAACCGTGCTCGACTGGATGGCGCGTTTTGCCGAGCGCGGCGTGCATGGCATCACGCTTTGCGATACGACCGGTATGGCTTATCCGAGTCAGGTGCGCGAACTGTGCGAGCGCTCGCGCGCACAATTCGATGCGCTCGAATTGACGCTGCATTTTCACAATACGCGCGGCATGGCGCTTGCCAATACGCTGGCCGCGCTCGAAGCGGGCATCGTGCGCTTCGATGCGTCGCTCGGCGGGCTCGGCGGCTGTCCGTACGCGCCGGGCGCCACGGGCAACGTCTGCACCGAAGAACTGGTACACATGCTCGAACTGGACGGCTACGATACCGGCGTGAATCTTGCCGCCGTGCTCGATGCGTCGGCGCGCCTGCCTGCGCTGATCGGCCATGACGTGCCGAGCCAGATCCTCAAGGCGGGCCGCCGCACCGACCTTCATCCGTTGCCTGGCGGCGTGCAAGGCATGCCCGAGCAGCGCGCGTTCTCATAAGGAGTGAATCAATGGCATTGATCGATCATCTCGACCATCTGCTCCTGACCTGCGTGGACCCCGAAGCGACGAAGCACTTCTACACGGAAGTGTTGCAGATGCAACTGGAAACCTTTGGCGCGGGACGTCTCGCGTTTCGTTTCGGCAACCAGAAGATCAATCTGCATGTGCGTGGCGCGGAATTCGAGCCGAAGGCGCATGTGCCGGTGCCCGGCGCGCTCGATCTCTGCTTTATCGCCGCGGTGCCGCTCGATGCGGTGATCGCGCATCTGAATGCGTGCGAATGGCCCATTGTGGAAGGACCGGTTGAGCGCACGGGCGCGACGCAGAAGATCCGCTCCGTTTATGTGCGTGATCCCGATCTGAATCTCATCGAAATCTCCGAACTGATCTAGAGTTTCCGATCGGAGAAAAAGTTTTCCCGGATTGTTTTTCTCTTTCGCAGCGAGACGGGGGGCGCCGTCCGGCTGCCGAAAGCATGGGCGATCGAGCCCGTGCACGGACGCGCCACGCGCGTCCGCCTCTCTCGTCCCGCCTGCCACAGTCCTTCTTCCGTTGCCTCCCTATCGAAGCCCGCTTGGGGCACGCACCTTTCGCATGTGCGCCAGATGCCGCACAATGACCTGATCCATCGGTTCCGTTAGCAAACCTTTCCCCTTGCATCATGGTCAATCCGCTTCATTTCGATCTGCAGTCGTTGCGCGTGTTTCTGCTCGTTTCGGAGCATGGCAGCCTGACCAAGGCCGCCGAGCACGGCCAGCTCACGCTCTCTGCCGTGAGCAAGCGCATTGCGGAACTGGAGAGCGTGACGGACTGCGCGCTCTTTATCCGCCGCGCGCGCGGCGTGGAACTCACGCCCGCCGGCATCGCGTTGCTCGAACATGCCACGCGCGTGGTCGATCAGGTCAACCGCATGGCGAGCGAGATGGGCGATTACGCGGCCGGCGTGCGCGGCCACGTGCGTATGTGGGCCAATACCTCGGCGATCGTGCAGTTTCTGCCCGTGGATCTCGCCGGCTTTCTCAACGGGCATCCGGGCATCAAGGTCAGTCTTGAAGAGCGCCTGAGCCATGAGATCGTCGAAGCGCTGAATGCAGGCAAGGCCGATATTGGCGTGTTCGCGGACAACGTGCCCGCGCCGGGCGTCGAACGGCGTCTTTATCGGCGTGACGAACTCGTGTTGCTGGTGCCGCAGGGGCATCGCTTTGCAAAGCAGGACATCATTCGTTTTGCGGATACGCTCGACGAAGATTATGTCGGGCTGAGCGACGGCAGTTCGCTGCTCGCCCGCATGACCGACGCAGCGTTCGCCGCCGAGCGCTCGCTCAAGTTGCGCATTCAGGCTTCGAATTTTGATGGCGTGTGCCGCATGATCGAAGCGGGGCTGGGCATTGGCATCCTGCCGCGCGATTCGGTGAGCGACGAGCGCGGCAAGATCGGCGTTTCCAAAGTGAAACTTGCGGATGCGTGGTCCACGCGCACGCTCTGGGTGGGTATCAAGGCGGGCAGTGCGCCGAGTTCGGATATCGTGAGCCTGTTCGACTATATGTCGGCGCGTAGCTGAAAACGTAAATGGCCACGCATTGCGTGGCCTTTCCATCTGCCGGTGCGATTCCAGTCAGTCTGCGGTGCTGGAAACAGGCTGGAATCGTTTGTGCACGGCGGCTATTTAACGTTCATTGAGCGTCGGATTGGTTGCCGTAATAAACGGATCAAACGTCATATGAGCGTTATCTTCCAGCAGCATGGTAATCGTATATTGGACGTTGTTTCCCGCGCTGTTGACGCGGCCGCCCCAAACCATTCCGTCGTATTGCGGATACCTTTGCGGATTGACCATATTGGGAATGGCCTGGCCGTTAAACGCAAGAATGGAAATGGATTCGCCAGGGTTGATGGAAACAGCCGACCACACGATCGTATCGCCGTTTTGGCACTTGGTGCGCAATTCGTTGGTCCCTTCCGAGCCGTCGCCGCTATAGCCAGTCGAATCGACCATAAAAACATATTTCGCCAGATTGTTTTCAGCAATTGCCTTGGCGACATTGACAAGCACATTCACATAGATCGTAGCCATCATTCCCCCACGTTTTAAAAATATAAGAAGTGAGTCTCCGGTCCTGATGGAACTGGAGTTGAATTTACGTCAATTACATCGAGACAATACGAAATCTACTTTCCGGTTCGGTCCTGGGAAAGTACGCGCTAGATAAAGAATTCATCCGTCGCGCCAAGCGGAATATAGGAGACTTTCTTCGCGAAAGTACCCTCTCAAGAATGATAGGTGAGGGTGGGGATGTTCTTGTAGCGAGTGCTGCGCGATGTTTATGTCGGAATCCGAATTGATTAATTCGAATTCGCGCTGACAGATTGTTATGTCAGCTTATGCGCGCGAGATAAGCGGATGTACGTATTTGTGTTGTTGCCGGAAATTTAGCGGGGATGCCATTCATTTTCTTGTCATGTAATTTTTTGTAATGGCATCCCGCTAGAAGATCTGGAATTGATTGCGTTCCAGATCGGCATCATCGCGTTGTTGCAAGTGACGCGTAACGCGCGTTTCTCTTAATGGTTTTTGCTAATGGAGTAAACGCGCGAAAAGAGTGATGGCGTGGAGTCAGGTTTGTGATCGATCAAACCGGATTGATTTCGTCCTGACTACGGCGCGTCGTGAGCGGTCCGAGCACACGCAGCGTGATGGCAACAATCGCCAGCGCGCCCGAAATCACGCCAAACATGGCAAGCGGACCGTGTTGGGTCAGCACGGGCAGCAGGATAAAGGGCAGGGCGCTGCTGACGATGCGCGAAAGCGAATACGTGCTGCCGATTGCCGTCGAACGCACGCTCGCGGGGAAAATCTCGGCTTGATAGACGTGGTATGCGTTGCTGAAGACATTCGAAGCGCAGGTCGTCAGCACACCGAAGCAGATAATCATGGCGATGTTATCGGAATAGGCAAAACCCAGACCGAACAACGCAATCGTGACCAGCGAGGCGATCACCAGCGTGCGCCGCTCGATCCAGTTCAGCAGCGGCACGGAAAGCAGCGAGCCGAGCGGATAACCGAGGAACGAGAGCGCCACGAACAGCGTGCTGCCGGTTACGTCGAAACCGCGACTTTTCACTACCACACCCGCAAGCGTGCCGAAGCCGTAATAGCCGAAGCCCTGAAACAGGTGGAAGATCACCAGCATCACATAACGCTTGTCGTAAGGCGCCTTGCCGAGCAGCGCAATGCGTTCGCGCAGACTCAGCGGATGCTTGCGCTCGCCGGTTTCTGCGAAGTTCGTGGGCATGGCCACCCCGGCGCTATCGGCGAAACGGCGCAGCGTGCTGTGGGCTTCCTGCACACGGCCTTGCGCGAGCAGCCAGCGCGGGCTTTCCGGCAAACGATGCTTGACGGCCAGCACGAACACCGCGCCCAGGCTGCCGATCGCAAGAATCACGCGCCATCCCGCGATGCCGTCGTAATGCAGCGGATTGAGCCATACCGCCAGAAAGCCCACCAGCGGCACCGCGATATACGAGGTGGTGTAGGCCCAGGCGGCAAGACGGCCGCGCCGGTCTTTCGGCAGGATTTCGGAGAGGTAGCTGTCCGCCACCGGATAGATCGCGCCCACGCCGACACCGGTGAGAAAGCGACAGATCACCAGCATGCCGGCATTGATCGAGAACGCGCCCAGCAGCGAAAACAGGCTGTACCAGACGAGCGTGAGCAGAAACGCTCGGCGTCGCCCGATGCGGTCGGCGAGACTGCCCAGCAGCAGCGAACCAAAGAACATGCCGATAAAAGCGGATGCCAGCAGCAGCTTGAAATCGGTGCTGTGACCGTCGAGACCGTATTCGTTTTGCAGCGCGGACCCGATCGAGCTGACGAGAAAGATCTCGTACATGTCGAAGAACAGGCCGATGCCGACGACCCACACGACGAAACGGTGCAGTGCACCAACGGGCATCTCGTCCATAAAGGCGCCGAGCGTGGTGGACTGCGGTGCACGGCCGGGCAGTGCGCTGCCGGAGGCTGCGGTGCCGGAGGCCTCGCCCGGGGCATGGCCGCCCAGATTCAGTGGTTGGCTGTTCATCATGTCTCCTGGTATAGGTATGCCGCGGCTCTTCAAGGCCGGCGGTTTGCGCGCTGCCGCATGGGTCCTTTGACGGATCGTGTGACTTTAGGCGCCTAATACCAGTGTCGGCGATTTTCCCCAGCGCGAAAATTGCGGATGACTCAAGCCTCCTTTCCCGGCGAGAAAGTCTGGCTTGCGCGCAAGTCCTCGACATGCTGCGTGTTTCCTATGAGAAATAAACGTCGAATGCGCACGCAACCCAGTTTTTCGATCGGTTTCCCAATTCGCATGCACCAAGGCCAAATCGGCGCAGAATATTGATCTGCGTCACTGTTTCGTGCAGCCGCGAAACCGCGGCCAATCGCCGTAAGCCCAGCCAGACGGGCTTATAACGGCCCCAGTAAGTTGTCTATGCGAGGATCGCTATGGGATCGTATGAGCCTCGATGCCAGAATGCGGGCCGCTTAGCAAGCCGCGACACTCTGTCGCCCTTGTGAGTCGCGCACGCACCTGGAGGTCCCCTCATGAAAAACCACGGCCTGTCACGGCGGGGTTTTCTCAAAGCCAGCATGCTGGCGGGCGTGGCGGTATATGTGGCGCCGTTCGGCAGCCGCGCATTCGCTGCCCTGTTCGAAGAAAAACTCCTCACACCGGTCAAATGGGATGCCGCTACCGGCGCACCCAAGTTCCGTATCGACGGTATCGCCAAAGTCACGGGCTCGAAAGTCTTCGCGCGTGACGTTCGCGCCGCCGACATGCCCCATTGGCCGCAACAGCAGTCGCACGCGCTGATTCTGCGCACGACCCAGGCCGACCGCCTCTACGAAGGCTTCGACCTGAGCCTGCTCGGCGACGATCTCAAGCCCGACCGCGTTGTCACCGCCGACGATCTCGCGCGCGATGGCCTGGCGTTCCCCGCCTTCTACGGCGACGACATGCTGCTGCCCGCGGGCAAGACGCCCGCCTATCTGGGCCAGGCGGTTGCGATCCTGATCTATCACGATTTCGCGCGCTTTCGCTTTGCGAAGAATGCGCTCAAGTTCCGCGACGATGTGATCCGCTACGGCGCGCAGACCGGCTCGCTCGAACGCGATCCGTGGGGCACGTTCCGCTTCGTGCGCGTGGGCGGCAAGACGCCCTATGACGACGATGTCTATTCGAGCCTCAAGGACGCGCCGATTTTCCCGAGCATGATGCGCAAGCACGCGCCGGTCTGGCCGGACGGCAACGAGCACGGCAAGCTCGACGAGCAGGGCATGTTCCACGCCGGTCGTATCGCCGATGAACTCGATCATCCGTCGGGCGACTGGCTGGTGTTCGATCGCGAGTACAACACCCAGTCGATCGACACCGCCGCGCTGGAACCGGACAACGCGAACGGCTGGTACGACGCCGCCACGCAGTCGCTGCATATGGTCGTGCCCACGCAGTCGCCGCTCGAAGTGGCGGATGCGGCCGCGGGCATGGTTGCGAAGTGCGCGTACCCGGTGAAGCAGTTGTTTCTGCATCCGTGCTACACGGTGGGCTACGGCTCGAAGGATCACTACAACGTGCCGTTCTATGGCCTCGTGGCGGCGCTTTATGGCGAAGGCCGCCCGGTGCGCTTCGCGAACGACCGCTACGAGCAGTTCCAGACGTCGATCAAGCGCCACGCGTTCAAGATGCATTACCGCATTGCCGTCGATCGCAAGACTGGGCTGCTTCAATCGTTCAAGGGCGATTTCGAGGCCAACGGCGGCGGTCGCTGCAACTTTTCGCCTTCGGTGGCGATGGTGGGCGCGACGGCCGCGCAATCGATCTATTACTTCCCGAAGAACGACTTCGCGGCCGTGGCGATTGCGTCGCGCGCCATCGACGCGGGTTCCGCCCGCGGCTACGGCACGCTGCAAAGCATGGCCGCAACCGAAATGGCCGTCGATGAAATCGCCGCGCAACTGGGCGTCGATCCGATCGATTTCCGCATTAAAAATGCGCTGCGTTCCGGCATGAAAAACACGCAGGGCGCGATTCCCGCCGGTGCGATCCGCGTGGACGATGTGCTCGAACGTGCGAAGGTGCATCCGCTCTGGACCGGTCGCGCGAAACGCAAGACCGAGTACGAAGCGGCGAATCCGGGCAAGCGCTATGGCGTGGGTTTTGCCTGCGTGCAAAAAGACTTTGGTACGGGCTCCGAAGCATCGCTTGCGAAAGTCGAATTCGACGAAAACGGCAATATCGCTTTGCAGCATACGGGCGCGGAAATCGGCACGGGGATGTCGACTTCGCAGGCCGTGGCGGTGGCGAAGTGGCTTGGCAAGCCCGCAGCGGATATTCGCGTGGCCGTGACGGACTGGCCCGATCTGCCGGTCGTCACGAGCGGCGATCCTTATATGATGAGCCAGGCCGATCAGGACAAGGCCAGTGCGAATCCGCGCTGGACGCCCAATATCGCTTCGCCGTCGAGCGCAACGAATTCGGCGTTCTACTTCACGCATAGCACGCGCGAAGCGGCGCGCGTGCTGTTCCGCTTCGGCCTGTGGCCGGCGGCGATGGCGATCTGGGGGCAGGGCATCGGCGGCGGCCAGGCGGCGCCGCTGGTGGTGCGTATCGAAGACGCGCGCTGGGTGGACGGCAAGCTCACCGCAGCCGGGCTCGAACCGCTGCCGCTCGAACGCCTTGCAAAGCAGGCGCATACGATGGGCTTGCCGACGGGCGCGGCCGTGCACGTGTTCAACCGCTGGCAATGGGCCGAAGCCGAGTTCGATATGGGCGGCACGATCGAGCGCATGCCGATCGATGCGTTGTCGCTGCGTTACGGTAAGGGCGATAACAGCGCAGCCAGTAACAAAACCGTTGCGCCCGCAACGTTGCCGGTGACGGCAAACGGTTACCGTGTGCTGGACCGCAAGCGCGTTTTCATTCCGCCGATGAGCCGCAATAACGCGGCCGTGACTTACTACAGCGCGGTCGGCACGCTGGTCGAACTCGCGGTGCACGAAGCCAGCGGCAAGGTCGAACTGCTCACGCATCACTCGATCATGGAGTGCGGTAACCAGATCTCGCCGCAACTGGTTTCTGGCCAGTTGCAAGGCGGTCTGGCGATGGGCATCGGCCACGCGCTGCACGAATATCTGCCGCTTTACGAGGACGGCCCCGGCAACGGCACCTGGAACTTCAACCGTTATCAGTTGCCGCGCGCATCGGACGTGGCCGTCTGGTCGCAGACCGGCGAAGTGCTCGCGCCGCTGTCCGATACCGATCCGCCCAAGGGCATCGCCGAAGTGGTGATGATTCCCGTGGTTGGCGCGATCGTAAACGGCATCGCGCACGCCATCGGCCATCGTTTTACCGATCTGCCGGTGACCCCGCAAAACATTCAGGAGGTGCTCGCATGACGCAGGCCCAATCCGCTGCTTCCGCGGTGAGCGCCAGCGCCGCCGCGGCGTCCGCCACCGCGGCTTCGGCCGTGCCCGCTCAGCCGGCGGCGCCGGTCGAGCGTCCGCTCGTGCAATACAAGCCGAAGGCGCTTGCACTGACGATCAACGATAAAGCCGTCGGCCCGATGCAGGTGCCCGAAGGTCTCATGATGATCGAGTTCCTGCACGAGTACGCGGGCCTCACGGGCTCGCGTCTGGGCTGCGGGCAGGGCGTGTGCCACGCCTGCGTGGTGATCGTCGATCAACCCGACGGTACGAGCGAGGAAATGCGCACCTGCATCACCGGCGCGCACTTCTTCAATGGCCGCAAGATTCGCACGATCGAAGGCCACGCGAAGCGCAACGAAGCGGGCGAAGTGGTCGAGCTTTCGCCGGTGCAGCAGAAGTTTCTCGAACACTTCAGCTTCCAGTGCGGCTACTGCACGCCGGGCTTCGTCAACGCCGCAACGGTGCTGATCGAACGCCTCAAGCGTGAGCCGGTTGCGAAGGCCGATGTCGAAAGCACCATCATGAGCGCGCTCGACGGCCATCTGTGCCGCTGCACGGGCTACGTGCGCTACTACGAGGCAGTCAAGGACGTGGTGATGAGCACGCCCGGTCTCGTGAAGGACGCGGCATGAAGCGCGCTCTCGTTGATCGATTCGCGCATGGCGTGCTGGCGGCAGCCTGTGCGCTGAGTGTGCTCACGCTGGCGGCCTGCGGTCAGGAAGAATCGACCCCATCGCACGACGTCTTCACGCCCACGCCCGAGCAGGTCGCGCACGGCCGCTATCTGGTCAAGGCCGCCGATTGCGCCGCGTGTCATACCTCGCAGGACGGCGCGCCGTTCGCGGGCGGCGTGAAAATCGCCTCGCCTTATGGCGCGTTCTACGGCTCGAATATCACGCCGGACAAGCAACACGGCATCGGCAACTGGAGCGCCGACGACTTCTATCGCGCCCTGCACGACGGCAATGCACGCGGCAAGCATCTGTATCCGTCGATGCCTTACACGTCGTACCGGCAGCTCACGCGCGCGGATTCGGACGCGATCTACGCCTACCTGATGACGGTGAAACCGGCGCCGGTCGAGAACCACGCGCACGACCTCAAGTTCCCGTACAACCTGCGCTTCGGCATGGCGTTGTGGGACATGGTGTTCCTGAAGGATACGTTGCCGGATGCCTCGACGGGGCAATCGGCGGACTGGCAACGCGGACGCTATCTCGCGAACGCGCTCGGCCACTGCGCCGAATGCCATACGCCGCGTAATTTCGCGGGCCAGCTGGTGGATGCGAAACCGCTTTCGGGCGCGGCGCTCGGGCGCGTGATTGCACCGGACATCACGCCGGCGGGTCTCGCGGCGCGCGGCTGGACGGCTGCTGATCTGCAGCGTTTCTTCAGCGTGGGCATCGCGCCGCAAGGCTCGGCGTTCGGCGAGATGTATCCGGTCGTGCATCTGAGCACGCAATACCTCACGAACGACGATGTGCGCGCGCTGGGTGTCTATCTGCTCGGCGATACGCCGCCTGCGCCGCAACCGCTGCCGGCGGTCTCAGCCGATGGCGCCGCGCTCGCGGCAGGACGTTCGGTCTATCTGGCCGTGTGCGCGGGTTGTCACGGGCTGGCGGGCGAGGGCAAGCCGCACGTTGCGGTGGCGATGAACGGCAATTCCACGCTGCGTCAGGCCGATCCGCACAACCTGCTGGTGGCGATGCTCGATGGTATCGATACGCAGAAGTTCGCGGGCGTCGAAAACATGCAGGCAATGCCGGCGTTTGCGTCGACCTTGAGCGACGAGGAACTCGCGCAACTGGCGAACTATCTGCGCGCGACGTGGGGCGGGCAAGCCGCTAACGTGGCCGCAGGCGATGTAAAGGCGCTGCGTTAATTGCGTGCGAGTAGGACGGTGCTTGCACCGTCCTCATGCGCGGATATAGCGCTTCGCCAGCGCCTCGTAAAGCGGCGGCGCGAAAATCTTCGACACCTGGCTCGAAATCAGCGCGGTCGCCATCAGCGAAAGCACCAGCGCGTGTCCGTTGATCATTTCGATCACGATGACAAACGCCGTAATCGGGCTTTGTGTGACCGCGGCCAGATAACCCACCATGCCGAGCGCGATCAGCATCGGCAATTGCATTTGCCCGAACACCATATGCAGGGCATTGCCGATACCCGCACCAATCGCCAGTGACGGCGCGAACAGGCCGCCCGGCGTGCCCGGCAGATACGAACCCACCATCGACGCCATCTTGAGCAGCGGATAAGCCGCACCGAGTTGCGAATGTCCTTCGAGCATGTTGCGCGCTTCCGCGTAGCCGCTGCCGAACAGATGCCCGCCGCTGGCCACGCCGATCACGGCGATAAAGAGCCCGCAGGCGGCGCCGAATACCACCGGTCGTTGCGTGCGCAACGTCAGCAGTTTCGACGGCATCCAGCGCGGCGTATTGAGCAATAGCCAGCAGAAAAATCCGCCTGCCACACCCGTCAGCACGCCCACGAGCAAGACGGCCGCCGCGAGCAGATTCGGAAAATGCCCGTCGATGGCGATAGTGCCGAAATAAACGTAATTGCCTTGCAGCGCGAGCGAAACGACGCCTGCAAAGATGATTGCGGTAATCAGCACGCCGCTGGTGCGCTGCTCGAAACTGCGCGTCAATTCCTCGATGGCGAACACGACGCCCGCAAGCGGCGCGTTGAATGCCGCCGACAGGCCGGCCGCCGCGCCCGCAAGCGCGAGCTTGTGTTCGAGCCCGACGCCATAGATGCTGCGCAGCCGCGCCGGATAGAAACGCCGCAGGCTGAACATCAGCGCCGCGCCGACGTGGATCGTCGGCCCTTCGCGGCCGATGGTGAAGCCGCCGAGTATCGCCAGAAATGAAACCGCGATCTTGCCGACCAGAATGCGCAGCGTCAGCAGACGCGGGCCGAGTGTGCGCACGTCATGCAGCGTGGCGATGACCTGCGGAATGCCGCTGCCTTCCGAACCCGGAAACCATCGGCGGGTTATCCAGACGCCCAGCGCCGCGACCGCCGGCGTGACGATCAGCGGCAGCCAGAAGGCGTGCGCGGTCATCTTCAGGAACAGGTCGTAGCCGTAGTCGATCAGCCGCGCGTAGAGCACCGCGACGAGACCCGTCACGACCGCGCCGAGCCAGAACATGCCGAAATAGAGCCAGCGTCGCTGGCTGCGCAGGATGGCGCGGCGGTCGATAAGGGTCAGGATTCGCATAAGAGCGCTGGGAAAATGCCGATTAAGGCATATTGTGACATAAATTTTAACGTCACCCAGGCCGCGCGGGCAAAGCGAGGCCTGGTGCTACTCGGCGGCTTGATCGAAGACCCAGCGGAACGCGCCGTACAGCGCCTTGTGCTGGGCCGCGAGATCGAGCAGGAAAGACTCGCCTTTGGGCGTGAGATGCACCTGTACCTGACGGCGATCGGCGGGATCGGTTTTACGCGTCACGAGTCCGGCCGATTCGCAGCGAGAAACCAGCGCGGCGGTGCCGTTGGGCGCGGCCTGCAGGCGTTCGGCCAGTTCGCCCACGGTGGCCCATTGCCGGTCCGGGAAGCCGCAGACATGCAGCAGCAACTGATATTGGAGCGTGGTGATGCCGGCGGCATTGGCGATTTCCTCGGACGCGCGCAGGAATTTACGCAAGTCGTAGCGGAAGGCCGACATGGCTTCGAGGTCGTGCTTGTGCGGAAGCGTGGGGCGGGCGGGTTTGGCGGGGTTCATCTGTGCTCCTAGGTGCGTTGCCGGCTGTGCTGTACAGGTGCCAGCACGGCCAGCCGCCAGGAGGTTACCACGCGCCTGCATTCACGGTCTTTGCGGCGCTGCCCATGATTTTTACGCCTGCTTTACGCGAAGCCCGATACGCTGCTTGTCATCGACACAACGCACGCTTGCCGTGCCCAATCGCATGCAACACGCTCATTCCGTAGCGGTTTCTTCGACGCTTCCTGTCCTGCGCCGTTCGAGCGCCGCCGTTCTGCCGTTTCGCGCGCCGCGCGCGTGGCTCGATATTGCGCTCGAAGGCAAAACACTGGCCGATTCGCGCGCAAATCTGGTGGCGCTGCTGCATTCGGCATTAGGTGTCTATGTGACGCGCACGTGCGAGCGCGGCGAGTCGGTGATCGTCCGGCTCGATATCGCGCCCGAGGATTTCGGCTTCACCTTGCATACGCTGCTGGGTGTCGTGCCGGAGGCAACGGTGAGCGCACTGCGCCCGCGCCACGACAGCGAGGCGAACTGATATGTACAAAGGAATCTGGCTGCCGCTCGTGACACCGTTTCGCGAAGGCACCGTGGACGTGGCCGCGCTCGAAGCCTTGACGGAGCGATCCGTCGATAGCGGAATCGCAGGGCTCGTCGCATTGGGGACGACCGGCGAGGCGGCCTTGCTGGACCGCAGCGAACGCAGCACGGTGATGCAGGCGATTACCGAAGTCGTCGCGGGACGTATTCCCGTGATCGCAGGCGTGGGCGGTATCGACACGGCAGATTTCGTCGATGAAATCCACCGGCTGGAAGTCTGGGATCTGGCCGGCTATCTGGTGAGTGCGCCGGCGTATCTGTGCCCGAATCAGGCTGGGCTGCTTTGGCATTTCACTCAGACGGCTCAGGTCACCGGGCGCGATATCGTGCTTTACGATGTGCCGCATCGAACTGGGGTTGGTATTTTTGCGGAGACAGTTTCCGAATTAATACGTATTCCTAATATCAAGGCAATCAAGGCAATCAAGGCATGCGCGCGCGAACGCTTCGATGCGTTCGGCGCGCTACCCATCGCCATGTTGTGCGGCAACGACGATGCGTTTCTCGATTGCCTGCGTGCAGGCGCAACCGGCGGCATTCTGGCGAGCGCCCACGTGTGTGCCGATCTGCTCGCACACGTGCAACAGCTTTTCAACGCAGGGCAGGCAGAGGAAGCAACGCAGTTATTCGCGCATCTCGAACCGGTTCTACGGTTGCTATTTGCCGCGCCCAACCCCAGCGCAATCAAGGCGATGATGTCGCTCGACGCAAGCCTGCGCGCCGAAACGCGCATGCCCATCACACCCGCCGACGAGACTCTCGTGCGCCGCCTCGCAGCGGCGCGCATCGAACTCGACGAATTGCGGGCGCTTATCGGCCAGCCGCAGCCGCCTGCGCAACAAGCGGCGCACGCGTTGCTGCGACGTCTTCGTCAACCAGCGACGCGACAGCATCGGCCGTAGCCGCCGAAAGCGTCCAGCCCAGATGCCCGTGCCCCGTGTTGTAGAAGACGTTGCGCTGCCGCCCGCGTCCGACCTTCGGCAGCATGCTGGGCAGCATCGGCCGCAGACCCGCCCACGGGATCACGCGCGAAGTCGAGATCGCAGGGAAGTGCTCACGCGCCCAGCGCACCAGCGGCTCGATGCGATCCGAGCGGATATCGCGATTCGCGCCATTGATTTCTGCCGTACCGGCGATGCGAAAACGATCCGCGCCCAGCCGGCTCGTGACGATTTTCGCCGCGTCGTCGAGCAGGCTTACCCACGGTGCGGAGGCGCGGCTCGCTTCGTCGTCCAGACACACGGTAATCGAATAGCCTTTCACGGGATAAACGTTGACGTGATCGCCCACCTGCGCGGCCAGAGCGCGGCTGCCTACACCCGCGCAAATCACGACGCGGTCGAATGTGGATGTCGAAGGCAAGGCGTCGCGCACGGAAGCGATTTCAACCTTGCCGCTTGAAGCATCGACGATCGATTGCACGCTTGTGTCATATTGAAACGCCACGCCCAGACGCTCGCAGGCTTGCGCGAGACCCCGCGTGAATTTATGAATATCGCCGGTGGAATCGGATTCAGTAAAGAAGCCGCCGAAGAAGTCGCCCTGAAGCGTGGGTTCGATAGCGCGGATTTCGTCGGGCGTGACGGCGCGCCGGTCGAGTCCGCCTTCGCGCAAGAGCGTATTCACTTTCGTCGCGGCATTGAATTCCTTTTGCGTTGCATAGAAGTGCAAAATACCGCGCTGTTCGTGATCGAAATCGATGGACTCTCTTTGCGCAATCGAAAAGAGATGTTCGCGCGCCGCAATGGCGAGCCGCACCGTTTCGATCGTGTTGCTGCGGTAGTTTGGAATCTGGCGCAGAAACTCGCCAATCCACGAGTATTTATGCCAGTTGGGGCGCGGATTCATCAGCAGCGGCGCATCGCGCCGCATCATCCAGCGCAGGCCTTTTAGCACCGTGGCGCGGCTGTTCCAGACTTCCGCATTGCTGGCGGATAGCTGGCCGCCGTTCGCAAACGACGTTTCCATCGCGGCATAGCGGTGACGATCGATAACGGTGACGCTATGGCCGCGCCGTGCGAGTGCATAGGCGGTGGTGACGCCGGTAATGCCGGCGCCGATAACGGCGATTCGTGACATGACATGGTCCAGAGTGCGTGAAGCGCATTAGGCATCGCCGGCCGATTGCAACCGGCGCCGATGCCCCATCTGTCCATGTACCTGAGAGTTTCGCCTGCGTGCTTACGGCGCGCGAGGCTCCCCTTCGGTGGGCGCCATCGTTGCGATGCGCCGCTCTCCAGATGTTCCGGCTGCGTGGTCCTTTTGCCTGAGAGTTTCCGGGGCGGTTGCTCCGTCGGCGTCGTTCCGGTAGGACGATCTCTTCCATGCAGCGTGTGAGAACGCCTCAAGATTAGCGGGGCAGAGTGCTCACGGCAACCGCTTTTTCAAAATTCGCTCTGCGATGTTTCGCCGATAGATTTTCTATCGCGCAGCGCGATGTCGTTCTATCGGCACGCGTGCGGCACCGATTCGCGCGGCTTGCCCGCGGCATCCGCCATCGCTGTTAATCCGCGTATCAGAAGTTGTGCACCAGACCGATGATTTCCGTCGTGATGTTTTTGCCCGCGCCCACGGCGATGCCTGGGCCGGCTGCATCGGTCACGGTAAATGCCGTCGATCCGTGGTTGCGCACGCCCGCCACGCCCGCATAAAAGCCCGTGCGTTTCGACAGCAGATAGTCATAGCGCAAGGCCCACGAGAGCGCGTGGCCGTCGCCGCCCGAACGCAGCCAGTACTGGCCGAAGCTCGCCAGCAGCGAACCGCCCGCAACATGGCGGATCAAGGCGTTCACTTCGTAGAAGTCGTGATTGGGCGTGGCGTAGGCGCTCGAAATCGAACTGCTCACGCCGGTGGCGTTGCGGTGCATCTGATAAAGCGCGGCGGTTTTCACGGCGCCAAAATCGTATGACGCGCCGATCAGGTAATAGCGCCCGGTGCCGACTTGCGTGCTGGTCGTGAGCGTGGCGGTGGGCGCGAAACGCTGCTGCAGATAATCGACATCGGCGGAAAACGCGCCTGCCTTGAAGTTCATGCCAGCCGAAAGCGTGTCGCCCAGCGACGCCGGCACGCCGCCCGATCCGTTCGCGCCGCGTGCATAGAGCGCGCGCAGCGTGAAGCCCGCGATTTCCGGCGACACATAACGCAGCGAGTTCGCCGTGCGCGCGACCGGCACGAACACGTAATTGTTGGTGGCGTTGCCCCAGGCCAGCGCATTGAGTTCGCCGATCGAATAGGTCACGTAGCTCAGGAACAGCGGCGTGTAGTTGTTGCCCGCCTGAATCTGCCCGAACGGACCGCGGATGCCAACCCACGCCTCGCGGTTGAAGAGCGCTGTGCTGCTGGCCAACGCGCCCGAATTCACGTTGAAGCCGTTTTCCAGCTTGAAGACGACGGTATAGCCCGCGCCCAGATCCTCCTTGCCGAAGAAACCCCAGCGCGAAGGCGCGACGGAACTGGACGCTTCGCGCACGACGGTCTGGCCGCCCGTGTTGGCGACCTGGATGGCGGTATCGACGATGCCGTAGAGCGTGACCGACGATTGAGCGTGGGCGCAAGGCGTGCCGAGCGCGGCGGCGGCCAGCGTGACCAAAGCGGTGGTGGCGAAGGTTGCGGATTGGGGCTTCACGGTGTCTCCTGAATGGCGCCGTCGAAATGCAGCGCTCTGTGGAAACAAGAGTTTTGTGTACGAGCGAAGCTTGGTCAACAAAAAATATACAAAACTATCGAAAACACCAGGTTATGTATTCGATGGGCGAAAAACGCGCGAACGCGTTCCGTATGCCTCGAAGGGCGCACGGAACGGCTCTGGAAGGGGAAAAACGGGGAGCGCGCCTGGCCGGACGGCTTAGCGCGAAGGCGGGAACAGATCGGCGTCCGCGAGGATGATGTCCGCGGTCTGGCGGTAGTGCGTGGTCAGCAACTGGATGGCGAGCGCGGCGTCGCCGGCCACCACGGCGTCGAGCATCGACTTGTGTTCGGCGCCTTCATGGCGTTTGGGAAACACGCGCCGCACCGAAAGCTGGCGATAGCGATAAAGCTGGTCGGCCAGTTGCTCGCAGAAGTTGATGAGCCAGCGCGACTGGCAGCCGCCGATCAGCGCGCGATGGAATTCGCGGTGACGGCGCTCCCATTCGGGGTTCTCCTTGTACTCGCTGTCGCTGAGCGAGCGCGGCACTTTCGAAAGCCGGTGATAGGCCAGCACGACTTCCTCTTCCCACTCGACCGAGCGGCTTGCGAACGCCTCGCGCAGCGCGACTTCCTCCAGCCAGCAGCGCGTTCGGGTGATTTCCTGCAGATCGCTCGCGCTGATGCCGGCCACCGCGAAGCCGCGCTGGTCGCGCCGCTCCACCAGGCCGTCCGAGGTCAGGCGATTGAGCGCTTCTCGCACGGGCGTCTGTCCGGCCTGATACTGGTCGCACAGAAACTCGATCTGAAGCTTGCGCCCCGGTTCGAGCTTGCCGTCGAGCAGGTCGGCGCGGATGCGGTCATACAGGTTCGTGGCCAGCGTGGCGGCGCTTGCGCCGCCCGCGCCCGCGGGTGTCGCGGGATAAGTCACTGTGCGGGACAAGTTCACACCTCTGCAATGTTTCGTTTGCGAGAAAGTATATCCGATCCGCGAATGTTTCCTGCTGCCTTGCTAGGCTATGGGGTTTTCCCCATGTAAATACACAAAATTATCGACATCGACGTTTTGTATATATTATGATCATCGACAGATCGAATCGCTAGACGCATGCAGGAGACAGGAAAGATGGAGACGTTGACGCTGGATCAGGCCAACCGCATTGCCACCGCCGCGCTGGGCGCCGCCCGCCGCGACAGGTTGCGGCCGATGTCGCTCGTGTTGCTCGACGAAGCAGGCCACGTCAAGCTCGTGACACGCGAAGACGGCGCCACGCAACTTCGCACGGATATCGCCCAGGGCAAGGCCACCGCCGCATTCGGCATGGGCGTCAATACGCGCACGCTGCACGAACGCGCGAGCGGCAACCCGGTGTTCTTCAACGCCATCGGGCCCGCGAGCGGCGGCAAGTTCATCGCGCAGACCGGCGCGGTGGTCATCGTCGCGGCTAGCGGGCAGGTCGTGGGCGCGATCGGCGCGAGCGGCGGCACCGGTGACGAAGACGAAGCCATCTGCATCGAAGGCCTGCGCGCAGCCGGCCTCGCACACCGCTAGGAGCGTCGCGCAATGCAGACCGCTTATCGCTGCGCCTGCCACGGCATCGACGTTCACACGCATATCGTGCCCGCCGAATTCCCGCGCTATCTCGGCGCGCGGGTGCCGCGCGACTGGCCGTCGATGCAGGACGCGCACGCCTGCCATCGCCATGTGGTGATCGACGAGAAAATCTATCGCACGGTCGCCGATCTCTGCTGGGACACCGACAAGCGTCTCGCCGATATGGACGCGCAGAACGTGGCCATCCAGGCCATCTCGCCGATGCCCGAGCTGCTCTCCTACTGGATGGAGCCCGCCGACGCGCTGCCGCTGCTGCAATACCTCAACGACACGATTGCGCGCATGTGCGACGCCAGCGCGGGCCGCATGGTGGGGCTCGGCGCGGTGCCGTTGCAGGACGTCGACATGGCGATCCGCGAACTCGAACGCTTGATGCTCACGCCGGGTTTCGCGGGCGTGGAGATTGGCAGCAATATCAATGGTGCGCCCATCGGCGCGCCGCAATTCGAGGCCTTTTTTGCCGCCTGCGAAGCGCTGGGCGCGGCGGTGTTCGTGCATGCGCTGCGGCCCACCGGCAAGGAGCGTCTGGTCGGTCCGGCGCAACTGGTGCAGGCGCTGGCGTTTCCCACCGATGTCGGACTGGCGGCAGCATCGGCCATCACATCGAATCTGATCGTCAGGCATCCGAAACTTCGTATCGCCTTCAGTCACGGCGGCGGCACGCTGGCTTCGCTGCTGCCGCGTCTGGAACAGGCCAGCCACGTATTCGCGCCGTTGCGCGAATCGCTGGAGCAGACGCCGCGCGAGCAGGCGCGCCGCCTCTGGTACGACTCGCTGGTGTTCGACACGCCTACCTTGCGCCATCTCGTCGATACCTTCGGCGACACGCGCGTGATGCTGGGCACCGATTACCCGTTCGCGTTCCGCGAGCGCGACCCCGTGGGCGGCGTGCAGGCGCTCGGCCTCGATGCGGCCGCCGCCGAACGGCTCATCTATCGCAACGCCCGGGATTTCCTGGGCATCAGGAATGGAGCATGACATGACGCAGTGCCTCGTTACGGGCCTCAGAGGCATCGAGATCGGCGTGCCCGATCTCGAACTGGCCGCGCGCTTCTACGCGGACACCTGGCATCTCACCGAACTCACGCGCCGTCCGGAAAAAGTCTATTTTCGCGGCACCGGCGAGACGCATCACATTCTCACGCTGACACAAAGCGATCGCGCCGATGTGCGCGCCGTCGAATTCAGCGTGGCCGAAGTGGCGCATCTGGATACGCTCGCGCAGGCGATTGTCGAGCATGGCGGCCAGATCGTTTCCGGTCCTGCGCCCACGACCATGCCGGGCGCGGGCACGATGCTCGAAGCACTCGATCCGCAGGGCCGTGTGCTGCGCTTTATCGCGGGCGGCCGCAGCCATGCGAATACGGAAAGCGTGAAAGACCGGCCGATCAAGATCACGCACGTCGTCCTCAATAGCGAGAATGTGGCGGTGGCGCAGGCGTTTTTCGAAAACGCGCTGGGTTTCAGGCTTTCCGACCGCACGCGCATCATGGCCTTCATGCGCTGTTCGAGCGATCACCACAGCATCGCGCTGGCGGATGCGCAGGAGAACAGCCTCAATCACATCGCTTTCGTGATGCCGGATCTGGATTCGGTGATGCGCGGCGGCGGCCGCATGAACGATGCGGGTTATCCGATCGAGTGGGGCGTGGGCCGTCACGGTCCCGGCAACAACGTGTTTGCCTATTTTCTCGGACCGTTCGATTTCGTTATCGAATACACGGCCGAAGTGCAGCAGGTGGACGACAGCTATCCCACGGGCGGCCCGGAAGACTGGAAGTGGCCGCCGGGACGTATCGATCAATGGGGCGTGGGCCGTCACCCGTCCGACAAGCTGAAGACCGCGCAAAAGACCATCTTCTTTCGCCCGGCGCAAGTCGACGCAAGCTGAATAAAGAATAGTTCGCATAACAGATCAATTCAAAAGGTTAGATAAAACATCATGAAACTGGTTACTTTCCGTTCGGGCGATACCACGCGTCTTGGCGTTATCGATGGCGACGACGTCGTCGATCTCAACAAAGCCGATCCTTCCGTGCCCGCCGATCTGCGCGCCGCGCTCAAGGCCGGTGTCGATCTGAACGCGGCGGCGCAGCGCGCCATCGCCAGCGGCGAGCATCGCGCGCCGTATGCTTCGCTCGACCTCGCGCCGGTCGTGCCGGAGCCGGGCAAGATCGTCTGCCTCGGTCACAACTTCTACGATCACGCGAAAGAAGGCGGCAATCTCAAGCCGGTTTATCCGCTGATTTTCTTCCGCGGCGCCTCGTCGCTGATCGCGCATGAAGATCCGGTGATCCGTCCGCGCGTGTCGGAAAAGCTCGACTACGAAGCGGAACTCATGATCGTGATCGGCAAGCGCGCGCGTCATGTCAAGCGCGAAAATGCGCTCGACTATGTGTTCGGCTATGCGTGTTTCAACGATGTCTCGGTGCGCGATTATCAGAAGCGCACTTCGCAATGGACGATTGGCAAGAACTTCGACGGCACCGGCGCATTCGGTCCGTGGCTCGTGACCGCCGACGATCTGCCGCCGGGCGCCGAAGGCTTGTCGCTGCGTCTGATCCTCAACGGTCAGGTGATGCAGCAGGCCAGCACGAGCGACATGATCTGGGGCGTGGCCGAAACCATCGAGCTGCTCAGCGAATGTCTGACGCTCGAACCGGGCGATGTCGTGGCGATGGGCACGCCGGCCGGTGTGGGCTGGGCGCGTGAACCGTCGGTGTGGCTCAAGCACGGCGACCGCGTGGAGGTCGATATCGAACGCGTGGGCCGTCTGCAAAACACGGTGCAGGACGAACAGAGCGCATAACGATGGCGGCGAACAATCATTACGAAGTGCTGGTGGCCGGTTTCGGGCCGTCCGGCGCGGTGGCGGCGGGCCTGCTCGGCCAGCGCGGGCGCAAGGTGCTGTGCGTCGACCGTGCGCGCGAGGTCTACGACAAGCCGCGCGCGATTGCCGTCGATCACGAAATCATGCGGGTTTTTCAGGGCCTGGGCGTGGTCGAGCGCATTGCCGAACACGTGGCCGTGTTTCCGCCTTCGGAGTTTTACGGCGTCGACGGCCAGCTGATCAAGCGTATCGACACGGTGGCCAAACCCTGGCCGCTCGGTTACATGCCGACGATGGTGTTCACCCAGCCGCCGGTGGAAGCCGCGCTGCGCGAGCATGCGTGCGCGTATGAATCGGTCGAAGTGGCGCTGGGCACGGAACTCGTGAGCTTCGAGGAAACTGCGCAAGGCGTGAGCGTGCAACTGAAGGACGATGCGGGCAACACGCGCACGGTGACCTGCGATTACCTGATCGGTTGCGATGGCGCGTCGAGCACGGTGCGCACGCAACTGGGCATCGCCTACGAAGACCTCGTGTTCGACGAGCCGTGGCTGGTGGTGGATGTGCGCGTGAACGAAAGCGGCATTGCGAAGCTGCCGAAGACGGCGATCCAGTATTGCGAGCCGTCGCGGCCGTGCACGTATATCGTCGGTCCGGGCGGTCATCGCCGCTGGGAAATCATGCTGATGCCGGGCGAAGACCCGCGCGAGATGCAAAGCGAAGAGCAGGTGTGGAAGCTGCTCTCGCGCTGGCTTACGCGTGAAGACGGCGAATTGTGGCGCGCTGCCAGCTATCGCTTTCACGCGCTGGTCGCGCAGGAATGGCGGCGCGGGCGCGTCTTTATCGCCGGCGATGCGGCGCATCAGCAGCCGCCGTTTATCGGTCAGGGCATGTGCCAGGGCATCCGCGACGTGGTGAATCTCGTCTGGAAGCTCGACGCCGTGATGCAGGGCGAAGCGCAACCGGCGCTGCTCGACAGCTACGGCGAAGAGCGCGGCCTGCACGTGCGGCGCCTGACCACGCGCATCAAGGAGATCGGCAAGCTGATCTGCGAGCGCGATGTGGCGGCGGCGCGCGAACGCGATGCGCGTCTGCTGCGCGAAGCGGGCGGCGAAGTGAAGACGATCGCGCGTCAGGACATCGTGCCGAAGCTCGAAGCGGGTCTGCTCGTCAGCACGCAGCACGCGGCGAACGGAACGTTGTTCCCGCAACCTTTCGTGCAGCATGCCGACGATGCCACCTTGCTCGACCTCGTCGCGGGTGGCAACTGGCGTGTGGTGACGCTGGGCGCGGAGCCTGCCAGCGAAGCCGTGCAACTGGCCGCGAAACGCATTGGCGCGCAGATCATCGAGCTTGCGCCCGATGGCGATGCGCATCACGCGGCGGTGCTGCCCGATACCCATCGCATCGTCGAAATCGACGGCGTGCTGGCGGCGTGGTTCAAGCGTAACGAGTGCTGCGCGGCGATTGTGCGTCCGGACCACTACGTCTACGGCGTGGCTACCGATGCTGGCGCGCTGGCGGCGGCGCTCGCGCAACTGGATGGAGCGCTGCACGGCTGAAGTACCGGCGTAGCGGGGCGCCGATTGCCGGCGTCCCGCAAGCGCTGACCGGTTAACTGCCCAGAAGAGGCGGTGCCGGCAACCAACAACACGGAGACAACCTTGGCAACATCGATCAATGTCAGGGAGGAGCTGGCGCACGCGCGCATCGGCGGCTTCCATCTGCGCTTTGCCGTACTCGTCGCGTTCATCATGTTTTTCGACGGTTACGATCTTTTCAACGCTGCCTATGTGATCCCGCTCGTGCGCCACGCGTGGCAGCCGTCGCCCGCGATGATCGGCATGATGCTGTCGAGCGGGATCGTCGGGTTATCGATTGGCTCGGTCTTGCAAGGGCTGATCGCGGACCGCATCGGCCGGCGCAAGGTCATGCTCGGCGCGCTCTGGACGCTCACGGCGGCAAGCGTGCTGCTGGCAACCGTGGTGCATTCCGCGGTGGAATTTGCGCTTGCGCGTCTGGTGCTGGGCACGGCGCTGGGCATGGTCACGCCGCTTGCGCTCACCTGTATCAACGAATGGGCGCCGCGCCGCAATGCCAATACTTTTGCGACCTGGGTGTTTCAATTCGGCTTCTCGGCGGGCGGCATTTTCGCAGGCATCGCTGGGCTCACGCTCACTTCGCGGCTCGGCTGGCAATCTCTCTATTTCGTGGGCGTGCTGTCCGCGTTCGTGGCTTTAGCGGCGATGCGCTGGTTGCCCGAATCGGCGCAATTCCTTGCCTTGCGCGGCCGCACGGACGACGTGCGCAAGCTGCTCGCCGCCGCGCGGCCCGAACGCGCCGAGGTCTATCGCGACGCCACCATCCAGTCGATGCGGGCCGCTTCGCGCACCGGTTCCGTCGCCGATCTGCTTTCGCGCGAGTATCGCCATAACACGCTCGTACACTGGATCGCGGGCGCGCTCAGTCTCTTTTGCATTCACGGTCTGACCGGCTGGTTGCCTTCGCTGGTGGTGGCGAGCGGCGGCGGGGTGTCGTCGGCGTTTGGGTACGGCACGCTGGTGATGGTCGCGTCGGTGTTCGGCGGGATTTCGATGGGCTGGCTCGCGGACCGTCTGCAGAGCCGCATCCGCGCGATGATCGTCGGCTATCTGGGCGCGGGCCTGTTCATGGCGGTGCTGTCTGTCGCGCTGGGCAAACCGTTCGCGATGGTGCTGGTGGCGGGCGCGGGTTTCTTCGTGTTCGGCGCGCAGGCTGTCATGAACAATTACCAGGCGATGTGTTATCGCACCGAGATTCGCGGCACCGGCATGGGCATGGCGGTGGGGTTGAACCGGATAGGCGGGATACTCGGGCCTGTTATCGTGGGCGTCGTCGCGTCGATCAACCCCGACCCGATGTGGACCTTCGCGCTCTTTACCGGCGCGCTGGTCGTGGCCGCTGGCGTGATCGCGCTGGGCCGCACCGAAATTGCCGCCTTGCCCGCCGACGTACCTCACACCGATCGGATCGACCCTAAAGCCGATGCCGGGCAAGGCAATGTAAGCCACGACCCCGGCGTGGCCGGATAAGCGTCGCGATGCGCCAATGCGCATGAGCCTTTGAAACACGACAGGGCCGCCCGGCGAGGCGGCCTTTTGCATGGAGACGCGCGCGATGCGCTTCAACAGACTGGACCTGAATCTGCTCGTCACGCTCGATGCGTTACTCGACGAGCGCCGTATCACGCGCGCGGCGGAGCGCCTGAACCTGAGCCAGTCGGCGATCAGCGGCATGCTCGCCAAGCTCAGGGAATATTTCGACGACGAACTGCTCGTGCCGGTCGGCCGTAACCTCGAACTCACGCCGCTCGCGCAGGAACTGGTGCAGCCGGTGCGCGATCTGCTGCTGCAGGTGCAGACGATCGTTGCCATCGACCCGGCTTTCGAGCCCGCGCAGGCGCGCCGTCACTTCAAGATCGCCACCTCGGATTATGTGATCAACGTGCTGATGCGCCGCGTGATTCCCGCCATCGAAGCGGTCGCGCCGCACATCACGCTGGAATTCATGCCGCAAGTGGAGGATTCGGCGGAAAAGCTGCGGCGCGGCGAATACGATCTGCTGATCATTCCCGAGCCTTTCATCGCGAACGATCATCCGCATCGTCCCTTGTTCGACGATAGCTATACGTGCGTGGTGTGGGAGGGCAATACGCAGGTGGGCGAGCGCCTGAGCATGGAGGAATTCGAGCGTCTCGATCATATCGCCGCCTTGCTGGGCTGGCCGCGCGCGCCGACTTACGACAGCCGCTATATGGAGGCGCAAGGCATACGCCGCCGCGTGCGCGTGACGACATCGGATTTCAGCTCGATTGCGCCGGCCTTGATCGGCAGTCAGATGGTCGCGACGATGCACCGGCGTTTCGCCAATGAACTGGCGCGCACCATGCCGCTGCGTCTGGTCGAGCCGCCGCTGGCGATTCCCACGGTGCGGGAGTTTCTGCAATGGCACGAGTATCGCGAGAAAGACCCGTGCCATCGCTGGCTGCGCGAGCGCATCGTCGAAGCCGCCGCCGCGCTCGCGGCCTGAGCGCGGCGCGGCATCCGCCATTTAGAACTTCACGAAGAGGTTGAGCCAGAGCAGATCGCCCTTGGCCGTGTTGCGTGCGTAGACCTGATGCTGCCACGCCAGATAGCCGCCGTACTTCTGCGTGCCCCAGCCCACCTGCGGACCGACGGCGACATCGCGCACGCGATAGCCGTCTTCGTCCACCACGTTGCCGTTGAGCGTGTCGTTGGTGAGCTGGTTGTGCCAGTAGCCGCCGACGCCCGCGAAAAAGCCATACGGCAGGTGATAGTTGAGCGCGTAGTCGAGATCGGTTTCGATACCGGATTTATAGCCGTCCGAGTGATTCTTCGCGTTGAAGATCACCTTGAACATGCCGCTCAATTCCCAGCCGCGCGCGAAGAACCAGCTTGCTGCGTAATCCGCCTGCAGCGCGTAGTAATTGCGGCCCACGTTGACCGCGCGCGTGGCTTCGTACGAGCCCGTGGGCAGCACGGCGAGCAGCGAGACCATCTGGTGAAAGGTCGGGCTATGCCAGCCGATCGACGGCCCGAGCGACGTATCGCCGATCCCGCTGCTATGGCCGTTCGCGTAGAGCGAACTCAGGTTCGAATCCACATAGGCCGAGGCGACTTCGAACGCCGTATCGCCGCCCGCGATCTTGAAGTTTTCGAACACGTGCAGATAGCGCAGCGAATGCGCCTGCACGCGCAGATTGCCGTCGGGCAGCGAGTTCTTGCCTTCGTTATTGGGGAAGCTGTTGGCGTAGACCCAGGTGTTGTAGTTGAGCAGATAATCGCCCGGGTCCTGCAAGACGCCCGAGGCGATGGTCTGCACGCCAATCGGCACTACGGTGCCGCCGCCTTCGGTGGCGTGTGCTGCGCCAGCGAGGCAGGCGGATACTGCAATGGTTCGGAATGCGAAAGAAGTGAGGGTTTTCAAGGCCGGTGTCTCCTGGAGTTATTGTTTTTATGGTTGTGGGTTTTTTTAGCGGCGCTGCATGAAATCGATGAGTTTGAGCGCCAGTGTGTCGTCGACGGTGTTGATCGCTTCGAGCTGGGAAAGATGGTTGTGATTCGCAATCACGGCGATATCGGGATCGAAACCGTGTTGCGTGGTCAGGCGCGCGAACAGTTCGCCGGCCTGGATCTGCATCTGCGGCGGATCGAGTTCGGCCCAGGTGATGAGCAGCGGGAACGGCGCGCTGTCGACCAGTTCGATCGTGGACATCGACGGATAACGCGCGAAATCGCTGCCGAAATAGGCTTCGTTGCGCGGGTCGGGGCTCGGCACGCCGAACTGGCGGCGCGCGAGCTTTTCCAGATGCACGTTATAGACGCCGGAGATCAGCACGGCGGCGCGCGGCGCGGGCACGTTGGCCGGGCGCAGGCGCTGGATCAGCGTGGCGGCAGCCACGTGCGCCGCGCCCGCCGATTCTCCGGCGACATAGATGCGCTCCGGGTCCGCGCCCAGCGATGCGGCGTTGGCGTAAGCCCAGGCCCATGCAGCGGCGATGTCCTGCGCGCCCGCGGGCCAGTGGTCTTTAGGGCCGAGGCGATAGCTCGGCAGCACGGTCACGAAGCCCGCGCGCGCGAAGCGCAGGCCCACGTTGGCGCGCTCGCGGCGGTCGCCGCGCACGAAGCCGCCGCCGTGCACGAAGAGCAGCAGCGGGCGGCCCTTCGCGCTGTCGCCGGTGGCTTCGGCGGTGGGCAGATAGACGTCGAGCTTTTGCCGTTCGTCGTCGCCGTAAGCGATATCGGCGCGCAGTTCCGCGCCTTCGCGCGACTGGGTTTCGCGAAACGGCGCGTACCAGCCTTTGACCAGCGGCGGGTCGATCACCGCGCCGGTCGTACGGATCAGTTCGGCGAGTTGCTGCGCGGTGGGGAGATCGTTCTGGCTCATCGTCGTGTGTCGGTGTTGGCGGGGTTTACCGGGCAGCGCGCAGCGCGTGCGGCGTCTTGTGGAAGCGGCCGTCCTTCATGATCGCGGTGAGGCGCTGCTTGTCCTGGAGGATCGCCACATCGACGCTCGGATCGCCATCGACGAGCAGCAGATCGGCGAGATAACCCGGCTCGATACGGCCGAGTTCGCCGGCCAGGCCCATCAGTTCGCCGCCCAGTGCGGTGGCCGCATGCAGCGCCTGCGCGGGCGTATAGCCGAACAGTTCGACGAACAGTTGCAGATCGCGCGCGTTGCGGCCGTTCGGGTTGAACGGGAAACCGTAGTCGCCGCCGGGCAGCACGCGCACGCCGCGGCGCACCAGTTCGGGAATCAGGCGTTGCTGCAGTTCGCGCACTTCGGCGGCGCTTTCCTTCATGTGCTTCATGTCGAAATGCGGCGGCGGCACGGCGTCGAGCGTGGCCTGAATGATGCCGATGGCGGGCGCGACGAAGATGCGCTCGCGCGCCGCTTCGAGCATGTCGAGCGCTTCGGCGTCGGCGTAAGTGCAGTGGTAGAGCACGCGGAAACCATTGCGCAGCGCCATTTTCACGGCATCGGCGGCCTGCGCGTGAGCGGCGAGCCAGACGTTCGATTCGGCGGCCTGTTCGCCTGCCGCGCGCGCTTCTTCCTCGGAATAGAGCAGTTGCTGCGAGGCGCCCGGTTGCAGCGCGTCTTCGCCCGAGAGCAGGAACTTGACCGAGCGCGCGCCCATGTCGGCGCAGGAGCGCACGAAGGCGCGAATCGCATCGGGGCCGACGCCGTGCGGATCGACTTCGCCGGGGTTCAGCGCCTGTTCGTCGGCGGCCACGGGCGGCGTGCGCTCGATCGACGATGCGACCAGACGCGGGCCGGGCATGCCGCCGCTTTCGATCTGTTCGCGCAGCGCGACTTCGACACGCTTGCTCAACGAGCCCGCCGAGTAGGCGCTGGTGAAGCCGTGGTCGAGCAGAATGCGCGCGTTGCGGGCGGTCGTCAGCACGAGTTCCTCGGGCGGCAGTGCCATGCCGGGCACGAACTTTTCGACCGAGCTGGGCCAGGACAGATGCGCGTGCGCTTCGACCAGACCGGGCATGAGCGTCGCGCCTGCGCCTTCGTAGACTTCGTCGCCGGGCTGCACGAGCGAGGCTGCGCCGGGCGCGGCCAGCGCCGCGATGCGGTTGCCTTCGACGCGCACCTGCGAGGGGAAGGGCGCCGAGCCGCTGCCGTCGAATACGCGAACGTTGTTGAAAACGATGCCTGCCATTTTTAGTGCCTCAAATAGGTTGCCGAAGCGAAATCGCCGTAGCGTGAAGTTCAATGTGCGGAAGGAAGCTGCAGACCCGTTTGCGACGCGGCGAGCGCACGCAGACGGCCGAAGCACGTAAAGCTGACGATGGCGATCAGCACCGCCGCGATGCCGAGCGCGCCAAAGCCGTAGCGCACGATCAGCGCGCCGCCGAGCACCGGGCCAACGGCCGAGCCCGCCATCAGCATCGCCGGCGTGTAGGCGACGGCGCGGCCGGAGCTGTCGAGCTTCGCGAGCAGGCCGAACAGGAAGGTGTGCGTGAAGATCATCGCGAAGACCCAGAGGCTGGCGGCCAGCGCATAGGGCATGAAAGTCGTGGCATTGCCGATGACGAGCGCGAGCACGGCCTGGGCGATGGGACCGGCCAGCGCCACGTTGCGGGCGTCGAAGCGGCGCTGCAGCAGTGCGGCCAGTACGGGCGGCAGCATGTTCACGAGACCGACCGCCACCAGCATCGCGTTCACATGCGCTTCACCGAAGCCGCGTGCGAGGCCGATGCGTTGCGCAAAGCTGAACACCATCGCCTGATTGATCGCCATGAAGACGATGCCGGCGATCGCGCTCCAGCAGCCGCGCTCCAGCCGCGCGCCGCGTGTGGCCGCGAGGCGCGGGGTGGCATCGACATGAGCGAGGCCGGTCGGCCACGCGACGATCAGCGCAAGAAAGGCCACCAGCGAAAGCGCGACGAACACGAGGAACAGCGCCGCGCCGCCGTGCGTGATCACCAGTTGCGGCACGGCCGCGAAATAGGCCACGCCGAACACGGCCAGCGCGAGATGGCCCATCGCAAAGAGACGATGCGGATTGGCCGTCTTGCCGATGGCGCCGTGCGCCACCGACAGCCCGCAGCCAACGCCCGCGCCCGCAATCGCATGAACGGCGATCATCGCGCCGAAGGTGGTGGCGCTCGCCGCAAAGCCGAAGCCGCAAGCAGCCAGGCCAAAGCCGAACGCGGATGCCAGGCGTCCCGGCAGGCGCGCAAACAGCGGCGCGATACACACGGAGCAGAGCACCGCGCAGGCCAGATAGGCCGTGGCCAGCGCGCCTGCGCGCTGGGCGTCGAAGTGAAAACGTTCGATGAGCGTGTTGACCCAGACCGGCAGGGCCACCAGATCGATCATCCCCGCGACGTGGGCAACTACGAGCGCGCCATTCGATCCTCGGCGTGGGGGCATGTCTGTCTCCATTTGTATTGATTTCGCGCAAAGTGGGGCGCGTGGCGAAAGTGTAAGGACTCGTCGCGAGGCGAGCTGACGCGTTTCGCGATGTGACGTATCGCGATTTACGAGGGATGGATCGCGTGAAGTAGGGCAAGCTCCATGGCGCGGCGCAAGACACTGCGCCTTCATACAAAGACAGAACAGGCAATGGAGACAGACATGCCCCCGCATTCCTCATGCAGGCGCGCCGCCACGCGCGCTACTCGCACATCACCACGTACCACGCCGCTGCTGGCTGCCATCGCCGCTGCCTGCGCGGCTGCCTGTGCGGTCGCGGCGTGCGGCGGCGGGCTCGCGGGCGGGAGTAGCGCCACGCCCTGGCCCGCCACCGTAAACGCGGCCAGCTATCTGCCCGAAGCGGGCAACCTGCGGCCGGTGAAGGTGGTGAGCGTGTCGGGCTCGGTCACGGGCGCGGATTCGCTGCTGAGCGGCGGCGCGCTCACGCTGAAGTACGTGGCGGGCGGCACCGCGCCCACGGTCGTGCTCGATTACGGTCAGGAAGTGGGCGGCCTGCCGACCTTCGGCATCGCGGCGCAAAGCGGTCAGCCGACGCTCTCGGCCACCTTCAGCGAAAGCCGCACGACCGCCACGACGGGCGATGTGAGCGCGGGCCTGACCGTCTCCGTCGATCCGCAGCGCACGAGCCTGTATCCCGTGAGCGGCACGGGGACGCTCAAGGCCAGCGCCGTGCAGGGCGGCGAACGCTACGAAACGCTTTCGCTCGCCACGCCTGGCGAAGTGACGCTCAACAGCGTCGGCATCCAGTCGCTTTATTCGGCGCCCACCACGGCCACGCGCGGCAGCTTCGTTTCCAGCTCCGATGCGCTCAACCGCATCTGGACGGCCGGCGCGTACACGGTGGAGATGAACCGGCTGGCGGCGACGGCGCTGCCGCTCGCATGGCAGCCAACGGCGGAAGGCATGACGATCGGCACGAGCGGTACGGGCATCGTGCAGAAGAGCGGCACCTGGCCGTCCGATTACGCGATGGCTTTCGACGTGCGGGTGAACAGCAATAGCGCCGGCTGGACGATGCGCAACGCGAACAACCTCACGAGCCTGCGCTTCATCCTGCATTCGGCGAGCGACACGCAAGGCACGCCCGATACGCTCGAACTCGATGCGTTCAGCACCTTTGCGGGCGGCGCGGTCAAACTGGGTTCGCTGCCGGTTTCGGCGGGCATCGCGACGGGCACGTGGCATAGCGTGAGCACGTCGCTTAGCGGCAATACCGTGAGCATTACGCTGGACGGCACGGCGCTGGGTACGCTGGATGCGTCGGGCGCGGCGTCGGTGTTGCTGACCAATTACGGCACGGCGGGCTTTTTCAATCTGCCGGCCAGCCAGGCCACGTATCGCAATCTCACGATCACCGCGAACGGCGCTTCGCTCTACACGAATTCGCTGATGACATCGGCGGCCCTCGACGATTTTTCCGCGAACACCAATACCTTGCCCTTACTGATCGACGGCGCGAAGCGCGACCGTACCGTCTGGTCCGGCGACATGGCGGCGCAGGCGCCCACCTTGTTCTATACGACCGCGCAAAACGATGCCGTTGCCGGATCGCTCAAGCTGCTCGGCAGCTATCGTCTCGCGAGCGGCGAAGTGTCCACCACGCACAGCCCGCAGGACCCGTTGATCTCGACGGTGGCCGATCCTTATGGTTCGGCGAGTTTTTATTCGACGCAGTATTCGATGTACTTCGTCACGGTGCTGCACGATTACTACCTGTTTTCAGGCGATTCCGCGTTGCTGTCGTCGCAATGGGCGGCCGTGCAGGGCGAGTTGGCTTATCTGCAAACGCTGGTCGATTCGAATGGCCTGATTGCCGTCAATGCGGGCAATGCGCAGGACTGGTTGCCGAATTTCGCGAGCCCGGTGGTGGGCGAAGTGACATCGACGAATATGTTGTACTACCAGGTATTGAGCGATGCCGCCGAGCTGGCGAGCGCAATGGGCGATGCAAGCACCTCCGCGACCTATACGCAGCGCGCTGCTGCGCTGAAGCAGGCGATCAACACGCATCTGTATAACGCGGCCAGCGGCTATTACGGCATGAGTGCGACGAGCATGAACGCGGTGGCGCAGGACGCCAATGCGCTCGCCGTGGTGACGGGCGTGGCGTCGCAGGACAGCGCCGCGAGCCTGCTTTCGACGCTCGCGCAACGGCTCGCGAATCAGTACGGGCGGCTCGCGTTTTCTTCGGACAGCGGGCGTACGGCGGTCGTGAGTCCGTTCGCGAGCGATATCGAAGTGCGCGCGCGTTTTGCGAGCGGCGACACGCGCGGCGCGCTGGGTCTGATCGGCACGCTCTGGGGCAACATGATCGCGGACGGCGATCACTACACGGGTACGGTGTGGGAGGCGCTCGGCACCGATGGCGCGCCGGTGAGCGCGCAGACGAGCCTCGCGCACGGCTGGGCTTCGGGGCCGACGGCGGCGCTCTCGCGCTATGTGCTCGGTGTGCGGCCGGCTGCGGCGGGTTTCAAACAATGGCTGATCAAGCCGCAAACCGGCGATCTGCAGTGGGCCGTGGGCACGGTGCCGACGCCTTATGGCGCGGTGTCGGTGAAATGGGGGCGGCCGCAAGGCGGCGCGTTCCGTATCGACGTGACCGTGCCGGCCGGGACGACCGGAACCATCGCGCTGCCGGCTGGCGGGACGGTGAAGGTCAATGGGGCGGTGACGGCTGCTGCGGCGTCGTCGAGCCTCGATCCGGGCGCGGTCGCGAGCGATGGCACGGCCTGGCAGTATCTCAACGGCATCGGGCCGGGGAGCTATTCGATCGTGGTGGGCGAGTAAGACGAAGGAGCGGGGCGGCTGCGTTCGGTCGAGTGATCGCCACGGCGGCCCCGTTGTGTGAACTCAAAGGTCGATCACGATGCTCGGCGTATGCGCGCGCGAACAGCACAGCGCGATCTGCTGGTTGGCCGCGCATTTTTCCGTGTCGCTCTGCACTGTGTCGCGATGATCGACCACGCCTTCGACAACCGGCGTGAGGCACGCGCCGCAAATGCCCATCTCGCACGATAAGGGCACATTCACGCCGCCCTCCAGCAACACCGAAGCGATACTGCGTTCCTGCGCGATGTTAAAGACCTGGCCGCTGGAGGCAAGAACGACCTGGAAGCTTGCGCCATCGGCGCTCGCTGGTAACGCCGAAGCGCCGAACGCTTCCTGATGGATCGCGCAGTCTTGCCAGCCGCTCGTGCGCGCCGTCTGCGTGATGTGGCGCATGAAGCCTTCCGGGCCGCACACATAAAGCTGCGCACCATCGGCGCTCGAATGCAGCGCGGCAGGCAGCGCGTCGCGTGCACTCTCGCCTTCGCTCGAACTGTGAATATGCACGCTTCCCTGCGTGAAGCCCGCACGCCAGCGCGCCTTGAAAGCCGCGTCGATCGGCTCGCGCACGTAGTAATGCAACTCGAACGGCGTGCCCGATTGTTCCAGACTCTCGGCCATCGAAAGCAGCGGCGTGATACCAATTCCGCCTGCAATCAGCAGATGGCGTTGACCGCTTTGTAGTCCGAACAGATTGCGCGGTAGCGACACATCGAGCCGGTCGCCCACGCGCAGCCGCTCATGCACATACGCCGATCCGCCGCGCGACGCCGCTTCGCGTTTCACGCACAGCACGTAATGATCGCGCTCGTGCGCCGCGCTGGCGATCGAATACTGGCGGATCAAACCGCGTGCCAAATGCACGTCGATATGCGCGCCGGCATCGAACGGTGGCAACGCGCCGCCATCGGCCGCCACCAGCCGCACGGCGAGATTGCCGCGTCCCTGCGCGCTGAGCGCGTCCACGATCACCGGAATGGTTTGCATGACGTTCAGACCAGGAAGAAGTCGCCGAAACCCATGCGCTTGAGGCCGCGCCGATACGCGATGGAACTCCGGTCGGCGGGAATGTGCGCTTCGAGCGTGAGGTCGAGCGGCAGGCGCTCGGGCTTTTGTGTTTCGACCATCAGCCGGTCTTCTTCGAAGACCTTGAGGTTGAAGGCATGCACGTCCTCGACCGGCAGATGCTTGTCGAAGTTGCGCGCGATCGGCGCAAAGAGGCGCGTCTGCCGCGCCGAGACCGGCGAGGCCGCATTCATGATGACAAGGCGCGCGTTCTCGGGGAAGTGGATCGTGAGCGTGGCCGTGAAAGGCAGATGGACTTCGAAATGGCGCAGCCATTCGAACCCGGCGGGCGCGTGTCCATCGACGCCAATCGGATAGTTGCCGACGAAACTGCGATAGTCCACTTCGAAACCTTCCGGCGTGTCTTTCGGCTGATAGGGCGGCACGGCCTGGTTGTCGGGATCGGCGAAGGTCTCGGTGTGAATCCACGCGAAATGCGCGACGTCGATAAAGCCTTCGACCTGACGCCCCGCGAAGCCCGCCACATCGAATGGCGGGCAGACGATCTGCTGGAAGTCCGCGTCGTCCCAGTGCGGCATGCGCGGAACGGCGGGCTGGGCACCGGCTTCGGGCGCGAGGCAGGTCCAGATGAGGCCGTAGCGCTCCACGGCCGGATAGGTCGTCAGATGCAGCTTGGCGGGAATGGCCTGATCGGGGCTCGACGGCACGCGGTTGCAGCGTCCGCCGCCGCCGAAGCGCAGCCCGTGATACGGACACACGACGCCCTGGCCGTCATGCGTGCCGAGCGTGAGAGGCACGCCGCGATGCGGGCAGACATCGCGGGCCACGACCAGCTCGCCATCGGCGCGATAGAGCACGAGGTTTTCGTCGAGCAGGGTCGCCTTGAAGGGCGCTTCGCCTACCGCATCGGCGTGCGCGACCGGATACCAGTGACGCGATAGCCGATGCCAGTCGTCGGCGTGGAAGGTGCAATGCGGCGGCAGCGGCTGAAGCGGCAATGCGGCGGGCTGCAGCTTGATCGTGGTGACGCCAGCGGCGTTTTGCAGGGTGGTTTCGCACATGATGCGTGGGGCTCGTCTGGATGGCGGGTTTCGTTGAGTCCCACTTTAAGAATATTGCCCATTGCAATCCATCAGAGATAATTCAGGAACCTGTTGCAAAAATTCGAACACCTCGCCCATGCTGCCGTTCTCGCGTTTTGCCCGTTACTTCGTTGAAGTCGCCCAGTCGGGCAGCCTGCGCAAGGCTGCCGAGGAGTTGCATGTTTCCGCATCGGCCATCGACCGGCAGATTCTGCTGGCCGAGCGCGAACTCGAAACGGAACTGTTCGAGCGCTTGCCTTCGGGGCTCAAACTCACGGCCGCGGGCGAGTTGCTGCTGGACGATCTGCGCCGCTGGCGCAAGGAATACCGCCGTACCGTTGAGCGTTTCGACGAATTGCAGGGCATGCGGCGCGGGCACGTGAGTATCGCCGTGATCGATGCGCTGAGCGACGGTCTCGTGACGAATACAGTCGCGCAGGTTGGCGGCGACTATCCGCAACTGTCGTTCGATCTGCAGGTGGTGGAGAACCGGCGCGTTGCGGATCTGGTCGCGGCATCCGAAGTCGACTTCGGTTTGCTGCTCGATCCAACCGAGCATGGCGGGCTGGAGATTCGCGCGCTGGTCGATGTGCCGCTGGGCGCGGTGGTGCCGCCGGGGCATCCGCTCACCGCGAATCGCGACGTCACTTTCGGCAGCCTGCTCGACTATCGTCAGCTTGTGCCGGCTGCGCCGCTGATCGTGCACGAGCGCACGCGCGGGCTGTATGCGAGCCATCAGGCCGAAGGCATCGAGCGGGTCTCGTGCAACAGCATCCGCATGATGCGTTCGCTGATTCGTAGCGGCGCCGGTATCGGCGTATTGAGCCTGCTCGATGTGGCCAGCGATGTCGAGAGCGGCGCGCTGGCTTTTGTGCCGTTGCGCGGGCGCCGGGTGCGGCCGCTGGCGCTTGCGCTGTGCGTGGCGCGGCGGCGTCAGCTTTCGCGCGCCGCGCAGATGGTCATGCAGCAGGTGATCGCCGCGATGGAAAGCCTGGCGGCGGCGGGTTCCGTCGCGCTCGCCGAGCCGGAACCGGTGCGCAAACGCAAGTAGCGTTGGCGCGGTGCGCGTGCCGGCGTATCAGGCACGCGACATCCGGCATCAGGTATGCAGGGCGTCGATCGTGCCGTGCGCGCGCAGCCAGTTTTCCCGGCGCCGGAACAGATCGGGCACGGCCGCGTTGGCTTCGGCGATCAAGGACTTCAGATCGCCGGTGCACAGTTGACCTTCGTCCACCACGATGCGTCCGGCCACCATCGTCATCGCCACGTCGCCGCCTTGCACGGCATGCACGAGGTTGTGGTGCAGATTGCCGTCCGCGCCGCCGAGCAGAGGTGTCATGCGGGGCGTGTCGGTGCGCACGGCGATCAGGTCGGCCTGTTTGCCCACTTCGATCGAGCCGGTCTGCGCATCGAGACCCAGCGCGCGCGCCGCGTCGATGGTCGCCATCCGGCACACCGGCCACGCGCCGAGCGCGGACGCATCGAGTGTCGAGAGTTTGGCCAGCAGCGAAGCCGTCTTCATTTCCTCGAACATGTCGAGGTTGTTGTTCTCCTTCTCGCCATCCGTGCCGAGTCCGACCGCCACGCCGGCAGCCCGTAGTGCTTCGACGGGCGCCGCGCCGCTGGCGAGTTTCATATTGCTGACCGGGTTATGCGCCACGCCAATCCCGCGTCTTGCGAGGATGTCGATTTCATCGTCGGAAAGCCAGACGCAGTGGGCGAGCAGCACGCGCGGCGCGTCGAGCAGGCCGAAACGCTCCAGCGCCTGAATCGGCCTGACGCCATAGCGTTTTTGCGTTTCTTCCACGTCGAAACGGCTTTCGTTGCTGTGCGTATGAAAGCCCACACCGTAACGCTGACTGATTTCGATCGCGCGTTGCCAGGCTTTCGGCGTGGCGTAAAACATATGTTCGAGGCCGACCCAGACGTTGATGCGTCCGTTCGCGCCGCCGTGCCATTGCTGGATCAGCGCTTCATTGCTGTCGAGCGTTTCGAAATAATCGTGATCGGGATGTTCCGCCACATAGGGCACCAGCACGGCGCGAATGCCCAGATCGTTCGCGGCTTGCGCGCTGCCATGCATGTAGCGCCACATATCGACGATGGTGGTCGTGCCGGATAACAGCGCTTCGGCGTAGCACAACTGCGAGGCAATGTGCGCTTCGCGCGGCGAGACGACCCGATGCATCGGGTCGATATAGCGCTGCAACCACTCCCACACGGGCAAGCCTTCCGCCGTACCGCGCAACAGTCCCGAATGCGCGTGCGTATTGATCAGGCCGGGCATCAGCAGCCGATCCTTGAGCCGCTTGACGGGAATGCCGGGGTGATTCGCAATCAGATCGGCCGCATTGCCTGTGGCTGCGATTTTTCCATCGCCATCGATCAATACGGCGGCGTTGGACACGATGGTGTTGTCGGCGTCCATCGTCAGAAGATGGTCGGCGTGAAGGATCAGGGCGGGCATGGAGAAACCTGTCGTTGGAAAGCACTGCTGAGTGATTGACTGGCCATTGCGCGCATTTTCGGCGGGTGGAATCGATGTGTAAAAATGGGATCTATCAGAAACGGAGATAGGTCCGATGCAACTCTCCCTCGATCAACTGGAGGTGTTCGTTATTGCGACGCGTGAACCGTCGTTTTCCGCGACGGCGCGGCGCCTGGGCAAGGCGCAATCTGCGGTGAGCACGGCGATCGGAGAGCTCGAGATCGATCTGGGCGTGACGCTGTTCGACCGTCGCGGCCGTTATCCGGTCCTCACGCCGGAAGGCGAGGCGCTGTTGTCCGAGGCCGAGGCCATCCTCTCGCGTTGCGTTGGGCTCAAGGAGCGCGCGAGCGCACTCACGGGCGATCTGGAAACGCAGATTGCGATAGGCGTCGACGATGCGTTTCCTGGAGCCGCGCTGGCCCCGATCCTCGCGAGCCTGCCGGGCAGATTTCCCGCTGTTCAGGTCGACATTCGGCAGCCTTCCGATTGCGATCTTCTGGACATGGTGATGAAGGAGAGCGTCTCGCTCGGGTTGGGTTGCGCACGCGCGCAATATCCTGCGGGCATTGGATTTTGCCGGTTAGGGCAGGTCGCGTTTGTGAATGTCGTGCATCGCGACCATCCGCTGGCGCGGTATGAAAGCGTGCGTTTTGCCCAGTTGTCGGATCATCTGCATCTGCAATTGACGGGGCAGAATCGGCATCTTCTGACTGCGGAATATTTGAAGTCGCCCAGGACATGGACGGTGCAAAGTCACACGATCCTGATCGATCTGCTGAAGAGCGCTGCCGGTTGGGCGAGCGTGCCGCGATGGTCGGTGGCGAAGGAACTCGCTGCCGGCGAACTGGCGGAGTTGAAGCTTGAGGCCTATCCATTCACCGAATGGACCGTTGGCCTCGATCTGCTCTGGAAGGCGGAATCCAGACCAGGTGCGATCGCGCTCTGGTTGAAATCCGAACTCATGCGCACGCCGTCTTTTGTCTGACGATAACTGCAAAAAATTTACTAGACGACCGGTCGACTACGTGTCATAGTTCGACCCATGGAAACGACCAACACCTCTGAAACCGCTGACGTTCGCGAGAAGATCATCGCGATCGGGCAGAGCATCATCGGCGCGAAAGGCTTCGCTGCGGTGGGCTTGAGCGAGATTCTCGCGGCTGCCGGCGTGCCGAAGGGGTCGTTCTACTATTACTTCGCGTCGAAAGACGCGTTCGGCGTGGCTTTGCTCGAAAGCTATTTCGAGGATTATCTCGCCGAACTCGATAAGACACTAAGCCTGCCCGGCATGAGCATGGCCGGGCGGTTGATGCAGTACTGGCAGGTCTGGCGCGAAACGCAGTCGTTTTTCGACTGCCAGGGCAAATGCCTCGCCGTGAAACTGGGCGCTGAAGTGGCCGATATGTCGGAGCCCATGCGGGCAACGCTCAATCGCGGCACCGCCGGCGTAGTCGAGCGGTTGGCGCGGGCCATCGAGGCAGGCGCTGCGGAAGGTTCGCTCACGGTCGATGCCGAACCGCGTGTGGTGGCGCAAAGCCTTTATCAGCTTTGGCTCGGGTCCAGCGTGATGGTCAAGATCGTGCGCAATCTGCAGCCTTTCGAGGTCGCACTCGAAACCACGCGTCGCACGCTCAATCTGCCGGCCTGATCGGCGCAATAAGGTTTTCCGGGCACTTCTTCCGAAGTGCCTTTTTTAGGCCCGGTTACTAGACGACCGGTCTACTATATGGGGCAAATTGCCTCGCTTGACGGAGCAGCAACATGAAAGTCCTGATGGTTCTGACCTCGCACGATCAACTGGGCAATACGGGCCGCAAGACGGGTTTCTGGCTCGAAGAACTGGCCGCGCCGTACTACGCGTTTCAGGACGCGGGCGCGCAGATCGTCCTCGCTTCGCCGCTGGGCGGCCAGCCGCCGCTCGACCCGAAGAGCGACGAGCCCGCCTTCCAGACCGAGCTGACGCATCGCTTCCAGGCCGACGCTGCCGCGAAGGCGCAGCTCGCGGCCACCGTGCGGCTCGATAGCGTGTCGCACGAAGACTTCGACGCGGTCTTCTATCCGGGCGGCCACGGCCCGCTGTGGGATCTGGCGGAAGATCCGGTTTCGATCGCGCTGATCCAGTCTTTCTTCGCCGCCGGCAAGCCCACGGCGCTGGTCTGCCACGCGCCGGGCGTGCTGCGCCACACCAAGGCGCCGGATGGGCGTCCCCTCGTGGAAGGCCGCAAGGTAACGGGCTTCACCAATACCGAAGAAGAAGCCGTGGGCCTGACCGACGTTGTGCCGTTCCTCGTCGAGGACGAATTGAAGGCGAAGGGCGGCGTGTATTCGAAGCTCGACGACTGGGCGCCCTATGTCGTCACCGACGGCGTGCTGATCACCGGCCAGAATCCGGCGTCGTCCGGTCCGGCCGCGATCGAGTTGCTCGCGCATCCGGCGCTCAACGGCCAGCGCTAACAACGAGGGCCCGGCACAGGGCTCCATCGATCTGATCGACCACTAACTTTCACGCAGCGCGGGCTGACGAGCCCGCCGCCTCTCGCAATCCGTTTCAAGGAAAAATTATGCAGCACTCCGAATTTTTCAAATCCGTGGCGCTCGGGCCGTATCGACTCAAGAACCGTATTGTGCTGCCGCCGCTCACGCGTCAGCGCAGCGCACGCGAAGGCGATGTCGCCACCGATCTGATGGCCGCGTACTATCGCCAGCGTGCGAGCGCCGGTCTGATCGTGAGCGAGGGCACGCAGATCGAACCGCGCGGTCAGGGCTATGCGTGGACGCCCGGCATCTACAGCGCAGACCAGATCGCCGGTTGGCGCAAGGTCACTACTGCCGTGCACGAAGCGGGCGGCATCATGTTCGCGCAACTCTGGCACGTGGGCCGCGTATCGCATCACGGGCTGCAGCCGAATGGCGCGGCGCCGGTTGCACCATCGGCGATTCAGGCTGAAAAAGCGAAGGCGTTTATCGCCACCGGGCCCGACACGGGCACGCTGGTCGCGCCTTCGATGCCGCGTGCGCTGACCCAGGCGGAAATCAGCGAACTCGTCGAACTCTATGCTCAGGCCGCGCGCAATGCGCTTGAAGCCGGTTTCGACGGCGTGGAAATTCACGCGGCCAACGGTTATCTCGTCAATCAGTTTATTTCGGCGCATTCGAATCAGCGTGAGGACGAATACGGCGGTTCGCTGCAAAACCGTCTGCGTTTCCTGCGTGAAGTGGTCGAAGCGGTGGCGAAGGTCGTGGGTCCTGGCCGCCTGGGTGTGCGCTTTGCGCCGCTGTTCGCCAGTACCGAGGAGGACCGCGTGTATATCGGCATGGTCGAGGACGATCCGCATCGGACTTATATCGAAGCCATCAAGATTCTCGACGAAATCGGCGTGGCGTATCTCTCGATCGCGGAAGCCGATTGGGACAACGCGCCGGATCTGCCCGACGATTTCCGCCGCGCCGTGCGCGAGACTTTCCGGGGCCGCATTCTTTATGCCGGGCGCTATACGGCTGAGCGCGGCGCGCGACTGCTGGAAAGCGGGCTGGCGGATCTCATTGCATTCGGCCGTCCTTTTATTGCGAACCCCGATTTACCCGCGCGTATCGCCAATGGCTGGCCATTGAATGAAGTCGACGCCGCAACGCTGTATGGCGGCACGGAAAAAGGCTTTACCGATTACCCGGTCTATAGCGAATCCCAACATATCGTTAGCGAAGAGGTTCTGTGATGAGCAAGAACGTTGAAAACAAGGTTGTGCTGATTACTGGCGCGAGCAGTGGCATTGGCGCGGTGACTGCGCGTCATCTCGCGGCGTTGGGCGCGCACGTGGCGGTTGCCGCACGTCGCACGGATCGGCTCGACGCACTGGTTGCCGAAATCGAAGCGGCCGGTGGGCGTGCAAAGGCCTATGCGCTCGATGTCACCGACAAGGCGCAGGTCGAGAGCGTGGTTGCGGGTGTGATCAACGACTTCGGTCGTCTCGACGTGCTGATCAACAATGCGGGGCTCATGCCGATTCGTCCGATGGCGGAAGTGAACACGGACGAATGGGACGCCATGATCGACGTGAATATCAAGGGCGTGCTGTATGGCATTGCGGCGGCGTTGCCGCGATTCATGCAGCAGCAAAGCGGCCATTTCATCAATCTCAGCTCGGTGGCAGGCATCAAGGTGTTCGCGCCGGGCGGCACGGTTTATTCGGGCACCAAGTTCGCTGTGCGGGCCATTTCCGAAGGACTGCGGCAGGAGGTGGGCGAGAATATTCGCGTGACGTCGATCGAACCTGGCGCAGTGGATAGCGAGCTTAAACTCATTACCACGGGGACGGCGCAGCAGACCGTACTCGACTTTTACAAGCAGGCGGTGCCGGCCGAGTCTGTTGCGCGCGCAATTGCTTTCGCGATCGAGCAGCCGGCGGACGTCGATATCAATGAGATTGTGATTCGCCCGACGCGGCAGGAGTTCTAGTCGCTCAGCAATCGGCAGCGCTGCGCTTACACAGGTGTAAAGCCTGTGTGGGATTGTTTTCCGAAAACCAGCGCCTTTGCTGAGCTGTCCAGGATTTTCTTCGAAAGCGCGGCATCATCTGGACAATGCCTGAGTCGATGCCCATTCACGAATGGCCTCGCTAAACAGGCGCAAAGCAGTGGGTGGATGGCGGTTGGCAGGGTAGTAAAGGCATAAGCCCGCGAAAGACGGACTCCACTTTGGCAATAGGTCCAGAAGCCTGCCGCTGGCCAGATGTTCGGTAATGCTGTGCTCCGGCACCCACGCGACGCCAATGCCGGCCAGCGCAGCCTCCACCATCATATTGATGTTGCCGAGCGTCATCGGGCCTTGCACATCGATCGATGTTTCGCGGCTGCCTTTTCGCAAATCCCAACGATAGATTTTTCCGCTTTCGAATCGAAACCGGATGCAGCGGTGTTTCAATAAATCCGCAGGCTTTTCGGGCTTGCCGAACTTGCCGATATATTCGGGCGAGGCCACGGCGGCAAGGCGAATGTCGGGGCCAAAGCGAACCGCAATCATGTCGCGCGGCACGTCTTCATGAACGCGAATGCCCGCGTCGAAACCTTCCGACACGACATCCACCAAACGACTGTCGATAACGAATTCGACGTGAATGTCGGGATACTTTTCCAGAAAGTCCGGCAGCACGTTGAGCAACAGCAGTTTGGCGCCGGATTCGGGCGCATTGATACGAATCGAACCCGATGGGCGCGCGCGTGACGAAGCGGTTTCTTCAAGCGCTTCCTCCAGGTCGCTCAATGCCGTACGCACGCGGGCGAGCAGACGCTCTCCGGCTTCGGTGAGTGATACGGCGCGGGTCGTGCGATTCAGCAGGCGAACGCCCAGGCGCGCCTCCAGACCCTTCATCGCGTGACTCAATGCCGATGGCGACACTTCCAGCGTGCGCGCGGCAGCACTGAAACTGCCGCTGGCCGCGACGGCAACGAAGGCATTCAGTTCAGAAAAACCGGCGCGAAGCATTGATGAATTCCTCTCATAAAGTCATGAAGCTGGGCGTCTATTGTTGAGGCCTATTGCTAATCCTACAATGTCTGCTCGACGCGTGCCCTCGCGGGCGCGTGGCATTCCGCTGGTGACCGAAATCCATCTTCGTTATGAACGAAACAGAGCGGGCTTTGCTCGGCGAGCGATATCGCGTTCTCTCAACACGATTTGACGCGCTATGGGATCGCAACGTGCCTGATGCCACCGCAGAAAAAGACGAACTCGTCGCCGCGCTGCAGGAAATCGAAGCGCGTCTTTTTCCGCCTGCTGAATGATGAATGGGACGCGTCGGTAATGAATGGCGCGCCGGAAACAACGATGAAAAATACTGCTGTATCCAGTACCCAGACGCAATACGCGCCAGCCTCCGACGAATCGACATCGCATCCACTAAGGATCTTGCTGATCCTCAGTGCGTTGATGGCATTCGCCTCTATTTCTACGGATCTCTATCTGCCGGCGATGCCGGAAATGGCTCGCAATCTGCATGCAAGCGACGGCGAAATCGAACTGACTGTTTCGGGGTTTCTCGTCGGGTTTAGCCTTGGTCAATTGGTGTGGGGCGTGATTAGCGACCGCTGGGGCCGTCGTCTTCCCATCACACTGGGGCTTGTGCTTTTTATCATCGGCTCGATCGGATGTTCGATGTCGCACAGCGCCGTCGCATTGATTGCGTGGCGTATCGTGCAGGCAATTGGCGCTTGCGCCAATGTCGTGCTCGCGCGTGCCATGGTGCGCGACCTGTATGCGGGGCACCGCGCAGCCAGCATGATGTCGACGCTCATCACCATCATGGCCGTCGCGCCGCTGATTGGCCCGAGCGTAGGCGGTCAAATCCTGATCTGGTCGTCCTGGCGAGCGATTTTCTGGACGCTCGTTGTGGTGGGCATCTTGACGCTGCTTTCTCTCATCTGGCTGCCCGAAACGCATCCAGTCGAGCGACGTAATCAGGATTCGTTGATCAAAGCATTCTTGCGTTATGGCGAGCTTCTGGCGAACGGACGGATCATGGGTTATGCGGGCGTTGGCGCGCTGTTCTACGGTGCCATCTATGCCTATATCGCCGGGACGCCGTTCGCTTATATCACCTACTATCACGTGCCGCCGCACTGGTACGGCATCTTGTTCGGAGTTGGTATCGCCGGAATCATGGCGACCAATATGATCAATGCACGCATCGTTCGGCGTTATCGCAGCGACGCTATCTTGACGTATGGCTGCATCGGAGCAGCGCTTGCCGCATGCGTGCTTTTTATCGATGGTTTGAGCGACTTTGGCGGTCTCTGGGGACTTGTGATTCCGCTATTCGTTATCGTTTCGTCGACTGGGTTTGTTGTCGCGAACGCTATTGCGGGTGCGCTGCATGTCGCTCCTGAACGGGCAGGGTCACTGTCAGCGTTTATTGGTGCGACTCAATACGGCACAGGAATTGTTGGTTCGGGTCTGGTGGGTTTTTTTGCAGACGGCACGCCAGTGCCGATGGTGTCGGTCATAGCCGCACTCTGTATCGGATGCGCGGCATGTGCATTGTTCATACTCAAGAAAAATAAGGGTGCCTAATTATTTAATAAGGCATAAGCGCAGTAGCCTCAACTTATGCCTTATTCAACACATCACTTCACACACCGAAACCCTGCATAAACGTATTGGTATCTCGGTTGAAACCAGTTGCGGAAGGTGGGCCTGAGCATGCACGCGGCGGTGCGCGACGAACCGCCTTTCATGGCGTAATGCTGACCGTCGAAGAAGTTCGCCGAATAACCTTCGTAGAACGGAAACGCTTCGAAGCCCGGTAGCGGCCCGAACACCGTCGACGTCCATTCCCAGCCGTTGCCGTAAAGTCCTTCGACGCCCCATGTGCTCGCGCTATCGGGCGTTGCGTCCACGGCGACAGGGTTCCAGTTGCGGAAATCGAAGTTATCGGTCGCGCAGGGCAGTGCGCCATGCGCGGCGCGCTGCCACTGCGCTTCGCTCGGCAAACTCGCTCCGCGCCAGCGCGCATAGGCCGCCGCTTCGGCGTGACTGACATAAGCAGGCCAGCACAGCGGCAACGGCACATCCTCGAACATCGTGCGCTGACGCCAGCCGCTGGCGCTATCGTGCGCATCGTCGCGCAGCCAGAACACCGGATGCTCGATGCCCTCGGCTTCTTTCCACGCCCAGTTGGCGTCGTCCCACAACGCCTTGCGCCGATATCCGCCATCGTCGATGAATTCGAGGAAGGCGCCGTTCGACACCATATAGCGATCGATCTCGAACGCCGGCACTTCCACCTGCTGCTCGCCGAATTCGTTATCCCAGCCAAAGACGCCGCGCTCGCGCGTCATGCCGAGTTCGGTGCGCCCGGCGGGCACGTTCACCATCGCCGGCGTTGCGGAGTAAAGATGATCGGCGAATTCGCGCGCGTCAGCCGGCATTTGCTTGTAGGCGAACGGCAGCTGGTGGAGCATGTAAGCCAACGTCTCGACGTGCATCAGCCGATGCTCGATCGCCACGTTGAGCAATTGGGCCGGCGTGTCGTGCTGCGGCGCGTCATGCGGCAGATCGAGCGCGGCGATCTGCGCGTCGATGCGCGTACGCGCGTCGCGAGCATACTCGCGTACCTCGTTCAGACGCGGCCAGTCTGCGGGCGTATCGGTGGGAAAACCGCCATCCACGGGATCGATGCCGAAGGCGAACAACTGGTCGAGGCGCGCATCGGCGGACGGCAGATGGAACAGGCGCTGATCGAACAGATTGCGATCGAACGCTTCGAGATGGCCGATATAGAAAACGATCCGGTGGCGCTCGCGAATCGGGCGCTCGTAGAGGAATTCGGGCTTGACGATATCGAACAGGGCGTCGCTGGCGGCGCGGGCTTCGGCGAGCCGGGCGGCGAGCGTAGGCGTGAGCGGGAGCTGCATTGCGGCGAGTCTCCTGACTTGAGCGGGTTTTTGAGACTGTAACCGCTGCGCAGGAGTTGTGCCAACGCGCTGTCAGACGCTATAACGGACGCGCCGCCCGGCCGGAGCCAGGGCGGCGCGCCCCGAAAAACCGCCTGTCTGGGCCTTAGAGGTGCTTCAGACCTTCAAGGTCGATGATGCGGATAAGTTTGCCCTGCGCATCGATCAAGCCGCGCTTTTGAAATCTTGACAGGGTACGGCTGACCGTTTCGAGCGTCATGCCAAGATAGCTGCCCATATCTTCACGCGTCATGCGCAGATTGAATTCCGCATGCGAATAGCCACGCAGGCCATTGCGTTCGGACACGTCGAGCAGGAAGGCGGCCACGCGTTCGTCGGCGGACAGCGAGCCGAGCACCATCATCTGCGACGATTCGCGGATCAGCTGGTCGCTCATGAGGCGGTGCAGACGGTCCTGCATCGCGCCGGTTTCGCGGCACATATGCTTGAGCGCCGAGTACGGGATGATGCACACGGAGCTGTCTTCGAGCGCCACGGCGCTCCAGTTGTGATGATCGGTGCTGATGCCGTCGATCCCCAGCGGGTCGCCGGCGAGGCGCAGGCCCGTGACCTGTTCACGGCCGTCGCGGTGCGCCATGACGGTCTTGAGCGACCCGGAGCGCACGGCGTACAGCGTGTCGAACGGGTCGCCCGCGCGATACAGCGCTTCGCCGCGGCGCACGCTGCGCGCGTTGCAAATCAGTGCTTCGAGTTTGGGGAGATCGTCGAGCGCCAGACCTTGAGGCATGCAGAGATGACGCATCGCGCAGCTCGAGCAGCGCGCCGTGGTGCGCGGGCTGGCTGCAGGCGTACGGCTGGCGCGGCGCACGGTGGTGTGATTGACGACGGTCGAGGTCAGCATGTCTTGCTCCTTTGATCGGTTTCGGAGCATTCTTGACCGCGAACAAATCTTAAAAAGGCGACAAAACGCCGCGCTTTTGAGATGCCGGCGCTTGCGCCTTGTCAGAAGCCGCTTTCGCGGAAAATGACCAAGCGCAAGAGGTTGCAGAAAGGTGCGATTCGACCGCTTATCTTTTTATTCCGCGTCCGTTTCGGGCGTTCCGGCGGCGCTCGGGATCAGCAGGACGGGCAGGGTCGACTGACGCACGCAACGCTCGGCCACGCTGCCCAGGATCAGACGCTGGAAACCGCGCCGTCCATGCGTGCCCATCACGATCAGATCCGCGCCTTGCGCTTTCGCGGCGTCGAGCACGAGCGTGGGCACGTCGTCGAGCGATGAAGCCTCGCCCGTCACCATGCCGCCTTGCACGCCGTGCGCGCTCATCGCCTTGTTCATGTCTTCGGCCAGCTCGTTGCCCTGGGCGATCATCTGGTTGCGCAGGATCGACGGGTCGTAACCGGGTGCGTCGAAATACATCGGCGTGTTTTCGATCACGTAAAACGGCTGCAGGATCGAGCCCATCGCTTTCGCCAGATCGAGTGCGGCTTCGAATGCGCGGCGCGACGTAGCGCTACCGTCGACCGCGACCAGAATGCGTTTGTACATGGAACCTCCGCGTGAGTTGAACGGGGATGCGCGCCGCCTGGCCTTGCGCCAAAAGGCGTGCGCGGTCTGTATCGATTTCTTTTGAGCTTAATGGATCGGCTAAAAAGATGCAGCGCCGCTGTATGAAATGTGGAAGGCGGATGAAGGAGATCAAGAGGTCTGCGTCGGCAGGCCACAGGCAGCGTCTGTCAGGATAAGCTGAGGCGCCGCCGAGGCGCGATTCCGGCGCGCTGCCGGGTCATGGCATTTCGTCGGGTTGCGCCGCTCTCGCCTGACCGTTATCGTTGCGTCTCTTTCGCATACCCGCGGCACTCCCGCGCCGCAGCATCCCGATCCGTGACTTCTACCCATTCCCCCTTGCCGTTTCGCGACGCGCTGCTGGCCATGCTCGGCATCGGCCTCGTCAATATGCTGGTCGCGCTCGATCAGACCGTCGTCAGTACCGCACTGCCGTCGATCGTCGCCGAATTGCACGGCTTTGAGTATTACGCGTGGATTGCAAGCGCCTACCTGCTGGCGTCGGTCGTGACCGTGCCGGTGTTCGGCCGGCTCGGCGATTATTTTGGCCGCAAGCGTTTCGTGCTGGCGGCCGTGATCGTGTTCACGGTGGCGTCCGTGCTGTGCGGTCTGGCGACCGATATGCGTTTTCTGGCGGCGGCGCGCGCCTTGCAGGGCGTGGGCGGCGGCATGATGGTCGGCACCGCGTTCGCCTCGATCCCCGATCTGTTTCCCGATCCGCGTGCGCGCGTGCGCTGGCAGGTGGTCATGGCGGCGGCTTACGGGATCGGCACGGCGGCGGGGCCGTCGCTGGGCGGCTGGCTTTCCGAGCACTTCGGCTGGCGTTCGACCTTCATGGTCAATCTGCCGGTGGGCGCGCTGGCGCTGTACTTCATCTGGGCGCATCTGCCGGCCTATCGTCCCGCGCGCACAGGCGAGATTCGCATCGACTGGACTGGCGCGGTGCTGGTCGCGCTCGTGCTGGGCGGATTTCAGACCGTCATCGAGGCCGTGCCGAAGGATGGCCTCACGACCGCCAATCTGGTGCTGATCGTACTCGTGGCGATTGGCGCGGCGGCTTTGCTGATCTGCGAGCGGCGCGCCACGCATCCGATCATCCCGCTCGATCTGTTTCGCGATCCGCAGCTCGTCACGCTGTTTACCTTGTCGACGCTATCCGGCTTCGTGATGTTTTCGCTGATTTTCTTCGCGCCGCTGCTGCTGCAGGGCGGTTTTGGCCTTTCGCCGCAGCAGGCCGGTCTGCTGGCGACGCCGATTGCCGCGTGCATTGCGCTCGGCAGTCTCGTCAACACGCGCATCGTGATTCACCTGAAAAAGCCGACCGCCATTCTGAGCGTCGGCTTCGGCCTGCTGGTGGCGGCGTCGGTCGGCCTCGCGTTCACCACGCGCGACACCTCTTATATATGGCTCGAACTGTCGATGGCCGCAGTCGGCATCGGGCTCGGCTTCATCCTGAACAATCTCAATATTTTCGGGCAGGAAATTGCCGGGCGCGAGCGCTTCGGCATTACCACCGCGCTGCTGCAATCGACGCGCATGGTGGGCGGCATGCTCGGCACCAGCATCGTGGCGACGATCGTGAACCATCGCTATGCGGCTGGCATTGGCGACGCGCTTGCCGTGCTGGGTGCGCCGGGTGCGGCGCGCTGGCAGCCGCAGCTGTCCGATCCGCGCGTGCTGATCGATCCGGCGCTGCGCGACGGCCTGACGCTCCATATGAAAGCGGCAGGGCTCGACGGCGCGGCGCTGATCGAGGCGGTGCGGCATGTGCTGGTCGATGCCATCCATCTGGGTATCGGCCTGACCGGTCTGGCGGCGCTCGTTGCGGCGCTGTGCGTGCGCCGCATCTCGCATATCCGCTTCAGCCGCGCCGCAGCGCCTGCTAATCCAGCAAAAGATTCCGAGAAAGATTCCGCAATCAATCCTGCTAAATCTGACTGAGTGTGGTTTTTATCTCACCCGAATCCGGGGCGGGCGGTCCGTCCGCTGCGGTGGTTTCTGCCACCTTTGGCACAATTCGTCAGACAAAAGCGTAAACTCGCTTGACGGGGTGCCACGGACCGCCTGCCGGAAACAGGGTCGATTCGAACCTTCTCTGCCCAGCGGGATCAAGCAGCGTCCGCCATCTGGCCGAACAGCGCATTACGCGTTTGCGTGCTGACGGCAATTTCCAGCGCCACCGCATTCTCCACGCCAATGCGCACCGGTGCGCCCAGACGGCTGACCTCGATGCCGGTGCGGCGCAGCATGCGCTCGATCGGTGTGGTCGTCACGGTGACGTAGCGGGAAATCGCCATACGGTCGGCAAACCAGACCAGCGAATGGATCGCGCGCATCGTCACGTCGGCGAAACCGAAGGCGTGTTCGTTGCTCGATTCGATGGCGAAGCGGCTCAGTTCCCAGATGTTGCGCCCCGTTGGCGCATCTTTGCCGTGTAGAAGCTGCGGGAAGGTGTCGCGCAGCATGTTGGGGCCCTCGGTGGGCATCAGGCGCCAGCAGCCCCTCACTTTGCCGCCGCCGTCCTGGATCAGCATGTAGTGCGGGCCGAGCGCGTCGTACCCGTCGATCTCCATCCCGGCGATGGTGGGAATGTCCCAACCCATGCGGTCGCGGAAAACCCGCGCACGCAGCCGGTACATTTCGTTGATGTCCTCGTTGTCGAATTCCTGACGCAGTCCGATCCGAATCGCAGCTTGCATGACAACTCTCCCTTTTTGGTGTGGAGGGGGCAGCGGTATGGATCGAAAGCTATGCGTTATGAATATAAAAAAACACCTATCCAGATAGGTAGGTGCGGAGGGAGGGGGAGTTCTGGAGAATGGCTGGGCGGCGTCACTCAACAGGCATATCTGACAGCGAGATACAAAATGGAACTTCTGGACAATCAATGGCAGGCGGGCACGAACTCCCTTCACAATGCAGGGGACCTGTCGTCGGTAATCGACCGTGTCCTGATCATCGCGTATCGGAAAAAGAAGAAGGAAAGCCAGCGCCGCTTCTGGGCGCGCTTTGGCGTTACGCAGTCGCGTGGCAGCCGTTTTGAATCGGGCGCGGAAATTCCGCCGCCGGTCTCGATTCTGCTGGGGCTCTACTTCAACAAGACGATTTCCGACGGCGATCTGGGCCGTGCCGAGCGCGTGCTACGCCGCCCGGAACTGCCGTCGTCGATGATGATGCTTAGCCCGGGTCAATAAGACCCATCTGGGTGGCAATCACGGCGGCCGCCCGCCGTGAATTCACGCCGAACTTCCCTCGAATATTTTTCATGTGGAAGTTCACGACTGCTTCGGAGCAGTTGAGAATGTGCGAAATTTCCCAGGTGGACTTGCCGAGCGCAGTCCACTTGAGGCATTCCTTTTCGCGCGGCGTGAGTTTCGGGATCAGCGACTGGGCGTGGTCGTTCAGATGTCGCTGACTGGTGTCGAGCACCAGATCCCGCAGCAGCACCAGATTCGGCAGCGCACGATTGACGTCCTGCCAGAACGAGTCCGATGGGCTCGCGTCATTGACGAAACACAGCATGCCCGCCTCCTGGCGCGGGCCATGGATCGGCAGGGTAATGCCGGCGCGCAAGCCATGCGAGCGCGCTTCTTCATACATCGATTGCTGCTGCTCGGTGGCGAACAGTTCCGGCGACCAGATCAGCGGCGACGAGCGCGTCGCGCAATGCGTGACGGTCGGATCGAAATACGCCATGTTGTGGTCGCTATAGCTTTGTCGCCAGGCGTTCGAATAGTTCGTCCGGATGAACGCGTCTTCGAGCCGCATACCTGGACGCGGCAGGATCGCCAGCATGACCTGGCCGAAACCCCACGAACTGGCGAGCTGAGACACCGCGTCGAACCACGCCGAATCCTCGGGCGCATCCAGTACGGATGACATCTGCTCAATGAAATGTAGAGGCACGTCAAGACTCTCCATCGGCGGTGGGCCAGACCGCAGGCGTCACACGGGCGAGCTGCTGCCCTCGCTAGCCTCGCTTCTTATGATGTAACAATTTATCACTAAATTCTGCAATGATCGTCTTTATCCCGCAGGGCTTCAGGCTTTACGCCAGGGATTTCCCCCTTCTTTCGGGAAAATCCCAGGCGGGTTTCAGGCCGTTGCTGAACAAAAGTGCCGGTTTTAGCCCGTCCGGGCGGTCGGGAATCGCGAGTAACGAAACGCGGCGGAATTGCATTTCCGCTTTCATTGCCGATTTCGTAAATCGCTAAATCGTATTTGGCAATAATCGCGGCAACCCAAATTGGCTAAATTGCGCGGACATCAAAAATCGCCGAATGCATTTTTGTGCAGCGGCGATTTTTTTATTCAAAACGCATAACTTTTTGGCGATTCGCGCCAATCTGTGAAAAATGCGACAGACCCGCATGACGAAATGGCGTCGTCATGCGGGCGACGCGAATCTCGGCGCTGCGGCGGCGCATCAATTCTTGCGATGCAGTTCGAAGATGCGGGACGGGCGCAGGTGATTGATCGCGAAGTGCAGGCGGCCAGGGCTGCGACGCTGCGGAACGTCGCTGGAACCCGCAAATTGATCTTCGGATGCTTCGCGCGTGGCTGGCGCGCTCATGCCCAGATCCACGGCTTCGAAATCGGCCTGCGGGAAAAACGGCATGCGATGCGCGAGGCCACGGCTGTCGAAACCGGCGAGGCCGTCGCCGCTCTCGGGCACGCTGTCGTCGAGCGATGCGTTGCTCGTGGTCACTTCGTCCGGGCCGATCGCGCCGGCGCCCGCGAGCCGGGCGGCTTCGCGGTTCTTGCCGTCGGTGTCGACGGTGCTGTCGTGGGTGCGGTCGTTATGCGATTCGGCGCTATGCGGGCGGACCGTCGGGGCGGGCATGTCGGCTGGGCGGCGGGTGCCATCGGAAGGAGCCATGGTTTCGTCCTCCATGAAAAGACGCAGAAGTGTCTGTTAAAGCCTCATTGCCGACGTCGCGCAAGAGGCGTTCCGGAGCCGCCGCCATAAACCCGCTGCGAACCCAATATCCGGCGGAAAAGCAAGCCCGGCCGCCAGGAAAACGCTTCCAGCCGCCGCGGTTTTTTTTCGTTGGATCGCCTTATTTCCTGGGAGTATGATCCTCTTTCAACGAGTTGGCGCGCTTTAGATAGACGGCCCGAACGAAGGGCCGCGCTGTGGCTTTGCCGCACGATCCTGCACGCGCCTACAAAAACGGACAAGGCAAGCAGGGGCGGACGAGACACATGCACTTCGACGCTGCATTCACGCATCGCGGCTATTTGCTCAATTGCGCACCGGCACGCACCGGCGACGGCGCTTATCAACCCTACGTGGTGATATCGCGCTCGAGCGACGGCGAACTGGTGGCCAACCGTTTCTTTCCCGCCGAACTGCGATTTTCCGACGAAGCCGACGCCATCGCCCACGCGCGCGACTGGGCCGTTCGCTGGATCGATGCGAGCAGCGTGACGCTCTGAGCCGCCCAAAGGGCGCTTCGGCGAACTCTCCCAAAAAGCGGTAACCTCTGGGGTCGATACACTCCTGGACGGCGCACCTTCGCCGCCGCCGCGTCACCATGTCAAATGCCGCTTCCCCCGACTGGGGCCTCGAACAGATCGTCGCCGATTTGCGCGCGTCGCGTGAAGAACGTCATCGCACGCGCCATCCGCTGGGTATCCGCGAACTGCCTTCGCGCGAAGCCGTGGTCAACATCGTCGCGGGCCTGCGCGCCGCGCTCTTTCCCACGCACTACGGCGCGCCCGATCTCACCGACGAAAGCGTCGATTACTACGTCGGTCATACGCTCGAAAGCACCTTGCGCCTGCTGGCGGAGCAGATCCGCCGCGCGCTGCGCTTCCTGCCCGAAAACGCCGAAGCCGGCGACGATGTCCTGCGTGCACGTGCCTTCGCAGTGGCGCGCGAATTCGGCCATCAACTGCCGGACATTCGGGCATTGCTCGTCAGCGATATTCAGGCCGCTTTCACGGGCGACCCCGCTGCGCAGCACATCACCGAAATTCTGCTCTGCTATCCGGGCGTCTGGGCCATGACGCACCATCGGCTCGCGCATGCGCTGCATCTTATGGGCGTGCCCTTGCTCGCGCGCTTCATCAACGAGATCGCGCATTCGGCGACCGGCATCGACATTCACCCCGGCGCGCAGATCGGCTCGAGCTTCTTTATCGATCACGGCACGGGCGTGGTGATCGGCGAAACGGCGATCATCGGCGAGCGCGTGCGCGTCTATCAGGCGGTCACGCTGGGCGCGAAGAGTTTCGCCGCCGATCTCGACGGCACGCTCGTGAAGGGCAATGCGCGTCACCCGATCGTCGAAGACGATGTGGTGATTTACGCGGGCGCGACCATTCTCGGGCGCGTGACGATCGGGCGCGGTTCGGTGATTGGCGGGAATGTGTGGCTCACGCATAGCGTGCCGGCAGGCAGCAGCGTGCGCCAGGGCAAGATTCGCGAGATCGAGCGCGGCAACGAAGCGCCCTGAAGAAAACCCCTTGTTTTAAAGGGTCGCGCGGGACATTGCAGTTTTGAAGTCCCGCGCGTGTCTTGAAGTTTCCGATCGGAAAAACGCGGAAAACTCAGCCGGCGTTCAGGTATTCGGCACGCTCATCACGCCGGGATTGCCGACGATGGAGAGGAATTCGCGGCGCGTCGAAGGATCGCTGCGGAAGGTGCCGAGCATGCGCGAGGTCACCATCGTCACGCCGGCCTTATGCACGCCGCGCGTGGACATGCACTGGTGCGCCGCTTCGAGAATCACGCCCACGCCTTTGGGCTGAAGCACTTCGTTGAGCGTATCGGCGATCTGCGCGGTCATCTTTTCCTGGATCTGCAAACGCTTGGCGAACGCGTCGACCAGGCGCGCCAGCTTCGAAATCCCCACCACGCGATGCTCGGGCAGATAGGCCACGTGCGCGCGGCCGATGATCGGCACCATGTGGTGTTCGCAGTAGCTTTCGAAGCGGATGTCCTTCAGCACGATCATTTCGTCGTAGCCATCGACTTCGGAGAAGGTGCGCGAGAGGATCTCGCGCGGATCGTGTTCGTAGCCCGCGAAAAATTCTTCGTAAGAGCGCACGACGCGCGCGGGCGTATCGAGCAGACCTTCACGCGAGGGATCGTCGCCGGCCCAGCGCAGCAGCACGCGCACGGCGTCTTCGGCCTGCGCGCGCGAGGGGCGCTCGACGCTGGCGGGCGCCGTCGTAACAGTGGACTTCGACTTCCGTTTCTTCGCTTTTTCTGCGTTCTTTTCGTCGCTCATGCATCGGCTCCTGTCAGGTGGCCGCGCCGCTGCGACGTCGACCACGAAAGGCGCATTGTTCCACGATTCCCGCACACACGCGCAGCTTCACGGCGCGATCGCCTTAACGCGCCTTATTTAGGCCATTCGTCCATCGCATCGTTGAACAGTTCGGCGACCGTGCTGCGCAGCCATTCGCCGCGCGGCGCGTTGTGATACTTGCGATGCCAGTGCTGCTTGAGATCGAAGCGCGGCAAGGGCAGCGGCGGCTCGACCAGGGTGATCGACGCGTGCTCGGAAACATAGGCGAAGCCGATCGCGTGCGGCACCGTCGCAATCAGATCGGTGCGCGTGAGGATGAACGGCAGACTCATGAAGTGCGGCGTTTCCAGCACCGCGCGCCGGCGCAGGCGGTTCTTCTCCAGATAGTGCTCGAGAATTTCCTGGCTGCGGCCTTCGGCGCGCACGACCGCGTGACCGAGGCCGAGAAACTGTTCCATCGTCATCGTCTTGCCGGCGAGCGGATGGTCGCTGCGCATCAGGCAGATGAAGCGGTGCGTGAAGAGGCGCTGCTGGAAGAAGTTATTGCCGCCCAGGTCCGGGAAATAGCCGACGGCCAGATCGACGTCGCCCGATTCCAGGCCGCGTTCCACCTGGTTCGGCGGCAGCGAGACCGAGCGCAGATTCGCGTGCGGCGCGCGCTTCGCGAACATCTGCACCAGACGCGGCAAAAACACGATCTCGCCGACATCCGATAGCGCAATCGAAAACGTGTGCGTGCTGGTGGCCGGATCGAACTCCTGCGCTTCGAGCATGCCTTTCTCGATCCGCACCAGCGCATCGCGCGCCGCCGGAATCAGGCCAAGCGCGCGCGGAGTGGGCTCCATACCGCGCGAAGTGCGCACGAAAAGCGGATCATTGAAGTACTCGCGCAGCTTGCCCAGCGCGGTGCTCACACGCGGCTGGCTCACGCCCAGACGCTCGGCCGCGCGGCTGACGTTGCGCGTCTCCTCCATCGCCACGAGGTAGGGAATCAGGTTCAGGTCGAGGTCGTGCATCGGAAGGCGGGGCAGGCAGGACTATGTCGAAACGGGATAAACCTTAGTGCATGAATCGGAATTCCCGATATTGGGGAAACTGCGCACAGCCGCGCGGGGATTGGCATTTCGTCTGATAAAGCGCGCTTCCGACGATAACGGCCTCGGGTTCACCCCGCCTTGACAAGCGCGCATTCACACTCCGATAATGCGCTGGACGTTCGCTAAACGAATCAGTGTTCGTATATAGAACTTTTCGCGATCGGGTGGCGTGGACTTTCCGCGATGCGCATCGCTTTCAGGAACAGGCATGATCAACAAGATTTTTGATTCGCTTCAAGCCGCCGTCGCCGACATTCAGGACGGCGCCACGGTCATGATCGGCGGCTTCGGCACGGCCGGGATGCCGGCGGAACTGATCGACGCGCTGATCGCGCAAGGCTCGCGCGAGCTGACGATCGTGAACAACAACGCCGGTAACGGCGACACGGGTCTGGCCGCGCTGCTCAAGGCCAAACGGGTCCGCAAGATCATCTGCTCGTTCCCGCGCCAGACCGACTCGTACGTGTTCGACGGCCTGTATCGCGCCGGCGAAGTCGAGCTCGAACTCGTGCCGCAGGGCAACCTGGCCGAGCGCATCCGCGCGGCGGGCGCAGGTATCGGCGGTTTCTTCACGCCCACGGGCTACGGCACGAAGCTGGCCGAAGGCAAGGAAACGCGCCTGATCGACGGCCGCCATTACGTGCTCGAAGCGCCGCTGCACGCCGACTTCGCGCTCATCAAGGCGTACAAGGGCGATCGCTGGGGCAATCTGGTCTATCGTAAAACGGCGCGCAACTTCGGCCCGATCATGGCGAGCGCGGCGAAGGTTGCGATCGCGCAGGTCTCGGAGGTCGTCGAACTCGGCGCTCTGGACCCCGAAAACATCGTGACGCCGGGCATTTTCGTGCAACGCGTCGTTGAAGTGCCGCAGGCGGCGCATCAAGCGCAGCAAGCCGGTCAGGCCGCCTGAAGCTACGGAGTTAAGCAATGAAACGGTTGAATCGCGACGAAATGGCTCAACGCGTGGCTCAGGACATTCCTGAGGGCGCTTATGTGAATCTCGGTATCGGCGTGCCGACGCTGGTGGCCAACCACCTCGATCCGAGCAAGGAAATCTTCCTGCACAGCGAAAACGGTCTGCTCGGCATGGGCCCGGCACCGGCGGCTGGCGCGGAAGACGACGAACTGATCAACGCAGGCAAGCAGCACGTCACGCTGCTCACCGGCGGCGCGTTCTTCCATCACGCGGATTCGTTCGCGATGATGCGCGGCGGCCACCTCGACTACTGCGTGCTGGGCGCGTTCCAGGTGTCCGTGAAGGGCGACCTGGCGAACTGGCACACCGGCGCACCCGATGCGATCCCCGCCGTGGGCGGCGCAATGGACCTCGCACTGGGCGCCAAGCAGGTGTTCGTGATGATGGAACTGCTCACGAAGCAGGGCGAAAGCAAGCTCGTAAACGAATGCTCGTACCCGGTCACGGGCGTGGGCTGCGTGGGCCGCATCTACACCGACCTCGCTGCGTTCGACGTGACGCCGGATGGCCTCGAAGTGCGCGAAATCTATTCGGATATCGACTTTGACGCGCTGCAGAAGCTTGCCGGCGTGGCGCTGATCGACGCGACGCAAAACCGCCGCGCAGCGTAAACTCCTGCAACGCGCTTAACGTATGTGAATCAGCGTGGCGCGGCGTCTGGCGGCAATCGTCGCCGGGCGTCGCGCCATCTGCATTTGCGCGCGATGTTTGTCGCGCGCGCATCCAGACTTTTTTCATATCGATCCATGATTGAACGCCTCACGAGCCTGATCTGCGGCACCGAGCCGATGAACGCCGTCTGGTCGACCGAGGCCACGCTGCAGCGCATGCTCGACGTGGAAGCGGCGCTGGCGCGCGCTTCGGCAGTCCATGGCGTGATTCCGCACAGCGCCGTGGACGCCATCGTTGCGACCTGCAAGGCCAGCCAGCTCGACGCCGAAGCGCTCGCACGCGACGCCGCGCTGGGCGGCAATCTGGCGATTCCGCTCGTCAAGCAATTGACGGCGCGCGTGAAAGACGCCGACCCCGAAGCCGCCAAATTCGTGCATTGGGGCGCGACGAGCCAGGACATCATCGATACCGCGACCGTGCTGCAACTGCGCGACGCGCTCGCGCTGATCGAAACCAGCCTCGACGCCACCTGCGCAAAAGTTGCCGATCTCGCGCGTGCGCATCGCGCGACGCCCGCTGTGGGCCGCACCTGGCTGCAACAGGCTTTGCCGATTACGCTCGGCCTCAAATTCGCGCAGTGGCTCGACACGCTGCTGCGTCATCGCGACCGTCTGGCTGCGCTGCGCGAACGCGCGCTGGTGCTGCAGTTCGGCGGCGCGGCGGGCACGCTCGCGAGCCTGCGCGCTGCCGCTGCGAACGTCAGCGCCGAACTCGCCAAAGACCTCGGCCTCGCGCAGCCCGCGCTGCCGTGGCACACGCAGCGCGATCGCATCGCCGAAGCCGCTTCGTTCTTCGGCATGCTGATCGGCACGCTCGGCAAGATCGCGCGCGATATTTCGCTGCAGATGCAGACCGAAATCGGCGAACTCGGCGAGCCTGCGGCGGCAGGCAAGGGTGGTTCGTCGACCATGCCGCACAAGCGCAATCCGGTGGGTTGCGCGGCTGTGCTGACCGCCGCGACGCGCGCGCCTGGTCTCGTCGCCACAGTGTTCGCGGGCATGGTGCAGGAGCACGAACGCGCGCTCGGCGGCTGGCAGGCCGAATGGGACGCGCTGCCCGAGCTCGCCCGCCTCGCCGGCGGTGCGCTTGCACAGATCGAGCAGATCGCGGGCGGACTCGAAGTGCGTCCCGAGCGTCTCGCCGCGAATCTCGACGTCACGCACGGCCTGATTCTGGGCGAAGCCGTGATGCTCGCGCTGGGAGACCGCATCGGCCGTCTGGATGCGCATCATCTGGTTGAGCGCGCATCGAAATCGGCGGTGCAGTCGGGCCGCACGCTGTACGACGTGCTGGCGGCCGAACCCGCCGTCACGCAACATCTGGACGAAGCGCGCCTGAAGGCGCTGCTCGATCCCGCCAATTACGTGGGCGAAGCGCACGCGTTCGTCGACGCGGTGCTCGCGTCGTATGCGAGCGCCTTGCAGCGCACGCCCCCTTCTTCATCGCAGACTCATCAGGAGTAACCGCATGCCTTACGCAGCCGTCAACGACACGCAGCTGTTCTACCGCATCGATGGCGCAGAGAACACCGACGCGCCCTGGCTGGTTCTGTCGAACTCGCTCGGCAGCGATGTGTCGATGTGGACGCCCCAACTCGTCGAATTCTCGAAGCACTTCCGCGTGCTGCGCTACGACACGCGCGGCCACGGTCACTCGGCCGCGCCGCAAGGTCCGTACACCATCGAGCAACTGACCGGCGACGTGATCGGCCTGCTCGATCATTTCGGCATCGCGCGCGCGCATTTCTGCGGCGTCTCGATGGGCGGTCTCACGGGCGTGGGCCTGGGCGCGCGTTTCGCGAGCCGCATCGACCGTCTCGTGCTGTGCAATACGGCGGCGAAGATCGGCTCGCCGCAAGTGTGGGAGCCGCGCGCGGCGAAGGCCCGCAACGAAGGCATGCTGTCGCTCGCGGATGCAGTGCTGCCGCGCTGGTTCACGGCCGAATTCATGGAGCGCAACCCGCTCGTGATCGCGCAGGCGCGCGACGTCTTCGTGCACACCGACAAGGACGGCTACGCTTCGAACTGCGACGCGCTCAACGCCGCCGATCTGCGCGGCGAAGCCGCCTCGATCAAGGCGCCGACGCTCGTGATCTCGGGCACGCACGATCTGGCCGCCACGCCCGCACAGGGCCGCGAACTCGCCGAATCGGTGCCGGGCGGCCGTTACGTCGAACTGAATGCCTCGCACATCTCGAACGTCGAATTGACGGACGAATTCAACAAGGTAGTCCTGAGTTTCCTGCTGGAGTCGAAATGAACGAAGACGATCGCTACGAAGCGGGTTTGAAGGTGCGTCGCGCGGTGCTGGGCGACGCGCACGTCGATCGCTCGATCGCCAACCGCACGGACCTGACCGAAGAATTCCAGAAACTCATTTCGCGCTATGCGTGGGGCGAAATCTGGACGCGCGAAGGTCTGCCGCGCCACACGCGCAGCCTGCTGACGATCTCGATGATGGTCGCGCTCAATCGCAACGAGGAGCTGGCGCTCCATCTGCGTGCCGCGAAGAACAACGGCGTGACGCGCGAGGAAATCAAGGAAGTGCTGCTGCAGACCGCAATCTACTGCGGCGTGCCGGCGGCGAATTCGGCCTTCCATCTGGCCGATAAGATCTTCCGCGAGGAAGACGCTGCGGCGGCAGAAAAGGCCTGATCGCCGGATCGCCGGGCCGCCGGATCGATGCAAAAGGGCACGCCTCGCGCGTGCCCTGCAAGTGCTTACTCGGCGGCGTCGTGCTCCGCCACATACTGGCGCAGCACGGCGAGCACCGCGGCATCTTCCGCGCGGCTCGCCGCGTCGCTGGCCGATCCCGCTTCTTCCTCTTCGCCCAGCAATGCGGGCGGCGCCGCGATCGTCTCGAACTCGTGGCCTTCGCGGAACACGCGAATCTCGTGTGTCGCCGCCGTATATTCCGCTACCCAGTGAACGCCTTCGATGTGCGCGCCCACGCGAATTGGTGTCTTCATCGCCAGACCTCCCGCCTTGCCGTGTCCATCAGCCAACGATACGCCGATGACGCCCGCCGTGCGCGCATGATGATCGGACGAATGCGCGCCAACTGAAAGCAAAACGGCCCGCTCGAAGCGAGCAGGCCGTTGCAACCGCGCAATGCCGAAGCCGCGTTACGCGACCTTCGTCAGCACTTCGCGCACCGTGCCGAACAGGCGCTCGATTTCCTCTTCGGTGATGATGAGCGGCGGCGAGAACGCGAGAATATCGCCCGTGAAGCGGATCAGCACGCCCGCTTCGAAGCACTTCACGAACACCTCGTAAGCGCGCGCGCCCACTGCGCCGTCGCGCGAATCGAGCTCGATGCCCGCAACCATGCCCAGGTTGCGCACGTCCTTCACGTGCGGCGCGTCGCGCAGCGCGTGCGCGGCGGCTTCGAACTTTGGCGCGAGGCTGTGCGCGCGTTCGAACAGGCCTTCGCGGCGGTACAGATCCTGGGTGGCGATCGCAGCCGCCGCAGCCAGCGGGTGCGCCGAATACGTGTAGCCGTGGAACAGTTCGATCGCGCCCGGCGCGCCGCTGTTGACCACCGTGTCGTGGATCGTGCGGCTCACGGCCACGCCGCCCATCGGCACGGCAGCGTTGTTGATCGCCTTGGCCATCGTGATGATGTCCGGCGTCACGCCGAAATACTCGCTCGCCGTGGCCTTGCCCAGACGGCCGAAACCGGTGATGACTTCGTCGAAAATCAGCACGATGCCGTGCTTCGTGCAGATCTCGCGCAGACGTTGCAGATAGCCTTGCGGCGGAATCAGCACGCCCGTCGAACCGGCAACCGGCTCGACGATCACGGCGGCGATCGTCGAAGCATCGTGCAGCGCGACGATGCGTTCGAGGTCATCCGCGAGATGCGCGCCCCACGTAGGCTGGCCCTTCGTGAAAGCGTTCTGTTCGAGGTTGTGCGTGTGCGGCAGATGATCGATGGCGGGCAGCAACTGGCCCGAAAAGGTCTTGCGATTCGCGCCAATCCCGCCGACCGAAATGCCGCCGAAGCCCACGCCGTGATAGCCGCGCTCGCGGCCGATCAGCTTGGTGCGCTGGCCTTCGCCGCGCGAGCGATGGTAGGCGAGGGCGATCTTCAGCGCCGTATCGACCGATTCCGAACCCGAGTTCGTGAAGAACACGCGGTCGAGGCCTTCCGGCATGATTTCGGCGATCTTGCTGGCCGCTTCGAACGCGAGCGGGTGACCCATCTGGAAGGTGGGCGCGAAGTCGAGCTTGCCCGCCTGTTGCGCAATCGCCGCGACGATTTCATCGCGACCGTGACCCGCGTTCACGCACCAGAGACCGGCGCTGCCGTCCATCACCTCACGGCCGTCGGTCGTGCGGTAATACATGCCCTTGGCCGATTCCAGCAGGCGCGGCGCGGCCTTGAACTGACGGTTGGCCGTAAAGGGCATCCAGAACGACGAAAGATCGTCGATGACGGGGCGCGAAGTCATGAGTTTCTCCTCCAAAGTGGTTGAACAGAATGTAGCGTCCGGGCTTGAAGCGCGGCATATACAGTCTCTATACTGCGCTGATAACCGTGCTGGACAATCTGCCGCAACTGTATTGGTCGGTGCGCAACGTGCCGCTCACATTCTCATGATCGAATTCGAACTGGAACGCGGCCGCGGGGCCGCCGCCACGCTTGTCGAGCAACTGGTGCGGGCCTTCGCACAGGCGATCGAGGGCAACTCGCTGCGCGCGGGCGCGCTGCTGCCTTCGGTGCGCCAACTGGCGCAATCGCACGCGCTGTCCACCTATACGGTGACGGACGCGTACAACCGTCTGGTGTCGATGGGGCTGGTGGTGGCGCGGCGCGGCTCGGGGTATCGCGTGGCGCCGCGCGAAGCCGCGCCGCGTGCGAGTGCCGGCGCGGCCGTCTGGCAGCCGCCCGCGCTCACGGCCACCTGGCTGCTGTCCGACGTTTTCGCCGATCATTCGGTGCCGATCAAGGCGGGCTGCGGCTGGATGCCGGCCGAGTGGATCAACGAAACCGGCCTGCATCACGCATTGCGCGCGACGAGCCGCGTGCCCGCAGTGCGTCTGGGCGACTACGGCCACCCGTACGGTTTTGCGCCGCTGCGCGAGCGCATCGCCGCGCAACTGGACCGCCAGGGTTTGCCGGTCGAAACCGGCAACGTGCTGCTCACGCAGGGCGCGACGCAAGGCCTCGATCTGATCGTGCGCACGCTGCTGCGTCCCGGCGACGCCGTGCTGGTGGAAGATCCCGGTTACTGCAACCTGCTGCAGATTCTCAAGCTGGCGGGCCTCACCGTGCATGGCGTGCCGCGCACGCCCGCCGGGCTTGATCTCGACGCGCTCGAACAGCAGGTGGCCGCCCATCGTCCGAAGGCGATCTTCGTCAACACGACGCTGCAGAATCCCACCGGCGCGACCTACACGATGGCCAACGCATTCCGGCTGCTGCAGATCGCGGAACGCGAACGCATGTGGGTCGTGGAAGACGATGTGAGCCGCGAACTCGCGCCGCCCGGCGCGCCGCTGCTGGCCGCGATGGAAGGCCTGCGCCGCGTGCTTTATGTGAGCGGATTTTCGAAGACGGTGACGCCTTCGCTGCGCTGCGGTTATGTGGTCGCGGAGCGCGACGTGCTGCGCGAACTCGCGCGCGCGAAGATGGCGGTGGGTCTGACGTCTTCGGAGACGATCGAGCGCATCGTCGACAAGGTGCTGGTGGAAGGGCGTTACACGCGCCACGTCGAGATCGTCAACGAGCAGTTGAAAGCCGCGCATGCGGCGTTCGAAGATCGTATCGATTCGCTGGGGCTGGAGCCATTCTGCCGGCCGCGCGCGGGCCTGTTCATGCTGGTGCGCCTGCCGGTTGAAGCGGCGCGCGCCGGTGAGGTCGCCACCGCTGCGTTGCGCGACGGCATCTGGCTCGCGCCCGGCTCCTATTTCCGCCCCGACGACGCGGCCAGCGCGTGGTTCCGTTTCAACGCGCCGTATTCGCTCGACGATGCGCTCTGGCGGTTCATCGAGCGCATCGGCAAAAGGATTTGATCGGCAATCCTGATGAGACGGATCAGCGCTGCAGCAGATGCACAAGCAGCGGATACATCGACGCGACCAGCGACAGCGCCATGGCGATGTTGAACAGGCGCAGGCGGCGCGGATCGGCGAGAAAACGGCGCATGCCCGTGCCGAACGCCGCCCACACGCAGATGCAGGGCAGGCCGACCACGTAGAACAGCACGGCCATCGCTACGATATTGAGGCCGAAGTCCGTCGACAGACGAATCGTGGTCACGGCCGTGAGCACCATCATCCACGCCTTGGGGTTGATCCACTGAAACGCGATGGCTTCGTGAAAGCGCATCGGGCGGCGCTCGCCACTCTTGATCTTCATGCCGCCCGAGGTGCCGATCTTCCACGCCAGCCACAGCAGATAAGCCACGCTCGCGGCTTCGAGCACCGTGTACAGCACGGGAATGCGCCGGAACGCTTCGCCCAGACCGAAACCCACGCACAGCATCAGGACCACGACGCCCGCGCTGATACCGAGCATATGCGGCACCGTGCGCCGGAAGCCGAAGTTGACGCCGGAGGTGAGCAGCATCGTGTTGTTCGGGCCGGGCGTAATGGACGTGACGACCACGAACAGCATGCCGGCAGGCAGGGCGCTGAGCATTTCGGGCAGCATGAGGCGAAGACTCCGGGGAAAAGATGGCGATCCTGATGATCGTCGAGGAGTCAGTGTAACGAGATGGATCGGTACAGTACCGGTACAGATTGTCAGCCGGAAACCGGTACGGCGTGGGGGACGATTGAGCGGGATTGTCCGGCCGGGGTTGTCCAACCGGGTTGTGCAACGATCGCGGCTTCGGCGCTCCGGTTTATTCCGGCGTGGCCGTCGCAGCGGGCGCGGCCAGCGTCGCGCTGTCGGCGAGTGTCTTGATGCGTGCGGCCATATCGTCGTCGAGCGGCGTATAGACGATCATGCCCAGATCCGGTCGGCCATCGACGGCAAAAGCCGAATACTCCAGCTCGATCGCGCCAAGCACGGGATGCTGCAGGCGCTTGACGCCGCCATCGGCGTGATTGTGCAGGTCGTTCTCGCGCCAAAGCGCGGCGAATTCCGGGCTCACGCTACTCAGTTCCTCGACGAGTTCGCCCGCCTCCGACACCAGACCCGCGCGCGCCACATCGGCCCGAAACGCGCCCACCACAAAACGCGCGACGCTCTCCCAGTCATGCTGTTTCGCGCGCACCTCGGCATGACCGAACAGAAAGCGCAGGATATTGCGGCCGTCGGGCGGCAGCGCGCCGTAGTCGGTCAGCACGACCGCAGCGGCGCGATTCCACGCGATCACGTCCCAGACGGGATTCTTGATGATGGCAGGACTCGACGGCAGCGAATCCAGAAAGCGCTGCAAGCGCGGATGCACGTCGTTGACGGCGCGGTAGCGCACTTCCGGCGGCCGGCCGAGGCCGAGCATGAAGAGATGTTCGCGTTCGGTGTGGGTGAGCATCAGCGCGCCCGCGATGCGTTCGAGCACGCTCGCCGAGGGCGCGCCGCCGCGCCCCTGTTCGAGCCATGTGTACCAGGTCGGGCTGATATTGGCGCGCTGCGCGACTTCCTCGCGACGCAGGCCAGGCGTGCGCCGCCGCCCGGAAAAGCCGAAGCTCGCGGGATCGAGCCGGGTGCGGCGGCTCTTCAGGAAGTCGCCGAGCGAGGTGGAACTGGGGGAGGACGTGGTGACCGACATGGGAATCCTGTTAGTCGTTTTACCATGATACCGTCACTACTTTAACGGAATAAGAATCCGTCAGATAGTGCGGAGGTCACGACCAGAAGGAGTTGACGATGCGAATCTTTTTGACGGGCGCGACCGGTTTTATCGGCTCGGCCCTTATCCCTGAACTGATTCAGGCCGGCCATCAGGTGAGCGGCATGACGCGCTCGGACGCCGGTGCGCAGGCACTTGCGCAAGCGGGCGCCCAGGCGCACTTCGGCACGCTCGAAGACGTCGAAAGCCTCAAGCGCGGGGCCGAAAACGCGGATGCGGTCATTCACGCGGCGTTCGATCACGATTTTTCCCGCTTCGTGGAGAACTGCGAAAAGGACAAGCGCGCGATTGCGGCGCTGGGTTCCGTGCTGGCCGGTTCGGACCGGCCGCTGCTGATTACGTCGGGCACCGGCGTCGGCAGCGGCGAACAGGGCGAGCTTGCGCGCGAGGACGTGTTCAATACGACGCATCCCAATCCGCGCATCGGCTCGGAAATCGCGGGTAATGCGCTGCTCGAAGCGGGCGTGAATGTTTCGGTGATGCGTTTGCCGCAGGTGCACAACCCGTTCAGGCAAGGGCTGATTTCGCCGCTGATTGCGATTGCGCGCGAAAAAGGCGCGGTGGCCTATGTCGGCGAGGGGCGCAACCGCTGGCCGGCCGGGCATCTATCCGATGTCGCGCGGCTTTATCGGCTGGCGATCGAAAAAGCGGAGCGCGGCGCGCGTTATCACGCGGTCGGCGAAGAGGGTGTCAGCAGCCGCGAGATCGCCGAGTCGCTCGGGCGCGGCCTGAAACTGCCGGTCGTGTCGATTCCGGCGGAGCAGGCGCAAGCGCAGTTCGGCTGGATGGCGATGTTCGTCGGCATGGATATGCCTGCTTCCAGCGCCCTGACGCAGGCGCGTCTGGGCTGGCGGCCGAGCGGGCCGTCGCTGATCTCGGATCTGGATCAGGCGCGGTATCTGTAACCGCTGACTAGAAGCAGCGCGCGGTTTCGCCTCGGCGGAGCCGCGCATTGTTACGGTATGCGAATGGTTACGAGGCGCAGACGAACTTGAACGCCCGGTCGAGTTCGGTGTCGGGTTCGACATCGGTGAAGGTTTCGTTGCTGACCGTGGGCAGCGTGTCGACGCGATCCAGCAACTGGCCTTGCGCGTCGTAGCTCAGGCGGCTAGTCAGCGAGGTCTGATGTTTTTTGCAGTCGAACGCGATTCGTTGCTTGAGCAACGTTACCGGCGCGAGCGCGTGCGAAATCGCCGTGGGCTCGGCGTAGCGAATCTGAATCCAGGCGCGGCGAATGGCGCCTTCGCGCACGATGGAATCGGTGTTGACCGATTCGGTCCATCGGTTCGGCACGGACGCCACGGTGGTCCAGCCCGCCGCATGAACGGCCGATGCGGCCAGCGCCGCCGACGCTACGGCGAGACAAGTCAGAAGCCGCCGCGCGCGGCGCCAGTCATGATGTGAAAGTGCTTGGGCGCTCATAGCTTTCTCTGCAATCGGAACAATTCGTGGGTCAATCATTGGCCCTTGATTGTAAGCGTGCGAGCTAGCCACAAGCAGCGACGAAAACAGCGCAGAAAACCGCTCAATTAGCGCGACTGTGCGCGACCGCGCCAGCCAGGACGGCCAGCGTCCGGCGAGACACTACGCCTCCACCACACCCGAGCGCATCATCGACTGGTATTTCACTGGCGTCATATGCAGCACGCGCTTGAACATCACGGCGAAGGAACTGGCGTCGGCGTAACCGAGATAGCGGGCGACTTCGTCGATGGGCGTATGCGTGGACAGCAGGCACATCGCTTCCGACACGCGCATTTCCTCGCGCCATTTCGCGAACGGCATGCCGGTTTCGCGCTGGAAATGCCGCGCGAGCGTGCGCGAACTCGCGCCGAAACGGTCGCCCCAATGTTCGAGCGAATCGCTGTTGGCGGGCTCTTCGATCAGCGCCTGGCAGATGCGGTGCAGACGCGGATGCTGCGGCAGCGGCAGGCGGCCGGGCGGCTCGTCGGCGGGCGTGGCCGCGGCGAGCAGTTTGACGATCAACTGGGTGAGGATATCGGCGAGACTGCCGGGCGCGCGCGTTCGCGCGGGCTCCTTCACGAGCGCGAGAATCGCCTCGCGCAGCAGGCCGCCGACCGGCAATAGACGGCCTTCGTCGGAGGCGTTCAGCGGACACGGATCGAGATAGAGCGTGCGAAACCCCACCTTGCCGACCATCTCCAGTTCGTGCTCGACGAAAGGCGGCACGAGCATCGCGCAATCGGGCGTCACGACCCAACTCGCGGCCGGCGTGCGCACGCGGATCAGCCCGCTCGTGGCGTAGAGCAACTGGGCGTGAGCATGCCGGTGCGCGAATTCGCGCGCGCCCGCTTCGTACTCGATCGCCTCGCCGTACACGGGCGGCAGAACGTCCTCCGGCGCCGCAGCAGCGGCCGGATCGGGCATGATGAGCGCGTTGTCCGTTCGATTCGAAAAGTCTTCCATAACATTCCAGCTGGCAAGGCGGCTGCGGGCGCTATCGTCCGTTTTTGCCCGTTTTCAGCGACCTGTCTGCGGTCTTGATCGACCGGGGCAGTATAGCTTTTGTGTCGGTAATAAGATGCATTATCATTCAAAGTTCATTTTTCAAGCGATGGCATAAGCGGATGGTGTTCGATGCTTCAGCCCGGCCCGACGCCGGACAGCCCATCAGCCCGGCGACGCAAAGCGCCGGCGCTCGACCGCAGCGGCTCGCCGCGCGCGGCCGTTGGCCCGACGATATCGCGCTCTGGCGTGTCGACTTCGACTTCGCGCAGACGCCCGCCGACGCGCCTTTTCTCGACGATGCCGAGCGCGCCAGGGCGCAGCGCTATCTCCAGCGCGCCGATCAGATCCGTTTCGCCGTCACGCGCTCCGTGTTGCGCCAGTTGCTCGCCGATGCCATCGGCGATGCGCCCGACGCGCTGCGCTTCGTCTTTTCCGAGCGCGGCAAGCCGCAGTTGCAGGATCACATCGGGCTATCGTTCAACGTCTCGCACGCGGGCAATCACGCGTTGATCGCGCTTTCCCGCACGCGCGAGGTCGGTATCGACATCGAGCAGCACAACGCGTCGATCGACTGGCGCGGTCTCTCGCGGCTCGTGTGCACGCCCGCCGAGCGGCAGGCGCTCGACAGCGCGCCGCCGCCATCGCAGGCCGCGCTGTTCATGCACTGCTGGACCGCGAAGGAAGCCTTGCTCAAGGCGCTGGGTCTGGGCATCGCGCACGGACTGCTGGCGCTGGGCGTCGATCTGGCGGGCGAGGGCGGCGTGGAGCGTGCCGCATCGCCGCACGTGCCCGGCAGCGCCGGGGAGTTCGGCGCGGCCAGCCAGTTGCACTACCGCTGGCTCGACGATGTGCCCGGCTACGCCTGCTGCCTCGCCTTTGCAAAGCCCGGCAGCAGCGCGCGCAACGGCGCTTAAGGCCCGATCCAGCCTACCGCGTGAATCTGCCTGACCGGCTGCGACACCGAGATCGCGCCGCGAATCTCGCCGGGCATCGGCACGTCGATTACATGCCAGCGGCCTTCGTCGGCGAGATCGATCCAGACGGCGGGGCTGTCTTCGTCAAGTTCGTCGAGGTCGTCGCCTGCCGCCGTCGCATCTTCGACCCGCATCGCGCCCGACAGGCTGGTGTGGCGCGCGGTGCGGCGCAGCGCATCGGCGTGGCGGCGGCTGGCGTCTTCCTGCTGGCGGCGCGTGCTGGCCTGGGCGAATTCCCACACGCTCGCGCGCGCGAGGTCCTCCGCGCCGCTGGTTTCGCTGCCGGGACGCGGCATCGTAATGCCCAGTCCCAGCGTCGACGGCCCGATGCCGATCAACACCCAGATGCCGCCAAACGCGATATCCACACTCAAACACCGATCGCCGACCACGATCTGCGCGCCGCGATGCTCGCCGTGTCCATCGACGATCTGCACTTCGCGCGGCGGCAAGCCAGTCAGATTCGCGCCGATCCAGCGCAGCATCACGCGGCTCGCGATATAGCGATGGCGCAGCGCCGCGTTCGGATGAAAGCGCGCGCGATTACGCTCGGCGTCGGACAGCCATTTTTCGCTTTCGTGGATCGCCACCGGCAGCCAGCTGGCGCGAAAGCGCCACAGATGCAGCACGCCGGCATCGGGCATCTTGAGCTGCGCGGGATAGCGCCGCGTGAGCCGGTGCGTCGTGAAGACGGGCGAGTTCGACGCGCTGCGCGCCGCGCGGCTGCGCGACAGCCGCTGGCCGTAGCGCGGGGTGAGTTCCGTTTGCGAGGCGAGATATGACATGCGGTCGGTCCTCCATGCCAGTGTCGGGTTATTGCATCTGCGTGGACGGGCTGCTGAGCACGCGGCGGCTCTGCGTTTCGCGCGTGATCGCTTCTTCGGTGAACGGCACGGCCAGCCAGCGCTGCGCCGCGTAGGCGCGCACGCCATCGGCGTAATGCGGCGAGGCCGGATCGTCGGATTCGGACGAGGCGATCAGCGTATGCGCGAGGACGCCGTGATCGTCGAACGACACCACTTGCAGATACGTGTTGCCATTCGGGTTGCGGTTCATCGATTCGGCTTCCTTATCGAACGGATGCATGGCGCAGGCCGCCGTGAAATAGCCTTCGGCGTCGCAGCCGCCGTACAGGCCGATGCGTGCGTCGTCGCGCTGCACGTAGAGCGCGGCGTCGTGCGGCGCATCGAGCGCGAGACCCGCGCCGCGCAGCGTGGCGATCGCCTTGCGCAGCGCGGCGGTGAGCGTGGCCGGATCGGCGGCGATGCCCGCGGGCGTCGTCAGCGGCTGCTGCGGATCGAAGGGCACGGCATAGAGCTGCTGCGCCGGGATCGCCGCGAGCTGCTTCCAGTAGACGTCCCACAGCGTCGCGCCGCGTGCGTTCGCGCTGCCTTCGTCGTTCCAGGCGGCCAGCACGCTGCAGGCTTCGTGCAGATCGGCGTCGTGTGCGGTCGCGGCGGGCGTGCAGACGCGCGCGAGCACCGCATCCTTGAACAGCACAGCCGACATCGCGCGGCTGTCGAGCACGCTTTGCATAAGCGAGGCGGGGTTCACGCGGCCCGGCTGCGCCATCTGCTGCGCGGCGATCTCGTGACCCAGACGCGTGCGCAGCGACTGGGCGGTGCCGGTTTCGCCGACCACCGGCGCGAAGCCAGTCAGCGGCGCGGCCGGATTGGTGAGCCAGTAGCTGCCGTTGAAATTGCCTACGTAATCGCGGCGCGCGAGCGAGGGCAGATCGGCGGCCGGCATGGCGCCGGGCTGCGCTGCCTGCGCATTGCTCTGCCAATCGCAGTCGCTGCGCGAACCGTCGAGGAAAGGCAGGCCCGGCATGCGCGCGGCGACGGCGTGCCCGAGCGGCGGCGTGCAGCGTTGCGCGAGCGCGGCGCTCACGTCCGGCACCGCGCCGATATCCGCATACCAGGCACGCGGATCGCCGCGCCCGATCGCGAACGTGTTGACCCACGGCACCGCCGCGTTGCGCTTCTGGATCGCGATGAAATCGTCGAGCGAGCGCGCCTGGCCCCAGTCGAGGAAGTTTTCGAACACGCGGAAGTTATCGGCGTTGATGTCGCGCAGCGCGAAGGCCTGCTGCGCGTTCCAGCCGAGCGCGGGCGACAGCGCGCCCAGATTCACCAGCGGGCCGAAGCGCGAGCGGTAGAGCGTGCGCGTGACGGTGTGCAGCGTGCCGTCGGCGGCGCGCGCCTGCACGTTCAGGCGCACCGGCGTCATGGCTTCTTCGTGGCCGTCGTAGACGTAGCGCGTGGGCGCGCCCGGCACCAGCTTGAGCTGGAACACGCCGAAGCGCTTCGCGCTGGAAACCGTGTGGGTCCACGCGACGTTCTGGTTGAAGCCCATCACGATCAGCGGCACGCCGAGGAACGACACGCCGCTCACATCGAGCTGGCCGGGAATCGTCAGCTGTGCCTGGTAGAAGCGGTCGGGGCCGGTCCAGAACCAGTGCGGATTGCCGAACAGCAGCGCGCGGCCGTCGTGGGTCGCGTCCGCGCCAAAGGCGAGGGCGTTGCTGCCGATGCCCGCCTGACCGCCCACGTAGTCGAGCGGCGCGGTTGCGGCAAGCGTTTCGGCGTGTTGGCCGATGGCGGCGTGAGGTTCGGCGGCGGCCTGGGCGGCGGGCGGCTGCGCGGTCGCGATCGCCGCGACGAAGCGCGCTTCGCCGCCCGCGAGATTCGCGGCGTAGAGGCGGCGGTAGACATCGGCGCGCGCAATCGGCGTGAGCCACGCTGCGCCGCGGCAGGCCGCGTGCGCGCCTGCGTGATCGCCCGCGCGCACTTCGCCCGCATAGCGGTTGTAGCCATCGACGAAACCGTCGATCAGCTTGCGCATGGTCGGCGTCTGGCTGTCGCGGTAACGGGCGACGGCGGCATCGTCGGCGACGAAGCGGAAGAAGAAGTCGGCGTCCAGATTGTCCGGCTGGCCGAAGGTCGCGCCGGTTTCGGGCCGCGCCTGCGGGCCGAAGTAGCGCGAGCGCTCGCCGCGATAGGTCACGAAGGCTTCGGCCATCGTGCAGAGATTGTCTTCGGCCTGACTGTAGCCATAGCCGTAGCCGAGGCTGCCCCAGTCGTCGGCTTTCACGTGCGGAATGCCGAGCGCGGTGCGGCGGATATCGACCTGGTACGGGCCGCCTTGCGGGGCGAACGACGTCTGCGTATCGCGCGGCGGCGTGGCGCAGCTTTGCAGCAGCAGCGCGACGGCCAGCGCGCCGCCGAGCGCGGCCGGCGCGCGCAAAGCGTCAAGCTGGCGATGCAGCTGGCGAAGGCGGTGAGCGAACGAAAAATCGGGCATGGCTTTCGGTATCGGTTGCGTTGGTGTGCGAGCTTCCTGGCGCTTCAGTGCGCTTCAGTGCGCGTCGGCGCGAGCGGGCTGGACTTCGCCGGTGCGCTGCGGACGCACTTCCTCGACGATGCGGCCGTTCTCCAGCCGGATATAGCGATCCGACGCATCGAAATAACGGTCGTCGTGCGAAATCACGATCAGCGTTTTGCCCTGGCGCTTCAGGTCCGGCAGGATCTCGGTGTAGAACACGCGGCGGAAGGTCGGGTCCTGATCGGCGGCCCATTCGTCGAGCACCATCACCGGGCGCTGTTCGAGATACGCGTGCACGAGCGCAAGCCGCTTGCGCTGGCCGGTCGAGAGATCGGTGGTGGTGAACGCGCCGTCGCGCACCTGCACCTTATGGGCGATTTCGAGGCGTTCGAGATAGCGCTGCGCCTGGGCGCCCAGGCGCGCTTCGCCCGGAATCAGCGTGTCGAACAGGTAGTAGTCGGAAAACACCGCCGAAAAGAGCTGGCGATAAGCGTCGAGATCGCGGTCGTCGACGGGCTGGCCGTCCACTTGCAACTGCCCCGCATCGGGACGATAGAGGCCGAGCAGCAGCTTGATCAGCGTGGTCTTGCCGCAGCCGTTTTCGCCGACGATAAAGAGCGTCTCGCCGCGCGCGATGGTCAGATCGACCGGGCCGAGCGCGAAGCCGCCAGGCGCGGGCGAATCGTTTTGATCCGCGTGCTTGTTTTTATCGTCGTCGCCGGTCGCGAGCGGCGCGGCGAAGCGGTAATGCGCGTGATCGAGCGAGATCGACGTGAAGTTCTCCCAGCTTTGCGCGCCAGGTTGTACGTTTGCGCCTTCGACCACCAGAGCCGGTTCGCGCGTCGAAAAGCGCGCCTGCAGTTCGGCGATGCGCTGGAACGCCACCTGCGCGCGGCCGATCGACGGCAGCGCGCCGACGATCTCCTGGATCGGCCCCTTCATGTACAGCAGCACCAGCACGAAGCCGGTGGCGATGGCGCGGTCCGCGCCCGCCACGCCGTGCTGCAGCGCGAGCATCAACCCGACCACGATAAAGAACAGCAGCGAGCCGAACGCATTGGCCGACACGAACACGTTCGCCGCGCGCACGCGCAGGCGCTGGATTTCGTCGATGGTGCCGCTCAGTTCGTTATCGAAGACGAAGCGGCGGCGCTGGCCGTTCAGGCGCAGTTCCTTCGCGCCGTCGGTGATCGAGCGATAGTGTTTTTGCAGGCGATCTTCGGCGGCGCGCGCCTGACCGAAACGGCCGATGCCCACGCGGCGCGCGAGCGTCTGCACCACCGAACCGATGGCAATCGCGGCAATCGCGATCAGCAGCATGACCGGCGACAGCACCAGCAGATAGCCGAGGCAGCCCAGAATCGTCGCCGTGGCGATGGCGAGGCTCGAAAACATGAAGGAAAACGAGCTGATCGTATCGATATCCTGATTGAGCGCGGTCACGAGCCGATGGCTGCGGAACTGCTCGATCTGGCCGATGGGAGCGGCCAGAATGCGCTCGCTCAGATCCTTGCGCAGCATCGCGATCACGCGCTGCCCGACGATGTTGTTGCCGATATCCGAGACCACCTCGCCGATCAGCGCGATCGCGCACAGTCCCGCGAAGCTCAGCAGCAGGGTGGGCAGGGCGTCGGTGCCGCTTTGCAGCGTGCGGTTGGTGACGGCCAGCAGGGCGGCGGTGGCGATCCCGCTCGCCGCGCCCATCATCGTGGCCAGCACGGTGATCGGCCAAAGGCGTCTGAGCAGTCTTAGCAATTGCGCAAGCATCGTGTTCCCCAGAAATTTCAGAAGTTCATGCGCGCGCACCGGAGTGCGGCACGGTGTTCCACAGCGTTCATCACAACAGCGGCAAGCTCAGCGACGCCGGCTGAGCAGCCACATCAGATAAGGCGCGCCGATCAGCGTCGCCACGAGTCCTGCGGGCAGTTCGCGCGGCATCAGCAGCGTGCGGCCGAGCCAGTCGGCGAGCACCAGCGTGAGCGCGCCGGTGGGCGCGGCCAGCGCGAGTTGCTGCAACGGCCTGCGCGCGCCGAACAGCCGCGCGAAATGCGGCGCGATCAGGCCCGCGAACGACAGCGGCCCGACGATCAAGGTGGCGGCGGCCGTGAGCAGCGCGATCAACACGAGCAGCGCGAGGCGCGCGCCGCGCATCGGCACGCCGAGCGCGCGCGCCGACGCATCGCCCAGCGGCAGGATCTGCAGCCAGCGCTGCGTGAACGGCAGTAGCGCGCACAGCGCGACGCAGAGCAGCAGCGCGAAGACGGCGTCGGTGGGCGTGATCGTGTAGGTGGAACCGGAAAGCCATTGCAGCAGCGTGGCGGCCTGTTCGCCGCCGGTGGCGATCGACACTGCCACCACCGCCTGGAACAGCGCGCCGATCGCCACGCCCGCGAGCATCACGCGCTCCGGCGCGTAGCGCGCACGATGCGAGAAGGCGAGGATCGCGAGCAGCGCGGCCAGTGCGCCAAGGCTGGTCGCCGCCAGGCGCGCGGCATGACTCGCCCCGCCCACGCTGCCGATATCGAACCAGCCGCCCACGCCGATCACCAGCACGATCAGGCCGAGCGCCGCGCCCGCGCTGACGCCGAGCAGTTCCGGGCTGGCGAGCGGATTGCCGGTCAGGCGCTGTATCAGCGTGCCGGCGACCGCGAGCATCGCGCCGGCGGCGAGTGCGGCGAGGGCGCGCGGCGCGCGCCAGATCGTCACCTGCGAGAGTTCGGTGAAGCTGCTGAGGTGCCAGCCTTGCGGGCCGCGCGCGAAAACGAGACTGAGCGCGAGCGCGCCGAGCAGCGCCAGCATCAGCGCCGCGAAGCGCCAGCGCAGCGCGGCGGCGCTGGCGGGCTGGCCTTGCGGCGCAGGCGAGGGCGCAGCGACAAGGCTCGCGCCGCGCTGCATGCGCGCAAGCAGGATCAGCATGACGGGTGCGCCGTACAGGGCCGTCGCCGCGCCCGTGGGCAGCAGATCGCCCATCGCGCCGGAGAAGCGCTGCACGGCCTGATCGGCGAGCCAGAGAATCAGCGCGCCGCACAGCGGTGCGGCCACGAGGCGTTGCGACAGCTTGCGTGCGCCCGCCATGCGCGCGAGCGGCGGCGCAGCCAGGCCGATAAAGCCGATCACGCCCACCGCGCTCACCACGGCGGCGCTCAGCATCACGGCCAGCGCGAGCGCCAGCAAACGCATGCGGCGCAGCGACAGGCCGAGGCTGTGCGCGTTGGCATCGGCGAGACCGAACAGCGTCATCGGGCGCAGCAGTAGGAAGGCCAGCGCGCCGCCGATGGCGAGGCGCACGGCCAGCATCGTCGCGGCGCTCCAGTCCTGCTGCACCAGCGAGCCGCCGCCCCAGATGAAAAGTCCGCGCAGATACGGCGCGTAGAACATCTGCAAGGCCACGCCGATCGAGCCGCAGTAAAGCGTCACCACCATCCCGGCGACGGCCACGGGCACCGGCGCGAGACCGCTGCGCCACGCGAGGCCGAACACCAGCAGCGCGGCGATCAGCGCGCCGCCCAGTGCGATCCACGAACCGGCCGCACCGGCGAGCGCGGGCGCGGCGAGCGTGGCGATCGTCAGCGCCAGTTGCGCGCCTGCGGAGACGCCGAGCGTCATCGGTTCGGCGAGCGGGTTGCGCAGCACCTGCTGGAAGATCGTGCCCGCGAGACCGAGAATCGCGCCGCACAGCCAGCTGACCACGAGACGCGGCAGCCAGCTGTCGTGCACGATGATCTGCTGGATATCGAGCGGCGCGCGCAGCGCCTGCGCCCATTGCGCGGCGGGCAGCAGCGCGCCGAGATTGGCGACGCTCAGCGCCAGCGCAATCGCCAGCACGGCAGTCAACAGCGCGGCCGTCAGCAACGCGGGCAAGCGGTGCCGGGAGAGCGAACGAAGCGAACGAAGCGAAACGGAACGGGCGGTATTCATGAGCGTTGCGCGCCTGCGGTTGCGGTGGCGGCGGGAGCGGTCAGCGCATCGGCGAGCGCACCGGCGAAGCGGGCCGCCGAAGGCAGCATGCCGAAGCCCCAGAACGGCGGCAGCGCGGCCACGCGACGCGCGGCGACGGGCGGCAGGGCGCGCCACAGGCGGTTATCGGCGAGTTGATGGTCGACGCCTGCGGGCAGCGGGTTGAAATAGAGCAGACCGGCATCGGGCACGTTCGCGAGCTGTTCGAGCCCGGCCACGCCGATCCCCCAGTAATCGGTCGCGCCATGCCAGGCGTTGCGCACGGCCATCGCGTCCAGCACGTCCTGGAACAGGCTGCGCGCGCCGTAGACGCCCACATGGCGGCCATCGAAAAAGCGGATCAGATAAAGCGGATCGGCAGGACTGGGCGTGCCGGGCTGCGGTGTTTGTGTCCGGGCGTGAACCAGCCGCGCGCGCGCCGTGTCGATCGCGCGCTGCGTGCCGTCGACCAGCGCCTGCGCCGCCGCTTCGCGCCCGCACAGCTTGCCGAGTTCCAGCGTGACCTCGCACGAGCGCCGATACGGCGAACCGGCATCGGTATAGATCGCGAACGCGCGCACCGGCGCGATGCGTTCGAGCATCTCGCGCTGCGATTCCTGGCTCGAATTGATCAGGATGAGATCGGGCGCGATCTGCTGCAGCAATTCGAGGCTGGGCGCGAGGCGCAGGCCCACGTCGGGCACGCCCGCAGGGATGGCGGGCGCGACCACGCTCTCGTTGTAGCTGTCGGTTTCGGTGACGCCCGCGGGCGTGAAACCCATCGCGAGCAGGGTTTCGACGATGCCCCAGTCGAGCACCACGACGCGCGGCGCGCGCGCGGAGCTCGCCGGATTGGCCGGATTGGCCGCAAGCGCGCGCGGCATATCGAGCAAGGCGAAGGGCAGGGCGCTCGCCAGCGGCAGCAGCGCCGCGTGCCGCAGGAAGGTCCGTCGCTGCATGTCAGCGCGCGACCGCAAGGCGGCTTCCGTTATGCGGATGCGGCAGGATATCCATCGGAATCCCGTAAATCGATTCGAGCACGCGCGCGTCCATGATCTCGTCGGGTGTGCCGCACTGGAGCAGGCGGCCGCTGTGCAGCGCGATCATCTCGTCGCAGAAACGCGCCGCCAGATTGACGTCGTGCAGCACGATCACGACCGTGAGCGCGCGTTCGTCGGTGAGCGTGCGCAGCAGGCGCAGCACGTCGATCTGATGGGCGATGTCGAGTGCCGATGTCGGTTCGTCGAGCAGCAGGCAGGGCGCGGCCTGCGCCACCAGCATCGCCAGCCAGACGCGCTGACGCTCGCCGCCCGAGAGGTGATCGGCGAGCTGCGAGGCGAAACGCGCGGTATCGGTGAGGCGCAGGGCTTCGTCGATATGGGCGTGATCGTCGGCGCCCAGACGGCCCAGCGCGCCGTGCCACGGATAGCGGCCAAGCGCGACGAGTTCGCGCACGGTCATATCGGTGGCGGCGGGCGGGTTTTGCGGCAGGTACGCGACCTGCCGCGCGAAATCGCGCGTCGACCAGTCGGCCAGCGCCGTGCCATGCAGACGCGCGACGCCGCGCGTGCAGGCCTGCTGGCGCGCCAGCAGCTTGATCAGCGTGCTCTTGCCCGAGCCGTTATGACCGATCAGCGCGATCATGCGGCCGGCGGGCAGGCTCAGGTCGAGCGGTTGCAACAGGACACGGCCGTCCGCCTCGAACGCCGCGCCTTCCAGCTCGAACAAAGGCTGCGCGTTGCGCGATGAGGAGGCGACGTGCGGCGCGGGCTGGGCGGCCCGCGCGGCTTGCGTCGTTGGGTTGGCTTCGGGCGAAACCGTCGATGTCATGTCAGTCAACACGCTCTTCCTTGAGACTTTCCTGCGGCTTTACCAGCGATAACGGGCGGTCGCGAGCACTTCCGCGCCGTCGGCATACGTACACGTCGACGAGCTGAAGCACGACGCGATGTACTGACGGTTCAGCAGGTTCTTCGCGTTGACCGAGAACAGCCAGTGACGGCCGGTGTCGTAGTGCACCGCGGCGTCGAGCAGGGTGACCGCGCCCACGTGGATCGTGTTCGATTGGTCGTAGCTGCCGCCGATGTAGCGCACGCCGCCGCCGAAGCCCAGACCGCGCAGCGGACCGCCGTGCAGCGTGTAGTCGAGCCACGCCGACGCCTGATGGCGCGGAATGCCCCACACGCTCTTGCCTTGCAGCGAGGTCGAGGTGCCGTCGACGGTGGTGGCCGTGTCGTTCGACTCGGTCGTGACGTCGTTCAGGTAGGTGTACGACAGCACGAGGTTCAGGTTGTCCGAGAGGCTTGCGTGACCTTCGAGTTCGAGGCCGCGCGCGCGCACTTCGCCCGCCTGCGTGTAGTAACCCGAGTGATCGAGGTCCGACGTCAGCACGTTTTGCTCGGTCAGGTTGAACAGCGACGCCGTGATGAAGCTGTTGTAGCCCGGCGGCTGATACTTCACGCCCACTTCGTACTGCTGCGCCGTGGTCGGCTTGGCCATGCCGCCGCCATAGAGTTCGCCGACCTGCGGATCGAACGACTTCGAGAAGCTCGCATACGGCGCGATGCCGTTGTCGAACAGATAGACGAGACCCGTGCGCCACGTGAACGCGCGCGCCGACTGCGAGGTGTAGCTCGACGTGACGGGGTTGTTGTCGTCGGCATCGGCCCAGTCTTCACGCGCGCCGATCAGGAAGCGCCACTTGCCGAACGCCATCTGGTCCTGCAGGTAGACGCCCAGCTGCTTCTGGCGGATGTGGTCGTAAGAGGTCTGCGACGGCATGGTGTTGTTGCCGTAGACCGGATCGAACACGTCGAGCGAGGGCGCGGCGAAGTTCGAACCCACGTCCTGACCGAAGATCACGCGCTGGAAATCGAGACCGCCGAGCACCGTATGCGAGACCGCGCCGGTGGCGAATTTCGCCTGCACCTGGTTGTCGATCGTGAAGACGTCGGCGTTCTCCTTGTTGTAGAACGAGTAACGGTTCAGCGTGGTGTTCGAGCCGGACGCGTAGGCGTACGGGAACACGTTCGCGAAGTCGTCCTTCACGTAGGTGTAGTGCGTGTTCTGGCGCACCGTCCAGGTGTCGTTGAAGCGATGCTCGAACTGGTAGCCCAGCGAGAACTGCGTGCGCGAGTGGTGATCGAAATCCGGGTCGCCCATGTTGGTGTGCGACGAGATCTTGCCGGCCGGATTGAACAGCACCGTGCCCTTGGCGGGCACGAAGTTGTAGTAGCCCACATCGGGGTCGCGCTGATACTTCGCGAGAATCGTCAGCGTGGTGTTTTCGTCCGGCTTCCACGTGATGGCCGGGGCGATGTAGACGCGCTCCTGGCGCGTGCCGCTCACCTGCGTGGTCGAGTCCAGACCCGTGCCGGTCACGCGGTACGAGAGCTTGCCGTCCGAGGTCAGCGCGCCGCCCATATCGAAGCCCGCCTGCACGCGGTTATGGCTGCCGGTCGTGAAGAAGACTTCGTGGATCGGCGTGGTGGTCGGCTGCTTGCTGACCAGATTGGCCACGCCGCCAGGATTGGTCTGGCCGTAGAGCACCGAAGCCGGGCCGTGCAGGACGTCGATGCGCTCGAGACCGTACGGGTCGAAGTTCGCGATGGCGTAGCCGAAGCTCGTGTCGCTCGGCAGGCGCGAGCCGTCGAGGAACTGCTCCATCAGGAAGCCGCGGCTGTAGAGGTAGGCCGCGCCCGACGTCGATGCGCCGCGCTGTTCCGATGTCACGCTGGCCGTATAGCGCAATGCTTCGGCCACCGACTGCGCGCCTTGCGCGGTCATCTGGTCGTTCGTGACCACCGACACCGACTGCGGCGTCTCGATCAGCGGCGTGTCGGTTTTGGTCGCCGACACCGCGGTGACCGGCACATAGCCGTCCGCCGTGCCGGTGGCGTGATTCTCGCGGCTGCCCGTCACCTTGACCGTGGGCAACTGCGTGCCCGTGCCGGTCGTGGTGCTGCTGGCGGTGTTGTCGGAAGCGGTCTGCGCCTGAGCGGCATGGAAGCTACTCAGCAGACAGAACAGCAAGGCGTTGCTCAACGCGGTCGAAACGCGTACCCCGGTCTTCATGTGTGATCTACCCACTACTAGGTTGAATTACTGTTGTTGAATATGAATGAGAATGATTCGTACTTACATCGTGAAAGAAAACAACGCTCGCTCTTGGTGGCTTTAGATGGGCAAACTTTTGGGGGATACGACAGGTCAAGGCCACGCGAACGCGCGCCAAGAAGGCACTATAATCGGAGTCGCTGACTTTCGTCAGGACAACTTTGACGTCAAAAGGGACATTTTTGGCGTCATCGATGTATCAAACTACTAACTTGTCATTGACCAGGACATGGCCGCTCCCCGGCTCCAGACTTTTGGACAGAGCGCCGCTGCCAGAAAAGTGATCGCGCAGGCGATCAACTATACAGACGGCGCCCACGAAATTGCCCACATACACCATCGCGCGCAGCTGATCTATCTGGCCGGCGGCATCGTACGCGTGATCACGCCACAGGGTTTGTGGACTCTCAAACCCGGCATGGCCTTGCTGATCGGAACGCAAATCGAGCACGAGTTGCATATGGTCGGCCAGGTTTCCATGCGCACGCTCTACATCGACCCGGACACGCTGCCGCCGCTGACCGGCGACTGCCGCGTGATCGCGCTCGACGATCTGCTGCGGGCGAGCATCCTCGGCATGTTCGACGCCCAGGGCAACGAAGCCCCCGAGACGCGGACGGCAGTGATTGTGCCCTTAATCTTGCATCTGTTGCACGAATTTTTGACGGCAGCGCCGGTTGCGGCCAGCAGCGGCGCTAGCGAAGGCATCGACAACGTCGATACCGCCGACGCCGTCGACAACCCGCGCCTGCCACTGCCCGAACATCCGCGTCTGCGCGCGATCTGCGAAAGCCTGATCGCCGATGCCGCCAACGCCGACACGCTCGAACAATGGGCCGAGCGCTCCGGCGCGAGCGTGCGCACGATCGCGCGGCTGTTTCGCCAGCAGACCGGCATGAGCTTCGTGCAATGGCGCGAGCGCTTGCGGCTCGAAGATGCCTTGTCGAAGCTCTCGGTCGGCCAGGCGCCCGGCGAAGTCGCGCAGGCGCTCGGTTATGCCGATGTGCGCACCTTCACGGTGATGTTCCGGCGCGCGTTCGGCAGCACGCCGCAGCAGTTTCGCCAGAGCCTGAACAAGGCCCACGCGGGCTGACCGGACGCCGCTTCAAGCGTCCGGCCAGCCGTCGCCGACAGCCTCAGTCCAGCAAGGCCAGCAGGCTGTCCACCAGCATCGGGTGATGCATGATGCTGGTGTGGCCGGCGGGAATTTCCGCAAGCACGGTTTCGCGCGTACCGGTGCGCGCCGGCCAGTCGCGCGGCTTGCCGCTTTGCACCGATTCCGTCGACCACCACACTGTCAGCGGCGTGCTCAGGCGCGGCATGCGGAAGGTGTCGGCGAGCCTGCCGTGTTCGAGGATCACGTCGCAGGCGCGCTCGAACAGCGCTCGCTCGGCGCGATGCACGCCATTCGCCGCGTGCTGCGCGATCCATTTGCGCAGCGCGCGCACTTCGGCTTCCACGTCGTCGTCGGCGTCGCGGTCGGGGAGTGCGTCGATCAGACCGGCCAGTTCGACCTGCTGGCCCGCGCGCTCGAACTGCTCGACCAGCGCCGTCACCACGCGCCCGCCAAACGACCAGCCCAGCAGCCGGTACGGCCCTTCGGGCTGCACCGCGCGGATGCGCGCCATGTAATCGGCGGCGAGATCGTCGAAGCTTTGCGCCTGCCACTGCGCGTCGGCGAGCAGCGGCGCCTGCAGGCCGAACAGCGTCGCGCGGCCATTGAGCGCCTTCGCCAGCGAGCGGTATTCGGCGACGAGTCCATGCCCCGCGTGAATGCAGAACACCGCGCGCGGCGCGCGCAGATCGTTGAGCGCGACGATGCCCGCAGGCAGCGGGCCAAAGCGCGAATCGCGTGAATCTTCGATATCGGCGTTGCCCGCACGGTTCGGCCCAGCGAGCGCGCCGAGCATCACTTCGAGCCGCGCGCGCTGCATCCACAGATCGAACACGGCGCGGTCGCGTTGTTCGGCTTCGGTCAGGGCCGCGGAGGCGCCCGCCGCGACCGGCGCTGGCGGAACCGGCGCAACGTGAGCGGCAAACGGCGTGTCATCGTCGATATCGATCAGCGCTTCCAGCGCGCGCTCGTAACGCGCGGCCAGCGCGGTCACCGTTGCCTCGGCGAGCACGCCCGGGCTGTAGCGCAGATTCACGCGCAACTGGCCATCCACGATCAACGCGCCGATGTCGAGCACGTGATCCATCGTGTCCGCATCGTCGGATTGCGCGCCCGAGCGCTCGCTCGCGAAGCCGAACGGACCGTCCGACGGCAGCGCCTGATCGAAGCGCCCGAGGTAGTTGAAGCGCAGCGCCGGCACCGGCAGTGCGGCCATCGCGGCGCGGCTCGCGGCATCGCCGAAACGGCGCAACGCGCCCCACGCGAAACCCTTGTCCGGCACCGCGCGCAGCGTTTCGCGCACGGCGGCCAGCGCACGCGCGGGATCGTCGTGCCAGCCAAACGCCAGCGGATACTGCGTCGTGAACCAGCCCACCGTGCGGCTCAGATCGACGCCATCGATCAGATCTTCGCGGCCATGACCTTCCAGATCGATCAGCAGACGCGGCGCGCCGCTCCACGGGCCGAGCGTTTGCGCGAGCGCGGCCAGCAGCCGTTCTTCCGCGCCGCCGCGCTCGACCAGACGCTGCGTGGCCTGCGCGGACAGACGCACGCTCGCGACACGGCTCGCGCTCACGCGGCGATCGATTTCGCCCGCGCCGTCATCCGGCCCGGCAAGCGGCACATGCGCCGATGCGCCGTGCAGATTGCGCTGCCACCACGCCAGTTGCCACAGCCGTTCGGACTGCTGCGCATACTCGGGCTGACGCGCGACCCACACGCTCCACGGCGTCGTGAGCGCGGGCAGCGCCGCTTCCGGGCGCTCGTAAAGCGCCTGCAATTCTTCGAGCAGCACGCGCCACGACACGCCATCCACGGCCAGGTGATGCACGACGATCAGCAGCCTGCGGGCCTCACCTGCTTCGAACGACGCCGCGCGCAGCAGCGGCCCATTTTCGAGGTCGAGGCTGCGATGCAGTGCGAGACCCGCATCGGCCATCTGCGTTTGCCAGTCGTGCGGATCGAGCGCGACGCTACGCAGCAGCGCGGCGTCCTCCTGCGGCGCGATGCGTTGATGCCAGCCGCGCGATTGCGCGTCGCGCCCGAAACGCAGACGCAGCGCATCGTGACGCGCCACCAGCGCGCACAAGGCCGCATCCAGCCGCACCGGATCGAGCGCTTCGCGTGCGCTCAGCAATACCGCCTGATTCCAGTGCGCGAGACCTGCGGGATGTTTCTCGAAGAAGCCTGCCTGAATGGGCGTAAGCGGCTGGGCGTCGTGGCGTTCGGCGGCCTCGGTGCGGTGTTCCGCGCTGCTGTCGCGCGCCACCAAAGCCAGTTCGGCGATGGTCGGATGCGCGAAGATTTCCTTCGGCGTGAGCGCCAGACCGGCTTCTTTCGCACGTGCGAGCAGCTGCAGGCTCAGGATCGAATCGCCGCCCGCCGCGAAGAAGTTGGTGGTCACGCTGCCGATCTCGCGTCCCAGCACCTGCTGCCAGATATCGCGCAAGGTGCGTTCGCGCGGCGTGCGCGGCGCGATCTGGTCGGCTTCGTGGCTGGCGGTATCGTCGGGTGCGGCGGGCAGCGCGCGGCGGTCGAGCTTGCCGTTGGCCATCACCGGCAGCGCGGCCAGCGCGACGAAACACGCGGGCACCATGAACGCAGGCAGACGCTCTGCAAGCGCCGCGCGCAAGGCGTCGAAGTTTTCATCGCCGATCACCGCCGCCACGACATACGCCACCAGCCGCGCCTGCTCGCCGCGCCGCTCCAGCACCACGGCCGCTTCGCGCACGCCGTCGCAGGCGCGCAGCGCCGCCTCGATTTCGCCGAGTTCGATGCGCTGGCCGCGCAGCTTCACCTGCTGGTCGAGCCGCCCGAGGAACTGGATCACGCCGTCTTCGCGTACGCGGCACAGATCGCCGCTGCGATAGAGCCGCGCGCCGGGGCGGCCGTGCGGATCGGGCACGAAGCGCTCGGCGGTCAGCGCGGCGCGGCCCGGATAGCCGCGCGCCACGCACGGCCCGGTGATGCACAACTCGCCCGCGCCGCCTTGCGGCATCGGGTTGCCGTCGGCGTCCAGCACCAGCGCGCCGCGTCCCGGATACGGCCGGCCGATCGGCACCACGGACTCATCCGCATCGGCTTCGCCGGTCGGGTAGTGCAGCGCCGCGATGGCGGTTTCGGTCGGCCCATAGAGGTTGTCGAGCGCGACGTGGCGCAGCGGGCCGCGTTGCCAGTGCGCGAGCGCATCGGCGGGCAGCGCTTCGCCGCCCACGGTGATCTGGCGCAGCGCGGCCAGCGTCCGCGGCGCGGGCAGATTGCGCTGCCATTGCTGCCAGAGCGCCGTGGGAATGCGCGCGAACGTCACGCGCGCCTGCGCGAGCGCCGCGCTCAGGCTGTCGAGCGTCCACGGCTGCGGGCCGCGCATGCGCACCTGGCCGCCCGCGAGCAGGGCGGGCAGCAACTCGTGCAAGGCGACATCGAAATTGATCGTCGACGATTGCAGCATCGTGTCCTGTGCGCCGATGCGGTAAGCGTCGGCGAAATCGCGCAGATGCAGGCTCAGCGCCTCGTGATCGAGCGCCACGCCTTTCGCGCGTCCCGTCGATCCCGAGGTGTAGAGCACGTAGGCAAGCTGCTGCGGATGCACGGGTTCGTCCCAGCCCTGCGCGTCTTCGGCGTGAACCTGCGCGACGTCGATCTGCGTGAGGCCGTCGAACAGCGTGCCCACCTGCGCGCGGCTCGCCGTATCGATCACGACCGCGCCGATGCCCGCGTCTTCGACCATGTCGCGCAAACGCGCCGCCGGATAGTCGGGATCGAGCGGCACGTAGGCGCCGCCCGCTTTCCAGACCGCGAGCAGCGCGGCCGGCAGCGCAACCGAGCGCGCGAGACACACGCCCACGCGCACTTCCTGGCGCACGCCGGCGCGCTTGAGCTGGCGGCCGATGCGGTTGCTCCAGGCGTCGAGCTGGCCGTAGCTCAGCGTGGCGTCGTCGCCCAGCACGGCGGGCGCGTCGGGCTGCAAGGCCGCGCGCGCGGCGAAGCGCGGCGCGACCGCTTCGAATGCGTAATGCGCCAGCGCCTGCGAGCCCGCCGCCGGTTCTTCGAGCGCGAAATCGCCGGGACGCCGCGCCGGATCGGCGGCGAACTGCGCCAGCACGCCTGCGTAATCGCGCGCGAGCCGCTCGATGGTGGCCGCGTCGAACATGTCGCTCGCGTAGTTGAAAATCGCGCGCAGACCTTGCGGGCTGTCGATCACGTTGAGCGTGAGGTCGAAGCGCACCGCGCCCGCGTCGCTGTCGAGCGGCGTCACGCGCAGGCCGTCGAGATCGGGTTGCGTGGCGGCATCGGCGCGATCGAGATTGAACAGGGTCTGGAACAGCGGCGCGTGCGAGAGGTCGCGTTCCGTTTTCAGCAGATCGAGCAATTGTGCGAACGGCAGGTCGTCGTTCGATTGCGCGGCCAGCACGGTGTCGCGCAGCGTGCGCAGATGTTGCGCCGCGCTCTGCGCCGCCGACACGCGGCTGCGGATCACCAGCGTGTTGACGAACAGCCCCATGAGCGCGTGCGTTTCTTCGCACTGACGGCCCGCAACGGGCACGCCCACCCACAGATCGGTCTCGCCGCAATAGCGGTAGAGCAGCAGGTTGAACGCGTTGAGCAGCGTCATGAACAGCGTGGCGTCGTGCTGGCGCGACAGGCCGTTGAGCGCGGCCGCCACCGAGGCGTCGATATCGAAGGCGTGGCGCGCGCCGCGTGCGTCGCGCACGGCCGGGCGCGGGCGGTCGGCGGGCAGCGCGAGCACGGGCGCGCTGCCCGCGAGTTGCGCGGTCCAGTAAGCGGCCTGTTTGTCGAGGCGCGCGCTGTCGACCCATTCGCGCTGCCACAGGGCGACATCGGCGTACTGGAGTTCGGGCGGCGTCGCGTCGAGCTTCGCGCCCGCCCGCGCCTGCGCATAGAGCGTCGTGAATTCGCGGATCAGAATGCCCATCGACCACGCATCGGACGCAATGTGATGGATCACGATCTGCACGACGTAGCTGGCGTCGCCGGTGCGCAGCACGCTCACGCGCAACGGCGTTTCGGATTCCAGATCAAATGGGCGCGCGGCGTTGTCGAGCAGCGTCGCGTGCAGGTCGGAAGTGGCGTCGCGCAGATCGAGCCGTCGAGCTTGCGGCCCGGCGCCCGGCGCGCGCGCCTCCTGCCAGGCCACGCCGCCGGTTTCGCCGAACACCGTGCGCAGCACCGCATGGCGCGCGATCAGGGCGGCCAGCGCGGCGTCGAGCGCGGCATCGTCGAGCGCGCCGTCGATGCGCAGCGCACGCGCGATGTTGTAGGCGTGGCCATCGGGTTCGAGACGCCAGAGAAACCACAGGCGCTCCTGCGCCCAGGACAGCGGCAGGCGCGCGGGCCGCTGCGCGAGCGGCACCACCGGCAGGATCGAGCCGTCGATGCCGTGTTCGCGCAGCCGCGCCTTGAAGCGCGCGCGTTTGTCGGCGGGCAGCGCCGCGTAGCTGCGCGCGATCTCGAGATATTCGTTGTTGTCGCGTGTCATTCGTTTAATCCAGTTCGGCGAGCAGTCGTTTCATCACATCGCGGTCGTCGGCCGCTGCTTCCTGTTGTTGCGCGGCGGCGGCCTGCTCAGCCGCGTTGTCGCGCAGATGCTGGGCGAGCCGCGCCACCGTGCCGTGTGCGAGCACGGCGGCCAGCGCCACCGGCTGCGCGAGCACGCGGGTGAGGCGCGCGGCGATCTGCACGGCGAGCAGCGAGTGGCCGCCCAGCGCATGAAAGTTGTCGTGCACGGACAGCGCGGGCGCGGCCAGCACGTCCTGCCAGACCGTGGCGATGGCCTGTTCGAGGTCGTCGCGCGGCGCGACTGGCGCGGCGCTGGCGTGCAGATCGGGCGCGGGCAGGGCGCGGCGGTCGAGCTTGCCGTTGGGCAGCATCGGCAGGCGTTCGAGCGTGACGAACGCGCCCGGCACCCAGGCTTCGGGCAGACGCGCGCGCAGCGTGGCGGCGAGCACGTCGGTGGCGGCCGCGCCGACGATCCACGCCACGAGTTGCTGGCGCTCGCCTTCGCCATGCAGGCCGACCACGGCTTGCCGCACGCCCGCGCAGGCGCGCAGCGCGGCCTCGATTTCGCCGGGCTCGATGCGCTGGCCGCGCAGCTTGATCTGCTGGTCGATGCGGCCGAGGAACTGCACCACGCCATCCGCGCCGATGCGGCAAAGATCGCCGGTTCGGTACAGACGCGCGCCGGGCGCGCCGAGCGGATCGGGCACGAAGCGCTCGGCGCTCAGGCCGGGCCGCGCCAGATAGCCGCGCGCGAGCGACGCGCCGCTGATACACAACTCGCCGATCCCGCCAGGCGGCACGCTCTGCCCATGCACGTCGAGCAGCGCCACGCCGCGCGCCGCGAACGGTACGCCGATCGGCACGATGCTGTGCGCGGTGTCTGCGGCGCCGGTGCGATGCCAGAGCGCGGCGACGGCCGTTTCGGTCGGACCGTACAGGTTATCGACGCGAATCGCGCCCAGCGGCCCGTTGCGCCAGCGCGCGAGCGCGTCGCCCGCGAGCGCTTCGCCGCCCACCGTGATCTGGCGCAGCGCGCGCAAGGCCTGCGGCGCGGGCGCGCTGTGCTGCCACTGCTGCCAGAGCGCCGTGGGAATGCGCGCGAAGGTGACGCCCGCGTTCACCAGCGTGGCGTTGAGCGTATCGAGATCCCAGGCGTCGGGGCCGCGCATTTCGACGCGCGCGCCCGCGAGCAGCGCGGGCATCAGTTCGTGCAGCGCGACATCGAAATTGATCGTCGACGATTGCAGTACGACGTCGTTTTCGGCGATGCCGTAGACGCGCTGGAAATCGGCCAGATGCAGGCTCAGCGCGCGATGGCTGATCGCCACGCCCTTGGGCTTGCCGGTCGAGCCGGAGGTGTAGATCACGTAGGCCAACTGTTCGGGCGAGGCGAGTGCGGGCAGCGCGGCGTTGGTGTTTGCGCGGGCATTCGCATCCGCATCGGCGCGTTCCAGCGTGACGACGCGGCGCGCGGCGAACAATTCGCCCAGACGCGCGAGACACGCTGCATCGGCGACGAGGTGCTGAACCTGGGCATCGTCGAGCATGTCGGCCAGACGGTCGCGCGGATAGTCGGGATCGAGCGGCACCCACGCGCCGCCCGCTTTCCAGATGCCGAGCAGTGCGGCCGGCAGGCCCACGCCGCGCGTCACGCACACGCCCACGCGCTGGTCGGCGCGCAGGCCGGCCTGCACGAGGCGCGCGGCGATGGCGTCGCTCCAGGCGTCGAGCGCGCCGTAGCTGAGCGTGTCGCCGCGACAGGCCAGCGCGATGCGCGCCGGATGCTGCAAGGCGCGCGCGCTGAAGCGCGTTGTGACGGCATCGAAAACGTCGATGCGCTGCGGCTGGGTCTCGCGCGGCGCGGCGGCCAGTGCGATATCGCCCAAGCGCGCGCCCAACCGTGCGTGTTCCGCCTGCGGTGCGTCCAGCAGCGCGGCGGCGAACTGTTCGAGCACGTGCACGTAATCGGCGGACAACGCCTCGACGCTCGCTCGCGCGAAGCGCTCGCCTTGCCACGCCCATTGCAGGTCGAGATCGCCGCGCGGCAGCACGGCCAGCGTGAGCGGATAGTGGGTGCGGTCGGCGCTATGCAGGCTGCGCATGGTCAGCCCGCCGGGCGCCGCGTCCAGCGCGCGATCGACCGGATAGTTCTCGAACACGAACAGCGTGTCGAACAGCGCGTCGCCGCTGCGGCCGGTCCATTGCTGGATGCGCGTCATCGGCGTGTGCTCGTGGTCTCGCAGCGTCTCGTTGAGCGCGTGCAGGTCGCGCAGCCAGTCGCGCGTGTTCGCGCCCGCGGGCGTATCGACCCACATCGGCACGCTGTTGATGAAGAGGCCGAGCATGCGCTCGACGCCCGGCAGACCGGCGGGACGGCCCGAGACCGTGACGCCGAAGGCCGCGCGCGAGCGCCCGCCGTAACGCGCGACCAGCAGCGCCCACGCGCCTTGCATCAGCGTGTTGAGCGTGACCTGGGCGCGCTCGGCGGCGCGGCGCAGACGCGCGTGCAGCGCGCCGTCGATGCGCACCGACCAGTCGTGCGCGCCCGCTTCGTGGTGGGCTTCCTGGTGGATGTCCTGCGGGCGCGGCTGGCCGAGGCTGGGCGCGAGCAGCGTGGCATCTTCGGCGTTGGCGGCGAAGGCTTGCCACCACGCGGCGTGATCGCGCGTCGCGGCGTCGTGCGCGAGCCAGCGCACGTAATCGCGATACGGCGCGGCGGGCGTTGTCGTGGGTTCCGGCGCGGCCGCATCGGCGTAATGCCGATAAACCCGCGACAGCGCACCGAGCAACTGGCCGCTGCTCCAGCCGTCGAGCAAGGCGTGATGGCTGGTCCAGACCAGATCGTGCGCGCCGTCCGGACGTGCGATCAAGGCCACGCGCATGAGCGGCGCGCGTGCCGGATCGAAGCCCGCGCGCAGATCGGCATCGCGCCAGGCGGCCAGACGCGTTTCGTAATCGTCGCCGCTGGCGCGCCAGTCAAGCTCGCCGAACGGCACCTGCGCCGCGCGATGCACGACCTGCAGCGGGCCGCTTTCCTGGCCGAGTTCGAAGTGCGTGCGCAGCACCGCATGTTGCGCGATCACGTGCTGCCACGCGGCGCGCAGCGCGCGGGCGTCGAGCGCGCCGTCGAGCGTGAGGCGCAACTGGTTCACATAAAGACCCGCGCCTTCGTTGAGCAGGCTGTGGTAGAGCAGGCCCTGCTGGAGCGGCGTGGCCGGATAGATGTCCTCGATATCGGCGAGCGGCAGGCGCATGGCGTCGAGCGTCGTCTGGTCGATGCCCGCGAGCGGGAAGTCGCTGGCGCTCGCGCCTGCGGGCGCGGCGACGCAATGCTCGATCAGCGCGCGCAAGCCGGCGACGGTGCGCGCGGCGAGCGCTTCGACCTGCGCGGCATCGAGCAGATCGGGGCTGAAGCGCCAGTGCAGCGCGAGTTCGCCGCCGGACACCATCGCGGTGATGTCGAGCAGATGTTCGAGCGTGTCGTGCGGCGCGAGCGGCGCACCGGCGAAGTCGTGCGAGAACGCGAACTGCGCGCGCGACGCGTTCGTGCCGAGCGCGCCGTCGAACTGGCCGAGATAGTTGAAGCGCAACTGGGCATCGGCATGGTTCAGCGCGCTCGCGCCGAAGCCTTGCGCGGGCACGGCGCGCAAGGCTTCCTTCACGGCGATCAGCGTGCGCTCGGGCGTCTGCGCACGCGGCAGCGCGAACGGATATTGCACCGTGAACCAGCCCACCGAGCGGCTCAGATCGAACGCGTCGAGCGGGCCGGGCGGCAGATCGCGGCCGTGCGATTCGAGGTCGATGAGGATGGCGGTTTCATCGTCGTCGTCGCGGGTTGCGTTCAGCGCGTTGGAGAGCGCGGCGAGCAGCAGATCGTCCGGGCGCGTGCGGTACGCGTGCGCGCTTTGCTGCAACAGGCGGGCCGTGGCCTGCGCGTCGAGGCTCACGCTTACGCGGCGGCTTGCGCCCAGCGAGCGGTCGGCGGAGCGTTTTGCGGCATTTTCTGCGGCGTTATTCGCGGGCGGCGTGGCGAAGGCCGGGCGGGCGGCGTCCAGCGTGCGTTGCCATTGCGTGTGCGCGGCGGTATCGGCGCTCGCGTTTTGCGCATTTTGTGCGCTGTGGCTGGCCTGAGCCGCCACCCACGCACTCCACGGCAGCGCCGGGCCGCCGACGGCATCGCCCGCATAAAGCGCCTGCAGGTCGTCGAGCAGCACGCGCCACGAAACGCCGTCCACGGCCAGATGGTGGATCGCGATCAGCAGGCGGTGTTGCTTGCCCGCTTCGAAACAGGCCGCGCGCAGCAGCGGCCCTTCGACGATGTCAAGACTTTGCTGGATCGTCGCGCCAGCCTGCGCGAGTGCTTCGTTCCAGTTGTGTTCGTCGAGTTGCACGACGCGCAGCAGGTCGGCGGTTTCTTGCGGCGCGACGCGTTGTTGCCAGCCAGCGTCGCTTTGGGCGAAGCGCAGGCGCAGGGCATCGTGGCGCTGGACGAGCGCTTGCAGGGCGGCGCGCAGTCGATCGGCGTCGAGCGCATCGGCAGATTCGAGCAGCACCGACTGATTCCAGTGCGATTCGCCGTGCGGGCGGCGCGCGAAAAACGCGGCCTGAATGGGCGTGAGCGGCAGGGCGTCGTGGCGCTCGGCGGGCAGCGGCGCGTTGTCGGCGCAGGCGGTCATGATGCGCGCCTGCTGCTCGATCGTCGGTTGATCGAAGATCTGGCGCGGCGTCAGCGTCCAGCCCGCGCCGCGCAGACGCGCGATCAGTTGCAGGCTCAGGATCGAATCGCCGCCCGCTTCGAAGAAGTTCATGCAGACGCTATGGACCGCGTGGCCGAGCACGCTTTGCCAGATGTCCAGCAGCGTTTGCTCGCGCTCGTTGCGTGGTGCGATGGCTTGCGCGTTGTCGTCGTCCCAGGCGGGTTCGGGCAAGGCGCGGCGGTCGAGCTTGCCGCTGGGTGTGAGCGGTAAGGTTGCGAGCGCAACGATCGCGGATGGAACCATATGCGCGGGCAGCGTGCGCGTGAGTTGCGCGCGCAGATCGGCAGGTTGTGCAGTGCCGCTGACGTAAGCCGCGAGGCGTTGGCGCGCGCCTTCGCCACGCAGCACGACGGCGGCATGCGCGACGCCTTCGCACGCGCAGAGTGCGGCTTCGATCTCGCCCGGTTCGATGCGGAAACCGCGCAGCTTGATCTGCTGGTCCAGACGCCCGAACGGTTCGGGACGGCCATCGGCGCGCAGACGGCAGAGGTCGCCGGTGCGGTAGATGCGTGCGCCGGGCGCGCCATCGGGATCGGGCACGAAGCGCTCTGCCGTGAGGCCCGGACGGCCGAGATAGCCGCGCGCGAGATTCTCGCCGCCGATGCAAAGCTCGCCGAGTCCGCCATCGGGGACGGCTGCGCCTTGTCGGTCGATGACGCGCAGGACCGTATCGGGAAGCGGATCGCCGTGCGTGATGGCTTCATCGGCGTGAACCTGCGCACCTGCGGAATAGATCGTCGTTTCGGTCGGCCCGTAGATGTTCCAGAGCGTGACGTTACGCGCGATCAGTGCGGCGGCGAGATCGGGATGCAGCGCTTCGCCGCCTGAAATGCCGAGCAGCGGCGGATGTTGTGCGGCTTCGAAGTCCTTACGCCAGCCCGCTTCGATCAGCATGCGCCATCCGCTAGGCGTGGCCTGGAACACATTTGCGCCGCTTTCTTCGAGACGTTTCGCGAGAGCGAAACCGTCGCGTGCCGTCTGCGCGGAGACGATTTCCAGCGGAATGCCCGCAACCAGCGGCAGGCAGTATTCAAGCAAGCTGATATCAAACACAGGTGCCGATTCGCTGAGCCACGAAGCCTCAGCAGGCAGCCCCGGCTTGCGCGCGATGCTGGCAACAAGCCGATCCAGCGCGCCGTGCGTTACGCCGACGCCTTTAGGCTTGCCCGTCGAGCCCGACGTATAGATCACATACGCAAGCTGGTCAGGATGGACCGGAGCGAAAGACACCTCGCAGGACTGACCAAAAGCGAGATCGGCGCGCACGACGTTGAGCGTTTCAAAACGCGAAGCGGTCGTAGCATCGGCGATTACGCAGGTCACGCGCGCGTCGTCGAGCATGGCGGCGATGCGCTCGTCGGGATACGCAGGATCGACGGGCAGATACGCCGCGCCAGCCTGCCAGAGCCCGAGCATCGCAGCGATCAAGGCGGGCGAGCGCTCGACGCAAACGGCCACGCAGGCATCGCGTTTCACGTCTGCATTGCGAACTGAAGCCGCAATCGAATTCGCCCATTGCTGAAGCTGCGCGCCGTTAAACGCAGCGTGTTCACCACGCAGCGCAACGCGCTCAGGTTGAGCCATAAGTTGCCGCGCCACACGCTCGGCTACCGGTTCGAACGCATACCCATCGAGCGGCACCGCCTCACGCGTCACAACCGGCAACGCCAGCGAGCGCAACGGCACATCGGCATGATCGCCAATCCAATCGATAAGCATGACGAAATAATCGGCCATTCCCTCGATGACCGCAGTATCGAACATCCCATCGGCGAAATCGAAATGCAGACGGGCACGACCCGCAATCTCCAGCACATCGAGTTTCAGATCGAACTGCGCCGTGCCGCCCTGAACGGGCAGCGGCGACATGCTCAGGCCGGGCAGCGACCGCGTCGCGCCTTGCGTGCGCTGATAGTTGAACATCACCTGGAACAGCGGCGATGCGCCTTCGTCGCGCGCGGGTTGCAGCGCTTCGACCAGACGCGCGAACGGCACATCGGCGTGCGCGTGGGCATCCAGCACGCGCTGGCGCACCTGCGCGAGCAGATCGGCGAACGGGCGCGCGCTATCGACATCGGCGCGCATGACGAGCGTGTTCACGAAGCAGCCCACCATCTGCGCCGTGTGCGCCTGCGTGCGGCCGCTCACCGGCACGCCTACGCGGATTCCGTCCTGGCCGCTGTAACGTTGCAACAGCACATCGAAAGCGGCGAGCAGCACGGTGAACAGGCTGGTGCGCTGCGCATCGGCGAGCGCTTGCAGCGCGTGCATGCGCGTTTCGTCGAGCGTGCGTTCCACGCGGGCGAGCGCGCGCGACGCTTGCTGGTCGCGATCGACGCGGCGCGGCAGTTCGAGCGCCGTGGCCGATTCGCCGAGCAGGCCGCGCCAGTAATCGATCTGGGCGTCGAGCGCGGCTTCACCTGCGTCGTGGCGTTGCCAGTGCGCGTAATCGCCGTATTGCAGCGGCAATTGCGCGAGCGTATGGGTCGTGTCGCCTGGTTCGGCCGCCGCGCGATACAGCGCGCAGAGTTCGTCGAGCATGAGTTCGAGCGATTCGCCATCGGCGACGATGTGATGGACGGCGAGATGCAACACATGGCGCGTCTCGTCGGCGCGCATCAGCGTGATACGCAGCAGCGGATCGTGAGCGAGATCGAACGGCTGGGCGGCCGCTTCACGCAGGCAGGCTGCGATACGCGCGTCGCCGCTTGCTTCGCGTTCGCTCCACGTGTAGCGCGGCGCATCGTGAATCTGCTGCCACGCGACGCCATCGCGCTCGCCGAACGAAGTACGCAGCGCTTCATGGCGCAGCGAAAGCGCATCGAACGCGCTACGCAATGCCGCGCGATCGAGCGTGCCTTGCAGGTCCACCGCGCAGGTGATCGTGTAAGCGGTATCGCGCGGATCGAAGCGCCACAGGAACCACAGACGTTCCTGCGCGAACGCGAGCGGCACATGCTCGGCGTTGGTTGAGCGCGCAACTAGTGGCGGCAACGCCGAAATATTCGATGGCGCTTCGCTACGCGCGAGTTCGATTTGCGCCGCGAGCGCGCCGAGCGTCGGGTAATCGAAGAAGGCGCGCAAGGGCAGCGCCACGCCGAATGTCGTCTGGATCAGCGCGGCGAGCCGCACGGCGAGCAGGGAATGGCCGCCGCGCGCGAAGAAGTCATCGCTGGCACGCAGCGCTTCCACGCCGAGCACGCCGAGCACGTCGCGCCACAGTGCCGCGAGCGCTTGCTGCGATGGCGTCAGCGGTTCGATGTCGCCGGTTTCATCGGCGAATGCGGACGAGGCTTCGGGCGCAGGCAAGGCGTGACGGTCGAGCTTGCCGTTGATCGTGAGCGGCAGCGCGTCGAGCACGACAAACGCGGCCGGACGCAGATGTGCGGGCAATTGCGTAGCCGCGAATGCGCGCACGCTCTGAATCAATGATTTGGATGGCGAATCAACTGGTGAAGGAACCAGATACGCCACCAGCCGCGCGCCGCGCTGCGGATGTTCGTCGAAAACCACTTCGACAGAGGCAATGTCTGCGTGGCGAAGCAGCGCCGCGCGCACTTCGCCGGGCTCGATGCGAAAGCCGCGCAGCTTGACCTGATCGTCGTTGCGGCCCAGATAAGCGAGTTCGCCATCGGCCAGACGGCGCGCCGTGTCGCCGGAACGGTACAGACGCGTGCCTGGCGTGCCGAACGGATCGGGCACGAAACGCTCGGCGGTCAGGCCCGGACGATTCGCGTAGCCGCGCGCAAGGCCCGCGCCGCCCACGAACAGTTCGCCGGTCGCGCCGGGCGGCACGGGGTTCATATCGGCGTCGAGCAGATGCAGTTGCAGATCGTCGAGCGCTTCGCCGATCGGGCTGGCAATGCGTCCATTCGAGCCATGAATATCGGCGTCGTTCAGCGCGCGGTACGTGACGTGCACCGTTGTTTCGGTGATGCCGTACATGTTGACGAGTTGCGGCAGCGGCGTGCGCGCGTCGCGGCGCGCGCGATGCCAGGCGGCCAGCGTCGCCGGTTCGAGTTTTTCACCGCCGAATACGACCACGCGCACATCGGTGAACGGTGCCTCTGCGGCGAGGTCGGCGCGCATCAGCGCTTCGAACGCGGAGGGCGTCTGGCTCAGCACGCTCACGCGCTGCTCGCGCAGCAGGCGCTGCATGGCGTCGGGCGCGCGCGCGGTCCAGTACGGCACGAGTACGAGACGCGCGCCATGCACGAGCGGCCCGAAGAGTTCCCACACCGAAAAGTCGAACGAGGGCGAATGAAACAGCGTCCAGACATCGTGCGCGCCGAAGCCGAAGCGTTCGGTCGTGCTGTCGAACAGGCGCGCGAGATTCGCGTGCGTGACGCCCACGCCCTTGGGACGGCCGCTCGAACCCGAGGTGTAGATCATGTAGGCAAGCTGATCGGGATGCGGCACGACGCTGGCGAGTTCGCCGGATTGCGCCTGCGGTGCAAGTGCGAGCGCATCGGCGTCGATCATCGCGATGCCGTGCTCGCGCGCCCAGTCGCCGAGCGCGGCCATGCCTTCGGCGTCGGCGACCACGCAACGCGCGCCTGCATCGGCGAGCGTGTCTTGCAGTCGTTCGATCGGATAGTGCGGATCGAGCGGCAGATACGCCGCGCCGCTACGCAGGATGCCGAGCGCGCCCGCCACCAGCGCGGGCGTGCGGCCCGTGCACAGGCCCACGCAGCGATCGTGCGCAATCGTGCCAGGCGCTTTCGATGCTTCGATAGCGAGTGCGTGTTTCACGGCCTGCGTCCAGTCGTGCAGCTCGCGCCAGCTTAAAGAGCGATGCTCGCCGGTCACGGCTTCGGCATCGGGACGCTCGCGCAGGTGGCGCCCGATATGTTCGAGCACGCTGGTGAAGGCGTGTTTGTGCGCGGTGGCCGGTTGCGCCGATTCCGCATCGGCAGCGCTCAGATCGAGTTCGGCGAGCAGCATGTCGGGCCGTTGCGCGATCTGCGCGAGCACGTCGAGGTAGTGATCCGCGAGACGCGCGACGGTGCGTGCGTCGAAACGCGCGCTTGCGTAGACGATGTTCAGCGCAATGCCTTGCGCGCTTTCGACCAGGTTGAACGAGAGATCGAATTGCGCCGCGCCCGTGTCGATCTCGCGCGTGTGCACGTCGAGCCCAGGCAGCGCGTCGAGTGCGCTGCGCTGGCTGCGTTGCAGGCTGAACATCGCGTGAAACGGCGCGGTTTCGTCATGGCGGTCGTTGCCCGCACCACGCAGCGCCTGCACGAGACGCGCGAACGGCAGCGCGCGATGCGCCTGCGCGTCGAGCAGCGTCTGGCGCGTTTCGCCGAGCAGCGCGGTGAACGGCATCGCGCCGCGCGGACGCTGGCGCACCACCAGCGTGTTGACGAAAAAGCCGACGATATTCTCGGTTTCCACGCCCGTGCGCGTACTCGACGGCACGCCGATACGCACATCGTCGCGGCTGCTGTAGCGATAGAGCAGCGCGCCGAACGCCGCGAGCAGCGCCATGAACAGCGTCGCGCCGTGCGCGCCCGCCTGGGCCTGCAAACGCGCGGCGAGTTCGGGCACAATCTCGCGGCGCAGACGCGCGCCCGCCGACGCTTCGGCCGCATCGTGCGGACGCGGCGCGTCGTAAGGCAGCGGCGAGGGCGGCGTGCGCGTGCCCAGTTGCGCGCGCCAGTAATCGAGGTGCGTGTTCAGTGCCGCTTCGTCGAGCCATTCGCGTTGCCAGCGCGCGCAATCGCGCATCTGCAAACCTGGCGTCGTGCTTTCTTCAGCGATGTTTGATTCCTTGCTGCACAACTGCGCGTAAGTCTGCGCGATATCGCGCACGAGCAGGTTCATCGACTGGCCGTCGGTGACGATGTGATGCAGCGTGAGCAGCAGCACATGATGCGTTTCGCCGATGCAAAACAGGTCCGCGCGCATCGGCGGCCCCGCTTCGAGGTCGAAGGGCGCGGCGGCGGCGCGGCGCATCGCGGCGTCGAGTGCAGTTGCATTGGCCTGCTCGCCGCGCAGATCGTGGCGGCGGCAAACCGGTAGCGGCGTGCCTGCCACCGTCTGGCGCAGTTCGCCATCGGCACGCTGCACGAAGCGCGTGCGCAGGCCTTGATGGCGCTGGGCGACGCGGCGCAGGGCTTCGTCGAGCGCTTCGGCGTCGAGCGCGCCGTGCAGGTCGAGCGCGCCCGGCATGTGATAGGCGGGATCGTCGGGTTGCAGCTTCCAGAGGAACCACAGATGTTCCTGCTCGAAGCTCAGCGGCGCGTCGCCGCCTTCGTTGTTGTCGGCATCGGCGAGCGGCACGACCGGCAGCGCGCCCGGATCGATGCGCTGTTCGGCCACGCGTTGACGGAACGCGGCGCGGCGCTCGGGCGGCAGCGCGGCGTAACGTTGCGAAAGGGCCAGCATGGACGCATTCGGTTGAGTCATGGATTCGGTGTGATGAGCCATCGGTTATTCAAAATCGGCGAGCAGTTGGCTCAGCGCGTCGGCGTCGGTTTGCTGCGGGTTCTTGTCCTGCGTTTCGAGCAGATCGGCCAGCGAGCGGATGGTTGCGTGCGCAAACAGATCGGCCAAAGGCACGCTGCGCCCGAAGGTTTCGTTGATGCGCGCCGCAACGCGCACGCCGCTGATCGAATCGCCGCCCGCTTCGAAGAAGTTCATGCAGACGCTATGGACCGCGTGGCCGAGCACGCTTTGCCAGATGTCCAGCAGCGTTTGCTCGCGCTCGTTGCGTGGTGCGATGGCTTGCGCGTTGTCGTCGTCCCAGGCGGGTTCGGGCAAGGCGCGGCGGTCGAGCTTGCCGCTGGGTGTGAGCGGTAAGGTTGCGAGCGCAACGATCGCGGATGGAACCATATGCGCGGGCAGCGTGCGCGTGAGTTGCGCGCGCAGATCGGCAGGTTGTGCAGTGCCGCTGACGTAAGCCGCGAGGCGTTGGCGCGCGCCTTCGCCACGCAGCACGACGGCGGCATGCGCGACGCCTTCGCACGCGCAGAGTGCGGCTTCGATCTCGCCCGGTTCGATGCGGAAACCGCGCAGCTTGATCTGCTGGTCCAGACGCCCGAACGGTTCGGGACGGCCATCGGCGCGCAGACGGCAGAGGTCGCCGGTGCGGTAGATGCGTGCGCCGGGCGCGCCATCGGGATCGGGCACGAAGCGCTCTGCCGTGAGGCCCGGACGGCCGAGATAGCCGCGCGCGAGATTCTCGCCGCCGATGCAAAGCTCGCCGAGTCCGCCATCGGGGACGGCTGCGCCTTGTCGGTCGATGACGCGCAGGACCGTATCGGGAAGCGGATCGCCGTGCGTGATGGCTTCATCGGCGTGAACCTGCGCACCTGCGGAATAGATCGTCGTTTCGGTCGGCCCGTAGATGTTCCAGAGCGTGACGTTACGCGCGATCAGTGCGGCGGCGAGATCGGGATGCAGCGCTTCGCCGCCTGAAATGCCGAGCAGCGGCGGATGTTGTGCGGCTTCGAAGTCCTTACGCCAGCCCGCTTCGATCAGCATGCGCCATCCGCTAGGCGTGGCCTGGAACACATTTGCGCCGCTTTCTTCGAGACGTTTCGCGAGAGCGAAACCGTCGCGTGCCGTCTGCGCGGAGACGATTTCCAGCGGAATGCCCGCAACCAGCGGCAGGCAGTATTCAAGCAGGCTGATGTCAAACACAGGTGCCGATTCGCTGAGCCAGGAAGCTTCGGCAGGCAGCCCCGGCTTGCGCGCGATGCTGGCAACAAGCCGATCCAGCGCGCCGTGCGTTACGCCAACGCCTTTAGGCTTGCCCGTCGAGCCCGACGTATAGATCACATACGCAAGCTGGTCAGGATGGACCGGAGCGAACGAAGCCTCGCAAGCCATCCCCAAAGCGAGATCGGCGCGCACGACGTTGAGCGCTTCAAAACGCGAAGCGGTCGTAGCATCGGCGACTACGCAGGTCACGCGCGCATCGTCGAGCATGGCGGCGATGCGCTCATCGGGATACGCAGGATCGACGGGCAGATAGGCCGCGCCAGCCTGCCAGAGGCCGAGCATCGCTGCGATCAGCGCAGGCGAGCGTTCGACGCAAACGGCCACGCAGGCATCGCGTTTCACGCCTGCATTGCGTACCGAAGCCGCAATCGAATTCGCCCATTGCTGAAGCTGCGCGGCATTGAACGCAGCGTGTTCACCACGCAGCGCAACACGCTCAGGTTGCGCCACAAGCTGCCGCGCCACACGCTCGGCTACCGGCTCGAACGCATATCCATCGAGCGGCACGGCCTCACGCGTCAAAACCGGCAACGCCAGCGAGCACAACGAAGCCCCCGCACCCGAAGCGATCTGATCGAGCAGCGCCTCATACGCCTGCGCAAGACGCCCGACATGTTCGCGATCGAGGCGCAAGCCGTCCCACTCCCACTCCAGGCGCAGCGTCGGTTGCGGCACGACCATCAAGGTCAGCGGATAGTGCGTGCGTCCGGCCGATTCCACGCCGTTCACGCGCAGCGCTTCGCCGGCATGACCGGCATCGTCGAGCGCTTCCAGCGTCGCTTCGAGCGGATAGTTCTCGAACACGAACAGCGTGTCGAACAGCGCGTCGCCGCTGCGGCCCACCCAGCGCTGCAACTGCGCAAGCGGCGTGTGCTCGTAATGGCGCATCGCGGCGGCGCGCGATTGCAGCGTACGCAGCCAGGCGCCGATTTCGGCATCGGGCTGCACCGGCGTCCACACCGGCAGACTGTTGATAAAGAGGCCGAGCATCTGTGCCGCGCCGTCGAGCGTTTCCGGACGGCCCGACACCGTGCAGCCGAACGCCGCCGAATCGCGATTGCCCAGGCGCGCGAGCAGCACCGCCCACGCGCCCTGCATCAGCGTATTGAGTGTGACGCCGAAGGCCGCCGCCGCGTCGCGCAAGGCACGTTCGCGCGCCGCGCCGAGCGGCGCTTCCATGCGGAACGCGCCTTCCTGCGGCGCGGCAGGCGGGTTCAGGCAGGCGGTCAGCGTGGCCGGATCGTCGCAATGGGCCGCGGCCTCGCGCCACCAGTCGGCGGCATCGGGCTGGGCGTCGAGCCAGTCGACATACGCGCGGTACGGCGCGCTCGCCTCGTGCGTGACGGCGTTTTCGGGCGAGCGGTAGTGCGTCCACGTTTCGGCGAGCAGTTGCGCGGCGCTCCAGCCGTCGAGCAGCGCGTGATGCGTGGTCCAGACCAGATCGTGAGCGCCATCCGGCGCGGCGAAGAGATCGAGACGCATCAGCGGCGCGCGTGCCGCGTCGAAGCCGCGCGCGAGATCGGCGCGCATCCAGTCGATCAGACGTGCTTCGTACTCCGCACGACTTTCCGTGCGCGCTTCGTGCGTGGCGAACGGCAGATCGACCGTTTTATCGACAACCTGCAACAGCGTGTCGCCATGCCATTCGAAGCGCGTGCGCAGGATGTCGTGACGCGCGACCGCGTGCTGCCACGCCGCGATCAAACGCTCGCGATCGAGCACGCCCGCCAGTTTGAGGCGGCGTTGCGTGACGTACATGCCGCCGTCGCCGGGCGTGCGGTCGCCGTGCGCGAGGCTGTGGAACAGCAGGCCTTGCTGCATCGGCGTGGCCGGGTAGGTGTCCTGCACGCGCGCGGGATCGAGGCCGAGCGCGCCCAGCGCCGCGGCGTCGAGCGATGCCACCGCGCTGCAGACCTGCGAGTTCGCTTCGCCAGCAGCGGCGTCGAGCGTCGCGCAAAGCTCGCGCACGGTCGGCTGCGCGAACAACTCGCGCGACGAAAACACCAGCGCCTGGCGACGCGCCTGCGCGACCACCTGGAACGCGTTGATGGAGTCGCCGCCCGCCATGAAGAAGTTATCGTCGATACCCAGTTGCGGCGCGCGCAACACGCTGCGCCAGATCGCGAGCAGCGCGTGCTGCGTGGGCGTTTGCGGCGCGGCGGCTTCGGTGGCTTTGGCGTGCGAGGCAGCGTCGGCAAAATCCGCCGTATTGCTCAGGTTCAGCGCAGCGAGCGCCGCGCGATCGATCTTGCCGTTGCGGGTGAGCGGCAGCACATCGAGCCGATGCAGTGCGGAAGGCACCAGCGCCGCCGGTACACGTTGCGCGAGCGCGTCATGCAGCGCGTGCACATCGAGATCGTCGCCGGTCACATAGCCGATCAGGCGCAAACGCTGCTGCGCGTCTTTCTGGCCGATCACGGCGGCGTCGCGCACGCCGGGCAGCGCACGCAGATGCGCGGCGACTTCGGCGGGCTCGACGCGATGACCGCGAATTTTCAGCTGGTCGTCGACGCGGCCAAGGAATTCGAACTGCCCATCCTCGCGCAGACGCGCGCGGTCGCCGGTGCGATAGACGCGCGCGCCGGGCACGCGCGGATCGGGCACGAAACGCTCGGCGGTCAGCCCCGGGCGGCCGCGATAACCGCGCGCCAGCGCCACGCCGCCAAGGTGGATTTCGCCGGTGGCGCCCGGCAGCGCGGGCGCGCCATCGGCGTCGAGCAGATAGGCGTGCGCGTGGCGCAGCGGGCGGCCGAGCGGTAGCGCACCGCTCGCGTCGCGCTCGGAGGTCAGCACGCCGACCGTGCTTTCGGTCGGCCCATAGTGGCCGATCAGCGCGCACTCGGGGCGCAGCGCGGCGAGCCGGTCGAGCAGGGTCGCGCCGCTCGCTTCGCCGCCGAGCAGCAGCGCGCGGCGCGGCAGCACGGCGCGCGCATCGGCGGCGTGGAGCAGGCCTTCGAGATGGCTCGGCGAGATCTTCAGCAGATCGACCGGATGTTCGCTGCACCATTGCGCGTAGCGGTCGGCGTCGAAGGCGCGGGCGTCGTCGATCAGATGCAGCGTCCAGCCCGACCAGAGCGCGGCCATCAGCGTCGAATGGCCGAGGTCGGCGGCGGGCGTGGAGAGATACCCGGCACTGCCGATGCCGGTGGGCAGGCGTTCGAGCAGCGCTGCCACGTAAGCGGCCAGCGCGCCGTGCGGGATCGTGACGCCCTTGGGCGTGCCCGTGGAACCGGACGTGTAGATCAGGTACGCGGCGCGCTGCGCGGGCAGGGCGATGTGTGCGTCGATGGTGTGCGGTTCGGCGCTTGCGTGCGTGGCTGCCGGCTTGAGCAGCGCGATGTCCTGCGCGCGCCAGACGGGGTCATCGGCGGCGATCAGGCAGCGTGCGTCTGCATCGCGCAGTTGCCATGCCAGACGCGCGGCGGGCATCGACGGATCGAGCGGCGCATAGACGCCGCCTGCGCGCCAGATCGCCAGCATCGCGACGACGAGCGCGTGACTGCGCGGCAGCGCGACCGCCACCGTGTCTTCAGCGCCGATCCCGAACGCCGTGAGGCGCGCCGCGAGCGCACCGGCGTCCGACCAGAGCGTGCCCCAGTCGAGCGGGCCGGTTTCGTCGAGCAGCGCAACGGCGCGCGGCTGCGTGGCCGCGTGGTGAGCGACGCGGGCGAGCAGGTTGGTTTCTGCGTGCTTCGGGGCAGCGGTTTGTGGCTGGGCGAAACCGGTATCGCCGATCGCCCCCATCGCCCGCGCCGGATCGGCGACAAAAGCGTCGAGCGCGCCGCGCAACTGCGTCGCGAGTTGCTGCACGGCGGCTTCGTCGTAATGCGTCGGCTGCGCGGCGAGCGTGAGCGTCAGCGCTTCGCCGGGCACCGCGATCAGGCTCAGCGGGAAGTGGTTGCGGCCGTCGTGCGCGTGACCGTCGACGCCGGTTGCCACGCGGCGGATCGCTAGACCTTGCGCCAGCGGCGCACGCAGCGCGGCGTCGAGCGGATAGTTCTCGAACACGAAAATGCTCTCGAACAGCGGCGTGCCGGCCTGGCCCGCGAACGCGCGTTGCAGCGTGGCAAGCGGCGTCTGCGCGTGTTCCTGCAAGCTGAGGTTGCGCGTCTGCAGATCGGTAAGCCAGGCGCGCACCGTCATGGACGGCGGCAGCGTGACCGCGAGCGGCAAGGTGTTGATAAAGAGTCCTGCGGTTTCGTCGGCGCCTGCCCAGCCGTCGCTGCGGCCCGATACCGTCACGCCCAGCGCGATATCGCGCTGGTTCGCGTGGCGCGAGAGCAGCCAGATCCACGCGCCCTGGATCAGCGTGTTGAGCGTCACGCCACAGGTGCGCGCGAAGCGTTCGAGTTGCGCCGATTCGTCGCTGCTCAACTGCAGCGTGTGTTCGAGCGCGCGGCTATTGGCATCGATGCGCGTGGTGTGCGCGAGGGGGCGAGCCAGCGGCAGCGGCGTGGGCGTCGACGCTGCCAGCGTTTCGCGCCACGGTGCGAGGGTTTCGGCTTCGTCGTGATGCGTGTCGAGCCAGCGCACGTAATCGGCGAAGGCGGGTGCGGCTTGCAGAGCCAGCGGCCGGGCTTCGCGCAGCGCGCCATACGCCTGCAGCAGATCGCGCAAGACGATGCCGATGCTCCAGCCGTCGAGTTGCGCGTGATGGAAGCGCCACACGAACCAGCGGCAATGCTCGCCGCGCTCGATCAGCAAAACGCGCTGATGCGAGGCGCGCGCGAAGTCGAAACCGCTTGCCTGGGTCGCGCGCCATTGGGCGGCGAGCGCGTCGCGGGCTTCGTCGTCGCCGAGCGCGCGCCAGTCGAGCGTGTCGAAATCGATGCTCGCTTCGCGGCGCACGAGTTGCACGGGCACGTCGAGGCCATCGGCGAAAAAGTCGGTGCGCAGCGCGCCGTGACGCGCCGAAACCTGCCGCCACGCGGCGTGGAAGGCCGCCGTGTCGAACGGTCCGCGTAACTCGAACACGCGTTGCAGATGATACGGATCGACATCGGCGCGCAGGCCCAGCGAGAGCAGGCCGCGTTGCAGCGGCGTCGTGGCGTAGACATCGGCGAGCGTTTGCAGGTCGATGCCGGCGCGCGTGAGGGCAGCGGCGATCGTCGTGTCGAGTTCGCGGTTGGCCGCTGGTTGTTGTTCTGCTTGCGGCGTCAGCGTGGTCGTCACGCGTGCAAGCAGCTCGACGCTCGGATGCTGGAACACGAGGCGCGGCGAGAGCGCGAGGCCCGCGTCGCGAGCCGCGCTCACCACGCGCAGGCTGAGAATTGAGTCGCCGCCGGCCGCGAAAAAGTCGGTCGTCACGCCAAGCGACTGCGCGGGCAGCACCGCGCGCCAGATCGCAAGGAGTTGCGCTTCGAGCGGCGTGCGCGGCTCGATCAGCGGCGTGTGGCCGGTATCGGCTTCGGTGGCTGCGGGAGCCGGCAGGGCGCGCCGGTCGATCTTGCCGCTCGAGGTGAGCGGCAGCGCGTCGAGCACGACCCAGGCGGCGGGCACGAGCGCGGCGGGCAGGCGCTCGGCAAGCTGGGCGCGCCAGCTTGCGCCGTCGCGTTGCGCGTCGCGGCCAGGCGCGGCCAGCCAGGCGACGAGGCGCGGCGTGCCGGTGTCCGTGCGCAGCATCACGGCGGCGTCGTGCACGCCGTCGAGCGCGCGCAGTGCGGCTTCGATTTCGGCCGGCTCGATACGGTGGCCGCGCAGTTTCAACTGCTGGTCGATGCGGCCGAGGTAATCGAGGCCGCCGTCTTCGCGCAGGCGGCACAGGTCGCCGGTGCGATAGAGCCGCGCGCCGGGCGCGCCCCACGCATCGGGCACGAAGGCCGCCGCGGTGAGCGCCGCGCCGTGCAGATAGCCGCGCGCGAGATTGTCGCCGCCGATGCACAACTCGCCCGCCGCGCCAGGCGCGACTTGCGCGCCGTCGCGGTCGAGCACGCGCAGCGCCGTGTCGTGCAGCGCGACGCCCAGCGTCACCGGCTGACCGGCTGCCACGCGGCCGATGCTCGACCAGATCGTGGTTTCGGTCGGGCCGTAGACGTTGCGCAGATCGACGCCGCGTTGCAGCAGCGCGGTGGCGAGATCGCCGGACAACGCCTCGCCGCCGCACAGCGCCTTGAGCCGCTGGGTGCTCTCATGCGTGCGCAGATGCGAGCCCAGCGGCGCGGCGGCGCGCGCTTCGCTTTCCAGCACCATGCGCCAGCCCGTCGGTGTGGCCTGCATCACGGTCGCGCCGCTTTGCGCCAGCAGATCGAGCAGACGCGCGCCGTCGAGCACGGCGTCGCGCGAGGCCAGTTCCACGCGCGCGCCGCGCGTGAGCGGCAGATGCAGTTCGAGCGCGGCGATATCGAAGGAAATCGTCGTCACGCTGAGCCAGACGTCGCGCGCGGAGAAGTCCAGATGCTGTTCCAGGCTCGCGAGCAGGCGGTCGAGGCTCGCGTGGCTCACGCACACGCCTTTCGGCTCGCCGGTCGAACCGGAGGTGTAGATCACGTAGGCGGCCTGTTCGGGCGCGATGGGCGTGGCGAGGTCGGTCGGCACTTCGTTGGCGACATCGCTGGCATCGACGAGCGTGCGGCCCGCGAAGCAATCGGCGAGGCGCGCGGCGCTGGCCGCGTCGGTCACGATCAGGTCGATGCCCGCGTGATCGAGGATGCGCTGCAGCCGTTGCGGCGGATGCGACGGGTCGAGCGGCACATAGGCCGCGCCGGATTTGCTCACGCCGTAGAGCGCGGCGACCATCGCCGCCGAGCGCGCCACGCACACGCCGATGCGCCGTTCCGCATGCGCGCCGTGACGCAGCAGCCGATGCGCGATGCGATTCGACCAGGCGTTCAAGGCGGCATAGTCGATTGCCTCATCTTCGCAACTAACAGCCAGCGCCGCAGGGCGCTGTACGGCTTGGGCCGCGAGGCGCGCGCCAATCGGCGCGAAGGCGTGACCGGCGATGCGCGGCAGGCGGGCGGCGGTGGCATCGGTAACATCGGTAGCAAAAGAAGCGGCTTGCAGGCCGAGTTCGCCAACCGCGCGTTCTTCGCCGTTGCACAGCGCGTCGAGCGCATCGCGCCACGCCTGCGCCAGTGCGGGCAGTCGCGCGGCGCTCACGCGCGCGCCGTCCGCGAGCCAGCTGACGTGGCCTTCGCGGTCGTTCGACATCAGGATGGTCAGCGCATAGTGCGTGCGTTCGACCGAGGCCACGCCGCTCACGCGCAGCGCGCCGAAGCGTCCGCGCAGCGAGTCGTCGAGCGGATAGTTTTCGAACACGAGCAGGCTGTCGAACAGCGCGTCGCCGCTGCGGCCGCTCCAGCGTTGCAGATCGGCGAGCGACACGTGGCCCGCTTCCTGACGCTGCGCCTGGCGTGCGTGCAGCGCGCGCAGCCAGTCGCCGGTGCGCTGCGCGGCGGGCACTTCGATCAGCGCGGGCAGGCTGTTGATAAAGAGGCCGACCATCTGCTGCGAGCCCGCCAGTTGCGCGGGACGTCCGGCGACCGTCGTGCCGAACGCCACGTGGCGGCCGAAGCCGCGGCGCGCCAGCACCAGCGCCCACGCGGCCTGCGCGAGCGTATTCACGGTGACGCGCTGGCGTTGCGCGGTTTCGCGCAGGCGCGCGGCGAAGTCGGCGCCGAGCGTTTGGGCATAGGTGGCCGATGCGGCTGCGCTGTTTTCATCGGCGGATGGATGTTGCAGCAGCGGTTGCAGCAGCGTAGCCGGTTCTGGATGGCGCTCGAATTCGTCGAGCCACCAGTCGCGCGGTTCAGGTTGCGCGCGCAACCATTCGACGTAAGCGCGGAACGGCTGCGTGGGCGCGGCGTGCGCGCTGTGACCGGCCACGCGCGCGGCGTAATCGTCGGCGATTTCGCCTAGCAGTTGCGCACTGCTCCAGCCGTCGAGCAAGGCGTGATGGATCGTGCGCACGAGGTCGTGCGCGCCGTCCGGGCGGCGCAGCAGCGTCAGACGCAGCAGCGGCGCGCGCGTGAAGTCGAAGCCGCGCAGGCGGTCGGCTTCGCACCAGGCGTCGAGCGCATCGGCATAACGCGCGGGATCGCCATCGGCGAGATCGTCGATTTCCTCGAAGGGCACGGTGGCCGTGTGCTGCACGATCTGCAAGGGTGCGCCGTGCGACGGCAGCGCGAAGCGCGTGCGCAGAATCTCATGCCGGTCGACCGCCGATTGCCACGCGGCGCGCAGGGCCGCGCGGTCGAGCGGGCCGTCGAGCGTCAGGCGCAACTGGTTGACGTAGACGCCCGCGCCCGCGTCGAGCGCGTGGAACAGCAGGCCGCTTTGCAGCGGCGTCGCGGGGTAGAGGTCGCGCACGTCGCGCGGGTCGAGGCGCAGCGCGTCGAGCGCGTCCTGGCTCAGCGCGGCGAGCGGGAAATCGGCGGCGTCGAGCGCGATGTCGCCCGCTTCGCAGCGCGCGGCCAGCGCGCCGAGTTGCGCTTCGAAGCGCGTCGCGAGCGTTTGCGCGGCGGCCGCGTCCAGACGCGCGGGCAGGTGGCGCAGGCTCACGCTCAGGCGTGCGTTGGCGACCCAGGCGTTGACGTCGAGCGCGTAGTCGATCGGCGAATCGGCGTGGATCGCGGGGCCGACGTCTTCGTCGAGCGCGAAGGACAGCACGCCAGCCAGTTCGCCGGAGCCCGGCAGGCTCTGGTCGAAGCGGCCGAGGTAGTTGAAGCTGATCGCGGGCGTGGCCGCGGCGTGTTGCGTGTGCAGGCCGCCGGTGCGCGCAACCAGGCTGCGCAGCGTCGATTTGACGGCGGCGAGCGCGTCGGCTTCGAGGTCGAACCACGCCGGATGGCGCGTCGTGAACCAGCCGACCGTGCGGGCCGGATCGTGTGCCGTGGCGTCGTGGGTGCTGCGGCCGTGGCTTTCGAGCGAGAGCCACGCGCCGGGCGCGCCGCTCCAGTCGCGCAGCGCGTCGGCGAGCGCGGCGATCAGCAGCGCTTCGGTGCTCGTGCGCGCGCGTGCGGGCGCGTCGCGCAGCAGGCGCGCGGTGAGATCGGCGGGCAGGGTGAAGGCGAGGACTTCGGTGTCGCGCAGGCGAGCGGGCGCCTCGGGTGCTACGTGTGCTTCGGGCGCTTCGGCGGCTGCGACAAGACGTGCGGCGGCGGTTTGCGCGCGTGCTGCTGCGGCGTCCGCGCGCGTGCGCATCGCGGTCCATGCTTCGAGCGTGGCTGCGTCGGGCGCCGCTGCATCGAGCGCCGCTGCGTCGGGCGTGCCGGATGCGGCCTGTTGCTGCTCGACCCATGCGCTCCACGGCAAGGCGTCGGCTTTTGCGTCGCTCGCGTTGCCCGCGTAGGCGCGCTCGAAGGTCTCGAACAGCAGGCGCCACGACATGCCATCCACCGCGAGGTGGTGCGCCGTGAGCACAAGGCGGCCTTCGCCGCGCAGACGCACGTAAGCGGCGCGCAGCAAACGGCCCGCGCCGATGTCCAGACTCGCCTGCAGCCGCGTGCCGATCTCGCGCAGCGCGGCGGGCCAGTGGGGCGCGCTGGCGTCACCGTCGAAATCGGCGATATCGAGCAGCGTATGCGGGGTGTCGAGCGCTTCGACCGTGTCGATCGCCTGAACCTGCTGACGCCAGCCGGGCGACGCTTGCCCGGCGTCGTGGAAAAAGCGCAGGCGCAGCGCGTCGTGCGTCGCGATTATCGCGCGCAACGCGGCGATGACGCGCGCCACGTCGAGTTCGCCATCGACGCGCAGCGTGACGGTCTGGTTCCAGTGCGATTCGCCTGCCGGGAAGCGCTCGAAGAACGCGCGCTGGATCGGCGTGAGCGGCAGCGGCGCGTGCGATTCGGCGGGCAGCGGCGCGGCGTCGTGCGGCGCTTCGCTGGCGACGCGCGCGAGGCTGGTGATCACCGGTTGCGCGTAGAACGTCTGCAGCGAGAAGTGCAGCCCGGCCTGCGCGGCGCGCGCGACCACCTGAAGGCTCAGGATCGAGTCGCCGCCGGCTTCGAAGAAGTTGTCGTGCACGCCCACGCGATCCGAACCCAGCACCGCGCGCCAGATGTCGAGCAGGCGGGCTTCGCGTGCGTCGCGCGGGGCGCTGGGCAGGGCGTCGTCGGCGCTCGGGGTATCGACGGGATCGGGCAGCGCGCGGCGGTCGAGCTTGCCGTTGGCCATCACCGGCAGCGCGTCGAGGCGCTGCAGCACCGCGGGCACCATATGCGCGGGCAGGCGCGCGCGCAGCGTGTCGAGGATCGCCGCGAGGTCGAGCGTGGCCGGGCCGCTGACCCAGCCGAGCAGGCGCACGTGGCCCGCCGCGCCGCGCGCTTCGATGGCCGCTTCGCCGACGCCTTCGCACTGGCGCAGCGCGGCTTCGATCTCGCCCGGTTCGATGCGGAAACCGCGCAGTTTGATCTGCCGGTCGATGCGGCCCAAAAAGTCAAAACCGCCGTCGGCTCGACGGCGGCAGAGATCGCCGCTGCGATAGCAGCGCGCGCCTGGACTGCCGTGCGGGTCGGGCACGAAGCGTTCGGCGGTGAGGGCGGGCCGCCCCGCGTAGCCGCGCGCCAGCGTTTCGCCGCCGATACACAGTTCGCCCACCGCGCCCACCGGCACGGCGTTGCCATCCGCGTCGGCGACCCACGCGCTGCGCGCCGGGAACGGCTTGCCAATCTGCACGATCGGCTGGCTGGCGTCGTAGGCATCGGTCGCACGATGCAGGCAGGCCACCGTGGTTTCGGTCGGGCCATAGAGGTTATCGACGCGAATGCCGCGCAGCGGGCCGCTCTGCCAGCGCGCGAGCGCGTCGCCGGGCAGCGCCTCGCCGCCCACGGTCAGTTGGCGCAGCGCGCGCAGCGATTCGCGCGCGGGCGGCGATTGCAGCCATTGCTGCCAGTACGCGGTGGGCAGGCGCGCGAAGGTCACGCCGCGCTCGACCAGGCGGCGCGTGAGCGTGTCGAGATCCCACGCCGCGCTGCCGCGCATGACGACGCGCCCGCCTTCCATGAGCGCGGGCAGCAGTTCGTGCAGCGCGACGTCGAAGTTGATCGTCGAGCTTTGCAGCTGGCAATCGTCGGCGCCGATGTGGTAGGTCGCGATAAAGCCCGCGAGGTGCAGCGCCAGCGCGCGATGGCTGACGGCGACGCCCTTGGGCGTGCCCGTCGAGCCGGACGTGTAGATCGTGTAGGCCAGTTGGCCGGGATGCGGAACCGCGAAAGCGCGCGGCGCGGCGTGCGTGTGCGCGAGGTCGCGGGCCGTCTGTTCGCTCGCGCCGATGTCGAGCGTGCGCACGTGCGCGAACAGCGGGTCCAGTTGCGCGAGGCTCGCGGCGTCGCTGGCGACCACGCGCACGCGGGCGTCGTCGAGCATGTGTTGCAGGCGCGCGGCCGGATAGGCGGGGTCGAGCGGCACAAAGGCCGCACCCGCTTTCCAGATGCCGAGCAGCGCGGCGATCATGCCGGGCGTGCGCTGCACGCACAGGCCGATATTCGTATCGATGGTGGCGCCGGCCGCGCGCAGTTGTTGCGCAATCAGGTCGGACCAGTGGTCGAGCTCGCCGTAAGTCAGGCGCGCGTCTTCGCATTCGAGCGCCACGCGGTCGGGATGCGCCGTGGCCGTGCGCGCCACGGCCACGAGCGCGGCGGGCACGGCGGGTTCGATGGCGGCGGTTTGTGTCGGGGTTTGCGTTGCCGTTTGCGTTGAGGCTTTCGGCGATTCCAGCAGGAAGTCACGCACTTCGCGCACGTCGCTGTTCGCGGCCTGGTCCACGAGCGTCAGCAAGGCATCGGCGAAAGCGTCGATGGTGGCGCTCTCGAACAGATCGGCAGGGTATTCGAACGCGAACCGCAGGCCGCGCGCCTCGCGCGACACGTTCAGCGCGAGATCGAAGGGCGTGGCCTGCGGGCCGGGATCGAAGCGGTCGAGTTGCAGCGTGTCGGCGTGCAGCGACTGTTGCCAGTCGACCTGATCGAAATTGAACACGACATCGAACGGATTGGCGCGTGCGTTGCCGGCACGCGCCTTGAGCGCGGCCACCACGCGATGGAACGGCACGTCCTGATGCGCCTGGGCGTCGAGCAGCGCGTCGCGGGTGGCGTGCAGCAGCGCGTCGAAGCGCTGCGCGCCGCTCACGCCCAGACGCACCGCGACCGTGTTGATGAAATACCCGAAGGTGTGTTGTTCGTCTTCGCGGCGCACGTTCAGCGGCACGCCGATGCGCAGATCGCTCTGGGCGTTCTGGCCGCCGTAGCGGTGCAGCAGCGCGGCAAAACTCGCGAGCAGCAGCATCGGCAGCGTGACGCCGTGGGCGCGCGCGCGGCGTTCGGCCTGATCGACTCGCGCGCTCGGCAGATGGCGTTCGATACGCGCGCCGGCCTGTACGCGGGATGGCGTATCGGCGAGGGTTTCGCGGCGGCCTTCGGGCAGGAGCGCGGGCGCGTAATCGCCGTCGAGCGCGCTGCGCCACCAGTCGAGTTGCGTTTGCGTTTCTCCCGTTGCGCCCCGCGTGCGCTGGAGGCTGGCGAGATAGTTGTCCGCTGTTGCATCGGCGCGGGGCGGCGTGCGGCCGTCGTAGGCAGCGAACAGCGCCTGCGTAAGCAGGCCGAGCGACCACGCATCCGCGACGATGTGATGCAGCGTGAACTGCAGCACGTGCGATTCGGCGTCCAGACGCACGAGCGTGGCGCGTAGCAGGGCGTCGCGATGCAGGTCGAAGGGCGCGAGCGCGTCAACGATCAACGTGTCCTGCAGATGGGTTTCGCGGCTGGCCGCGTCGCGCGTGCTCAAATCGAGCGCCTGCCAGCGCACGCGCGGGGCGTCCTCGCGCAGTTGGGCCGCGATGCCGTCTCGTTCCGTGAAGCGCATGTGCAGCGCGTCGTGATGCGCGCAGACTTGCAGCAGCGCGTCGCGCAGGCGCGCGGCGTCGAGCGGGCCGCGCACGCGCAGCGCGCCGCTGACGTGATACGCGCTGCTCTGCGGCGCGAGCTTCCACTCGAAGTAGAGGCCTTCCTGAGCGGGCGAGAGCGGCATCGGCATGGTTGCATCCGCAACGATGTCGATGGCGGCTTCGTCCAGGTGTGCTTCGCTCGACGGCTGCGCGAGCGCGGCTTCGATCCACGCCGCCTGCGCGGCCACCGTGCGCGCCGTGAACAGCGCGCGCACCGGCAGCGCCACGCCGCACGCCGCGCTCAGGCGCGCCGCCAGACGCGCGGCCTTGAGCGAGTCGCCGCCGAGTGCGAAGAAGTCGTCATCGGCGCCGATGGGCGTGATGGCGAACACGTCCTGCCACGCTTCGGCGATACGCGTTTGCCGTTCGCCCGACGGCGCGCGATACGGCGCCCGCGCAAGCGAGAGCGCGTCGTGTTCGCGGCGATAGACGGCCACCGTGGGCAGGCTGCAGTCGCGCCACGCGCTGGCGCAGGCGCTGCGGCGCAGCTTGCCGCTCGACGTGCGCGGCAGGTCGCCGGGCGCGAGCAGGGCGATCACGCTGACCGGCTCGCCATGCGCCTGCGCAACCGCCGCGTTGATCTCGGCGAACAGTTCGGCGGGATCGGTTTTGGCGACGGCGCGCGAGACTTCCGCCGCGACGCCGATGCCTTCCACGCCATCGATCTCGACCGAGAACGCGCTCACGCGACCCTTGCGGGCGCGCGCCACGCGAGCAGCGATAGTTGCTTCGATATCCTGAGGATAGTGATTCTGGCCGCGCACGATGATGAGGTCTTTCACGCGGCCCGTGACGTACAGTTCGCCCTCGCTCATGCAGCCGAGGTCGCCGGTGCGCAGCCAGCGCGGCGCGTGCCCAGAGACATTTTCCTGCTCTTGCCAGAAGGTTTCTGCGCTGGCCTGCGGGTTGTTCCAGTAGCCCGCGGCAATGCTCGGGCCCTGCACCCAGATTTCGCCGATTTCGCCATCGTCGAGCGTGGCTTGCGTGCGCGTATCGACGATCCGCACGCGATGCGCCTGCGCGACGCGTCCGCAACTGACGAGCGCGAGACCTTCTTCTTCCGCCGCGGTTTCGAGGCGGCCTTGCGCCAGCGCCTCGGCGTCGACGTGACGCACGGCCATGCCCGCGCCCGGCGTCGATCCGCTCACGAGCAGCGTGGCTTCCGCGAGGCCGTAGCACGGATACAGCGCATTCGCGCCGAAGCCGTGTGCGGCGAAGCGATCGGCGAAGGATTCGAGCGTTTGCGCGCGGATCGGCTCCGCGCCGCAGAACGCGACGCGCCAGCTATCGAGCGAAAGGCCGTCGAGTTGCGCGTCGCGCACGCGGTCGGCGCACAACTGGAACGCGAAGTTCGGGCCGCCGCTCACGGTGCCGCGCCAGGTGGCGACGGCCTTGAGCCAGCGCGCGGGCGCTTCGAGGAAGTGCTGCGGCGTCATCAGCACGAGCGGAAAGCCCACGTAGAGCGGCGCGAGCAGGCCGCCGATCAGGCCCATGTCGTGAAAGAGCGGCAGCCAGCTCACCATCGTGTCGGCGGGCGTGAAGGCCATCGATTGCGCAATCGCGCGCTCGTTCGCGACCAGATTCGCGTGCGTGACCATGACGCCTTTGGGCGTGCTGGTCGAGCCGGACGTGTACTGCAGGAACGCGATCGACGCCGGATCGACAGCGCGCGCTTCGAGCGGCGTGACGGCGCGCACCAGCGCGGGGTCATCCACGACCAGCGTTTCGGGCGCGGTGCCGCTGTCTTCGTCGGCCGCTTCGGTCGATCGTGCTGCGGCGAAGGCCTGCACGGCCGCGGCATGCGCGCGGTCGGTCAGCAGCAGCGCAGGGCCCGCATCGCCGAGAATCGCCAGCAGGCGTTCGAACGATTGCGCCTGGGTGGCGTCGGGCGGATAAACCGGCACGGCGATCACGTTCGCGTGCAGGCAGGCGAGGAACGAGGTCGCGTAATCGAGCCCGGACGGCAGCATCAGCAGCGCGCGCTCGCCGCTGCCCACGCGTTCGCGCAGCGCGGCTGCGAGCGTGCGGGCGCGATGGTCGAGTTCGCGCCAGGTCAGCGTGCGCTCGTCGCGTTCACCATCGGCGAGAAAGCGGATGGCGATCTGCTCGGGCTGGCGCGCAAGATGGGTGGCGATGGCGTCGAGCAGCGTGGCCGCCGGTGCGTCCTCAGGGGCGTCGTAAGATGCAGCGGCCGGTTCGTGCGATTGCGCGGCCAGCGCCTGTTGCAGGCCCGGATTGCGGCGCAGGAACGGGCAGGCGCCGAAGTTCGGCGTTTCGTCGTCGGGCAGGAAGTATTGTTTCCACTCGCGATTTTCGGTGTCGCCGTAATAGCCCAGATCGGCGTGCGGCGGCACTTCGTCCCAGATGTTCAGACGGCGGCGCACTTCCGAGCGCGCCTGCGTGCTGATCGCGCGGTTCGTGACCTTGTCGACGAACACGGCGCGCGGCTGGAACAGCAGCACCATGCCGGGCCCGAGATTGCGGCTATGACGCGCGCCGAACGACGGGCACGCGCACACCACGAAGGTCTGCAGCCCCGCGAACGAGAACTCCCAGTCCGGGTCCGACGGGTCGACCTGCTGGCCGACGGCGGGATCGGGATCGTGATCGTGCAGGTATTGCAGCGTCTGCCAGAAGGCGTCGTGATAGGCCGCGTGCGACAGCGGCTCGACATCGGGCTCGAAGAAGATCGCGATGTTGTTCTTCTCGTACTGCGGCAGGTTCGCGAGTTCGGCGAACATCGCCATCGTCTGCGGCAGCGTCGAGATGTCCTTGCCGTCGATCCACGAATAGAACATTTCGCCGCGCTTCTCGGCCTGGGTGCCGAAGAAGCACGGATAGCCGGGGTCCATCACGTCGGCGCGCAGGCGTTCGTACGAGGTTTCCAGCCACGCGGGCAGCGGGCGGTCGAACGCCTGCTCGCCCACCTGGCGGCCGAGAATGATGCGCGAGCGCCAATCGCCGGGATTGATCGTTTCGTCCTGGACCGTGGTACTGGCCGTGTCCATGGGTAGCTGCATGGATGACTCCAAATAGGCGAGCGTGTGCGAAGCCGGCGCGCGTCGGGCGCGCCGGGCAGGTGTCTGGTCGGAGGAATGCGGCTCTATGACTGAGCCTTGGAGGCGCGCTCCTCGAGGCAGGCTGCTTCGAGGGCGCGGTTTGTGCTGTGTGCTGCTTGTGTCGCTTGTGACGCTAATGCCGGACGCGCCGTTGTCCCGGTCAGTGGCGCGGGCGCTGGCGCTCAGCCCGGCGTGGCCACGGCTTCGCGCGCGCGTTGCGGCACGGGCTTGAGGTCGGCGATCCACTCGTTGGGAATGATCGGCTGGTGGTAGGTGCACGAATCCGATACGACGGTCGAGCCATGCAGGCGGCCGTCGGGGATCAGCACCATATCGCCCGGATGCATCTTCAACTGCATGCCGAGGTTGCCCCAGAAGATCATGTCGCCGCTTTCGATCACGACCAGACGATGCTCGTTATGCACGTGCGTGGTCGAGCACATTTCCTGCGGCTCGACGAAGGTATCGCGATCGATATCCGGGAAGTCGCGCTCGATGCGGTCGTGAATCTGGCGCGCGTAATTCATATACGTGTCGATCTGCGAGAGCCAGTTGAGCTGTTCGCCCAGGTCCCAGCGAGCGCGCGCGCCCAGCAGTTGCGCACCGGCCACGCCTTGCGCGAACGTATGCAGCGCCGCCGCGCCGTGATGTTCGACCAGCGTGTCGATGGCCTGGGCGAAGCGGCGCTGCAACTGCGTGCTCAGCGCGTCGAAGTCCGTCTGGGCGGCGGCGTCCGGCGCGATATGCGCGCAGGCCCGCAGCAGCGCGGCGCCAAAGGCGAGATGTTCGGCTTCGGCCACGAAGGCGGCGCCAGCGAGCGCGAACGCGCGGTCCGGGCGCGAGCCGAGCGCGTAGAGCAGGTTGCAGCGCTGCAGCGTGGTCGGCAGATAGAACTGCCAGTACGAATGCGTGGGCGCGGTCACGCCGCACATGCGGGCGATGCGGGCGAAGGTGGCGTCGTCCGGGAGCTTGCTGGCGAGGCTGGGCTGCGCGATCGGTTCGAGCCAGTCGAAATACTGCGAGGCGCGCGCGCGTTCGAGCGCGGTGCGGCGCGTGGTGAGCGTTGCCCAGCGCTGGATCATGATGAAACGCAGACCGTTTTCGAGGAAGTCGCGTTTCATCAGCATGTCGAAGTGATTCGACCAGGCCGCCATTTCGTCGTCGATCACGGCGCGCAGGCGGGCGCCAATCGTTTGCGCATCTTCGCCGGGCTGGGCTTCGTTGCCGAGATAGTCGAACGCGTAGGCTTCCAGATACGGCACCATCTGCGCGCCCAGCAGGCGTGGTTTGGCCGAGTAGAACGCCTGCCAGTGGCGTTGCGCGGTGGCGTCGGCGCCGGGCGCGCGGGCGATGTCGAGTTCGTTGATGGTCAGCAGCGTGCGGTTGGTCGCGAGCGACGGCAGGCGGCTCACGTTATCGGCGCGCACGGGCTTGCGGTACTGGAGGAAGCTGAAATCCTCGGGACGCAGCGGACGGCGGAAGAAGTCGCCGTCGAGCACGAGTTCGTCCACGGTCGCGCTGCGAAACGCGTCGGTGGCGGCGAATTCGCGCAGCAGTTGCATGAAACTGTCACGCTCCGGCAATTGCGCGGAAAAATCGAACAGGGGAGGAAAGGCGCTGGTGTTCATTGGAGAGGAATCCTATGAATGAGAGAGGCCGGCGTCGCTGTCCGCGATGCGCCACCGGTCCGTCAGTTCAAGCCGGGAAGGGCTGCTCGATCCGGTCCCGCCGCGACCTGAGCAAACCGATCAGGTTGAGCGAACTGGTGATGGTGTCGAGCAGCGCGCGACGCTGGGCGTCGATAAAGAAATGACCGCCGTCGAACAGACTGCGCTCGAAGGCGCCAAACGTTTCGCTACGCCAGCCGTCGAGCGACGCGAGATCTTGCGTCGCCGGATCGGCGCGGCCGCCGAATACATGCAGCGCTCCGGCAAGCGGCGCGCGCGGCCGGGCGCGCCAGGTGCCGTACAGATGAAAATCGTTGCGTACCACCGGCAGGATCATCTCGACGAACTCGCGATTGGCCAGCAACTCCGGCGAGGTCTGGCCGAAGCGTTCGAGTTCGGCGATCACGGTCTGCTCGGGGCAGGTGAGCCATGCGTTTTCGACTGTCTGAAAAGCCGGCGCGGGACAGCCGCCAATGCCGAGCCATACCGGTTCGCGGCCGATGCGCTCGCGCAGTGCATGAGCGAGTTCGAACGCGATCAGGCCGCCCAGGCTATGGCCGTACAGCGCGAAAGGGCTGTCTGAAGCGTGACCCAGCGAAGCGACGATGCTGCCGGCCAGATCGTCGATCAAACGATCCCAGCGCGGTTCGAGCGGATCGCGCAGGCGCAGGCCGCGCCCCGGCAGATGGAGCGGCGTGACCGTGAGCCATGCCGGCACGTCGCGCGGCCAGTCGCGATAGATATGCGCCGCGCCGCCCGCATAGGGCAGACAGAACAGTCGAATGGGCTGCATGCGTGGCTCGTCAGCGCGCGGCGGTGGCGGCGGCGGCTTGGTCGGCTTCGTCCATCGCCTGACGCAGCGAAAGCGGGCGCATGTCGACCCAGACTTCGTCGATGTGCGCGAGGCAATCGGCCTTGCTGCCCTGCTTGCCGGTGGCGCGCCAGCCGGCCGGCATGGCCTTGTAGGTCGGCCAGATCGAGTACTGCTCTTCGCCGTTGATGACTACGTCATAAACTGTGCTTTCGTCGCCCCAACTCATTTTCTTGAATCTCCATAGCAGTGCTTATCGAGGGTGGGCCTGCGGCTGCGATCCGTGGGGAAGGCAGCATGGCTTCGGCGCTCGATCCGCGAACATTACGAATAGCTGACAATGACGACGTTAGGCGCCAGGTAGACGTCAAATGGCGACGTCTTTGGAATGGTCAGAATAATATTGCGCCCCATTACGTCCGTCAAGAAATGAGAATCATTCGTATTTAAAAATGTGACGTCGCGGGTGTTCAGAGGCGTTTGAGCGAAGGGCGAACCTGCTTGCGATGCCGCTGGCATAGCGAAGATCGAAGGGGTTGCAGCAAAATTCACGATTCCTCTGTAAATTGCCGCGATCGATCCGTTAAAAACAGGGATTCAACGCTTTTGACAGTTTTTTAAGTTTCGCTTAAGAATCGTCCGTTAGTCTCGGTGCCTTCGTTCATCGTCGCTGCAACGGCGTCGATGTCTCCCCGAAAACGGCGCATCGCGCGGTTTTCTGCCAGTAATCCGTACCCAGTAGATGCCCAAGCTCGTATCGACGACATCTTCGGGAGTCGCGGGCAAGGCGTTCATCGTGGCCGCTCTCAGCACGGTCTGCACAGCATGGCTTTCGCACCAGTTGCCAAAGCCAGGCGACGATGTTTCGCTGCATGCATCCGACGACATGCCCGAGCAAGCCGCCCGCCGCGCCTCAGTGCCCGCAGTCGCCCAGCTTCCCACTCCCGCGCCGGCTCCCGTCGTGCAACCCGCCGTGCCCGCGTACCGGGTCGAAACCGTGCAGGTCAAGCACAGCTTCTCCGAAGCCGCCGATCAGATGGGCATCAACGCCGCGATCACCGCGAAGCTCGCGCACGCGCTGGAAGGGCGGATCGACTTCCGTCACGATCTGCGTCCGGGCAGCGAAGTGCGCTTCGTGTTCCGCAACGGCACGACTCAGGTGGCGACTTCGGCTGCTGCGGCTTCTTCGGCATCGGCCGCGACGGTTGCGGATGCAACGACTGGCAGCGCAGCGAACGCCGACGCCACGCCCGTCGCCATGCGTATTTCCACGGGCAAGGAATCGCACGATCTGTTCCTCTACCGCAATCTGGACGGCAAGGCGTTCTACTATCGCGCCGACGGCCGCCCGGCCGCGCCGACCTTCCTGCGTTATCCCGTGAACTTCACGCGCGTTTCGTCGGAGTTTTCGCCGGAGCGCCTGGACCCGGTCACGCACCGCTGGGCGGCGCACGAAGGCGTCGATCTCGCGGCGCCTATCGGCACGCCGATCCACGCCACGGCGCAAGGCACGGTGACGTTCGCAGGTTGGGAACTGGGCTATGGCCGCGTCATCAAGATCAAGAACTTCGGCGAGTACTCGACGACCTTCGCGCATCTTTCGCGTTTCGCGAAGTCGCTGCGTGCGGGCGCGCAGGTGAAGCAGGGCCAGGTGATCGGCTATGTCGGCAAGACCGGATGGGCGACCGGGCCGCATCTGCATTACGAAGTGCACGTGGATAACGTGCCGCAAGACCCGCTGACGGTCGATCTGCCCGTGCGTACCGCGCTCGACGGCGCCGACAAGGAACATTTCGCGCAGCAGGTCCAGAAACTCACGCCGATGCTTTAAGCGCTTCCGGGCGAGCGCGTCATCGACTTGATGCGCTTGCCCGTTTGTTGGTGCGTTTGCTTGCTGCCGCTTTGCTTGCCGCTTTCTGCGGTGATTTCCGCGGACCTTTCCCCGCATGCGCGGCCGCTGCGAGCCGGTCTTCGTCTTCCTCCTCGTTCCACTCCTCCTCGCCTTCCACGCCGATGCGTGCGCACGCACGCAAATGCGTTAGCGCAAGCGCCACGGCCACGCGGTTCGCGCTGTCCGCGCGCCAGTACATCGACACCGATCCAAAACCCGTCAGCCGCATCGGCAAGACATGCAGCGCGTTGAGCCGCGCAAAACGCATGGCCGCGCGATGCGATGCCACGCCCAGTAGCGCCGTCTGATTGAGCAGCGTGACGTTGAGGATCGACGAATTCGATTCCACGCAATGTCGCGGCAGGCCGCGCCCGGCCGCCGCCAGCGCCGTTTCCAGCGCCTTGCGCACCGGCGTGCCCTCGGGCCAGATGATCCACGGATACGCAAACGCATCGTCCCAGTCGATCGACTCGCGCGCGGCGAGCGGATGCTCCAGCCCGCAAACGAAGTTGATGCGCTCGCGGTACAGCACTTCGCCTTGCAGCAGCGGATCGATCGCCTCGCTGGAGGTGCGCCCGACCACGATGTCGAGTTCGCCGCGCATGAGTTGCGGCATCATCAGATTCATGGTGCTTTCGACAAGGCGCACCTGCGCGCGCGGCAGATCTTTCACGAGTCGCGCGACCGCCATCGGCACGGTATCCGCCGCCGACACCCCCGACGTACCGATCGCCACCAGCCCGCTGCCGCCGTCGCGCTGCGCGGCCAGGTCGTCGCGCGCGCTATCCAGATGCCCGGCGATCCGGCGCGCGTGCGCGATCAACGCCTCGCCATAGGACGTGGGCCGCAGCCCGCGCGCGTGCCGCTCGAACAGCGGCAGGCCGATGTCTTCCTCCAGTTCCTTGAGCCATTTCGACAGCGCCGGCTGCGTGGTGTTGAGCGCCGCCGCCGACTGGCTCAGATTGCCGGTTTCGCCGACTTTGAGCAGCAATTCCAGATGCCGTAACCGCAGCCGATGAGTCCAGTCCGTCATGACGCGCGCTCCAAGGTATATACAGAACTATATGGATGAGATGAATTTGTCATTTTACAGGGTATGCCTCGCAGGCCTATAAATTCACTCGTTGCAGATCGAATCCGGCCGCGCGCAGCACTCACAAGCGCGCCGCGCGCCGCCAAAAAAAGGAGACACCGATGTCGACGGTTCAAAACGAATCCCGCGCCGCCTATTACGAGCGCATCGCTCGCCAGCAACTCTCGCCGCTGTGGGAGTCGCTGCACACGCTCGTTTCGGCGTCGCCGCATCCCAAGGCGCAGCCCGCTCACTGGCGATACGCGCAGATCCGCGAACTGGTGATGCAGGCCGGTTCCGTGATCAGCGCGGCCGAAGCCGTGCGCCGCGTGCTGGTGATGGAGAATCCGGGCCTGCCCGGCAAATCGGCCGTGACGCCGAATCTCTACGCGGGCCTGCAACTGATTCTGCCCGGCGAAATCGCTCCGAGTCATCGGCATACGCAGTCGGCGCTGCGCTTTATCGTCGAAGGCAAGGGCGCGTGGACGGCCGTGAACGGCGAGCGCACCACCATGCATCCGGGCGATTTCATCATCACGCCTTCGTGGACGTGGCACGACCACGGCAATCCGTCGCTCGACGATGGCGGCGAGCCGGTGATCTGGCTCGACGGTCTGGATATTCCGCTGGTTGCGCATCTCGACGCGAGTTTCGCCGAGAATTTCCCCGAAGACACCCAGCCGGTCACGCGCCCCGAAGGCGACAGCTTCGCGCGTTACGGCAGCAATATGCTGCCGGTGCGTCATAAGGTAAGCGATCCGACTTCGCCGATCTTTAGTTATCCGTATGAACGCAGCCGCGAGGCGCTGGACACGCTGTATCGTCACGGCGATCTCGACGAATGGGACGGCGTGAAGCTGCGCTACGTGAACCCGGCCACCGGCGGCTGGCCGATGCCCACCATCGCCACCTTCATGCAGTTTCTGCCGCAGGGTTTTCGCGGCCGCACTTACCGCAGCACCGACGCCACCGTCTATTGCGTGGTCGAAGGGCAGGGCACCGCGCATATCGGCGACAAGGCATTCGAATTCGCGCCGCACGATGTTTTCGTCGCGCCGTCGTGGGCGCCGGTCCGACTCGACGCCGATGCCGACAGCGTGCTGTTCAGCTATTCGGACCGTCCCGTGATGGCCGCATTGAATCTGCTGCGCGAAGCGCGTAGCTGATCCCATTCCTTTTCAGAGAGCATCCAGAGAATCATGGCATTCGTCTTTACTCCCGAGGCACCTGTTGCCGTTCCCGTCGCCGGTTCGAATGATCAATTTGCCGTGCGCCGCGTTTATTGCGTGGGCCGCAATTACGCCGCACATGCGCGTGAAATGGGCTTCGATCCCGACCGCGAACCGCCGTTCTTCTTCTGCAAGCCGGGCGATTCGATCGTGCCGGTGGCCTATGACGAAACGCTCGACATCGCGTATCCGGCGCAGACCACGAACTATCACTACGAAGCCGAACTCGTGGCTGTGATCGGCAAGAGCGGTGCGGATATCGAGGTCGACAACGCGCTCGATTATGTGTGGGGCTATGCAGTCGGCCTCGATATGACGCGCCGCGATCTGCAGATGAAAATGCGCGAGATGGGCCGTCCGTGGGAAATCGGCAAGGCCTTCGACCGCTCCGCGCCGATGGGTCCGATCCATCGCGCGAGCGAAACCGGTCACTTCGAGCAAGCCGGTCTCTGGCTGAGCGTCGATGGCGCAACGAAACAGAAAAGCGATGTGTCGCATCTGATCTGGTCGGTGGCGGAAACGGTGGCGTATCTGTCGAAGTTCTTCCGCCTCGAACCGGGCGATGTGATTTTCACGGGTACGCCCGAAGGCGTGGGCCCGGTGAAGGCCGGCGAGACGATGAAGGTGGGCGTCGAGCGTCTGGGCGAACTCAGCGTGCGCGTGGTCTGAAGCAGCAGGAGTGTCGATCGTGGAGCTTTACAGTTTTTTCAATAGCTCGACGTCCTGGCGCGTGCGCATTGCCCTCGCGCTCAAGGGCCTCGACTACGCCACGCTGCCGGTGAATATCCGCACGCTCGCGCATCGCGAGTCGCAGTACGTGAACGAAGTGAATGCCTCGGCGGCCGTGCCGGCTCTGGCCGATGCGGCGCTCGAAGGCGGCCCGCTCGGGCAGTCGCTGGCGATTGTCGACTGGCTCGACGCGCAGCATCCCGAGCCGCGTCTGATTCCCGCCGATGCGCAACAGCGCGCACGCGTGCTCGAATTCGCCGATCTGATCGCCTGCGATATTCACCCGGTCAACAATCTGCGTGTGCTGCGTTATCTGCAGGATGTGCTGAAAGTTACGCCTGCGCAAAAGGACGCGTGGTATCGCCACTGGATCGCCGAGGGCATGGCGGGCGTCGAGCGTCTGCTCGTGCGTGCGCGCAGCGAAGGACCGTGGTGCTTCGGCGCGCAGCCGACACTGGCCGATTGCTGCCTGATTCCGCAGATCGGCAACGCCTTGCGGTTCGGCTGCGATCTCGCGGCGTATCCGCGTGCGATGGCGGTGTATGAGCATGCGCAGACGCATGCGGCCTTTATGCAGGCACAGCCGCAACGGCAACCCGACTATATTGCGTGATCCGGTCAGAGGAGACATCTACCATGAGTACAACGAATCAAACCGGACCGCGCGTGATCGTGGTTGGCGGCGGCATTGGCGGACTGGCAGCGGCGCTTGCGCTGGCTCGCCGCAACGTGCGGGTGTTGCTGCTGGAACAGGCCGAGAAGATCGGCGAAATCGGCGCGGGCATTCAGCTCGGGCCTAACGCCTTCCATGCGCTCGATGCACTGGGCGCGGGCGAAGCGGCGCGCACGCGCGCGGTCTACACCGACTGGCTCAATCTGATGGACGCCACCGATGCGAGCGAAGTCGCGCGCGTGGAAACCGGCGAGCGCTTTCGCGAGCGATTCGGCAATCCGTATGCGGTGATTCATCGCGCGGATATCCATTTGTCGATTCTCGAAGCGGTGCAGGGCAATCCGCTGATCCAGTTCCGCACCAGCACGCAGGTGCAGACGCTGGAACAGGACGAAAGCGGCGTGACGTTGACCGACCAGCACGGCGAGCGTTATCGCGCCGATGCTGTGATTGGCTGCGATGGCGTGAAATCGGCGATCCGCGCGAAGCTGATCGGCGACGATGCGCGCGTGACGGGCCACGTGGTCTATCGCGCCGTGGTGGAAACGGACAATATGCCCGAGGATCTGCGCATCAACGCGCCGGTGGTGTGGGCCGGCCCGCATTGCCATCTGGTGCACTATCCGCTGCGCGGCGGGCGTCAGTACAACCTCGTCGTCACCTTCCATAGCCGCGAGCAGGAAGCGTGGGGCGTGCGCGACGGCAGCAAGGAAGAAGTGCTGTCGTATTTCAAAGGCGTGCATGCGAAGCCGCGCCAGATGCTCGATCGTCCGACTTCGTGGCGGCGCTGGGCAACCGCCGATCGTGATCCGGTCGAGCGCTGGAGCTTCGGCCGCGCCACGCTGCTGGGCGACGCCGCGCATCCGATGACGCAATATATCGCCCAGGGCGCCTGCCAGGCGCTCGAAGACGCGGTCGCGCTGGGCGCGGCTTACGAGGCGGCAAACGGCGACTTCGAAAAGACGTTCTCGATCTACGAGAAGGCCCGCATTCCGCGCGCTGCGCGCGTGCTGTATTCGGCGCGCGAAATGGGCCGCATCTATCACGCGAAGGGCGTCGAGCGGCTCGTGCGCAACTCGTTGTGGGTCGGACGAACCCAGGAGCAGTTCTACGACGCGGTGCAGTGGCTCTATGGCTGGAGCGAAAAGACCTGCCTGCAGGGTGCCATTTAAGGGAGTAGCGGCTTCGTGCTCCGGCGGTTTCAGGCGCGCCCAAGCGTCGTGAGATGGATTCGCCTTCAGGCTGTCGTCTTTATCGACTACAGTGCGAATTCGTACACGCACGCGCGTGCGTCCACCAAGGAGCACCAGCCATGACGACCGGGCACGGGCAACACCCCTCATCCGTCGTGACGCTCAAGAGCGCCCACGACTTCGACACGACGATCGCCCACATCAAGACCGCGCTGGAGGGCGCGGGCGCCGTCGTGTTCGCAGACGTGGACCAGCGCGAGGCCGCCGCGCTCGCCGGCCTCGATTTACGCCGCACGCGGCTGATCCTGTTCGGCAATCCCAAGGCGGGCACGCCGGTCATGGCGGCCAATCCGCACGCGGCGCTGGAGTTGCCGCTGCGCCTCGTGGTCTGGGAAGACGACACGGGCCACGCGCATATGGACTATCGCGACGTTTCGCAGACACTCGGCCCGCTCTACGCCATCGCGCCCGATCTGCTCGTGCCGCTGCAACGCGTGGTGGGGTTGTTGCAGACCGCCGTGCAGTGAGGCCGTGCAGTGAGGCTGCCGCCTTTCATTTCGCTGCGCGTTTAAGGCATTGACACGCACGTGTTAAGCCAGCGCTTGCCTTGGGTCAAGCGTCAGAAAGCGCGTTGCAAGGTTCTGCATCGCGCCACCGATCAGGCGTCTACGGCACGCGCGAGTTGTTCGGCGTGCCTTCGCGCCTGATCGATCACTGCCCGAAATATATATCGCAGTCCGAACGAGGCCAGCACGCCTTGCTGCGGCGCGACCCCGTCGCGCTCCGCGTATCGGGCATGCCGCCGTACGACATATCGGTGTTCGCCTGGGCGCTCGCATTCGCATCGTTGGTCATCGTCTGATGCGCGCGTTCCTGCGAAATGGGCTCGCTTTGCGACTGCGCCGTGCCAGGCGCCGTCGCGGCCGCCACCGTCAAGATGGCGGCGATAAACGCCAATCGGATCTTCATTTCCACACTCCTTCTTGAACGCCGGGGCCGCAACAGGCGACGTCCCGGCGCGCGCGCACGGCACACGCTGCCGTGCCGTGCGCACTCGAGAGGAAGGCCGGAATGCCGGCGCATGGGCGCCAGGCTGCCGAACGTGTTAGCTGATGCTTCCACAGTGGACGCGCCTCCGCCGGATCGGGAGGCGGCGCAGCGTGGCGCGGCGCAAGAAGAGGGACAAAAGCGGGCGCGCAGAGAACGTCCACGCTGCTGCTTCAGTTATAGATCGCGCCCCTTGCATGTGCAAAACCGCGCCTTCCCAAATGTTGCGATTTGCCCGCAATCCTTTCCAGATTGAAATGTAGCGAAAGCTTAAAGAAATCGAACGGTCGCCGTGTAGTCATGTTCCGGTGTTGTAATTCGCACGCCCTGATGTCTGGCGCATTACCTGTGTAAGTACCTGGAAGGCGCTGAAATACGAAAGGCAGGCCCACACGTCTTTTTGACGCGCCCGCAGGACTCTAAAACCAACTCGAAGAATCGATGGAGCCCAACAACATGTATCGCCGAGCATTACTCGCCCTACCGTGCGCCGGTCTGGCCGCCGCACTGTTCGCGTGCGGAAGCAGCAACTCGAACAATGGATCGTCGGCGACCGCGGCGGTGTCCGCGCAAGACGCTCTTACGACCGCCACGCCGATCAAGCATCTCGTGGTGATCTATGGCGAGAACGTCTCGTTCGACCACTACTTCGCGACCTATCCGAGCTCGACGAACCCCACGGGCGAGCCGGCTTTCTCGGCCGCTACGGGCACGCCGAGCGTGAACGGTCTGTCCGGTTCGCTGCTCACCTCGAACCCGAACTTCACCAACACGGCTAACGGCACGGGCGCCGCCAACCCCTTCCGTCTGGACCGTTCGCAGGCCGCCACGGCCGACCAGAACCACGCCTACACGGCCGAGCAGCAAGCCGGCGACAACGGCGCGCTCGACCTGTTCCCGAAGTACACGGGTAACGGCACGAGCGGCGGCGCGGACGCCTTCGGCACGAAGGGCCAGGTGATGGGCTACTACGACGGCAACACCGTCACGGCCCTGTGGAACTACGCGCAGAAGTACGCGATGAGCGACAACGCATGGACCACGACGTACGGTCCGTCGACGCCGGGCGCACTCGAAGTGGTGTCGGGCCAGACCAACGGCCTCGAACTCGTGAACACGTCGAAGCAGCCGGCCACGGCGACGACCTCGTCGTACTACATCGCTGACGGCGCGGGCGGCCTCACGATGATCAACGACGTCGATCCGGGCTACGACACGTGTTCGAGCACGACCGATTCGGGCATGATCAACGCGCTCAATATCGGCGACCTGCTGAACGCGCAGAAGGTCAGCTGGGGCGGCTTCATGGGCGGCTTCAACCTGCAGACCGTGAACTCGAACGGCACGACGGGCTGCAAGCGCAGCACGATCGCAACGGCCGTGAACGCTGCAACGAACGACTACATCCCGCACCACAACTGGTTCCAGTACTTCAAGTCGACGTCGAACCCGCTGCACACGCGTCCGAGCTCGACGGCCGCGATCGGTTCGAGCCTCGAATCGGACGGCAAGACGGCCGAGCCGGCCAACCACCAGTACGACACGGATGACTTCTTTGCCGCTGTGAAGGCCGGCAACTATCCGTCGGTGAACTTCCTGAAGGCTCCGGCTGCACAGGACGCGCACGCTGGCTACTCGGACCCGCTCGACGAACAGGCTTTCGTCACGAAGGTCGTGAACTTCCTGATGCAGCAGCCGGACTGGAAGAACACGCTCGTCGTTGTGACCTATGACGATTCGGACGGCTGGTACGACCACCAGTACATGGCGCCGGTGCATTCGTCGATGGCCGCAGCCGACCAGCTCAACGGCAGCTCCGTGTGCGGTACGGGCACGCAGCCGACGGGTGTGGCGGGCGCGCCGGTCAACGGCCGCTGCGGTCCGGGCACGCGTATTCCGTTCCTCGTGATCTCGCCGTATGCGAAGGCCAACTACGTCGACCATACGTTCATCGATCAGGCTTCGGTCGTGCGCTTCATCGAAGACAACTGGCTCGGCAGCGCGCGTCTGGGTGGCGGTTCGTTCGATGCGGCAGCCGGCGATCTGCGCGGCATGCTGAACCTGACGGGCACGGCCAACACGACGCCGCTGTACCTCGACACCACGCTCGGCACGCAACTGAGCTCCGCACCGGCGATGTGATCGCTGCCCGGCGCGAGATCGGGTTGCGCACGCATCGATCGGCCTGATTCTGGTTGATCCGATGGGTGGGCAAACCCGGACCTCGCGCCGGGTTTTCGCCGTTTTTTCAGCCCGGTTCAGATAAACCGAACCGGCGCAGGTAGAGCCCGACGCCGTGTCGAGCGCCACCGGTCAACCGCCGGGCGCCCACGGCTTTCGGCATTTTTGTCCCGCCAGGAAGAACGCTTCATGTCCGAGCTTTCCGCATCGCCCACTCCGTCCTCTCCCACGCCGCGTGCGCCGGCCAGGCCCGCGCGCCTCGTGCTGCGCGCCGCTGCCGCCGTGGCGATTGCCGCGCTGGGTTTTTGTGCCTATGCCGTGGCGTTTCCCGCCAACGTGCCCGAGCAGGTGGGCGATATCGTCGAGAACCTGACCGGCGCGAATCCGCATCCGGTCGTGCTGCAGCGGCCGCCCGTCGCGCCGCTTTCGGCGATGGCGCAGCTCGGCAAAAAGCTCTTTTTCGATCCGTCGCTGTCGGCTTCGGGCCAGCAGTCGTGCGCGTCGTGTCATAGCCCCGACCACGCTTATGGCCCGCCCAATAGCCTCGATGTGCAAAAGGGCGGCCTCGCGATGACGCAGCAGGGCTATCGTCCGCCGCCTTCGCTGATGTATCTGTATCGCCAGCCGAATTTCAGCATCGGCCCCGATGCCGGCGAAAACGACGACGCGCCCACCGTCGCGCAGCAGGCCACGGCGGCCGCCAATGTGGTGAAGTCGCAGAAGACCGCGGGCGGCGCATCGACCTCGGTGGAAATGGTGCCGCAGGGCGGTCTGTTCTGGGACGGCCGCGCCGACACGCTCCAGCAGCAGGCGTACGGGCCGTTGATGAATCCGGTCGAAATGGCGAATACGAGCATCGACACGGTTGCCGAAAAGCTCAAGAACACGCCGTACGCGAAGGAATTCAATGCGCTCTTTGGTGCGCGTGTTTTCGACGATCACCGCCTGGCCGTTGCCGAAGCGATGTTTGCGATCTCGCGCTATCAGGTGGAGGATCAGTCGTTCCATCCGTATAACAGCAAGTACGACCGCTGGCTCGAAGGCCGCGCGCATCTGAGCCAGGCCGAACTGCATGGCCTGCGTCTGTTCAACGATCCTGACAAGGCCAATTGCGCGGGCTGCCATTTGTCGAAGCCCGCCAAAGACGGTCTGCCGCCGATGTTCACCGACTACCAGTACGAAGCGCTGGGCGTGCCGCGCAATCGCAAGCTCGCGCAGAATCAGGATGCGAAATTCTTCGATCTTGGCGTGTGCGGGCCGTTCCGCTCCGACTTCAAGGACCAGACGCAATATTGCGGCATGTTCCTCACGCCCACGCTGCGTAATACCAGCACGCGGTCGGTGTTCTTCCACAACGGCATTTATCACAACCTCGATCAGGTGATGGCGTTCTATAACGAGCGCAATACCGATCCGGGCAAGTTCTATCCGCATGGCGCCAACGGCAAGATCGACAAATACGACGATATTCCGGCGCAATTCCAGAAGAATGTCGATGTGACCGATGCGCCGTTCGATCGCAAGTTCGGCGAAAAACCGGCAATGACCGCCGATGAGATTCGCGATATCGAGGCCTTCCTCAAGACGCTGAATGACGATCCGGTTGCGGCGAACTGAGTGGGTTTGATGCAACGTCCCGCGTCGATTGCGATGCGGGACGTTGCGCACGCAATCACTTCGCGGCGAGCGGTTGCGGTGTTTCAATGAAGCGTTCGATGGCGGCCATGGTCGGCTCGGGCGCTTCTTCCATCAGCCAGTGTCCCGAACCCGGCACGATGACGCCTTCCACGTGGGTATCGACCTGCCTGGCCTGATCGATCAGGAAAGTGCCGGAGGCTTTTTCTCCCGCGACCACGAGCATCGGCATCGTCAAGGGCTTTTGCGCGAAGGCGGCGAAATCGTCGGCGTCTTGTCCGAATGCGTGGAAATACTCGAAGCCGGCTTGCATACGGCCGGGGCGTGCATACGCGGCGGAATAGTATCGGCGATCTGCTTCGGATAACGAATGATTGCCGTTGGCGGCGAAGTCATTCCAGAAGTGCTCGAAGTAGACGCGTTCGCGGCCTTGCACGAGCGCAAGCGGCGTGGCGCCATAAAAGTTGAAATGCCATTTGTCGCGCAGCAGGAAAACCTTTTGCCAGTCGCCGACGCCGGGCAGGAATGCATCCATCAGCACGATGCTTTGCACTTCGTCGGGATATTGTGCGGCATAAGCATAGGCCACCATCAGGCCGATATCGTGACCGACGATCTTCACCTTGCGATAGCCGAGCGCATGGACCATGGCGTGAATGTCCTGCGCGAGCGCCTTCTTGTCGTAACCGTTCGCGGGGATGCCCGAATCGCCCGCGCCGGGCAGGTCGGGCGCGATCATCGGGCCGTTCGCGGCGAGGCGCGTCATCAGCGGGCGCCACATATGGCTGGTTTCCGTGTAGCCGTGCAGGAGCACGACGGGCGTGGCGTCGTTGCCATCTGCGGAGCTGGATCCGGAACCAGACCCGTCACCGGCACCGGCGCCGGCCTGGAGATAGTGCAGGCGCAGGCCATTCGCTTCGATATCGTGCGCGGAGATAGCGGGCGCCGCAGCGTGGGCCGTTGCGACTAGCGCGGCGGCGCTGGCGAGCGCGGCCGCGGCGCGCTTGAGTGTGGATGAGAGCTTCATGTGAGCGGTTCCTTGAGAAGTGGCCGAATGAATGTTCGACACGTTGGAACCGATGATGGACCGCATCACGCCCGTTGCCGTGCGAGCAGAACGACGAAGATGTTCGAAGAAATCGAACAGGTGAAAATGACTGGTGACTGCCTATTTCGTTAGACGAATGCACTAAAAATGGGCATATGACGAGTAAGCAAATGTCATGGTTCGCCGATTGACGAAGCAATTCTCTACACAGACTGCGATTCCTCTGGCGGCAATGTTCCCCAAGGCCGCACATCGCGAGCGAGTTTTTCCTTTTTGGCAAACGTTTGCCGTCCGACTATCAAGTCCACGTAAAAAAAGCCGAAAACGCGCATGTAGACCTGTAACTCTGGAGATTGGGACGTGAAGCGCGTTGTCTTCTTACTCGCCGTACTTGCCGTGACAGGCTGCGCGCAATTGCATCCGGTCGATTCGGCGCAGGCTGGCAAGCCGGCCTTGTCGGGCGCGATCCTGCGCTTCGATATTCCCGCCGATGCGCTCGGCGCACGCGATCCGCAACTGAGCGCCGTGCTCGCCAAGGCGGGCGCGCTGGCCGCTGCGCAAAAGCGCCCGACCTTGATTCGCGTGACCGCGCTCGGTCAGGATCTGCGATACATCAACGAGGCGATCTGGCACGGCGTGCCGGTGCACCAGACCAACAAGCCGGTGCTCGAAAACCTCACGGCCGGCGCGAACCAGACGTACAGCGTGTCGATCGAGCCGCTGCAATCGGGAGGCTGACGAGATGCGCATGATTGCTTCCGCGCTCGGCGCGATGCTGCTGTCCACCGCCGCCTGGGCGGGCCAGCCGGATGCTTCGGGCGCGAGCCTGCAGGCGTCGGCGGGATTTTCCGCTTCGCCTTCCAGCGACAAGGTGTATCCGCCGCTGCCCACGCTCGCGATGCTGCCGCCCGCAGCCAGCAGCGATGACGACGATCTGCCTGCGCCACGCACGTCGTCACGCAAAAAGAAGCAGCGCCAGCATGATGTCCGCCCGGTTGGGCCGACGGCGCGGCTCGTGGTGTCCGATTCTTCGCGCACCTATCTGAAGGACATCGAGCATCAACTCGATGTTGCATTGGCGCGCTAATCAGGAGATCACGGGGATGTCTGTCAATCTATTGCGTGCGCTACGCCGCACGCGCCTCGGCGTTTTCGGTGTGCTGGCCTGTGCGGCCGCTGCATTGGGCACGCCCGCCGCGCAAGCTTCGACGACCGATAACGACTGCTTCGAAAAAGCCGGCGCCTATCAAGGCGTGAATCCGCTCGTGCTGCGCGCCGTGGCATGGCGCGAATCGAAAGGCGATGCCTCGGCCGTGAACCACAATACCAACGGTTCGATCGACGTTGGCCAGGCGCAGATCAATTCGATTCATTTTTCCGAACTGGCGCGCCAGGGCATTCCGCATCGCGCGCTCACGGACCCGTGCGTGAATATCTTTGTGGCCGCGTGGTTGCTCAAGCAAAAGATGGTGCGATACGGCAACACGTGGCGTGCGATTGGCGCGTATCACTCGGAATCGCCGGGCGAGCGCGATGCCTACGCGCGCAGCATTCAGGCCATTCTGGTGAGCTGGGGCCAATTGCAGCCCACGCGTTGAATGAGCGGTGACGGGGCGAGCGCGCCTCGTCACTGTTTTTGAGGCCTTTCTCTTGCGCCTCGCACTGCGATCGTCAAGGTTGCGCGTGCAACCAGTTCCAGTCTGCGGTTCCCTTTATTCCCTATTCGAATTGATATGCCGCAAGCATTGAATGCATGCGAATTGAATCGATTATGGAAAATCGACTATTTGAGGCATCATTACGCGCGATTTAAATATCGGCGAATCGATCCGCTATGAATAATAGAAAGGTTCGATTCTAAAAGTTCTTCAATTTTTCATATGAAGATGTCGATAATCCGTTGGACGGGGTGCGCGGGGTGCGTATTCGGTGTCATGTAGTTCGCATAATAATGTCCGAAGTTGTCTTCGCATCGGCGTATTCAATCCGCACAAATAACGACAGTGAATAAAGGAGCGAATCGATGGATATGATGTTCTGCTACGGCTGCGGCAAGCAGCTTCACAAGACGGCCCAGACGTGTCCGGGTTGCGGGGCAATCCAGCAGGGCACGGTCGCGCTGGCCGCTGCGAGTGTTGGGACGGGAGAAGAAGCGCCGCAGAACTGGTATATCGGGCCGCTCAAGAAATACGTCACGTTTAGCGGTCGCGCGCGCCGCAAAGAGTTCTGGTATTTCACGCTGTTCAGCACGCTAATTTCAATTGGCTTATTGATCATCGGCTGGATGCTGAATGTCGAGAGCGCCTTGAACAGCCTTTACAACCTCGCTGTATTTCTGCCCACCGTTGCCGTTGGTGTGCGTCGTCTGCATGACACGGGCCGCAGCGGCTGGTGGTATCTGCTGCCTATCGTGAACCTGATTTTCTGGGCGCAGGATGGCGATTCGGGGCCCAATAAATACGGCGACGATCCCAAGTCGGTCTGATTTGCCAGCGCACTCAATGCGCGTCGTGCGCGAGATGAATCGTCACGATGATCGAGGCGTCGTCGAGTGCTTCCAGCGCGTGCGCCTCGCCCTTGTTCAGCAGCAGCATGTCGCCGGCGTGCATGGTGCGGGGTTCGCCGTTGATGGCAAAGCGGATCACGCCTTCGACGCATAGCACGGTGATTTCGCCGGGCGCGCGATGCTCCGGCACGCGTTTGCCCGCGGGCAGCACCATGCGGATGACTTCCAGTTGCGCCGCACGAATCAGGGTGATCGTGTTCGCGTTCTTGAGCGCGGCGCCAAGCGGGCGGACGTCGAAGACCTCGCCGGGCGCGGCATGGGGAATGGCCATGACGGTTTCTCCATCAAAGTCCAGCAAACTCCACCACGGCAGCGGACCCGGCGTGAATCGGCGTGGCCGGGCCGCCGCATGTTGCTGAAGTACGTCGCTGAATAGCACTTAACCCGCCAGCTTCGCGTTCAAGGTGATCTTCGCGTTGTTTGCGAACAGCTTTGACACTGGGCAGTTTTCTTTCGCGCCCGTCGCGAGTTTTTCAAACGTCGCCTGATCGATACCGGGAATCGTCGCGGTCATGTCGAGCTGGCAGGCCGTGATCGAAAAGCCTTCGCCCACTTTTTCCAGCGTGACCGTCGATTTCGTCTCGATGTTGTCGGCCTTGAAGCCCGCTTCGGTCAGGAAAAGCGAGAACGCCATGGTGAAACAGCCTGCATGCGCGGCGCCGATCAACTCTTCGGGATTGGTGCCGGGACCGCCTTCGAAACGCGAGGCGAAGCCATAGGGCGCGTCGCGCAGCACGCCGGTCTGGGTCGAAATCGTGCCCTGGCCGTCCTTGATGCCGCCATGCCATTTGGCGCTTGCCATCTTTTGCATGATGTTTCTCCGTGAGGGAAGTGGTCGAAGAGGTTACAGCGGGGATCGAGCAGGCGCGCAAACGGCGTGCCGCGGCGCATTCGCTACGGCGTCGCGTCACGGGTCACGCATCGCGCTCGGGTCAAGCTCGGGTCAAGGACTCGCGCTGCCCGCATACCACGCGGCGGCCGTGTCGATTTCCTCGGGCGTCATATTGCGCGCGATGTTGCGCATCTGTTCGGAAATATCGTTGTGGCGCGTGCCGTTTGCGAATGCCATGAGCTGCGCTTTCGTATAAGCGGCGGGCAGGCCGTCGAGCCACGGGCTGCCCACCTTGCTGTCGATACCGCCGTGGCAGGCCGCGCAAGCGGGAATGTTGCGCATCGGCGCGCCGTGCGCGACGATCGCGGGCATATCGCCACTCAGGCGCGCAACGGGGGCGAGCGAAGCGTAATACGCAGCCAGATCGCGCATGTCCTGATCGGAAAGATTCTGCGCCATCGGCGACATCACGGCGCTCTGGCGCGCGCCGCTCTGGAAGTCGAGCAATTCCTTGTAGACCACGCTCGCGTATTGGCCGGTGAGATTCGGCGAATTTGCTTCGCTCATGCCGCGCGGACCGTGGCACATGGTGCAACGCAGCGAGAGGGTGGCGCCGCGTCCGATCGATAGCGAAGTGGCGTCGTCGAGTATGTGCGGCGCGAGTTCGACCGTGCTGACCTTGTAGCCGGGCGTGACGGTGGCGCTTGCCTGACCCCACTGACGCGGCACGCCCGCCGCGCTGCAGATCGCGTTCCAGAGCCCCCGAAATTGCGGGTCGCTTTGCGCGGACGGCAGCCAGACAAAACCGATCAGCGCGGATACGACGAGCACCAGAATGGTCGCGCCAACGCTCGCGCGAAACCAGACATTGCGTAACGAGAACAGGCGTTCGTCGTTCATCGCGGCGCTCCGATCGGGATGGCGGGCACGGTGGTGTCCGGCGTCGCGAGCAGTTGCGCGATGGGGTAGCCGTAATTGGCGATCGTCAGCGCGACCATCAGCACGATCCACAGCGCGAAGCTGTTGAGCGCCACCGGCAGTCTCGGCGATTCGTGCACCGGCGCGCTGAAGCGGTATTCCTCGGCGGGCTGCGTGGCGCTGCGATGGCCTTGCAGCAGCACCACAAAAAACAGCACGGCGGACATCACGAGAATCAATCCGCCAATCGCCGATATCGTCACGAGACTGGCCTGCGCCGCCAGCGCGGGATCGCTGTAATCGAAATAGGCCATGCGGCGCGGCATGCCGAGCAGGCCGACCAGATGCCAGGGAAACGTCGTCACGATCATGCCGATAAACCACAGCCACAATTGCCAGCGCATCAGGCGCCAGTTGGCGAGCGTGCGCCCGGTGAGTTGCGGCCATAGATCGTAGGCAATGGCGAAATACATGATGACGATTGCGCCGCCGTAAATCAGGTGGAAATGCCCCGTGACCCATTGCGTGTTGTGGATCGGCTGATCGAGCTGGTAGCTCATATTGATGAGGCCGCCCGCGCCGCCGAATCCCAGCATCACAAAGGAAAATGCGAGTGCGAGCATTTGCGGGTTATGCCAGGGCAGCTTTGCGATCCAGCCGAATACGCCTTTGCCGCCGCGCAGCCGTCCCGCAATTTCAACCGAAGCGCAGATCGTGAATACCGTGAGCAGCGTGGGCACGGCCACCAGCGCGGTAAAGACCGATTGCAGGAACTTGAAGCCCGCGCCCACCTGCGGATCGGTAAAAAGGTGATGCAGGCCGATGGGCATCGCCACGACCAGAAATAAAATGAATGAGATGCGCGCCATTGAATCGCTATAAAGGCGCCCGCCAATTGCACGCGGAATGATCGTGTAATAGGCGATATAGGCGGGCATCAGCCAGAAGTAGACGATGGCATGCAAGGTCCAGGAGAAGAACACGCGGGCGAGTCCGGCATCGATGGTGTGGCGCCAGCCCAGCGCGACGGGCAGGATCTGGAACAGCACCTCGATCGCCGCGCCCACGGCGGTCCAGCCCCACAGATACGCGCCTGCCGTGGTTGCGAACATCGCCAGCGGCACGGGTTTGCCGCGATTCTCGCGCTTCCATGCCGCGAGATTCACGCTCATCAGCGCAACCCAGATCCACGAGCCGACCACCACCAGCACCACGCCGATGTAATAGAACACATTGCCGATCATCGGCGGATAGAAGGTGTAGAGCACCGATGCACGGCCGAGCGCAACCGGCACCGAAGCCGTCACCGCACCGAGCGTGAGCAGAATGAAGCCAAGCCACGCGAAGCGCACCCCTACGAGCGGGCGCTTGAGCGCAAGCTCGCTCACTGCGTATCCAAAACCCATGGCGATCAGCGTGGGGAACGCATAGCCCATCACCGTGCCGTGTTCCGTCACGGATCGATAATATATTTCGGGGTCCTTAAGCCATGGGTGGAGCGGGCTGCGTACGAGCATCTGCCAGGCGCCCAGCAATAGCGCCACGCCGAACAGCACGAACCCGAGCCAGAAATGGGCGAGCACGAGGCGCTTGTTATTTAACACAGCTCAGTCTCCCCGAATGATTCTCCGGCAGCGCGGCCATCTGCATGAAGGCGTCGCGATCGACTACTTTGACGTGGGCCCACATGCCTTGATGACCGGTGCCGCAATATTCGTGGCAGGGCATCAGGTGATCGCCGGGTTGGGCAAAGGTCGTGCGGAAAGTGGAGACGTAGCCCGGCTCGACCATCGAATTGAGGTTGGTGTCGGTGACGAGAAAACCGTGCACGACGTCGGCGCTGGTGGCGCGAAAGGTGATCGGCACGCCCGCTGGCACGACGATGCATTGCGGCGTGAACGAATACTGCTGCGCCAGCACGCGCACCGTCACGGAGCCATTGGGTTCGAGTGCGCTGCCCAGATTGGTTTCGACGAACTCGCCGGATACGTGCAGCGTTTCCGGATTGATGGTTTCGACGCGCGAAGGCGGCATCATGGCCCAGTGCAGACCGGTGAAAACCACCATCGCCACCAGCACGAGAGCGAGCGCGACCATGAACATGGCCCAGCGGCGCTCCACGCGTGCGGCGACTTCGGCGCTGGCATGGGGATCGGTTGGATGCGTGGACATGGGAGCGGTTCGCGCAGGTCAGGAGTGTTTCACTGGATCACGCCGCGAGGCAGGAACACCAGAAAGTAGAAGGCGAACCAGATTGCCGCCACGATCGCCGTGGCGATGCTGGCCAGCGCCAGCGCACCGCCCGGCCCCTGGCGAACGATCTCGTCGACCTGTTCGTGTTGCGCTCGCTCGCCTGGCTGCTCGGGAACGGGTGTTTCGATCATCGCGGCCTCGTGATAAACGTTGCTAGAAAAGCGGCGCGGAGCGTAGTGCGTTGACTTCTTTCACCGATACCGGCGCGCCGTGATTTCCCCACGCCGTGCGGATATAGGTCACCACAGCGGCCACTTCTTCATCCGAAAGCGATTGCGCGAAAGGCGGCATGCCATAGGGCATCGGATTCTTTATGGTGCCCGGCGCGTAACCGCCATTGAGGACCATGCGAATAGGGTTCACCGCCGAATTCATCTGGATCGACTGATTGTTCGCGAGCGGCGGGAAATGTGGCAGTTTTCCTTGTCCCTGCGTGGCGTGACACACGGCGCATTGCGCCTCGTAAATCTTCTGCCCGAGTGGCGCGAGACGATTCGATTCTTCCGTGACGACCTGGCTCCTGGGCGATTGATCGACTTCGTTCGAATGGCCAGGCAGCGACTTCAGATAGACGGCTACGGCGCGCACGTCGTCTTCGGTGAGGTACTGGAAGCTGTCGTAGACGACTTCCGCCATTGGCCCATAGACGGCGCCGCGATTAGACACACCGGCGTGCAGCAGATCGACGATATCGTCGATGCTCCAGTCGCCGAGCCCCGCTTCCTTGTTGGACGTAAGCGAAGGCGCATACCAGTTCTGCAGGGGAATCAAACCACCCTGAAATTCCTTCGAGGCGGAATTGCCGCCCAATGCATTGATTTCCGTATGGCACATCGTGCAATGGCCGAGTCCCTGCACCAGATACGCGCCGCGATTCCATTCGACCGACTGTTTCGGATCGGGCTTGAATTCGCCCGCACGAAAGAACAGCGCGCGCCAGCCAAGCAATAGCGAGCGCTGGTTATACGGAAATCGCAGCGTGTGGGCGCGATTGGGCTGATGCACGGCTTGCGTGGACATCAGATAGGCGTAGATCGAGTCGGAGTCGGCGCGCGTCACCCGGGTGTAGGAGGCGAAGGGCATCGCCGGATAAAGCAGCGTGCCGTCGCGCGATTTGCCTTCGTGCAGCATGCGATAGAACTCGTCGGCGCTCCATGCGCCAATGCCATAGGTTTTATCGGAGGAGATATTCGGCGTGTAAAGCGTGCCGAACGGCGTTTCCATCGGCCGCCCGCCGCCGAACATCTGTTGCGACGGCACGGTGTGGCAGGCAATGCAGTCGCCTGCGCGCGCGAGGTATTCGCCGCGCGCGATCTGCACGGCGTTGGCGGCCATGGGTTTGGCGTTGGCAGTGGCCGCTGCTGCCGCTGCGCTCGCGGCGTCTGCGGCGTTGACAGTGGGCGCGGCGCTTTGCGCGAGCGCGTTGAGCGTCAGCGCTGCAAGGAGCCAGCCAGTCACGGCGATGAGGGATCGAAGTCTGCGCACGTCGAGGCCTCGGCTAGTGGGGGACGCTGCCGCACGCGAGCGGCAGCGGCGCGGGCGCGGCTGGCATCGGATCGGCCGGGGCGGGCTGGGCGGCCAGCCAGGCGGCAATCGCCGTGATGTCGCGCTCGGCCAGATGTGAGGCGATGTCGTGCATGCAGTCCGGGCTGGCGGCGCGGCGCGTGCCGTAGCGGAACGCGCCCAGCTGCGCGCTGATGTAATCCGCGTGCAGGCCCAGCAAGCCCGGAATCGCGGGCTGCATGCCCGTGAGCGAGGCGCCGTGGCAGGCCGCGCAGGCGGGCACCTTGCGCTCGGGCGCGCCGTTGGTCACGAGCGATTTGCCCAGCGCCAGCATGGCGGCATCGACCCTGGGCGTGGCGGGCGCCGGATAGGGCGGATGCTGCTGGGCGAAGAAGGCGGCGATCTGCTTGAGGTAGGCGTCGGGCAGATAGGCCAGCAGATAGTTCATCGGCGGATAACTGCGGCCGCCGTCGCGAAACGCGATCAACTGGTTGTAGAGATAGCCCTCGGGCTTGCCCGCAAGGCGCGGGAAGTAGTCGTTTTCGGTGCCTTCGCCATGCGCGCCGTGGCACGCGGCGCAGCCCATCACGCGCGCCTGCAGGGTGTCGGGTGCGCGTTCGGCGGGCGGCGCGGCGTGCAGCCGTGCGCCGGGCAGCGAGAGCGCCATCGCGCCGACCAGGGCCGCAGCAAACGCGCTAACAACGCGGACGATGCGATGGCTCAATGATTCCCTCGTTGCGAATTGTGGGGGTGCTGGTCAACACAAGCGACAGCACAAACGCGATGCGATCCGGTATCAGTTGAGGCGCTTTCCGGTGACTGGGGTATGTCAGGCCGGTGTGCATCCTTTGCGAGAGATTATGGACAAAAAACCCGGCTGTCGAGAGCAATGTGTACACCTGCCGTAGCACGGTTTCTTTACGTTTATCCCTTGAAATAGCAGGTTTGCTAACACGGCGACGAATTTTCGCAAGAGATGACTGGTATCGTTTGTTATGGATTCCATATTAATTTTGAGTGATCGAAAAAATATGGCACGAAGGCTTGCCGGCGCGTGAGCAGGTTGTCCGATGTCCTGGGCGAGAGCGTGCCCCGATAGCCTGTTCGCAGGGATAAAAGCGCCCGCGCCTCGCTCGCGCAGTTGTCCGACGACGTATAATGGTGCGAAATCCGAACACCAAGGAGGGGACGATGGCCGATCCGCTCGCCGCGCCCACACTCAACCGTCCGCCCCGCAATCGCAATCTCGCCGAACACGTGGTCACCTACGTCAACGAGCAGATTGCCTCGCGCGCACTCAAACCCGGCGACAAGCTGCCGACCGAAAGCAGTCTCATGACGCTGCTCGGCGTGAGCCGCACCGTGGTGCGCGAAGCCATTTCCCGTCTGCAGGCGATGTCCGTGATCGAGACGCGTCATGGCATCGGCAGCTTCGTGCTGGAGCCGCGCCGCGAGCCGCTCGATCTCGATGTCGTGCCCGCGAGCACGCTCAACGATCTGCTGTCCGTGCTGGAATTGCGCATCAGCCTCGAAACCGAATGCGCGGGCCTTGCCGCCCAGCGTGCGAGCGAGCGCGATCTCGCGGCTATCCGCACGGCGCTCGACGCGATTTCGGCGGCCACGCGCGCGGGCGGCGACAGCCCCGGCGCGGATCTGCAGTTTCACGTTTCCGTGGCGCGCGCCACCGGCAACCGTTATTTCGTCGATATCCTCACGCAGATGGGCGCGGCGCTGATTCCGCGTCATCGCATCGATTCGGCGGGTATCGCGCACAGCGATCCCAAAGCCTATGCCGAGCTGGTGAATCGCGAGCACGAAAGTATTTTCGAAGCGATCGCGCGCCATGATCCCGAAGGCGCGCGCGCGGCCATGCGCATGCATCTGTCGAGCAGCCGCGAACGGCTGCGTCGCGCGGCGGCAGCTGCGGGCGAAACCGCCTGAAGCGCAGCAACCCGGCATAAAAAAACGGCGGCCAGATCGATCTGGCCGCCGTTTTTCATTCACACGCTCGTTCAGCCGCGCACGATGTCGCCATCCTTGCGGCGCCACAGTTCCAGCGGGTTGCCATCCGCCAGCGCTTCGGGCAGCAGACCTGCCGGGAAATCCTGATAGCAGACCGGACGCAGGAAGCGGTCGATCGCGCTCGTGCCCACCGACGTCGCGCGGCTATCGGACGTCGCCGGGAACGGGCCGCCGTGCACCATCGCGTGCGAGACTTCCGCGCCGGTCGGGAAGCCGTTGACCAGCAGGCGGCCAGCCTTGCGTTCGAGAATCGGCAGGAGGCGTCTAGCGGCGGGAAGGTCGTCGGCGTCCATCTGGAGCGTGGCGGTCAACTGGCCCGCGAAGTGTTCCGCAACCGCCAGCAGTTCGGCTTCGTCCTTGCAGCGCACCAGCGTCGAGGCCGGGCCGAACACTTCGTCCTCCAGCGCGGGCTGCGCGAGGAAGGTCCGGGCGTCGGTGACGAAGAGGGCGGCGCAGGCCTGGTTCGGGCCGCTTTCCGGCTGACCTTGCGCGAGTGCGTTGACGCCAGGCGTCTGCGACAGGCGTTGCGCGCCTTGCTCATACGCCGTGTGGATGCCGGCCGTCAGCATGGTCTGTGCAGGCTTGCCGGCCAACGCCGCCGAGGCGGCATCGGCAAACTGCGCAAGCGCCGGGCTTTCCACGGCAATCGCCAGGCCCGGATTCGTGCAGAACTGACCGGCGCCCAGCACCAGCGAATCGACGAAACCCTGCGCGATCGACGCACCGCGCGCGGCCAGCGCCTGCGGCAGCAGGAACACCGGGTTGATGCTGCTCATTTCCGCGTAGACGGGAATCGGCTCCGGGCGTTGCGCGGCGATACGCATCAGCGCCGTGCCGCCCGCGCGCGAACCGGTGAAGCCCACCGCCTTGATGGCCGGATGCGCAACCAGCGCCTCGCCCACCGTGCGGCCCGCGCCGACGATCAGCGAGAACACGCCTTCGGGCAAGCCCATGTCCTTGACGGCCTGCTGGATCACGCGGCCGACCATCTCCGACGTTCCCAGATGCGCGCCATGCGCCTTCACGACGACCGGGCAACCGGCTGCGAGCGCCGCAGCCGTATCGCCGCCCGCGACCGAAAACGCCAGCGGGAAGTTGCTCGCGCCGAACACCGCCACCGGGCCGACGGCGATCTTCTGCAGACGCAGATCGGCGCGCGGCAGCGGCTTGCGCTCGGGCAGGGCGGAATCGAGCGTCGCGCCAAGCCACACGCCCTGACGCACTTCCTGCGCGAACAGGCGCAACTGGCCCACGGTGCGGCCGCGCTCGCCTTCGAGACGGGCCTTCGGCAAACCGCTTTCGGCGTGGGCGCGTTCGGTCAGCGTGTCGCCGAGCGCGGCGATGCCGTCGGCGATGCGTTCGAGAAAGGCCGCGCGCGTGGCGAGCGGCAGATTGCGGTAGGTGTCGAACGCGGCGCCGGCCAGTTCGCAGGCGAGCTTGACGTCGGCGGCCGTGCCGCTGCCGAACGCCGGCGCGGGAATGTCTTCGCCGGTGGCGGGGTTGAAGGCCAGTAGCGGTTGGTCCGAGCCGCGCACGGCGCGGCCTCCGATAAGCATGTCGCCGGTGATCTGCATGGTGTCTCCTGGTGAGCAAAGCGATGAGTTATGTCATCGTACAACATAAGCCGTGCGGGAAACAACTTTTGCGGATCAGGGCGGATATCTCGATGTAAAAGAAAATTTTGTCGGAAAAGTGTCACAAATCAAGTCGAAAAATTTCGTGTGACATCGTACAACTAGGCGCTGTGGCGGGTTTTCGCATGCTGCGAAAAATAGTCGAGCGCGAAATCCCGGAAGCGTTCGACAGCGGGCGTGTTCTGCTCTTCGCTCCAGGCCAGATCGAGGTCGGCGTGGGCGTCGGCGGTCCAGAGCGGGTGGAACTGGACATCGCGAAAACCCAGTTCCTGCGCGGAGGCGGGCACGATCGCCACGCCCAGCCCCGCGCGCACCAGCGCGACGATGCTATGCGTCTGGTCGATAAACTGCACGTGGCGCACGCGCACGCCCGCCGCGTTGAACAGCCCGGCGATGCGGTCATGAAAGTATTTGCCGCCGTCGGGCGAGTACATGACGAAGGCTTCGTCCTCCAGATCGCGCGCGGCAATCGTGCGGCGCTTCGCCAGCCGGTGCGTGGCGGGAATGGCGGCCATCAACGGTTCGCGCCGCAGCAGCCGGCAGGCGATACCAGGGCTGGCGAACTGGGCGCGCATGATGCCCAGGTCGATCGCACGGGTTTCCAGCGAGCGCGTCTGCGCGAGCGACACCATTTCGCGCAGCACCACGGTGATGCCGGGCAGCGCCTCGCTGGCCGCCGACAGCAGCGCGGGCACCATCTGATAACCCGAGACCGCGGTGAAGCCAACCGTCACCTGGCCCGCGTCGCCGCGCGCCACACGCCGCGCCGAATCGGCGGCCTGATCCGCCAGTCGCAGGATGCGCAGTGCGTCGTCGTAATAGACGCGGCCCGCCTCGGTCAATTTCACGCTGCGGCTATTGCGCTCGAACAGCACGAGCCCCAGCGCTTCTTCGAGCAGATGGATCTGCCGGCTGAGCGGCGGCTGCGTCATGAACAGGCGCGCCGCGGCGCGCCCGAAGTGCAATTCCTCGGCGACGGCCACGAAACAGCGCAGATGATTGAGGTCGACGTTCATTTCAATTTGTGTATCGATCGATGCTGAATATAGCTTAGACCTCGATCGATCGCCTGCCTATACTCGATTGCGATTTCACCCCACGATGCGGTCCGCCGCCACGGCGAGCCGCCTCGCCATTACCCCGAATCACGCAGCACGATCGCGACGAGGAAACCCGCGCATGTCCTTCGAAGTCCTTCTCATCAATCCCGTAATTGCCGCGCTCGACGAGGCGCTGCGCGCCCGTTACACGGTGCACCGCCTCTACGAGCACGCCGACGCGCAAGGCTGGCTGCGCGAGATCGGCGCGCGCATCGACGGTGTGGTGACGGGCGGCGCCTCGGGTATTAGCAACGCGACGATGGAGCAGTTGCCGAAGCTGCGCATCGTCGCGATCAGCGGCATTGGCACCGATGCGGTCGATCTGGCCTACGCCCGCGAGCGCGGCATTCATGTATCGACGACGCCGGGCGTGCTCACCGACGATGTCGCCGATCTCGCCATCGGCCTGCTGCTGGCGGCCTGCCGCGGCCTGTGCGTGGGCGACCGCTACGTGCGCGACGGCCAGTGGCTCGCGAAAGCGCCGCTGCCGCTGGCGCGCAAGTTCAGCGACATGAAGCTGGGCATCGTCGGGCTGGGTCGCGTGGGCCGTGCGATTGCCACGCGTGCCGCCGCGTTCAATTGCGCGATTGCGTACACCGATCTGCGGGCCATGAGCGATGTGCCGTATCGCTACGTGAGCGACCTGCATGCGCTCGCAAGCGAAAGCGACGCGCTGGTGCTGGCCGCATCCGCCGACGATGCGGAGGGTATCGTCGATGCGCGCATTCTCGACGCGCTGGGTCGCGACGGCTGGCTCGTCAACGTGGCGCGCGGCAAGCTCGTCAACGAAGCCGATCTGGTGCGCGCGCTGGTGGAGCAGCGCATCGCGGGCGCGGGTCTCGATGTTTTCGTCGACGAACCGAGGGTGCCCGCCGAACTGCTCGCGCTGCAGAACGTCGTGCTGCAACCGCATCGTGCGAGCGCCACGGTGCAGACGCGCGAGGCCATGGGAAAGATCGTGCTGGATAGCCTCGCGGCGAGTTTTGCGGGGCAGCGCCCCGAAACCAGCGTGACGTGAGCTTGCGCGCGCAACGATTGGCGCTGCGGCGCGCGGCACTACGGCGCGCGCGGCGCTTCAGGTGGCCACAGCGGCAGTAGACACGCGCGCCACAAAAAATCATCCCGAGACAGGGAGGAGACACATGAAAGCCTTCGATATGACCGCTGCGAAGCCAGCGGCGCAGCAGGCCCGCATCGGCCATTTCCGTTATGCCATCCTCGGTCTGATTTTCTGCATCACGGTCCTCAATTACGCGGATCGCGCGACGCTCTCGATTGCCGGCACCTTCGTCGCCCGCGATCTGGGGCTCACGCCCGCTGCGCTCGGCGTGGTGTTTTCCGCGTTCGGCTGGGCTTATGCGATCGGCCAGATTCCCGGCGGCTGGCTGCTGGACCGCTTCGGCGCCCGGCGCGTCTATGGCGCGAGTATCGTGCTGTGGTCGTGCTTCACGATGGCGCAGGGCGCGGTGTCGGTGTTCGGTTCGGTGGCGGCGGCCACCACGGCGCTCTTCGTCATGCGTTTCATGCTGGGGCTGGTGGAGTCGCCGGCCTTTCCCGGCAACGCGCGTGTCGTCGCTGCCTGGTTCCCGACCGCCGAGCGCGGCACCGCCAGTGCGCTGTTCAATTCCGCGCAATATCTCGCCGTGGTGATCTTCACGCCGCTGATGGCCTGGCTCACGCATCGGTTCGGCTGGCATCAGGTGTTTTTCTTCATGGGCGCGCTGGGTATCGTGGCGGCGTGCATCTGGTTCGCGACGATGCGCGAGCCCGCCGATCATCCGCGCATGAGTCGCGCCGAACTCGATTACATCGCCGAACGCGGCGCGCTTGTCCATCTCGACAGCCATCTCGGCGGGCGCGGCCGCTTTACGCGGCGTGAGATTGCCGTGCTGTTCAAGAGCCGCATGCTGTGGGCGCTCTATATCGGCCAGTACTGCATCACGGCGCTCACGTACTTTTTCATCACGTGGTTCCCGATCTATCTGGTGAAAGAGCGCGGCATGAACATCATGACGGTGGGCCTGGTTGCGGCGCTGCCGGCCATCTGCGGGTTTTCGGGCGGCGTGCTGGGCGGCGCGCTGTCGGACTGGCTGATACGGCGCGGTGTGCCGATGTCGGCGGCGCGCAAGACGCCGTTCATGATCGGCATGGTGCTGGCCACGGCGCTGATCGGCGCGCCGTTCGCCACGACCGATACGGCCGTCGTCGTGCTGGTTTCGCTGGCGTTCTTCGGCAAGGGACTGGGGGCGATCGGCTGGGCCGTGCTCGCCGACGTCGCGCCGCGCGAAATGACCGGCCTGAGCGGCGGGGTGTTCAACGGCATCGGCAACGTGGCGGGGATCGTTACGCCCATCGTGATCGGCTTCGTGGTGGCGACCACGGGGTCGTTCGACCGGGCGCTCTGGTTCGTCGGGGCGCACGGCGTGGTGGCGATGCTCGCGTATGGCCTGCTGGCAGGCCGTTTCCGGCGGATCGAGCTGCCATCGGCTTGAAAAGCGCTTATGTTGTACGATGTCTTATATTGGATCGTGCAACGACAGCGATCGCGCGATCATCAGCCTGAAACCCTTGTCGTTGCTGATTGGCGGCCGATTTGAGGGTAAACCTCATGTTGGAGTTGTCCGATGACTTGGTTATGATGTCATCAGACAACGTACCACGGTGCACGACACCGACAGGAGACAACCCCGATGTCCGCTTCCACTACCCGCTACGACTCGCTGCTGGATTCAGCCAGCGCCAAGGTCAAGCGGCACGTCCTGCCGCTGTTCCTGATCATGTTCATCGCGAATTACATCGACCGTGTGAACGTCGGTTTCGCCAGCGCGCATATGGAAACCGATCTGGGTCTGTCGGCGGCGGCGTACGGGCTGGGCAGCGGGCTGTTCTTCATCGGCTATGCGCTGTTCGAAGTGCCGTCGAACATGCTGATGCAGAAGTTCGGCGCGCGCGCCTGGCTCACCCGCATCATGGCGACGTGGGGCGTGGTGGCGGCGTGCATGGCGTTCGTGCGCACGGATACCTCGTTCTACGTGCTGCGCTTTCTGCTCGGGATCGCCGAGGCGGGTTTCTTTCCGGGCGTGGTGTTTTATTTCGCGCAGTGGCTGCCGCAGAAGGAACGCGGCAAGGCCGTGGCGATCTTTCTGGCCGGCTCCGCGTTTGCTTCGGTGCTGTCCGGGCCGGTGACGGGCGCGCTGCTGTCGGTCCGCGGTCTGGGTCTGGCGGGCTGGCAGTGGATGTTCCTGATCGAAGGCGCGTTTTCCATCGCGCTGTGTGCGGCAAGCTGGCTGATGCTGAAGTCGCGTATCAGCGACGCGCACTGGCTCAGCCGCGAAGAGCAGGGCGCGCTCGAAAACTACATGGCGCGCGAGCAGGCCGAACGTGAAGCGGCCACCGGCGGCGCACGCGTGCCGGTCACGCGTTTGCTGCGCGATCCGCAGATCGTGCTGTTCTGCTTCCTCTATTTCGCGATCCAGCTGACGATCTACGCGGCCACGTTCTGGCTGCCCACCATCATCCGCAAGATGGGCGGCCTCACGGATTTCCAGGTCGGTCTCTACAACGCGATTCCGTGGATGATCGCCATCGTCGCGATGTACTGCTTCGCGCTGCTGTCGGCCCGCTTTCGCTTCCAGCAGGGCTGGCTGGCGCTGGCGCTCGTGATTGCGGCGTGCGGGCTGTTTGCCTCGACTTCCGCGAATCCGGTGTTCTCGTTCGTCGCCATCTGTTTTTCGGCGATTGGTTTCAAGGCGGCGTCTTCGCTGTTCTGGCCGCTGCCGCAAGGTTATCTCGATGCCCGCGTGGCGGCTGCCGTGATCGCGCTGATCAACTCGCTCGGCAATCTGGGCGGCTTCTTCGCGCCGGCCACCTTTGGTTACCTTCAGCAGCACACCGGCTCGATCGCGGGCGGTCTTTATGGTCTGGGCGTCACGTCGCTGATTGCGGCCACCGCCGCGTTCCTTGCACGCAGCAAGCCGTCGCGGCGCGCGTTCAGCGACGAAGCGGATTCCCTCCATCGTGGCGCACACTAATGCCTTTCGCCCACGACCACTGAGGGAATCGCCCATGCAAGACCGCTACTTTGTCTACGTTTCGAACGCCAATGACGGCGAGATCGACGTGCTGCATCTGGATGCCAACGCCGGCACGCTCACGCCGCACGCCCGCACCACCATTGCGCCGACCGTCATGCCGATGGCGCTCGCGCCGGACCAGCGCCATCTCTACGCCGTCACGCGCGGCAGCGATCTGCATCTGTATCGCTACGAGATCGACGCGCAGACCGGCAACCTGAAAACGCTGGGCCGCGCGCCGCTCGATTCGAGCTTCGCGTATCTGGGCGCCGATCCGCTGGGCCGCTTTTTGCTGGGCGCTTCGTATGGCGAGCATCGCGTGTGTCTGTATCGCACGCAGGACATCGATAACGGCCTGGGCGCGCCGCTGCAGACTGTCGAAGGCATCCAGAACGCGCACGCCGTCATTGTGTCCGGCGATGGCCGTTTTGCTTACGCCACGTCGCTCGGCAGCAATCGCGTGTTCGGCTTCGCGCTGGAAGACGAAGGGCGTTTGCGCGAGATCGGCGTGGTGGATCTCGGCGAGGGTTTCGGTCCGCGCCATCTGCGTCTGTCGCCCGATGAAAACACGCTCTACGTGCTCAGCGAATTCCGCGCGACCGTGGCCGCCTTCAAGCGCGATGCGCAGACGGGCGAACTTACGGCCAGCCATGTTTCGCCGCGCGCGCCCGACCTTGCGCACCTGAACGACGGCTTCGCGCGGCCCGGTTCTTCGGACCCGGTGCAGCCCGATCCCGCCGAACTCGCGAAGCTGGTCTGGGCCGCCGATATCCACGTTGCGCCCGATGGCCGCTTCGTCTATGCGTCCGAGCGCACCACCAGCCGTCTGCTGACGTACGCCGTGCAGCCGGATGGCGCGCTCGAGTATGCGGGTTGTGTCGATACCGAAACCCAGCCGCGCGGTTTTCGCCTCGATCCGTCGGGCCGCTTTGCGGTGGCCTGCGGAGAAAAGTCGCCGCACGTCTCGCTGTATCGCGTCGATGCGCAAAGCGGCGCGCTCACGCTCGCCGCGCGCTGCGCAGGCGGACACGGCGCGAACTGGGTGGAGATCGTCGCCGCACCGGCTTGACCTCGCATGAACCGATTTGATTAATCGACTGGCGCCGCTCCATACAGGCGCCGATTTTTGACAGGTAACGCTTTCATGACCACACAAAACGTCTCTTCGAACGCGACGCCCGTCGTGACCGAACTGCGCGTCGTGCCCGTCGCGGGCCGCGACAGCATGCTGATGAACCTCTCCGGCGCGCATGGCCCGTTCTTCACGCGCAACGTCGTGCTGCTGCGCGACAGCGCGGGCAACACGGGCATTGGCGAAGTGCCGGGCGGCGAGGCGATCCGCAAGACGCTCGACGATGCACGCGCGTTCGTGGTCGGCCAGTCGATCGGCAATCTCCAGGCCGTGCTCAACACGGTGCGCAAGCAGTTCGCGGACCGCGATTCGGGCGGCCGCGGCCTGCAGACCTTCGATCTGCGCACGACGATTCACGCGGTCACCGCGCTCGAAGCGGCGCTGCTCGATCTGCTCGGCCAGCATCTGGGCGTGCCGGTGGCGGCACTGCTCGGCGAAGGCCAGCAGCGCAGCGAAGTGGAAATGCTGGGTTACCTGTTCTTTATCGGCGATCGCAACAAGACGGATCTGGAGTACGCCAGCGGCGCCGATGGCCGCGACGACTGGGAGCGCGTGCGCACGGAAGTGGCGATGACGCCCGAAGCCGTGGTGCGTCTGGCCGAAGCCGCGAAGGCGCGTTACGGCTTCAACGATTTCAAGCTCAAGGGCGGCGTGCTGTCGGGCGACGCGGAAATGGAAGCGGCCACCGCGCTGGCTGAGCGCTTCCCGGAAGCGCGCGTGACGCTGGACCCGAACGGCGCGTGGTCGCTGGCCGAAGCGATCCGTCTGTGCCGCGACAAGCACGATGTGCTGGCCTACGCGGAAGATCCGTGCGGCGCGGAAAACGGCTATTCGGGCCGCGAAGTGATGGCCGAATTCCGCCGCGCCACCGGGCTGCCCACGGCCACCAACATGATCGCCACCGACTGGCGCCAGATGGGTCACGCGATCCAGTTGCAATCGGTCGATATTCCGCTGGCGGACCCGCACTTCTGGACCATGCAGGGTTCGGTGCGCGTGGCGCAGATGTGTAACGACTGGGGCCTCACGTGGGGCTCGCACTCGAACAATCACTTCGATATTTCGCTGGCGATGTTCACCCACGTGGCCGCCGCCGCGCCCGGCAAGATCACCGCGATCGATACGCACTGGATCTGGCAGGACGGCCAGCGCCTCACGCGCGATCCGCTGCAGATCGTCGGCGGCAAGGTGCAGGTGCCGCAGAAGCCGGGTCTGGGGATCGAGATCGATCTCGACGAACTGGAAAAAGCGCATGCGCTTTACCAGCAGCATGGCCTGGGCGCGCGCGACGATGCCGTCGCCATGCAGTACCTGATTCCCGACTGGAAATTCGACAACAAGCGCCCGTGCCTCGTGCGCTGAGCGTTGCGACTGAACACATTCACAGACTCATCGACAGATTGAAAGGATCGCCACCATGACCACTCCGCAAGAACTCAAGCAAATCGTTTCCGAAGGCCTGCTTTCGTTTCCCGTCACCGACTTCGACGCACAGGGCAACTTCCGCGCCGATACCTACGCCGAGCGCCTCGAATGGCTGGCGCCGTACGGCGCGAGCGCGCTGTTCGCGGCGGGCGGCACGGGCGAGTTCTTCTCGCTGACGAAGAGCGAGTACTCGCAGGTCATCAAGACCGCGACGGAAACCTGCAAGGGCAAGGTGCCGATTCTCGCGGGCGCGGGCGGCGCGACGCGCGTGGCCATCGAGTACGCACAGGAAGCGGAACGCAACGGCGCGCAGGGCATTCTGCTGATGCCGCATTACCTCACGGAAGCCTCGCAGGAAGGCATTGCGAAGCACGCGGAAGAAGTCTGCAAGGCCGTGCCGAAGATGGGCGTGATCATCTATAACCGCGCCAATTCGAAGCTCAACGCCGACATGCTCGAGCAGCTCGCCGAGCGTTGCCCGAACCTGATCGGCTTCAAGGACGGCGTGGGCGAGATCGAGTCGATGGTGACGATCCGCCGCCGTCTGGGCGATCGCTTCTCGTACCTCGGCGGCCTGCCGACGGCGGAAGTCTATGCCGCCGCCTACAAGGCGCTGGGCGTGCCGGTGTACTCGTCGGCGGTATTCAACTTCATTCCGAAGACGGCGATGGAGTTTTACCGCGCGATTGCGGCCGATGACCACGCAACGGTTGGCAAGCTGATCGACGAATTCTTCCTGCCGTATCTGGCGATCCGCAACCGTCGCGCCGGTTATGCCGTGAGCATCGTCAAGGCCGGCGCGAAGCTGGTGGGCCACGACGCAGGCCCGGTGCGTGCGCCGCTGACCGATCTGAACGAGGAAGAACTCGCACAGCTCGACGCGCTGATCAAGAAGCTGGGCGCGCAGTAAGGCTGGGCGGTTCCTGACCCGCCTGAAAGCGCCTGAAAACAACAGGCCCGCGAGCTTTGACGGCTCGCGGGCCTGTTGTATTGACAACGTGTTGTTGAATCTCGCGTTGAATCTCGCGACGCGGGCTTATTCGCCGAACAGGTCGAAATTACCTTTGCCGTCATTGGCTTGCGCGGCGGCGCCCGGCGCGGCGCCCGGCGCGGCCTTGCGCTTGCGCGTGGCCTTGGGCGCGCGCGGCTTGCCGAACAGATCGTCCGGCGTAAAGCCGAATTCGGCGATGGCGGCGCGGGCGGCCACAAGCGCCTCTTGAGCCGCCTCGGCACGCGCCGCTTCGATGCGCGCGTCGAGGGCGCGTTTTTCGGCGAGCAATTCGAGGTAGGTAGCCATCTGCGCGTTCTATCGGTCGAGTGAAGGGGAGCGCCGATTTTACGCCATGCGCCGGGTGCTGTCCTTGCGCGCATGGCGATGCAGGCACGGCGGGGCATAGCGCTTGCTACCCAGGACGGCTGTGCGCACTTTCCCTCGATACCTTCCATGATTTCATTTCGCCTGCTGTCCCGGCGGCGTCTGATCGCTGCTGCCTTTTGTCCTGTCCTGATGATGTCCGGTTGCGCCTGGTTCGGTCCGCATATGTTGCGCACCGATCAGGTCGATTACGAACGCGCGCTCGGCGACGCCAAGAAACGCGAGATGCTGGCGACCATCGTCGGGCTGCGTTATGGCGATTCGCCGTCGTTCGTGGCGGTCAGCCAGATCATCGCGTCGTACACCTTCGAAGCCAACGCCGGCGCGCTCGCCGAAGGCGGTTCGCGCAACGCGGGCACGAGCTACGGCCAGGCGAGCGTGGGCGCGACGTACTCGAATCACCCGACCTTCACCTTCGTGCCGACCACGGGCGACGCGCTCGCAACCGGTTATATCCGCCCCTTGCCGACCGAACTGGTGCTGCCGCTCGCCGATAGCGGCGTGCCCATCGACCTGTTGCTGCGGCTGTCGGTGCAGTCGATCGGCGGATTGCAGAATGCCGCGCCGCTGGGCGGACCGAGCAGCGACGGTAATCCCGGCTTCTTCGAACTGCTGCGTGCGCTGCGTCGGCTGCAGCTGGCGGGCCAGTTGACCATCAGCTACAAGCAGGACGAGCACGATCACCAGGCGCACGTGACGATGAGTCTGGGCGCCGACGGTGCGCCGCCCGAATCGGCCGCCGATCTCGCCGAGGTGCGCAAGCTGCTGCATCTGTCGCCGGTCGTGCGCGAGTATCAGGTGGTGAATGCGCCTGCGTTGGGCGGCAACGGTCACACGATCAATATGGTGACGCGCTCGGTGATGGGGATCTTGAGCAATCTGGGCGCGCAGATTTCGGTGCCCGAGAGCGATGTCTCGCGCGGCGCGACCATGCCGACGGTGCATCTGATCGGCGGCGAAACCCGGCCGACCATCGTGGTGCATGTGGGCGAGCGCGCGCCGGCCGGCGCGTATGCCACCATCGACTATCACGGCGCGACTTACTGGATCGACAACGACGATTTCGATTCGAAATACGCGCTGACGGTGCTGCAGAATCTGATCGCGCTGGCCCAGGCGAATCAGGATCAGAAGGCGCCGATCCTGACGGTGCCGGCGGGGTGAGCGCCGCGGCGCAGTTTGGCGTGTGCCTAGAGATAAAACGCCAATAACGCCGTCACCAGCGCGGCAAATCCCATCAGCAACACCGCGAGCCACAGCGAGGTGCGCCGTGGCGCGCGTGACGTGACGGGTAGCGGCTTGATACCCGTCACCATCGGCCCGACGAGGTTGTGCCCTTTCAGCAGCGCATACATGCCGATTGCGCAAACGTGCAGCACGACGGCCGCGGCCAGCACATCCCAGCCATAGGCGTGAATAGCCGAAATCATATTGGCGATCGCCGCCGGCACGATCTCCGAAAGCGGGCCTTCATCGGCGATATCGTTGTTGACGTAGAGGCCGCTGAGCGTCTCCGCGAACAGCAGCGCGAGCAGCAACATCACCATCCAGCCGCCTGCCGCGTTGTGTCCCACCTGCACATCGGGCTCGCGGCGCCCGAGTTGACGCAGATGGCGCCACGCCGCTGCGGGCGTCGCCAGAAAGCGGGTAAAGCGCGCGGTTTCGCTGCCGCAACAGCCCCACATCAGACGGAACAGGACCAGCGCGAGCAGGGTTTCGCCCGCGCGCACGTGCAGCTGCATCCAGTTCATGCGCTGCGATAGCCACGCGAGCGCCACCAGTCCGACCGTGAGCCAGTGAAACAGCCGCGTGGGCAGATCCCAGACCCGCACGCGTCGCCAGTCTACCGATTGAGCGGTCTCGCTTCGTTCGCCTGAATCCATCGCCATGGCGTTCCTCTCAGGTGTGTGCCGGCGCTACGTGGCATCGGCGCGCGCTTTCGGCCATACTTTCGGCTACCTTTCTTGTCCTGCAATTTCTGTCCCGTGCCTGGCGAAGCCGATGAATAAAAACCGACTCGAAGCATTCAGCGATGGCGTGCTCGCCATCATCATCACCATCATGGTGCTGGAACTCAAGGTGCCGCACGGCGACGATATCGGGGCGCTCGCACCGCTCTGGCCGACTTACCTGAGCTATGTGCTCAGCTTTCTCTATGTGGGCATTTACTGGAACAACCACCATCACATGATGCACGCCGCGCGCAGCGTGAACGGCTCGGTGCTGTGGGCGAACCTGCATCTGCTGTTCTGGCTTTCGCTGCTGCCGTTTACGACCGGCTGGATGGGCGAAAACCATTTCGCGCGCTGGCCTACCATGCTGTACGGCTTCAACCTGCTGCTCTGTGCGATCGCGTACGTCGTGCTGCAGGCGACGCTGGTTCATTATCACGGCATGCAAAGCCCGCTCGCGCGCGCACTCGGACGCGACTTCAAGGGCAAGGCGTCGGTGGCGGGTTATCTGCTGGGAATCGTGCTGGCGGCGTTGGACTGGCCGCATATCGGCGCGCTGTTCTTCGTGGCCGTGGCGCTGCTGTGGCTCGTGCCGGACCGCCGCATGGAGCGGCTCGTGACGGCGGCAAGCGAACATAGCGAAGAGTAGTCGACGTTTCGGATGCGAAGGGCGCGGGCCGTTCGGGCGCCGCGCCCTTTAGATTGACCGGCACGCGCTCAGGCGTGCCGCCACGGCGGCGTTCAGCCCGCCAGATGCTTGCGTTGAGCCAGTTCCTTCGCCTTGGCGATATCGGCCTGGATCACGGGCAGTCCTTCGCTGGCGGCCTTTTTGAGGCCCGCATCGCGGCCCGAGGCGATCTCCGCCTGGAAGGCCGAAAGCGTCTTCTGCTGGCCGCCCAGCGCCACCTGTTCGATATACGCCTTGTCGAAATCGGCGCCGCGCAGGTTCTTGATGCCGTCGATCACGGCGGTGTCGGGATCGTTACGCGGCACGTCGACGCCGCGCGGGCTGGCGGCGCGCATCGAATCCGAAAGCTTCGAATAATCGGCGACGAGCTGTTCCGCGAAGGCCTTCACTTCGCGGTCGGTCGAGCGCGAATCGGCGATGCGCGCGGCGTCGCGCTGGGTGGCGACCGTTTGTGTGCCATCGGCGATAAAGCTTTTGTCGGCGGCGTGCAGTTCCGGTGCGGCGGCGGTCGTTGCGGGCGCCGCGGTCTGCGCGTGGGCGCTCATGGAGAGCGCGAGAAGGCCGACTGCGGAAGCACTGGCGAGAGAAGCAAGCGAGAGGCGAATCATACGAACTCCTTGTCTGCGTGATGTTCCACGCTATGGGTATGTCTTGCCGGTTTGGCTGTACGACCGTTCGGCGGGTTTGCCGCGCAACGGTCTGAAGAATTCTAGGAAGGCAGAGCGCGTACAGGTGCAACGATCGCGTCGCTTCTGTAACGGTTGGTAAGAAGCGGAAGGTTGGGGCCGTGGGTCGGCCGTTTGATTGCCACTTTCATCGCGCTGTCACATCGGCCGCGCGCATGCATCGAAAAGCCCCTCAAAAGCCCGTTACGCATGGCGCATGCAATGGCACAATGGCCGCATTCCGGTGCGCGCGCGGGGTTGCGCGCGCGTTAGCGGGGCCGGGTAGCGAGACAGGACGCAGGACTAAAAAGCAGCACAACAACAGGTCAGGATTCGATTCGAGCATGAAACCGAGCAAGCATCCCATGGCCGGCAAGGGCAGGCGTTTCGTCGAGCGCACCTGGCGCCTGCGTATGGTGGGCCTCGCGCTCGGCTTCTTCTGCGTGGCGGCGGTGTTCGCGCAGCAGGGGCGCGGCGCGGTGCTGTGGTCGCTGCTGGTTTTTCACGGTTTCATCTGGCCGCACGTCGCGCGCCGGGCCGCGCATGCCTGTGTCGTGCCGTATCGCGGCGAGCGCTTTAATCTGATGATCGATTCGGCGCTGGGCGGTCTGTGGGTGGTCGCGATGCGCTTCAATCTGCTGCCGAGCGTGCTGCTCCTCGTGATGCTCAGCATGGACAACATCGCGGCGGGCGGCCTCACGCTATTTCTGCGCGGCGTGCTCGCGCATCTGGTCGGGCTGCTTGGCGGCTGGCTGGTACTCGGTTTCGTGTTCGAGCCCGTTACGCGCATGCCCACCATCGTCGCGTGCCTGCCGTTCTTGATCGTCTATCCGATTGCGCTGGGCTGGAGCACCTACCGCATTTCCCGCAAGCTCGCGGAGCAGACGCGCATTCTCGAAGGCCTGAGCCGCACCGACGGCCTCACCGGCCTGCTCAATCGGCGTCACTGGGAAAACCTGCTCGCCGATGAATTCGAGCGTTGCCGCGCGACGCGTTATGCGTCGTCATTGATGCTCGTCGATCTCGATCACTTCAAGCACGTCAACGATACGCGCGGTCACCAGGCCGGCGACGCCGTGCTGTGCGCGTTTGCGGGTTTGCTGCGCGATCATTTTCGCGTGAGCGACAGCATCGGGCGCTATGGCGGCGAGGAGTTCGGCGTCGTGCTGCCCGGCGCGACGCTCGCCGAGGCGCGGTCGGTGGCCGAGCGTTTCGTGGCCGCCGTGCGGGAAAAGAACAAGGAAGAGGGCGGGCAATGCCCGTGCACGGTGAGCGTGGGCGTCGCGCAATGCGACGAGTCGATGATGGATCACGCCGCGTGGCTCAAGCAGGCCGATGCCAGCCTTTATCGCGCGAAGATGACGGGCCGCGATCGGGTAGTGACGGCTGCGTGAGCGCTAGAAAAGACAAACGCGCCCGAGAGCGCGTTGGTTGTATCGATTAGCTTTCCGAACTATCTGCGGGATTCACGCAAACAGATTCAAGGCAGCGAAATCGTGAGATTGGCCGATTGCGGTCCGAGCTTGACGATATTCGTATACGGCGCAAGCGTGCGCAGCGTGCTGTCGCGCAGCCAGGTATTGAGTCCCGTCCACGCGAGAATGCCAACCAGCGCGAACACGGCGCCTATCGTCCAGAGCGGCACTTCGCGCTTCAAACGGTGCGCGACCTGATCGGGCAGCGGCCAGTGCGGCGCGAACGGCGCACGTTTGCCCTTGATATGCGCGATTTCGTCGCCCACGCGTGCCGTGAGATACGCGAGCTTTTCCGGGCCTTCGAGCATGTACTTGCCCTGGAAGCCCAGCAGCAGGCACATATGAAAGACTTCGAGCGACTGCAGACGCGCGGGACCGCGCGCACGGCATTCCTCCAGATACTGGAAGAACTTTTCGCCTGCCAGTTGCTCGCCGAACAGCGCGAGTTGCAGCGGCCGGCGCTCCCAGTCCGAACGGATCTTGAACTGCGAACACAGCACCGATTCGTCGATGGCGGCGCAGAACGCGAACTTCGCGGCATAGACGTCTTCGGCCGACACATTCAGTTTCTTCGCGCCGCGTTCGAAATCGCCGAGAAACTGCTGCACACGCGAAGTGAATTCCGCCGCATCGCCAGGCTCGCGGCCGTTCTTCAGCAGGAACAGCATGAAGAAGCCGTCGTACAGCAGATCGAGCAGCGAGCGCACCTGATAGGCGGGATCGCTCGCCGGCATCTGCGGCGCGAGGGTGGGCGGCGGGGCGTCGCCGAAAAGGGAGGGCGCGTTGCTCATGACGTCACCGCAATCAGTTCGAGTTTGAGATCGTTGATGCCCGAAGGCGTGTACACCATGGCCGACTGCGCCTGAATCATGCGTTCATACAGCGCGCTGCGCGATTCCAGCGCGAAATAGCACGCGCCGGGCCGCACGGGAATCGCCGGCGGCACTTGCGGCGTGTAGACGAGGCGCACGCCCGGCATGGCCGAGAGCACGAGCTTGTCCACGTCGTCGGGCGCGCCCACCTTGAAACGCGCGGGCACGGCATCGACCAGATCGACGGCCTGCATATCGGCGGAAACGGCCAGATAGAAGGTGGTCTTGTCGTCGATCTTGCCGGAGTCGAGACGGCCGATATGGAACGACGCACGCACTTCTTCCAGCGCAATCGAGAAGTACTGTGTGGAGATCACCGTTTCCAGCAGGTCGCGCAGAATTGCGTCGAGTCGCGCGAAGCCCGGGCCCGGATCGTCGTGACGATAAGCGGGCAGATCGGCCAGCGTGTGATTCTTCGAGAACGTCAGCAACTGGCCGGCGAGACGCAGCAGTTCCTGATACAGACGTTCGGGATGCAGCGCCGAATGCTGATAGAGATGCGCGAGCGTCGCGAATGCGCCGCTGGCCGTATGCAGCAGCCAGAACGAAGCGATATCGCCCGAGCGGAATTCAATGATGTTCTTGGTCGGCTCGCGATGGAAACCGTAGAGCGCATTGACCTTGGCCTGCAAGGCGTCGATCAGGCGGCGCAAACGCTGATGCAATAGCGGCGACGCTTCGATCGCGAGGCTCGGCGGCACGAACGATTCATCGGCTTCGAAACCCGACGACGCCGTGCGGCGCACGCGCACGACCGGCACCGAAAGCAGTTGATCGCGCGGCTCGGTGTGCGCGACGAGCTTCACATTGTTCTTGAGGAACGTGATGTCGGCTTGCGTGGCGTCCGTGTAGTGATCGGCCACACTGGCCTGTTCGCTCACATAGCGCGCGATAAAGCCTTCGTTACGGTCGCCCGTGTAATTCGAGCCGTTTTCGCGCACCTGATGCAGCGCGAGATAGAAGGTGAATTCGTTGATGCCTTCGGGCAGCGCGTCGAGTGCGACCGGCGGCGGCAGGTCGTCGGCCTGCGGCGCGGAGTAGAGCGTGCCGTCGGGAAACACCAGCGACAACTCGCTCAGGCGCAGGATATTGCTGCCGAGCGAGTCGTGATCGATGCGGATCGAGCGCACGCCCCAGTTGTATGGCTGGATCGCCTGGATCGATTCGAAGAGCCGGGCTTCGTGATAGGCGTCCTGCCGCTGGAAGTGCTGAGGCCTGAGAAACAGGCCTTCCCCCCAAAGCACTTTCGAGGAATAGCTCATGATGATTCAGCTTATGCGTCGATCTTGTCTCGCCATGCCTGCCGGCGGACTGGATTGTTGGTTGAAGAGGTCCGGTTTTGCTGCCGATTCTGCTTCACTTTTTGCTTCAATTACTGTGCATCTATTGCAGCGGTATTGCGATTCTTCTGGCCCGCTTAAATTTGCATAATTCGATTGCGGCCCGCCGATTCATCCACAAGTTACCGATGAAAGCAGATTCAGCGGTTGCGAGGATTGGGCGGCATCGGCCGGAATTACCGTACCGCTCGTCACCGTCATCGCGCAGTTGTGCAGTCCAACCATTATGCCGGATTTCTCCGATTTCGCAGGATCGAAAGCGAATTTCCAGCGTTGCATTGCCGGGTCTCTAAACAGCGCGACGATACCGAAAGCCTGCGCTTCGCGCGAGACTTTTTCAGTTGCGTTATAGCGTTGGCCAGGGATCAGCGTGATTTCGCGCACGCTCAGCAAATCAGCGCCCAAGGTGCTTTTTTCTTTCGCCGGATCGGTAAAAGTATCGAACGGCGCCTGCTCGAACGAAGTGGGATCCTTGAGCGAATAGAGGCGTACCACTAGTGCGAGCGGCTTGTTATCGGTGGCAGCATTGAGATTACGCGCCGCGTAAAGCGTGACGCCCAGATCGCGAGGCGGTTTCTGTGCGTCCGGTACGTCGGGCTTGCCGATACCCACGATTTGCAGGGCCGCGGATGCCGCGCTGCCGATTGCGGGCACTGCCGCTGCACATCCGCCAAGCAAAGTGGCAGCGGTGCAGATCATGGCGGTGGTCGATGCAATTTGAATAATGCGCGCAGTCATTTTTATCGCGGGCCTCAAGCCCGAACTCTCCAGCTTCGTTAAATACGCAGGGTCACGAGTAATGCAAAGCGCATTGGAAGAACATTATCCCCGTGATGATCGTTTTTAATAAAATTCGGAAAAGATTGCTTGCCTCAAAGCGAGTCCAATCTGGTGGTTCGGAAATACTTTCCTTTTTACCGGCGTTCGTGCTTCTCAATGCATCGTCAAGCACATCAAGGCTTCCACACAGCCACCTTTTTTCTTTCTTTACCTTTTCAAAGCCAGTTGAATTATAGAAAATTGGCCTGTACTATACCCGCGCGCTGGGGGATAAGTAAAACTCTGGCTTCTCTCCTTGAATTAAAAATCAAACGGCGGTGAAAGAACGATGAAAAAGCGGGTCTTTTCGATGCTCACGGGGGCAGTGATCGCTTGCGGCGTTATGGCAGGTTGTACCACTCCGGCAAACACGCTTTCCTCCTCGCCCGAAGCCTTCAATAAGGCGCTTGCCGACGCGGACGCCCAATCGAAGGCAGGTAACCAGGACCAGGCTATCCAGGCCTATCAGAAACTCGCAGCCGCCGATCCGACGCGCGAAGAACCGTGGTCGCGCATCGCGCAGATCCAGTTCCAGCAGCAACACTATGGTCAGGCCATCGTGGCGGCGCAGGAAGCGCTGCAGCGCGACCAGACCGATCGCAGCGCCAAGAGCGTGCTCGCGGTCGCCGGTCTGCGCGTAGCGACGGAATCGCTCGGCGAACTGCGTCAGGACGCTTCGCTGCAAGGCGATGCGAAGTCGGACGCCCAGGCGCTCGCGAAGCAGTTGCGCGACACGCTCGGCGAAGATTCGCTGTTCCCGCCCGAGCCGAAGGCGAAGGCGAAGAAGCCGCGCTATGTGAGGCACGTGACGAAGTCTGCGCCGAAGGTTCAGGAAGCGGCAGATCCGGCGCCGGGCGCCGCGACGTCTGCAGCCACCAGCGCCGCAACGAATGCGGCCACGAATGCAGCGACGAATGCAGCAACGTCCGCCGCGGGCGCGGCAGCCGGCAAGGCAGCAGGCAGCGCAGCGGACCCGTTTAGCGCGCTGCGTTAAGCGGCCGCGCCGGACCACACCGCTACGTAGCACCAGTCGATAACAAAAAGCAGGGAGCCGACGATGGCCAAGAAAGAAAGCATCCAGAAGCGCTTGCAGAAAGTGCGGCCGCCGCGCGTGCAATTGACCTACGAGGTCGAGCGCGGCGATGCGATCGAAGTGAAAGAACTGCCGTTCGTCGTCGGGGTCATGGGCGACCTGGCCGGTCAATCGGAAATCGAGCAGCCCAAGCTGCGCGACCGCAAGTTCGTCAATATCGATCGCGACAACTTCGACGACGTCATGAAAGGCATCGAGCCGCGCGCCGCGTTTCAGGTGGAAAACCGCCTGAGCCCGGAAGGCGGCAAGTTCGCCGTCGATCTGCGCTTCACGTCGCTGGCCGATTTCAGCCCGGACGAAGTGGTCGCTCAGGTCGAGCCGCTGCGCCGTCTGCTGGAAGCGCGCTCGAAGCTCGCCGACCTGCGCAACAAGCTCGCCGGCAACGACAAGCTCGAAGACCTGCTGAGCGAAGTGCTCTCGAACACGCAGCACTTGCAGGCGCTTGCCGGCGGCACGCGCACGGAATCGTCGCCGGAGCATCCGGCTGACGATGAGTCCAAGGGCGATTGAGGCGGAGCACGACATGAACCAGCAAACTGCTGCCGCGCAAGGCGCGGCATTCGACGACACGCAAGCGGACGCTGCGACCTCGCTGCTCGACGATATCGTCGAAAAGAGCAAGGTCGCGAAGTCCGATTCGGAGCACGCGCGCGCCAAGGATCTGATCGGCGAACTCGTGCATCAGGTGCTCGACGGCACCGTGGTCGTCTCGAACAATCTTTCCGCAACGATCGACGCGCGCGTGGCCGAGCTCGATCGCCTGATCTCGGCGCAATTGAGCGCCGTGATGCACGCACCGGAATTCCAGCGCCTCGAAGCCACGTGGCGCGGGCTCGATTACCTGTGCAAGGAAAGCAATACCGGTCAGACCATCAAGATCAAGGCGCTGCACGCCCCGAAGCGCGACATCGTGCGCGACTTCAAGAACGCCGTCGAATTCGATCAGAGCGCGCTCTTCAAGAAGGTCTATGAAGAAGAGTTCGGCACCTTCGGCGGCGCGCCGTTCGGCACGCTGATCGGCGATTACGAACTCACGCGCCAGCCCGAAGACATGTACTTCATCGAGCAGATGTCGCATGTCGCCGCGGCCGCGCACGCGCCGTTCATTACGTCGGCGGCGCCTGAACTGATGGGCCTCGAATCGTTCGCCGATCTGGGCAAGCCGCGCGATCTGGGCAAGGTGTTCGATACGGTCGAATACGCGAAGTGGAAGTCGTTCCGCGACTCGGAAGACTCGCGCTATGTCGGTCTCACGCTGCCGCGCGTTCTCGGCCGTCTGCCGTTCAATCCGAAGGATGGCGCAACGGCGGAAAGCTTTAATTTCGTCGAAGACGTCGACGGCACGGATCACAGCAAGTACCTTTGGTGCAATGCGGCCTGGGCTTTCGCGGCGCGTCTCACGGCGGCATTCGACGACTTCGGCTGGTGCGCGGCGATTCGCGGCGTGGAAGGCGGCGGTCTGGTAGAAGATCTGCCGACCCACACCTTCAAGACCGACGACGGCGAAATCGCGCTCAAGTGCCCGACCGAAATCGCCATTACCGATCGCCGCGAAAAGGAACTGAGCGACCTCGGTTTCATTCCGCTCGTGCATTGCAAGAACTCGGATTACGCCGCGTTCTTCGCAGCGCAATCGGTGCAAAAGGCCAAAAAGTACAGCACCGACAGCGCCAATGCGAACGCCGTGCTTTCCGCGCAGCTGCAGTACATCTTCTCGGTTTCGCGCGTGGCGCATTACCTGAAGGCGATGATGCGCGACAAGATCGGCAGTTTTGCATCGGCGCAGAACGTCGAAGTGTTCCTGAACCGCTGGATTTCGCAGTACGTGCTGCTCGACGACAACGCCACGCAGGAACAGAAGGCACAGTTCCCGCTGCGCGAAGCGTCGATCCAGGTTGCGGAAATTCCGGGCCGTCCGGGCGCGTACCGTTCGGTTGCATTCCTGCGTCCGCACTTCCAGCTCGACGAACTGTCGATCTCGCTGCGTCTCGTGGCGGATCTGCCGAAGCCGGCCAATTCGTAAAACAATCATCGTTGCAGCGAGGCGTAGCGTGCGCAATTTTGGGGTGCGCGACGTCTTGAAGCTGCACAGCAGGCCGCGTGAGTCAACCGTCGTGACTCGCGCCGCCTGACGCATCCGGCGCAGGCTCCGACGGTATTCGGGCTTTGTGCTTGAGTTGCGGTCCATCGGGCGGGCAGTCATCGCGCCTGTCACCGCCGTACACACCACCTTTATGGGGAGCGATACGTTATGAAGGACATCTACCTAAAATTCGGCAATCCTGCGATCAAGGGCGAGTCGCAGGACAAGGACCACGCAAACTGGATCGAAATCGATTCGTGGAATCACTCGATTCTCCAGCCGCGTTCGGCAACGGCTTCGACGGCCGGCGGTCACACGTCCGAGCGTTGCGAGCACGCCGATATGCGTTTCACCAAGGACATCGACGTGGTCAGCCCGCTGCTGTATCAGCACGCTTCGGGCGGTACGACGTTCGACGAAGTCACCATCGACTTCATGCGCTCGGACGGTGAAGGCAATCGCATCAAGTACCTCGAGGTCAAGCTCAAGTACGTGATCATTTCGAGCATCACGCCGTCCGTGGTGGGCGAAGGTCTGCCGAGCGAAGAGTTCTCGCTCAAGTACGCTGCCGTGCAGTGGAAGTACACGCAGCAGAAGATCGGCGGCAACCAGGGCGGTAACGCTCAGGGTGCATGGAGCCTGACGAAGAACGACAAGACCTACGCGGTCTAAGGTCGTCATTGCCTGAACGTTGCGCGCGCATCAACCCGCGCGCAGCGTTTGGGCTTTTGCACAGATTGACGCCATGTGGCGTCGCCAGATTGTTCGATGAAGCGATTCGAGCCTAGTTTTTTCGACAAGTTGTTCGACGACGAACCGCACTCGCCGGCACCCGCCGCGATGCGGCAATTGTCGATGGAAGAACTGAAAGCGACGGTTGCGCGCGACCTGGAGTCGATTTTGAATACGCGCATTGCGTTTTCGGAAGAGACGCTCGCGCAATTGCCGGAGTGCCGCAAATCGCTGCTCACCTATGGGTTGAGCGATTTCGCGGGGCTGAGTCTCGCGAGTCATTACGATCGCGCGTTTATCTGCAAGTCGATCCAGCAGGCGATCGAGCGGCACGAGCCGCGTCTGCAACGGGTCAATGTTTCGCTCGAATTGAATTCGCGCTCGACCAGCGTATTGAATTTCGCTATTCAGGCTTTATTGGTGGTCCATCCGGCCGAAGAGCCGGTAAACTTCGACGCATTGCTGCAGCCGTCGACGCTGCAGTATTCGGTCACGCGCGCACGCGCGAAGACATAAGCAAGGCCGCGCATGGCGCCGCGTGACGACGCGGCTGCGAAGCGTTTTCGTCGAGGCGCGGCACAAGGCAGTTTCTGGGGGGCGGGGAATCGCGATGGAAGAGTTGTTGCCGTATTACGAGCGCGAATTGTCGTTCCTGCGACGCTATTCGCGCGAATTCGCCGAGCGCTATCCGAAGATCGCGGCCCGGCTCGCGATGTCGGGCGAGCAATGCGAAGATCCGCATGTCGAGCGCATGATCGAGTCGTTCGCGCTGCTAGGCGCGCGCATCAACAAGCGGCTCGACGACGATTACCCCGAATTCACCGAGGCGCTGCTCGAAGTTCTCTATCCGCATTATCTGCGGCCGTTTCCTTCCTGTTCGGTGGCGCAGCTTGGCAGCGCGGCGGCGTTCAATCATCTCACTGCGCCTGCGTTGATCGCGCGCGGCACGGAATTGAAGTCGCGTCCGCTGCGTGGCGTGCAATGCCGTTTTCGCACCGCCTACGACGTCACGCTCGCGCCCATTCGCATTGCCGAAGCGCGCTATATGCCGGTGGCGATGGCGCCCAGTTCGATCGTGCTGCCAGGCGATGCCACGGGCGTGATTTCGATCACTTTCGAATCGACTTCGCCGCAACTCGATATTGCCGCGCTCAAGGTGCCGCAATTGCGCGCGTATCTGAGTGGCGAGCAATCGTTTATCGCGGCGCTTGGCGATTGTCTTTTCGTCAATGCGATTGGCGCGTGGGTCGAACCGGAACGTAATGGCCGCTGGACGGCGCTGCGCGAATTGCCGTTCGCCCAGGCCGGTTTTGGCGAAGACGAAGCGCTGATCGATTTCCCTGCGAAATCGCATCCCGCTTATCGCCTGCTGACCGAGTATTTCGCGTTTCCCGCCAAATTCGATTTCGTCGATTTCGATCTGAAGGCGATGAGCGCGGCAACCGGGCGTTGCCATCGTCTCACGCTGCATATCGTGCTGAAAGAAGTGCGCGGCGATTCGCACGAGGCGCGTCTGCTCGATACGCTGGCAGCGCATCATCTGCGACTTTTCTGTACGCCGGTGGTGAATCTTTTCAAGCAGCACGGCGAGCCTATTCGTCTCAATCATCAGTCGGTTGCGTATCCGGTGATTGCCGAGGCGCGCCGCGCATTTGCCTACGAAGTCTATTCGATCGATTCCGTGCATCTGGTGCAGCAGCGCGCGAATGAAGAATCGGTGGTGGAATTCCGGCCTTTCTATTCGTTGCGTCACGGCGAAGCCGCGCGCGCGGGGCACTACTGGTTTGCGCGCCGCGACGAATGGGTCGCGCAAAAGAGTCCGGGCTACGAAACGGAAATTTCGATCGTCGATATCGACTTCGATCCGGCCTCCGAGCAAACCGATACGCTCAGCCTCGAACTCTCCTGCACGAATCGCGATCTTCCGGCCGGCCTTGCTGTGGGTCTGGAGGGCGGCGATCTGTTTCTGGAGGGCGGTTCGCTCACCAACCAGATTTCGCTGCTCGCGCGCCCGACGCCTTCGGTACGTTTCGAGCGCCGCCAGGCTTCGCACTGGCGTCTGATTTCGCATCTGTCGCTGAGCCACGTTTCGCTCACGGGCGGCGGCGCGGGCACGCTCAAGGAAATGCTCGCGCTCTACGATATGCGCCGCTCGGCAGTGTCGTCGCGGCATATCGACGGCATCGTCAACGTGGAGCAGCGCTCGGCCGTGCAATGGCTGCCCGGCAAGCCGTTCGCCACCTTCGTGCGCGGCGTGGAGATTCGCGTGACCGTCGACGAAGACCATTTCGTGGGCACGAGCCTCGGCACCTTCGTGCGCGTGCTCGATGTGTTCTTCGGTCTTTACGTTCATATCAACAGCTTTGTTCAACTGGTGGTGATGTCCGAACTCACCGGCGAGGAGATCCTGCGATGCAAGCCCCGCAGCGGCGAATCGATCCTGGTGTAATCGAGCGTCTGCTCGACGAGCCGCACCGCTTCGAGTTTTTCCAGGCGGTGCGCCTGCTCGAACGCTGGTTCGTCGATAAGACCGAGGACCGTCAGCGCGACGTACTCGCGCAGCGCGTGTCATTTCGCAATACCTTGTCGCTGGGCTTTCCGCCGAGCGAAATCGAACAGGCCAGGTCTTACGACGAAGCCGGCGCGTCGCTCGCCGAAAAAAGCAAGCGCGATGCCGCCATCGACGAAGGGCGGCTTGCCCAGGTGGAGATCACGCCGGCGTTTTTTGGTTTGCTGGGCGGGCAGGGCGCGCTGCCGCTGCACTATACGGAGCAGTTGATTGCGCGCGAGCAGTTGAAACGCGATCGCGCCGCGCGCGAATTCTTCGACGTGTTTTCGAATCGCGCGACCGCGCTGTTCTATAACGCGTGGAAAAAGTACCGCCTGCCGTTTCATTACGAACTCGATCGCGACGAGCGCTATTTGCCCTTGTTGCTCGCGCTTGCGGGCGTCGCCAACGACGAATCGCGCGATGGTCTGCATGGCGGCGCGGGCGGTCTGTTCGACGAAGCGATTGCGGGCCACGCCGTGGCCGCGCGCCATCGACCGGTTTCCGCGGCTTATCTGCAGAACACGCTGTCCGAGTATTTCAACGTGCCGGTGCGTATCGAGCAGTTCATCGGCAAATGGTATGACGTGCCGCCCGACCAGCTTTCGATGCTCGGGCAGCGCAATGTCGCGCTGGGCGCGACGGCGCTCGCGGGGCAGCGGGTCTGGCAGCGCGATATGCGTGCGCGACTCGTGATCGGTCCGCTATCGAAACAGGACTACGAAGCATTTTTACCCGGCGGCGAACGCGCGGTCGCGCTCGAACGCATGCTCACGCTGCTGGGCCGCGTGACGCTCGAATACGAAGTGCGCCTCGTGCTGCGCCGCACGGAAGTCGGGCCTAGCCAGCTGGGCGGCGGTTCGCGCCTGGGCTGGGACGCCTTCCTCTGCACCCATGCCGCCGAAAGCGATCGCGCCGACGCGCACTACGAATTGCATGTCACCCATTGACGACTGAACCGAACTTCGCCCGGAACGCCATCACGACATGAGCACGCCTCTCAAGACCCTGATCACCAAGCTCAACACGACCTGCCGCCTCGCGGCCGAACGGGCGGCCAGCTCGTGCCTGTCGCGCGGGCATTACGAAGTCGATCTCGAACATCTGTTTCTCGCGCTGATCGAAGAACCGGCCAGCGATCTGGTGTGCGCGTTGCGCGCCTCGCGTATCGATGCGCATGCAGTGCGCGCCGATCTCGAACGCGAATTGCAGAACCTCAAGACCGGCAATACGCGCACGCCGGTGTTCTCGCCGCATCTGATTGCGCTGTTCGAGCAGGCCTGGTTGATTGCATCGCTCGATACGCAGATTGGCCGCATCCGTTCGGGGCATCTGCTGCTCGCGCTGCTGAGCGCGCCCGATCTTGCGCAGTTTGCGCAGCGTATGTCGCCGCGTCTGGCCGAAGTCGCGGTGTCCGAACTCAAGCATCGTTTCGATGAATTGACCGAGGGTTCGGTGGAAGCGGTGCCGCGCGAAGCAGAACAGGGCGCGGCTCAGGAGTCGCAGGCGCAAACGCAAACCGCTGCGGGTCCGTCGAAAACGCCGGCGCTCGACACCTATACGACCGATCTCACGCAACGCGCGCGCGAAGGCAAGGTGGACCCGGTCATCGGCCGTGAAGGCGAAATTCGCCAGGCCATCGACATTCTGATGCGTCGCCGCCAGAACAATCCCATTCTCACGGGCGAGCCGGGCGTGGGCAAAACGGCCGTGGTGGAAGGGCTCGCGCTGCGTATCGCCGAGGGCGACGTGCCCGAACCGCTGCGCAACGTGGCGCTGCGTGTGCTCGATATGGGGCTGCTGCAGGCCGGTGCGAGCGTGAAGGGCGAGTTCGAAAACCGCCTGAAAAGCGTGATCGACGAAGTCAAGAAGAGTCCGCAGCCCATCATTCTGTTTATCGACGAAGCGCATACGATCATCGGTGCGGGCGGTCAGGCCGGGCAGAACGATGCGGCCAATCTGCTCAAGCCGGCGCTCGCGCGTGGCGAGTTGCGCACGATCGCGGCTACCACGTGGAGCGAGTACAAAAAGTACTTCGAGAAAGACGCGGCGCTGGCGCGGCGTTTCCAGGTGGTGAAGATCGAGGAGCCGGGCGAAACGCTCGCGGCTGCCATGCTGCGCGGCATGACCGCGTTGATGGAGCGTCACTTCAACGTGCGCATTCTCGACGAAGCGATTACCGAGGCGGTGCGTCTTTCGCATCGCTATATCAGCGCGCGCCAGTTGCCGGACAAGGCCGTGAGCGTGCTCGATACGGCTTGCGCGAAGGTTGCGCTCGCACATAGTTCGACGCCGGGCGCGATCGACGACGGCAAGCGCTATATCGAACGTGTCGATGCCGAAATCGCTTCGCTCGAACGCGAAGCCGCCAACGGTACGGCGCACGACGAACGCCTCGCGCAACTGCGCGAAGAGCGTGCGCAGGCCGCCGCGGAAGTAGCCGAAGACGAAGCCCGTTACGCGCAGGAGCGCGAACTGGTGACGCAGATCGCGGCGCTGCGCGAACGTATCGACGCGGCGCGCGAAGAGGGTGGATCGGCCGATCTCGCTCGCGACGCGGACGCCGCGCGCGAAGCGCTGCCCGCGCTGGTCGCGCAACTGCACGCATTGCAAGGCGATGGCCCGATGGTGCCGTTGCAGGTGGACGCGCATGTGGTGGCCGAAGTGGTGGCGTCGTGGACCGGCATTCCGCTCGGCCGCATGGTCAAGGACGAGATCAAGACGGTGCTCAATCTGAGCCCGCTGCTTGGCGAGCGCGTGATCGGTCAGGACCATGCGCTCGATGCGATCGCGCAGCGTGTGCGCACGGCCAACGCGAGCCTCGAAGATCCGAACAAGCCGCGCGGTGTGTTTATGTTCGTGGGACCGTCGGGTGTCGGCAAAACCGAAACCGCGCTGGCGCTCGCCGATATTCTCTATGGCGGCGAACGCAAGCTCGTCACCATCAATATGAGCGAGTACCAGGAAGCGCATAGCGTGTCCGGTCTCAAGGGCTCGCCGCCGGGTTATGTGGGTTATGGCGAAGGCGGCGTGCTGACCGAAGCGGTGCGCCGCAATCCGTATTCGGTCGTGCTGCTCGATGAAGTCGAAAAGGCGCACCCCGACGTGCTGGAAATGTTCTTCCAGATCTTCGACAAGGGCACGATGGACGATGCCGAAGGCCGTCCGATCGACTTCCGCAATACGCTGATCATCCTGACTTCGAACGTAGGTTCGCAGGCCGTGATGCAGGCCTGTCTGAACAAACCGGCCGAAGAACTGCCGGACGCCGACGCGCTCGCCGAATTGTTGCGTCCGCAACTGTACAAGACCTTCAAGCCCGCGTTTCTCGGGCGCATGAAGGTCGTGCCGTATTACCCGATCTCGGACGATGTGCTCGCCGAGATCATCGAACTCAAGCTCGAACGCATTCGCCGGCGCATCGAAGCCAATCATGGCGCGACTTTCGAGTGGGACGAATCGCTCGTGGACGCCGTGCTGGCCCGCTGCACCGAAGTGGATTCGGGCGCGCGCAACGTCGATCACATTCTGAACGGCACGCTGCTGCCCGAACTCGCGCAACAGGTACTCGAACGCATCGCGGAAGGCACGGCGCTGCAAAGCGTGAATGTGCGCGCGAACGAGTCCGGTGAGTTCGAATACACCGTGGAATGACCATGTCGACTGATTACACCGCGCTGCTGGCGCCTATCAACGAAAGCTCGCCGTGCGGCGAGGACCTGCTGTTTTCCGCCGATTTCGATGCGATCGCCTACGCGCGCCGCTTCGACGATCCCTCGCTCGATCAGGGCGAATGGGTCACGGAAATCAAGGAAGCCGACTGGCCGTTTGTCGCCGAGCGTTGTTCGGCGCTGCTCGCCACGCAGACCAAAGATCTGCGCGTGGCCGTGTGGCTGACCGAAGCGCTGGCGATTCAGGAAGGCGTGCCGGGCCTCACGCAAGGCTATGCGGTGCTGACCGGGCTGGTCGAGCGCTTCTGGGAACAGATGCATCCGCAGCCCGAAGGCGACGATGTCGAATCGCGTCTGGGCAATGTGGCGTGGCTCGCGGGCCGTTCGGCGGAATTGCTGCGCGCCGTGCCGCTCACGCAGTCGGGTATCGCGTTCAGCACGCTCGATTGGGATGTGGCGCAGCACGTTGCGCAGGCGGTGAAGCGCGATCCCGACAACGCTCACGATATCGCGCGCGGCAAGCCTTCGGTCGAACAGATCGACGCGTCGCGGCGCGCAACGTCACCGGCGTTCTACGAGGCGCTGCTGGCGCAGTTCAAGACGTTCGAGGCCGCGCTGGCCGCGCTCGATCAGGCGCTGGAGCAGAAGGCCGGCGATTCCGCGCCGAGCTTTCGTCAGACGCGCGAAGCTTTCGACACGGTTTATCGGCTTCTGGAGCGCTTCGCGCGCGACGTGGGTGTCGACCCGGACGCGCGCGCGAAGCAGGACAACGCGCAGCAAACGGAAGACGGGCAGAGCGATGCGTCGAATACGTCAGGGCGTTCGGAGCCGAGCTTCAAGACGCCATTGCCTCACGAGGACTATGTGCAGACTCAAACCCGCGTTCCCAGCCGCGCGCATGGCGGCATCCAGAGCCGCGCAGACGCGGTCGCGCAACTGCGTGCCGTGGCGGATTACTTCCGCGCGACCGAACCGCATAGCCCCGTGGCTTATCTCGCCGATAAGGCCGCGGAGTGGGCTGGCATGCCGCTGCACGAATGGCTCGCCACGGTGGTGAAGGACGACGGCACGCTCTCGCATATCCGCGAGATGCTGGGTGTGAAATCGGAAAACTAAGCTGAAGTTCTAGGCGATAAAAAAGCCCTGCATTTGCAGGGCTTTTTTCATGCTGCGCTTGCTTAGAGACCCGCGCGGAATTCGATACGGCGATTGCGTGCGCGTCCGTCCGTGGTGTCGTTCGACGCCACCGGTTGATCCGGGCCCACGCCGTTGGTCGTCAGTTGCTGCGGCGAAATCCCCTTGGCGACGAGATACCCCTTCACCGCATCGGCGCGCGCCTGGCTCAGCGCGATGTTCGAGGTACGGTTACCGGAGTTGTCGGTGTGGCCGATGATTTCCACGGTGCGCGTATTCATCTTCGCGAGCACGGCCGCCATCTGGTCGAGGATCGCGCGACCTTCCGGCGCGAGCGTGGCGCTGCCCGTTTCGAATTCGATCGTGCGGTTCGCGAGCGTCTGGTCGAGCAGACCCTGTTCCGAAGCGCTCACGCGCAGGCCGTTGCGGATCGTGTAGGTGGGATTGAGCGCGTTCGCCATATCGCTGGCGATCTGCTGACGCTGCGCTTCGTTGCCCACTTCGCCGCGCACGTCGATCTGCGTGCCGTCGATCTTCAGTTGTCCTTTGTGGATCTGCTTGAGCTGCGCGCCCAGCAGCTTCTGCACATTCGACGACCAGTTCGGCGGCGTCGCCACGTCGCCCACTTCGATCTGATCGACCACATTGCCCGCGCCATAGGTATCGCGCAGGCGTTGCAGCACGGCGGCGTGGGTGGCTTCGTCAGGCACCTTGCCGCCGGCCACGACCTGGCCTGGCGTAGCATCGACCGGCGCGGGCGTCGACGTGACGGTGCTGCGCGGCGCCGAAGCGGAAGCGACCGACGGCGTCGACGTAGCGGCGACATTCGCCGGGCCCGAAGCGGCGGGAATCGTGCCGCTCACCGTCGCGCCGTTCGTCATGATGGGCGTGACGCGCGCGGGGCTGGCATCGTCGGCCGATGCCGTTGTTGCAAACGAGGCCAGCGCGCCGAAGCTCAGCGCTACCGCCGCGGCCAGGCCGCTGCGTTTAACCACGTCGGCCATTGACCGGCTCTCCGATGAACGCTTCGCGGAACGTGTCGATGGCGACGCGCAGCGAGAGTTGCGGTTGATCGAGGTAGCTGACGAGTTTGCTGATGCCATGGTCGCTTTGTGCATGATCGTCGATCCACTCGGGATCGTCGATGTCGATGTTATGAGCTGAATAGGTTTGCGGATCGACCACGCTATGCAGGGTCTTCGCGGACGCGCCGTTGAAGCCGATGATGAGCCGTTCGCGCTGCGCGATGGTGCCAAGGAAAATGGCCAGTTCGAAATCGGCCTTCGAGACGAACGGCGCGATCAGTTCGAGCCAGAACGCGCCGACGAGGCTGCGATAGAACGGGTCGGTCGGCAGCGGCAGCGTGAGGCCGCGTTCGAGATGCGCGGCGCCGCTTTGCATCACCGGGCGCAGCAGCGAACCGAGCGCGAGCATCGCGCCTTTGAGGCGCACGGGATGGCCGCTGCCCAGCAGCATCTGTTCGAGGCCGGAGAGCGTCTGGTGTTCGATGAAATCCGCGAAGGTGCCGTCGTGCGGATTGCCCGTGCCGCCCACATCGACCGGCACGTGCGTTTCGCCCAGCGCCTGCAGCGCGCCCGAAGGCTCGCTCGGGCCTAGCAGCGGCTGCATCTGCGAGGCCACCCGCGACCACAAACGCGCAAATGCCAGCGGGCTGCGCGCGAGAAACGCCAGCGGCTGCTCGACTTCGAGCGCCGTGGCGGCGAGGAACGGAAAGCGCCGCGACGACTGGTCGTGGCTCGCGACCATATGGCCCGCGATCGCGAGGCGGCTATGCGAACCGAGAAACGCGAAGTGCATCGGCTGCGCTTCCTCGTAGACGATCTTCCAGCGCGGATCGTCGGTCAGCATGTTCATGGCTTCGGCGATCCAGTTGTCCAGCGTCTGCAACAACTGCGGATTGTTCGCGCTTTTGACGAAATCGCCGCGCGAGGGAATTTTGCCGAAATAGGCGATCTGCGCCTGAACGGTCTGCGTCATTGCGCGACTCCCTGCGAGTTGGTTGTGCCAGCAACGGTCGCCGGTGCGCCCATTGCGGCCTGCGGGCCAGCGGCCGCGCTGGCGCCTTGCGGATTCTGTGCGTTCTGCGCGCCGCCCGCCGCGCCGACGTTCGCAATCGACGACGGCAGTTGCACGCCCTTCAGACCTTGCTGCTGCGGCGCATCGCCGCTCGAAGCCGTGGGCTGCGAGGTGCTGATGATGCGCATGCTCAGCGACACTGTCACGCTGCCTTGCGTCCAGGTGAGGTCGAAGGTGCCGTCCGGGCGGCGGCTACGTTGCGCCGAATTGATCAGCTTCTCCAGACCGTAGCGGCCCGGCTCGTTGACGAGCTGGATCGTGCGGCCGTCGAAGGTGGTCGCCGACAGCGTCGCGCCAGGCGCGCCGTTCGGGTTCGGCCACACGAAGTTGGTCCACTGCGGCGGCGTGTTGCGATAACGCAGTTGCTGGCCGTCGATCGCAATCGTGTACTCGGTCGTGCCGGTCGAAGGCTGTGGCAGGATCTGGAACACGGTCTGCGGTTCGCTCGCACCACCGTTCGCGCCTGCTGCGCCACCGCCCAGCGGTGCGACCCAGCGCGCGAAGCCGCCGGTGAAGTCAGGCGTGAGTGCCAGACCCATATCGCCCCACGTGCGTGCGGTCAGCGTGTCGCCGCGACGCACGGCGAGCGGCCCGAGCGTGGTGCTGACGAACTTCGAGATCGCGCCATCCGGGCCGAACATCTGGCCGATTTCGCTCGAACCGGCTTCGACCTTCGCCGTACCCGCGAACGGATACTTGTTGGCGAGCGACGCCTGGAACGGCTGATACACCTGCGCGTTCCACACCTTGTTCACTTCGACGCTGGCCGGTTGAATGACCACGGCGTAAGCCTGCATCAGCGGACGCACGAGCAGGGGACGCAACGCCTTGCGCTGATCGTCGGTGAGACCCGTGAGCATCTGCTCGTCGACGAACTTCAGGGAATCGGACAGTTCCGAGCCGTTGCCGTCGAGCGTCTGCTGCATCAGCTGACGCGCGCCCGGTCCCGGATCGCCCTGGTTCTTGATCGTGTTGAAGCGCGTGCGCACCTTCGACAGCGAATCCATATAGCCCTTGAGCATCGAGCCATTGTCGTGCGTGACGACAATGCGGCCGAGACCCGCGAACGCCTGGCCGATCGGACCCATCGGGATTTCGACCGGATTGCCGTTGATGTCGATATTCGCTTCCACCGTGCCGCTGGTCGCGCGCGAGAACAGGTTCTTGAACCAGCCCTTGATGCCGCTTTGCGCCTGCTTGATGGTGGTGTTGACGAGCGACGGGTTATCCCACGACGTCTGGTCATACGCGGTTTCGAGGATCTTGCGGATCGGCGAATCCTGCGGGTCGCCCAGGCGGTTCATCGCATCCACGGCCTGACCGAAGCTGCCGAAGTCCTGCACGGCGATGCCCTGCATGAACTTCTGCCAGTGCTGCGCGTATTCGGCCTTGTACATGCCCACGAGGGTTTTCTGGATCTGCTCCGGGCTGCCTTCGAGCGTGAGGTCGTCGGACGCCGAGGTGTTGAGCACCCAGTCCTTGGCCTGCAGTTCCTTGGTGGCCGCATCGCGGATCGCGGGCTGCACGTACTGGAACCACGCTTCGCGCGTGAAGGTGCCGGGAATCGCGTAGCTGCCCGCGACCAGCGCCGTGTTGCTGTCACCGACGATGCGCGCGACGGTCATCGGCGCGAAACGCGTGGAGGCGCGCGCCTTGATCTCTTCATACACGCGCTGGCGTGCTGGCATGCCGCGCACCACATGACGCAGGTTTTCGCGCGTCTGGTCGATCAGCGAGAGATTCGCGTCGACCATCGGCCAGTCGTCGTCGTTCACGCGTGCGAGATAGAACGTGATCATGCGCTCGGCGCTGCGGATCATCTCGTCGCGAGGCATGTTGCCGCGATTCTGTTCGAGCCAGCCGCGCCAGAAGCGGGCGATCTGGTCGGTGAGGTGAGCGGTTTCGACGTGACGCTTATCCGAAAGCATCAGGTAAGTCTTGAGCGCGTTGTACGCGTCTTCCACGCTCGAGGGCGAGGCATCGCTGTAGAGGCCGCCCTGGCTCGTGTTCGCCATCGCTGCGTGCGCGGAAACCGGCACGGCGCCGGAGTCGGGCGCGTGCGTCATCGGCGCGAGCTGGTCCGGGTGGGCATCGACATCCTTGAGGAAGGAAGCGAGATTCTGCGAGACCGGCGTGAGCATGATCTGGCGCACGCCGTTGTAATACTCTTCGAGCAGATGCTGTTCGATGCGATCGCCCTGATACAGGCCCAGCGACACCGCGAGCGGCTTGTCGCGACGGAACTGTTCGAGCTGGTCGATGCGGTCTTCCAGAATGTCCATTGCCTGCAGACGCGACTGCAGGTCGTTGCGGTTCTGTTGCAGCTTCTCGACGTTGTCGAGATCGGCCTGCACATTCGCCACCAGTTGCTGGTTATTGACCGCCGACCACGTCCAGCCGCCCAGCGCGAGCGCGAGCGCCGCCACCACGCCAAAGAACGTGGCGTAACGCAGACGCGTTTTTGCCGGGCTCGCGAACTGGCGCACGGTCTGCTTGTCCGCGAAAATCACCTTGGAAAACAGGTCTTTCAGGAAGAAGCCGTTCTTCGAGAAGGCCGCTTGCGCCTTGGGAATGCCATCGGCCGACAAGGCGAAACGGTTGGCGATGCGCTGCGCGGCGGCGCTATTGGTTTCGCCTTCCTGCAGCGCGCTCGTGAAATAGAAGCCGCGGAAAATCGGCTTGTACTGGAATGGGTTGTTCTCGAACAGCGTGGCGAGGAACGCGCGCAAGGCGGGCTTGATCGTCGAGAATTCGAGCGGGAAGCTCAACTGGCCCGGCGTGAGCGCATTGCCGCGGCTGATCGACATCTGCGCGATGCTGATTTCCTTCAGGCCGTCATAGAGTTCTTCGAAGCGTTCGTCGAACTGCGCGACCACGTCGCGCTTTTCATCGGGCTCGTAGGGCAGGGTGGCGCCCCAGACGCGATCGTATTCGTGGCGATCGTTCGCGCTAAAGAATTCGGTAAAGCCCGTGATCAGGTCCACCTTCGTGAACATCACATAGACGGGCGCGAAGACTTCGAGTTTTTCCGTGAGTTCCTGCACGCGCTGGCGCAGGTTCTTCGCCAGATCGATGGCGAATTCCGGGCGATTGCCGGTGAGTTCCGCAATGCTCGCCGTCACGATGATGCCGTTGATCGGCGCCTTGGGACGGAAGCGCTTGAGCAGGCCCAGAAAGCCGAGCCATTCGCCACGGTCTTCTTCGTGAACCGAATAGCGGCCTGCGGTATCGAGCAGAATGCCTTCGGTCGTGAAGAACCAGTCGCAGTTACGCGTACCGCCGATGCCGTGCACGATGGCGTCTTTTTTATCGGCGAACGGGAATTGCAGGCCGGAATTGATGACCGCGCTGCTTTTGCCCGCCGCCGGATTGCCGATCACGATGTACCACGGCAATTCGTAAAGCGCGGAGCCGCCGGAAAGCTGGCCGATCTTCGAGCTCTTGATGGTCTTGACCGCGTCGGTCAGGCGCGTGCGCAGCGCGTCGAGTTCGGCCTGCGTGCCGCGCGCGGCGACGGCGGCCGGCGTTTCGACCTGGGCCTGCTGTTCGAGCATGTCGCCGAGCTTGCGATTGGCGCGGCGCACGCGAATGCGGCGCACGATCCACACGATCAGCCAGAGCGCGAACAGCACGCCGAGCACGGCCGCGACCCAGACGAGCCCGATCTGCAGCGTGTCGGCTGCAATATAGAGCACGGCTGCCAGCGCAATGATGCCGATGATGGAAAGCGTGCGCTTGTGAGTCAACACGTTGAGAAAGCGTTGCATATGCCGGTCAGATCCTGATGCTTTGAGTGCTGTTCTGGTGATTCATGCGTGACGGTGGCGAGACGCGCAACGGGCAGGGCGCGCGCGTGCAGCCGATCATGTGCAGGACAGGATCGGCGAACGATGTGAAAACTGTGAGAGATCAGGAAAGGAATTGCGCGGCTTGCGCGGCATATCGCTCAAGGTATTGAAAGAACGCCCCATATCCATCCTCTTTATTGTTCGCATTGCGTTTTGCTTCGGCCCAATCTGCATATACGCATGCGTGCTTATCTGCTGCCGGTGACATGCACGTGTCATTGCGCATGTCATTTTGCATCTGCCGGCCTGCGTCCCAGCACGAAACCGGGCTTGTGATATTCGACGTGCCCGAGGTCCATCATTTTCCAGCGTCCGCCCCATGTGAGGCCAACCTGTTCGGCAACCTGTCCATATAACTGATAGCCGCGCATGGCCCACGGATCTTTTTCTGAAATGATGAGCTTGCCGTCGCGCAGGAATGCGTTATCCGCTGCGAGTCCGTATTGGTGATAGCTCTGAAACGCCGCGGCATTAGTCACGCTGCCCCCCATTCTTGCCAGCCGGTCCTGCCGATCGGGGCTGCGATAACCTTCAAGCAAAGCCATGTCGTAACCGTATTGCTCGTGCATGATTTTATAAACGAGCAGCAAACGCGTACGGAAATCCGCATCGAGCAGATTCCAGTCGCGACTCGCATCCACCAGTGCCGGACGAATCTGTTCAACCTCACGCGTGGCGAACACTTCAGGCGGCAAAGGCGGCGGCGGAACCAGCTGCTCGCCATTGAGCAGTGCCGCGATTTTTTCATCGGGCACACGAGCCGTGTCATCGTATTGGAATAACTGGCGACCGCGAAGCGCAATAGCAATCAGCGGCGGCGTCGCAAGAATACCTGTCGTCGACAAAATCAGCAAGCGCCGCTTAATCAGCAAATTTTGCATATCGACCATTGTCGATTGGGAATATTTTGCCGATTTAGAAATATGCTTGCGCGCATGTGTAGAACTCGCGGAAATACGCCGCGTGATCACATTATGCAGGCTGAATAAAGCATCGAAAAAGGACGCTCGAACGCCCGGTAACAGCAGAATTGCGGCTATCGGTACGGTAATGGCGAAATAGACTACGAGTGCAATGGCAACCAAAAGCGACCCCGTGAACTGAGGCAATTGTTTTTTGTAATGCTTGATTTTAGAATCAGGCCTGCCCGAACTCGGGCCGACACGTATTATTACGGCGAAACAGGCCCGATTCAATGTGCACGATCCGAATGAGACTCTAAAGTAATGAGTGTGCCGGACAATTCCCGACCCAAAGCTCCACCCAGCCTGCTGGCAGATACACCCGCCAGGCCGGCCGGCGCACCTGCCAGCGGCACGCCCGCTGGCTCACGCATTCTCGCTAACCTCGAAGGGCGCGTGGTGCCGCAGCCCATGCCTGCGGGCAAGACGCCGCAGCGTTCCTCGAAAGCGGCCGGCCTTGTGGCGCTGCTCGTAATCGGTGCGGGCGCATTCGGTGCATGGCACTGGATGTCGCGCACGCCGTCGAGTACGTCGAACGCGGCATCGACGGCGGCCAGCGCGGTTGCCGTGGCTGCAGCGTCGGCTACGCCCGCGTCGCATGCAGTCGTTGCGAGCGCACAGAAAAATGCGCCCGAGGAGGCATCGGCTTCGCACGCGGCCACCATCGTCGCCGACGACGACTCGGCATCTGCAGGAGGCGAGAACGAACGCCTCGCGCGCGTGCTCGCAGATGGCTCGGCCAGCGGCGCGACCGCGCCCGCTGCACCCGCGGCGCCGGTTGCGCAAACAGCACAGGCCGCGCCGGAAAAAAGCGCCGCAAAGCATCAACACGATAGCGCCGATACCAAGCATCAAACGGCCAACGCGCATAAGAACGACAGCAAGGCCGATAGCAAGACGGCGCTCGCCCAGTCGAAGAAGGCGCACGCCAACGGTAAAAAAGACGATTCCGATGCGGATCTGCTGGCCGTGCTGTTCGCGCGCTCCAAGCCGACGGATGCGAAGACCGGTTCGCATGCATCGAAGGGTTCGGCGAAAGGCAGTGAGGCTAACGCGTCGTTGGCGCAGCAGGTCAAGGCTTGCAGCGAGCGCGGTTTCTTCGAGGATCAGCTTTGCCGCTGGCGCGTCTGCGACGGTCACTGGGGCAAAGATCCGGCTTGCCCGCAGGCTGCGAAAGCCAGCAACGAGCATTGAAGCCGTGACGGTACGAACGTGCCGTCATGACGATTGCCGAAGAATCTGTCGATTCTTCGGCATGCCAGGTAAATTCGCGGGCGCGATGCACAGCAGTCAAATCAGGACCGGCAGGGTTTTCCGAACGTTCTATGTGATTTGACATAATGCAAATTATCGCAATTTCGTAAAGCTGTGGCT